>CANPYY010000013.1 GCA_947588675.1 uncultured Lachnospiraceae bacterium | reverse complement strand
TCCCGAAAGGCAAAAAGAATCCCACACAGCATAAGAAATGCCAGAACTGCTCCCGGCAGCCATTTAAGCCTGCCTTTGGCATGTTCCGCACCGAATGCCGATAAATAAGTTTCATCATAAGATTCTTTCATTTAAATTCTACGCCTTTCTCAGATAACTATATTGTGTACCGTATCCCGGTAATCCTCCGCACTGACAGGAATCAGCAGATATCCTAGGGAAGTCGCGTAAGAAGGATTCCTTTTCTCTACCACATGAATCACCGTAAGGTCTACATTTTCTGAAAGTTCCCGGACAGCCTGTTCATTATAGACAGGCGTAATATACACCACCTTAGTATATTCATTACGGGTATTTCTCCGCGCAAACTCATGCACCGTACCCCGGCTGTTTCCTTCGTCGGGCAACGGAATGTGCAGTATATTAAATACCATATTTTCATGGGCCGCAACGGAATTTACGGGAATAGTATTTATCTCCCCATAACGGAACTGTCCGACATCATGTTCCAATCCCTTTTGCAGCAGACTGTAACTCAGCGAAACCGTAAGCCCGATTACCGCATTAATACAGGAGTGGGCTATCTTTGTACCCTCACTGTTTTTCATTGTTTCAAACAAAACCAAAGTATTATAATTAGAGGGATATCCAAACTCCCGCACAATCAGGCGCGAAAGCTTACCCGATAATTTCCAGTGAATACTGTTCAGCGGGTCGCCGTTCACATAATCCCTCAGACCTGACACTTCGCTCACGTCCTGACCCTTACGACCCGGGTCGTAAAGCTCGCCAAAACTCTTGGTGGCAGGTCTTTTTGACACCTCTGTTCCAATCTTTAATTCCGACGGATAAACAACAAACGTTTCTTTCCATTCAACCGGCCGTTTCCAACAGAAAAGCCCCAGCAAATCGTAACATTTTGCTTCCCGCACAAAAACCTGAATTTCTCCGCAGTCGCCGAAATTATATGTAAAAGTATACTCTTTTCCTTTTTTTTCTTCTACAACAAGAGATAATTCTTTTTTAAACGTATCTCCAAACAACCTGTTGCTAAAAATAAACTGTACCCAAAGCCTCCCAAAGGGCAGACGGTTTCTGCGCGAAACCGATAACTTTACCTTTTCATTCTGTCCTGCTATACAGTTTCCCTCTACGAAAAAAGATAATTTAAGTCCGGACATTGCCAGAATCTGAAGCAGGGCGCAGGCAAAGGGAAACAATATTAAAAGGCACAACAATACTAACGGTTCTCTCCTGTCCGCCAGAATATAGGACAGGGCGACAGCCGCCAATACAAACAAATAAAGTATCCGTTGTTTCCTCATTGTCCGCTTCAACCTACTTTCTTTTAAGAGATGGAGCCTTTATCTTTTTTAAGATATCCAAAAGCACATCCTTCGATGTAACGCCTTCAATCTTCGCCTGCGACTTCATGGCCAGACGATGCGCGCATACATCCAGAAAAACTGCCTGCACATCTTCAGGTATCACATAATCCCTCTCTTTTAACACAGCCCGCGCCCGCGCCATCTGCGAAAGAGCCTGCACGCCTCGCGGACTTACTCCCAGCTCTACCATGCGGTCTTTTCTGGTAGCCTCGCACAATTCCGCAATATAATATAATATTGAATCCATAACTTTCACTGAATACAGATAATCCTGAATCTCTTTAACATCATCCCTGCTCATCCTTGCCTGTACATTTTCGATATCGCTTATTCCACGCCGTGTCTTCATAATAGTTACCTGGCTTTCAATACTGGGATAACCGATACTCAGGCACACCATAAACCTATCCAACTGCGAATCCGGGAGCGCCTGGGTTCCCGCCGAATCATAGCGGTTCTGCGTGGCAATGCAAATAAAGGGCTTTTTCAAAACATGCGTCACACCATCCACCGTAACACTGCCTTCCTCCATAACTTCCAAAAGAGCTGCCTGCGTCTTGGGTGAAGTCCTGTTAATCTCATCTCCCAGAAGCAGATGACAATCTGCCGCACCCGGCTTATATTCAAACTCTCCCGTATTCTTATTGTATATACTAAACCCTGTAATATCAGACGGCATAGTATCGGGAGTAAATTGTACTCTCCTGTAGCTTAGACCCAAAGCTCTTGAAAATCCAAGCGCCAGTGTAGTCTTTCCCACGCCCGGCGCATCTTCCAAAAGCACATGGCCTCCGGCATAGATAGTCATTAAGACCTTCTCTATAATCTCATCCTTGCCAATAAAGACCTTTCCTACTTCTTTCATAATCTGTTCTGACTGTTCAATAATCATTTATCTACCTCCGCCTGCTCAGTTTCCTGTTCTTTTTCCATGTACATTTCCGCAGTTGTGAAAGCTCCTGCCGAAACTAATATTTCTTTCACCCGCTCCTCTCCCAGCACTAAAGCCAGTTTCTCCATATAAGCGGTATATACTTCATCTCCATCCGGCGCCTGAATAGTTGTCAGGCTGTCCGTTTCATCGAACGCGCCTGTTCCAATCTCCGGCGGAACAGGTGATAAAAACTCCATGATTTGCATATTTATACAACCGGCAAATGCCCCCTCGCCAATTTTCTTCACTGTTTCAGGCACTCTTGCCAGCATTATTGTGTCACAGTTCCTGAAAGCATTCCGGCCTATTTCTTCCAGATTTTTATATTGTCCCAGATGCCATGTGGTCTTTACAGGATTTAAAGGCATCTGCAGCAGGCTGCAGCCCTCATACGCTCCCTCGCCAATTCTTTTAAGCGATTCATACGCAGTCTGAGTACCGCCTGTTCTTATCAGCTTCGGACAATTTTTAAAACAATATCTGGGATATTCTTCCAAGCCACAGTAAAAGCTCACGTACTGCAGATTATCACATTCCGCAAAACATCCTTCGCCAATAGAAACTACTCCTTCCGGAACAGTCGGCATTTTCAACGAGTCACATTCAGTAAACGCATATGCTCCTATGGTTTTAAGTCCTTTATAATCTGAATTTAAGAAAACGCTAAGACTCAGACAGCCCGCAAAAGCCCTTTCCCCTATATTCTCCAGGCACTCCACAAACGTCTGGCTTACAGTCACTACAGACATTTCGGAACATCCTGAAAAACATTCGGTTCCCATGTCTGTAATCTGCGCCGCGAAAGAAACTGCAGAAACTGCGGTAGTTCCTTTAAGTCCGGTGCAGTCCTTAAACGCCCTGTCGCCTATCCGGGTTATACGGTCAGACACATTATTTCCTAATTCAACTCTGGAAACAGATGTACAACCCCGGAACGTATCTTTGCCCCATTCCGGAATATTTCCGTATAAACGCACCTTTTCCAGCGCACTGCAGCCTTCAAAGCAACGGTCTCCCAGACTGATACTGCTGCCATCCGGAAGTTCAATCTCCGTAAGCTGTATGCAATCACGAAACGCATCATCAGCAATGCGTACCGTATCCTGAAATACGACAAGCTCTCCTTTAACTGCAGAATCAGCCTCAAGAAGTACACGTCCTTCTTCCGTCATCTGATAAGTAACCCCACGAATAATCTCTTTCTGCGGATCTATTACACCCAGTATTTTCTCTGTCGTTCCATCGCCATACCCAATATCCAGCACATCTTCATATGCCCGGCGGTATTCTCCAATCTTCGTTTCCTGTACCCACAGATGCAGATAAGGAGAAATTATGTCGCCAAATATCTTTTCTCCCAGCTTTGGCGCTTCACCCGACAACAGTTCCAGTATTGAAAGATATCCGCAATCCGCAAAACATCGGTCAGGCAAAGATTCCAGTGTTTCAGGAAACGTCACTCTGGTCAGATAATCGCAGCCGGAAAACGTTTCCGTACCTATCTGCTTCAGGGCAGTACATTCGCTGAAATCCGCACTCTCAAGAGAATCACAATTTGCAAATGCCTGTACTCCTATTACACGCAAAACTTCTTTCTGCCTGTCAGACATGGTCACTTCCGTAAGCTTCCGGCACCCTGCAAATACATATCGGCTAATGACCGTTAATTCCCCGTTCATCTGTACTTTCTGCAGTGACGTACAGTCACAGAAACATTCCTCTCCCATCTCTTTAAGAGTCTTTGGAAGCACCATTCCGGTAGTGGAGGAACAGCCCGTAAAAGCCCGCGCCCCCAGTTTTTTAACGCCGTCAATATCCATATTTCCTACACGGCTGCAGTATGCAAAAGCTTCATTTCCAATCACCTGAAGTTTTTCAGCGTGAAATCTCGCAAGTCTCGTACAGCCGTAACACATTCCAACACCTGTATCCGTAACGGCATCCGGCAGAATCAGTTTTTCCAGATTGCTGCAGGAACTAAACAGATAATCCCCTATCTCCTTCAATTCGGTAAAGCCCGATAAATCTATAGCCTTTAATCCCAAACAATTCTCAAAACATGAATCTCCTATATATGTCAACGCTGTATCCCTGCCGTCAAGTCCCGTAAGCTGACTGCAGTTTAAAAATGCCTCGCTATTTAAGGACACCGTATTTTCCCGCAGCGTATAAACTCCCGCATAATCGGTAGGGACATCCAAAAGCGTATAGGTTCCGTTATAATCCTGACCGTATATTTCACCGTTTTCCCCATATGCAAACTTCTTATAACTCTCCCCTGCTTCATAAGTCCGTACATTCACCGCGCCTGACTCTGCAGCCAGATTCCTCACTCCAAGTCCCGTACTTTTTGATTCAGCGGTTACAGTATGAAGTGATGTGCAGCCCGTAAATACATTTTTTCCTATCTCTGTCACCGAATCCGGCAAATATACAATCTCCAACGATTCCGAACCTTCAAAAGCGTACTCTGCAATTTCCGCAGTTTTCTCTTTTACCTTAAATGAAACACGGTCCGAATCATATAATTTCACAAGGCGATATGTATCTGTGGTTCCCAAAATAGTCTGATATCTTGCTCCATTCTCATAGAAGAATCCGCCATTTCCGCTTTTAAGCAGTTTTTCTGCAGTTTTCGTTCCATATACGGGGTCAAGTATTTTTCCCCATTTTTCCAGATAACTTTCATACAGTTTTTCCGGCACATATACAGCAATGTCCGGCACAGTCCCTCCGTCGTCCGGATTTCCAAATAACCGGGGAGCAATATCCGCAACCGTACTGTCCTGAATAGTTATGCTCTCCATTGCCGACGGCAGAAGCAGGCTTGAAGCTGACAGACTTTTAACACTCTCCGGCAGTTCTACATCATGTAAGTTTCTGCACGATGCAAACGCTCCGGCTCCAATAGCCGTAATCCCTTCCGGCACTTTAAAAAATCCGTTAGTATCTGATGGTATTCCTGCCAGTTTCCCGGCATCATCCTTATATACAATAACATTTTTTTCTCCATCATATCTATATATCCCATATCCGCCATTTTCCGTACCAAACGTAATATTTTCGTCCGCAAAAGCAAACATCCAATCTTTCAAAAGCGCATCATACTGTGAATCCGGCAGCAATATAACTCCCTCGTATCCCGTATCGGCTACTTTACCCGTCTTTGGCGCTACCATACCGGTTATATGGATTTTCTCCGCGGAAAATTGCGCAAAACAGTCCGGCTCAAAATCAATCACTGTTTCCGGAACCGTAAGTTCTTTAATCCGGCTTCCAAGAAAAGCCCCGGATGCTATTGACGTCACTTCAGGCGACCATTCCGGCATAACAGTCATTCCCGGCGGTACGGAAAGCAGCGTCTTACCGTCAGCGCTGTAAAGTGCGCCGTTTACAACTTTCAGTCCATTATGTCCTGCACTTTCTTTTTCATAAGAATATGTATTTAAATTCGGCATACATTCCGCCACGCTTTTTGTATTGATTTCGCAGACGCTTTCAGGAATACAAAGTTCCGTGACCTGTTCTCCATTTGTAACTTCTTTAAAATCGATTTTGGTTACGCCCATAGGCGCCTTTATTACAGAATCCGCCCCTGTATATTTTTCCAAAACCTGTTCTCCGGTATATCCCGGCAGATTTTCTGTATTTCCGGATACCTTTCTGCGTATTTTATATCCTTCCGGCACGTCATTTACAACATTTACAAGGGTACGCGAAATCTGTCCCCAATCCGCTGACGCCGGATAATAGACGTACGGTCCGCCATCCTGCTGCAAGACAGAAGATAAGCAGTATCTGAAGCCGCAGAGCATATTCGTCAGATACCCTTCGCTATCCGTTTTCAAAAATACCACACTCTTAAAATTAATATCGGAAGACTCCTCAAACTCCTGTCGAATCCTTTCATCTCCAAGATATGCAATCATTAAACTATGATACTTCGTCAGATTAATAACAGAACCTGCAGACGGATAAACTACTTTTCCCATTTCCTCCAGTTCCGTCCGCTGGTTTTCATCTTCTATGGCAACAAGATTATTCACAATACCCGGAAAATCTGCAGAAGCATAAATCTTTCCTTCTGCTTCCGCATAATAACGGATTGATGCATGGCTGGACAAGACCTGATATTCTGCAGTAACAGTCATTCCATGATATATAAATATAGCCATATGCTTTCCCGGTACGCTTGTGGAAAACATGACATTATACCCATTCGCTCCTCCGTAAGGAATTATTTTTACTACCTGTTCTCCATTCTTTTGAAACACCGCACTTACGGTTACTCCCTGCGAATTATAAATGTCGCCGACACAGAACATCCAATCTTCGGGCACTTCCGCCGACAGAAATAAAAGTTCCCCATCTTCCGTATAAATCGGGTCGCGCGGTTTAAGCTGGGTCTGTTCATCTTCCGAAAGCGACGGACTGGGTTTTGGTTCTTCACTGGGGTCAGGTTTTGCGCTCGGCTTAGGAGCCGTACTTGTTTTGGGTTTCTCACTTGACTTAGGTGCATGACTTGATTGAGGTTCTTCGCTTGAGCCGGGTTTATAACCGGGCCCCGGTTCATTACCGGGCTCAGTTTTAGTATCAGAATCCGGTATGCGGCCTGACTGGGAATCATTTCCGCCTATACCCGTTTCGCCCCGGTCTTCATAACTTTCTCCTGAATTTCCTCCGGTTCCGTTATTATTTACTACAGCTTCCGGTTCTGTACTTCCGTCGCTGTCTATATTATCTGTAACCTCATAAGCATCCGGATTTTTCCTTACATTATCGGCTGTTTCAGAAATTGTATTCGTTTCGGTTGTCCTGCCTATGCCTTCATTATTCTCGCTCTTTACAAGCTTCTGCGGCTTTATTCCTTCTGTTTTTACCGCCTTCTGTCCTCTATTGTCATCTCTGCTGTTTCCGTTTCCGTCGCGGTCCGCCAAATCAGATTCAAGTCCGTTTCCTGCCACGGAATCATAGCTTTCCCCCCGGTTACTATTACCAAATCTGTCAAACTTCTCCGGGTCAAACATACCCTGCAATCTGGATGCATTAAGCAAAATCACAACTCCTACACTAAATACTATAAGGAGCGTGACTACTGTCGCAATCGTTTCTTTTCTCTGCCTGCGCAGCCAATGCCAAAATTTTATCATAGCTTCTCACCTGTTTTATGTATACACTTACCCTAAGCATCTTTTCCATTTCTTCTGAGATATAACTGCTCACCGATAATCCTGCGTACTTCATCAAAATCTACCGGTTTTGAAATATGTCCATTCATTCCCACTTCAATAGAGTATCTTTTATCCTCTACAAATGCGTTAGCCGACATGGCCAATATTAGCAAATCAGCATCTTTTCTGCCGGACATGCGAATAACTTTCGTAGCTTCCCAGCCGTTCATATTAGGCATCTGTATATCCATCAGAATCGCATCGTACTCTCCCTCAGCGCTTGCCAAAAACATATTTACCGCTTCCTGTCCGTCACAGGCACGCTCAATCACCGCACCTTCCATCTCTAACAGTTCGATGGCAATCTCCGCATTAATATCATTATCCTCAGCAAGCAAAATGTGAAGTCCGTTAAGAGTCGCCTCGTCAACTGCCTGCCTTAAAGCTTCCGCTTTAATTATTTCAACTTTCGTGTCGATATTCTCCGGCAGAGTCTGATCCGTATCTGCCACGGGAAGGGTTACATAAACTACAAATTCCGTTCCCTTTCCTTCTTCACTGTCTACGATAATCTCCCCATTCATAAGACGGATAATATTATCTGCAATGGCAAGTCCAAGACCGCTGCCGCCGTAGTGATGCGCAGTGGATGCGTCCTCCTGCTCAAATGGTCTGAAAATACGGCTGATGAAATCTGACTTGATACCTTTTCCGGTATCCCGCACACGAACCATAAGATGAAGTTTGCCTTCAAGACGTCCCATCTGCCTGAAAGTAACGCTCACTGTCCCTCCGGCCGGTGTAAATTTCTGCGCATTAGAAATAAAATTGATAATAACCTGAGTCAGCCTCAGTTCATCTCCCACAACATAACGTATGTCAAAATCCTGCATCTGAATTTCCCAGCGCAGACCTTTCCTTTCCATCGTACTCTTAAACATGGAATTTAATTTATCGGCCATTTCAAACAAATCAAATGCAACGGATTCAAGTTCCATCTTACCGCTTTCTATTCGCGACATATCCAAAATATCATTAATTAACGTAAGCAAAAACTGGGACAGGCTCTCTGCTTTATCCAGATAATCTTTCGCCGTCTGCGGACTGGAAATATGTACCTTTGCCAGATTCAGCATACCTAATATTCCGTTCATAGGCGTACGGATTTCATGAGACATTTTGGACAGGAAATCCGATTTTGCCTGACTTTCCCTGTGAGCCTCGTCAAGCTCGTTTCTAAGTTTCTGCCTGAGTTCATACTCCTCTGTAATATCCATAAAGGTTACCAGATAAAGACCATCACTGTCTGTACGTTCAATAACAAGCCTGCCATGCCGGCTTTCTCCTCCGGCGCCCATATAATCGGTTTCAATATCTAACGGACTTATTCTGTCCCACTTTTCCAAACTCTTAATAATCTCTCTGGCTGCCTGCTTGCTCACGGCTTCCCGAAGCACCTCCACATCAGCAAGCACCCTTTCCGGTTCAATGCCCAGCATGGTATTGAAATTCGGACTCAAATATATGATTCTTTGCTCTCCTGACCGTAACAGAGCATGGATACATCTGTGATTGTCGCCAAACGCGCTTACGAATCCCGTGGTTTTTTTTAATTCACGTTGATATTTCCCTGCTTTCCGCCGTTCATTTATATATAAAGCTAAAAAAAACACAACAAAAACAGACGCTACAAGCAGCAGCACCATAAATACCAAATTGCAGCTCACGTATCGTAATATTTCTGTCATGCTTAAAACTCCCTATTTTTTTATTATTATAACAAATACCTAGGGGAAATACAACTTTTATGAAAATGCCTGCAATTCATCCATGTTCTACCCATGAACTCTAAATTTTGTTTTATCATATTTACTTTGTTCATAATATAACCTTTTATACTACTTATACTATTCACTTCATCTGCAGCATTATCCACATCATGAAACTCATTAATCTTACGTTTAATGTCCTCATACTGCTCATGAGGCTTTTTTTCCGTATCACAGAACACAAGCACCAGTTCGGCTGCCCCATTTTGATATCGGTCCTGATACCTTGCCGGGATATTTCCATTACCGCCGGCATTAACTAATGAAATGTCATATTGCTCGTTCCACACTTTCAAATCTTTCAAACGCTTAAAATACTCATATTCCTCATTGCCTTCGCAGATAATGCAGATTTTATGCTTATCAAAGAACTTAGGGAACTTATTTGGCATCGGCATCATCCTCCTCTACATCACCTTTAATACTAAGCAAGGAATTAATTAGTTCTGGATCAGGTAATGCTCCAAGAGCACCCTTCCTATATTTTTCCATAACATCCGTCGTATCTCTCACTCCCTGCTGTGCAGTAAAATCAGCAAGTGAATATACATATACGCCTTCTTCATCTTTGTGAACAAACCAAATCTGCTCCTTACGGAACATCCTTTTGCAATCCATAAGATTTATATCGTGAACTGTATATATCATCTGTGCATTTGTATTCAATTCATTATTAAACATCGCAACAATTGCTCTGGTAAGCTTAAAGTGAATACTACTATCCAATTCATCTACCACAAGAATTCTGCCCTGTTCAAGTGCTTCTATGACATAACTGGCAATAGCTGCAATCTTCTTTGTTCCTGTGGAATCAAATAACATGCTTGGTACATGAACTCCTTTATAAGTGGAAACCAGTCTAATCTGATCCATAATATTTTCTGGAATATCAAGCACTTTCTCGTCCGGCTTTTCATCATCTCCATTCATTTTCAGTGGTATTTTATCCATGTCCACATATTCAAAGTTATCCATATACAAATCTGCATTTTTTATGAACTCAACAACCTTTTGCTGTAACTGATTCTTATTCTTCATAAGTTCAATCGTATGCTGCATAGGTATGTTGTTCATATTGATAACATCAATTTTCTCAGCAAATCCGACAAGAATCTGCTTCATCTCGTCGATATGTTCAAATTTACTTGTATCTACTACATAACATAGCAAATTATTTTTCGATACAACCGAAATCATAGTCTGCACAACTTCATCAATACATTCATATATTTCCCTAATGGTATCCTTTTTCAACCAGCAAACTTCTTTTTCATTGTTATACTGATCTTTAAATATCTCAGAAAATGATTCATAAATATATTCTTCTTTTTCTACGTCATACTTAAAGTTATAAGAAAACTTTCTTCCAAATGACATGAATGTTATGCCTAACTCACATACATCACTCTCAGTAAATATATTGGGTATTAAACCATTTTTCTTATTTAAAAGCACATTTTTTATTGCCCTAATGCACTTAATCAAACAGGTTTTTCCTGAATTGTTTGGACCATATATTCCTACCGTTTTAAGCACATTAAAATTGTTCTCTTTATGAACATTAGCTCCAAATTTCTTATTTCGCATATCTGCTTTCATTGAAAATGTAATGTCATCCTCAAATGCATAGCAGTTTTTTGCTCTTACCTCTATAATCATGGTGCATCCCTCCAAGTTACTTTTCTTCTTCTTTATTATTATTATATCACAAAATATTTTTTATGCAACTTTTTTTCATGAAAAATATTTAATACAATCCAAAAAAACCAATATCGCTCTTGTAAAAAAGCTATTGGTTTTTCCTTTTTCCATATTTTCCTGTAAACAATACTGAAATATAATGCCCGACATACACGAACAATCCCATAATAGCAACATAATCAAGCCAAAACAGCACCAGCGGTTCCTCAAAATCAAAGAACACAAAATGATACCGCAGGAGCATATAATTTCCAAAGTCACGTTTGATAAAAGCATATGCTCCGTAGGCCGCAATCAAAGCGGCCATCAAACGAAACGTCCATTTATAAGCTTTCGATGATTTTTTTGTGAGTTTTCTTGCCATGCCCACCATTCCGTTCCAATGCAATCCCAGATGCAGGGAAAGAAACAGAAATCCCCAATAAGCGCAAAGCATATGGACAGTTCGAAAAACTGCACTAAAGTTGCGTATATCCATACGAAATACATAACGGGACAACAGGACACCGCTTGCCATGGAGCCAATCATACAAAGAAAAACAAAAAGTACCATTGCAGTCTGATAGATACGGAGCGGCGTATAATGTCCCCGAAACAGATTCCTGCACCACCGCCTGTTCAGAATGTGATGCAGGATAAACAGCACAAACATGGCAACGCCAATCCATTCATGAAGCGCCTCTCCCAAGAGCGAGTACGCCATCAGAAAAAGCAGCAGGATTGTCATAAGCAAATCCGTCATGATTTTCACAATTTGTTTCATTTTCATAATCAGCCACCGCTTTCATGTCCTTATCTGCACTCATTAAGAACTGCCAGCAATTCTTCCTTCGTAAATTTCTTACAGCATCCTCCTGTCAGCACTGTGCTGTCAGCAACCGCCCTGTAATCCGTGTCCTCTGCAATTCCCATTTCAGAAAAAGTTTCCGGCAGTCCAACTTCCCTGATAAATGCCGCCAGTGAATCAAGAAAAGCATTTGCAAGTTCTTCTTCCGATTTTCCGTCAGGCTCAATGCCCCACACGTTTACCGCCAGCCTTGCAAACTGAGGCGCCGCTTCCGGAAGCATATAGCAATACAACACCGGATGAATAACCGCCAGTCCCTGTCCGTGGCTGCAGTCGGTATAAGCGCCAAGCTGATGCTCTAACATATGCGCCTGAAAATCCGTGACCTTTCCGATTTTTAATATACCGTTTTCGCCCATCGCCGCCGCCCAGACAAGTTCACTTCTCGCCTTGATATCCTGCGGATTCTTTAATGTTGCCCGTAGGTTGCGGACAATATTTCTCTGACAGGCTTCGTTAATCTCATCGGAGAGATTAGTTTCCCGCGGAGAGCCCATATAGGTTTCCATACAGTGGGACAGTGCATCAAATGCCCCGGAAACTACTTGTTTCATCGGCATAGTCATCGTATAGACAGGATCAAGAATTGCAAAATCATAAAACGCTCCCCATAGCGGTCCTTTGACTTTCTTTTCCTCGTTGGTAATTACCGCGCCGTTATTCATCTCTGCGCCGGTGCCAAACGCAGTCACCACAGCGCCCATCGGAATAAACGCAGAGGGACTACTGTGCTTTACGGTTTCCAGTTCCCACAGATCTTCGTCCGTCTTTGCCTGCGCAGACACGACCTTGCAGCAGTCGATTACGCTGCCGCCGCCTACGGCAAGAATAAAGTCAATCCTGTTTTCACGGGCAAGCATTGCGCCCTCCTGCACCTTGGCATAGGTGGGATTTGACATGATACCGGAAAATTCCGTAACATTCTTTCCGGCATCGGCAAGAAGTTCCATCAGTTCATCGTAAATGCCGTTCTTTTTGATCGAACCGCCGCCGTAGGCAAGCATCACGTTTTTTCCCACTTTTGCAAGCTCTGCCGGCAGATTCTTCCTGGCCGCTTTTTCTCCAAAATAAACCGTTACTGGATAACGGTAGGTAAATGTATTCATAGTTGAAAACCTCCTATTGAGTAGTATTCGAATTTTAATATCGTCCATGCAGCGCCCTGACAAAATTCGGATCAAAATGGTTGACAATCTCGCTGTGCCCGATATCAAACGTCGCAATTGCCCTCATTTCCTCATCGGTAAGATTAAAATTCCAGATGTCAAAATTTTGTTCCATACGAGCCTTGTGTATGGATTTCGGAATCACGACAACGCCCCGCTGCACATTCCACCGCAGAACAACCTGTGCGGCAGATTTCCCATACTTTTCGCCAATCTGTGTCAGAACCGGGTTAGTAAAAATCCCATTCTTTCCCTCTGCAAAAGGTCCCCACGCTTCCGGCTGCACTTCATATTCCTTCATCAAAGCCAAAGCATCCGGCTGCTGAAAAAAAGGATGCAGCTCAATCTGATTGACCGCCGGAATTACCTCCACCGTCTCACAGAAATCCGCCAGCACATGAGGATAGAAATTGCAAACACCTATGGCACGAATACGTCCCTCCTTATAGAGTTCTTCGAGTGCACTCCATGCGCCGTAGTAATCACCCATAGGCTGATGCAAAAGATATAGATCGAGATACTGAAGTCCCAGCTTTTTCAGGGAATTTTCAAATGCCCGTTTCGCGCCTTCATAACTGGAATCCGACACCCAAAGCTTGGTAGTAACAAATAAGTCCTCACGGCAGGCGCCACTCTTTTGAATGGCTGCGCCAACGGATTCCTCATTTCCGTAGGATGCTGCCGTGTCAATCAGCCGATAGCCCACACTGATGGCATCAAGTACCGCCTGTTCACACTCTTTAGGATTGCGCATTTGAAAGACACCAAAACCCTCCATAGGCATTTTGATTCCATTGTTCAAAATCGTGTATTCCATGATATTCTCCCTTCTATAGGTTACATGACAGTTTTACAGATCCGGTTTCAGTTCCATTGTGACATAGGCAGCAAGCATTTCCGGATTTGCCGTATAGTACCGCTTGTTTTTGTTTACCTTGGCAATATGAGCCATATCTTCGTCGGAAAGTGCAAAATCAAAAATATCAAAATTATCGCGGATATGGTCTGGATTTTTGGAACCCGGAATCACGATATTGCCGCTCTGAATATGCCAGCGCAGGATAATCTGTGCGTTGCTCTTGCCGTACTTTTTTGCAAGCTCCGTAAATACCGGCTCATTGATCAGACTCTTATCGCCATGACCCAGCGGATACCATGCCATGAGTCCCATATCCGTCTTTTCCAAAATCTTTTTCAGTTCCGTCTGCGGATAGTACGGATGCGCTTCCACTTGAACCACCTGTGGTTTCAATTCCATGGTATCAATTGCCTCTTTCAAAAGCTCATCGGGAAAATTAGAAAGACCGATGGCTTTAACCTTACCTGCCTTTACCGCTTTTTCAATGTTTTTGTAACCCTCGCGCCAGTTGTCCGTGGGCTGATGCAAAAACAGCAAATCGATGTAGTCCGTATTAAGCCTTTGCAGCGTTTCATCTACCGCCGTGTCTTTTTCATAGACCGTTGGCCAGAGCTTCGTCACAAGAAAAATTTCCTTTCTCGGCACACCGCTCTTTTTTATGCCCCGCCCTGTTCCGCTCTCATTCATATAGCCGTTCGCCGTGTCAATCAGGCGCACGCCGCTTTTTAATGCGCTTTCCACCGAGCTTTCCGCCTCGGCAGGAGACATCATAAACACGCCGATTCCCGCCATTGGCATTTTAACTGTGTTATTCAATGTAATGTATTCCATAATAAATACCTCCTGTTGTTTATATGTTCATTTTAACCCATCGCACCTGACAGCGGAAGTCTCGGTTGGTTCATCAGTTCATACCGAAAGTTATAACTGAAAAAAGCACCCGGAATCAACCAGATGCCTTTTTCTTTATCTATATATTTTTAGGAAAATATATCTCTATTTCCGTTGCGCACCATCCTTGAAAAGCATTTCCCACCTTTTCACCCAGGCGGATGCAGACTGCTGCGGCAGGATTACTTTTCATTAATTTTAATAAATTTATTTAGCAATATCTATTTTGTCTTTACTCTCTTTTTCGCCCAACTTCCGTATGCCCGGAAATTCTCTCCCTTTTCATTCTTATAAGAAATATAGACGCGCACTCTGATATAATAAGTTTTCTTCTTTTTTATCTGCCTGTTAAACGCTTTTGCGGATGTCTTTTTTACTTTCTTATCAAAAAAGATTCCTTTTTTCTTAAAATTTCCGGTCTTGGATATCTGAACCTGATAACCGGTTGCCTGATCGACCTTTTTCCAGGAAATGCTTATCCTCTTTTTTGTACCTGCTGCCTTCAGTTTTTTTAGCTTTGCCTTCTTCATGACTGATTTTGCAGTCTGTTCTTCCGTGACACTTTCACCTTCGGAAGAAGTTTCGGACGGCGTTTCCGTAATTGCAGGAGTATTCGCATCGGGCGGCTCGCTTGTAACCGCAGGAGCATTTGTGTCAGACGGCTTATCTGTAACCACAGGAACATTCGTGTCAGACGGCTCACCTGTAACCGCAGGAGTATTCGTATCAGACGGCGTTTCCTCCTGAATATTAATTAGTTCGTAGGCTCTGCTTCCCAGACCGATTTCCTCGCCATGTTCCAGCGTGTGCAGTCCATTCTGGCGTTCTACCCGCTGTTTCAGGCTTTCGCTGCCCTCAGCTGCAAAACACAAGTCAATGGCCGCCTGATCGATAGCAACCGGATCATTGGAAGCAAGAATTCCGATGTCATGAATGTCCGGCTCCGCCGGATTTCCATCACAGTCACAGTCAATCGATATGTTGTTAAGTACACTGATATAAGTAATTCTGTCTCCATTTCCCAGATAATCGGAAACAGCCTTGCCTGCTTCCGCCATAGACTCTGCAAAGGCGGTCTGATCGCCGCCCCATGGGCTTGTATGGCTCTTTCCGCCGGTGTGGATAAGGCATTTTCCCTCTTTTGAGCCAAGACCTATGGAAATGTTCTTAATTGCTCCACCGAAGCCCGCCATGGCATGACCTTTGAAATGTGAAAGCACCAGATAGGAGTCGTAGTTTTCAAAATGCGAGCCCACATAGTTTGTCTCCAACTGGCTTCCACCCGTAACTGGAATCTGCATAGAACCGTCTGCATCCAGAATGTCTACATCAGCTATGTCCGTAAAGCCGTGGTCTTCCGCCACCTGCCTGTGCATGGCAGTCTCTGTGCGCGATCCGCCGTACGCCGTATTACACTCCACAATAGTGCCGGACAAAGACTGCACCAGCTCCTTAATAAGTTCCGGCCGGAGATAATTGCTGGCAGGCGGTTCTCCGGTAGAGAGCTTGACGGCTACTTTACCAGTGGGAGTCCATCCAAGCGCCCGGTAAATTTCCACCAGTCCATCCGGTGAAATGTCGGAAGTGAAATAAACGGCGGAGCCATTTTCATCCATATGCTCCAAGTCGCCTTGCACTGAATCCAGCGAAAACCTCTCCTCTGCGTTTACCTTTTCCGTTTCACTTGACAGTCTTTTTGTTACCACCAGATTGCCAACAACTAAAATCACGAGCAGCGCTGCCGCTCCCAAAGCTATGATTCGTTTTTTATTCATTTTGACCTCCTTTGCTTTTATGCCTTTTCTCACATCACAAGATTCACGATTAGCCCTGCCATGAGTGAAAATGCCATGACATAGGCGATATAGAGAATAAACCTCCGAAATCCCAGCACAATCTTCAATGCGCCGAGATTTGTTATTTTGGTAGCGGGCCCGGTAATCATAAACGCAGCCGCACTTCCCATGCTCATCCCCATATCCAGCCATTCCCGTATCAGCGGAATCGTTCCGCCACCGCAGGCATAGAGAGGCACGCCGATTGTCGCGGCCATCAAAATGCCAAATCCCTCGTTTGACTTGCCGAACAGCTTTGCAAACTGATCAGCCGGAACATATCTCTGGAACAGGGCCGAGAGCAAAACCCCGATTAAAAAATACAATCCCGTCGCCCGGACGTTCCTGCCAAGATTAAACACAAAGCGCAGGAACAGATTTGGGTGAGTATCGTGGCTTGCCTGCGGACCAAACCCTTCAAAATTAAAGAACGGCTTATTCTTAAAAAAGATATGTACCACAAGCCCAGCCGTGCAGCCGCAGACAAAACAGGAAATAAGACGGATTGCCAGCGCCGCCGTCCCAAGCGCGGTCGAGTACATAATCAGTTGCGGATTGAGAAGCACGCTCGACATCATAAAAGCTGCCAGCCAGTCATCCCTCATCCCATTCCGGGAAAATGACGCCGCAATTGGAATCGTTCCATACATACAAAGCGGCGATGCGATGCCCAGAATACTTGCGGGAATCACGCCCCACAGCCCCCATTTTTTATCGCGTATGCGGTCAAATGCACCGTGAATGGCGTCTTTTGCAAAGACCGAGACAAGCGAGCCGAGCACCATTCCCAGAATCCAATATCCGGCGATTTGCCGAAGTTGGACCATAAAATAATAACTGATATAAATAAGCTCCCGCTGAATTATTTCAAACCACTCATTCATTGATATCCACCAATTTATATATTCCTTTCATTGCACAATAGCTGCGCCGCCGAATATAGCGGACATTTTCATATAATCGAGCTCATAGCCAATTTGCGCCAACTTATTTTCCGAACAACCAGCCCATGATATCTTCATCGTAGGCAAACAATCCTCCGCCTCCAGATTTCGCCCCACGCCCTGAAAATATAACCCCTCATAGCCTGGAAGCGTAAAGAACAGCGCATAGGGACGGCTGCCGTCGTAGCTATCGGGAATATAAACATTATAATGAATATCCCCGTCATTTGTCGAGTGATATATATTGTCAATCACAAAGCCGCGATAGTTTTCGGTTCCGATATCTATGGAATATGCAACACCGGAACCGAACATCATTCCAAGCCTGAAATCCATTCTCTTACTTCGTCTTCCGAAACACCGGATGAAAAGCGTTCTCCATCCAGCCAGTTTCCGGTTCCCGCTTTTTCAGCCAGAAGCTCGCCGCTCTCGCCCAATCCCGATGTAGAAGAAGTGCAGAACGGAATCACTGTCTTACCGGTAAAATCATTTGCTTTTACGAAGCTGTCAGTCGGCCATGCCGCAATGCCCCACCAAATCGGGTAACCTATGTAAACCACATCCGCCTTCTTTACTGCCTTTTTAATTGCTCCCAAATTTTCTATCTCCGGGCGCACCGTACTCTTTGCCGGAGAAGCTGCGCTTTCATGCTCTGTGGTCACACGGCTGTTTTCATCTCCCCAGTCCAAATCTTCTTCTGTGTATTAAACTTCTGCCTTAATCTCAATCATCTTTCCTTTGGTGTTCTTTTCTATCTTCTTTGCCACGGACTTGGTCGTCCCCGTATTGCTAAAATACAGCACCGCCACATTCTGCTTTTTGGTTTTTGCCTGCGCAGGAACGCAGATTGCGCCCACAGCGGCTGCCATCAGAACGGCCGCCATCAAAAAAGCGGCTGCGCGGTTCCTTTTTTCCTTCCATACTTTTATCATCTTTCATCATTCCTCTCTGTATATATTTAGTTTTCTTTCAAAAATCCTGATGCCCATTCCTTCACTTCTTTTTCCGAACTCTCAACAGAAGCGTCCCGGATGGAAATAGCGTCCTCCGCCCGGACGGTGGAATCAGGCGCCAGTTCCTTTACACGGTTCAGGCTGTTTGCTCCATCTTTGCTCCCGTTATGTGAGAAAAAGGGAATGATTGTTTTCCCCGATAGGTCATATTCTTCTAAAAAGCTCCACACCGGCATGGGAAGATCGTACCACCATACCGGAAATCCAAGGTAAATGGTGTCATATTTCGCCATAGTTTCAGCATCTATATGTGCGGATAATTCCGGGCGGATTCCGTTATCCAGCTCGTTCTTCGCGCGGTCCGCGCAGGCTCCATAATCCTCTCCATAGCTCTCCGCCGGAACAATGCGGAACAAATCGCCGCCGGTTTCCTCCGCGGTCCACCGCGCCATCTGCTGAAGATTGCCCGACCATGAAAAATAGACGACAAGGATATTGCTCTCCCCTTTCACTTCTGCCTCAGGGTTATTGTCGATTCCGACATGAGCCCCTCCCAGAATCCGGGGAACAATCAATGCCGTCGCGATTATGACGACCGCTACGATACAGATAATAATGATTACTTTTTTCTTCATCTTGAAAACCTCCATTTTTAATTTCAAAAAACGTTTCATTCACACTACCTCTGTATTTGATTATAAAAAAACCGAAACTTCCGGAGAAGTCTCGGTTCGTTTATCAGTTATAACCACAGGTTACAACTAATAACCTGCGGTCAGAAATGGAATTTTTATTCATGGCAATAGACATGCCAAGCGTGTTTTCTATTGTTGGAGAGAAACCAACACCTTTTCCAGTGCGGAAAGGAAACGACTGACGACTTTCGTGGGCTGTGGAGAATACAAAATTCCCACCGGCATAACATGAGCCCACTCTACTGGTATCACCTTCATCAAAGGATGTACCATGCTCCAACTTTCTATCACAACCAGAATGTCCTGATTCTGTTCACACTGATTGAACACACCCACATTATACAAATCAAAGTTTACTAGATTAATCTGAGGATGGTTTTCCGACAGGTCATCCCGCAGCTCATCCATATGACGGCACCAGCCCCTATGGATTATCATCAGATCCTGCCCATACAGGTCTTGCACCGAAAGTTTTTCTTTTCCCGCCAGCGGATGTGAAATTGGCACAGCACAGCAGATTGGTTCGTTTTTAATCAAAAGTCCCCTGCAATCCCGCTGTTCCATCAAAAGTTCGTCCACAAAACCTGTTACCACATCTATATTCTGTCCCAGATTTTTTAAGATTTCCCTTGCATTGTCCGACGTGTTTTCAAAGGGAACCAGCTTAAAGCTCACATCGGCACAGTTTTCATGAATTTTCGGCCATAAATCCATTAACATCTGCGCAGGCATAATGGAAGACGTTCCAATGCGAATTACCGTTTCCTTGGCAAACTCTGCGCTCTGAGCGCGTACAATCGCTTCCCTGCAATATTCCGTAATATACTTCGCATCTTTATAGAGGGATTCGCCTGCCTTTGTCAGAGCAATCCCCCTGTGCGTCCGCTCAAAAAGGCGTATTCCCAAATCACTTTCAAGCAGATTAATCTGCTTGATTAGCGCGGTAGACGTAATATACAACTCCTCTGCCGCCTTGTTGAAGCTGCCGGCCTCTGCCACCCGGATGAAAGATGTAAAATTAATATTATTGATATTCATAGGCTGTTTTTACCTCTTTTTTATTTCCTGACAGACGTTGGGACATATTATCATCCCCCGGCTGTGCCACGGTTCATCATCATACCGGCGGTAACGCATCGGCATTTCGCTGAGTGAATGTATCCCTTCAATGATCCTTCCGGTCTGCCCGGCTGCCGCTTCTGGCGCACACAGTTTCTCTGCGATATATGTGTACAGGCTCCTCAGATCCCGCCTTGCACCCGCTGTATACACAATCTTCCAACTCATATACCGAAATCCCTCTTCATCTCAATTTCCACAACGTCTGCCGAATAGAGCCTACCTTCCCGTATATCAGCCATCCCCTCTTCAATTTCCTTGTCAAACTGTTCTTTGGTAAGGGATTTATATGCAGCTGGTACTTCCTGGGGCAGCTTCATCTCAAACGGTATGCCCCGCTGAAGCACGATCTGTCTCAAAAACATCCCCACGGCATTCGACATCGGAATACCCAGCCGTTCAAGCACTTTTTCCGCCTGTTCCTTGATTTCAGGTTCCACATGTGCAAATACATTTGCTGTTCTTGCCATACCGTTCACCTCCTGTCTATAGTATAACCATTTTGCTTGCAAATTGCAAGCAGTCTGCAAATTCCATAAACCAAACTACACTATTTTTATGCCAAATTATATTATTTATTTGTTTATGCTTTACCTCCAAGAATGATTATTCCAAATTTATAGGATTTCAACCTACCATTTTCTATATCAGCGATGTTAATTTCTAATGATAAGAGGCCGCTTGCGCTCTCAGTAAGTCTGTTAAGCCCCATCCAAGACTACCTCCACACTGTCCGTCAATCTGGAATAATTCTCCAAACTAAGTGCCACCATTGCCCCACACCCATTTTTTGTTATATATATCGTCTCTACTTCATTTACAATTTCAACTATATCTTTTTACATATTTTACCTTGGCATTTCGGAAAAATAATACACAAATATGTTTCCCTATGAAATAAATTCCGTAAGCTCCATAGAGTTTTGCAAAAAAGTCGAATTGGCCATACAGCTAAAATTTAACAATACCTTTTTAAGAAATGACTTGTCAAGTGTCAACAACCCATCTGCATATGAGTTTCTCTAATGAATGTCAAATAATCGTTTTCGGAATACTTTTTGTCAAATTCCTCCGTGACTCTTTTCAGTTTCTTACTAAAATCATTTTCTTTAATATATTCTGGTTCTTTCTCAGACAAGGTCATATAATGTGTTTCTATACTTCTTATAATCCCCCAAAATTCTCTCTGGACAATTGCTGAAAATTTTTTAGAATTATCTTGGGTATATGACACAAAAAAATGATTTTGAAATCTATTTCTTACCAGCAAAGGAAAATGTGAAAAGTCATTAGTAACTATAGCTGAATATCTAACATACATACTATAAGAAATCTACCTCTACACTTCAAGCGTAGAACTAGCCAATCATTGAAAGAAGCCTTTTGGCGTAGCCCAATACAATTTGTCAAAACTCTTCATTAAGCCAAATTGTGTACCCTAATCCTTTATCGCCACTCTTAATGCGGTATCTTAAATAGTGTTACAAAGGGGCTCACCCTCCATTCCGGTGAACCCCCTAACACTCAAAATCATTTGATTTTAAGCCCTTTATTCACTTCTTTCGCCAAACAGTACCAGCCTCAAAAACTCATTTACCGGCAATCGCTGCCTGTGCGGCCGCAAGTCTTGCTATAGGTACCCTGAACGGCGAGCAGGACACATAATCAAGTCCTATGCTGTCACAGAAGGCGATACTCGTAGGATCTCCTCCGTGCTCTCCACAGATTCCTATATGCAAATCAGGATTAACAGGTTTACCAAGTTTAACAGCCATTTCCATAAGCTTTCCTACGCCATTCTGGTCAAGTCTTGCAAACGGGTCGCTTTCAAATATCTTGGATTTATAATATGCCTCAAGGAACTTACCTGAGTCGTCACGCGAGAATCCAAATGTCATCTGGGTAAGGTCGTTCGTTCCGAAGCAGAAGAAATCAGCTTCCTTTGCAATATCATCTGCCGTAAGGCAGGCACGCGGAATCTCCATCATCGTACCAACTTCATATTTAATATCTGAACCGGCTTGCGCTATTTCCTCATCTGCTGTCTTTACGACTACATCTTTAACATTTTTAAGCTCTTTAACATCCCCTACAAGAGGAATCATAATCTCAGGTTTAATATTCCAGTCAGCATGCGCTTTATTTACGTTTATTGCCGCTCTTATGACTGCCTTTGTCTGCATCCTTGCAATTTCAGGATAAGTAACTGCAAGACGGCATCCGCGGTGTCCCATCATAGGATTAAATTCATGAAGCGACGCTATTATCGTCTTAATCTCGTCAACTGATTTTCCCTGGCTGTCAGCAAGTTTTTTAATATCTTCCTCAAGGGTAGGTACAAACTCATGAAGCGGCGGGTCAAGGAAACGTATCGTAACCGGACATCCCTCAAGCGCCTCATAAAGCTGTTCAAAATCACTCTGCTGTATAGGAAGTATCTTATCCAGCGCAGCCTCTCTCTCCTCCGCTGTATCAGAACATATCATTTCACGGAAAGCGTCAATTCTGTCACCCTCAAAGAACATATGCTCCGTACGGCACAGTCCTATACCTTCTGCCCCAAGCTCCCTTGCCTTCTTTGCATCTGCAGGAGTGTCAGCATTGGTACGAACTTTAAGTCTTCTAAATTCATCAGCCCATTTCATTATTCTGTCAAATTCACCCGCAATGGTTGCATCTACGGTAGGAATAAGTCCGTCATATATTTTACCTGTCGAACCATCAATAGATATTTCGTCACCCTCATGAAATTCCTTACCTGCGAGAGTAAATTTCTTATTAGCCTCATCCATTGCTATATCGCCGCAACCCGACACACAGCATATACCCATTCCACGCGCAACAACCGCCGCATGTGAAGTTCTTCCTCCACGGACTGTAAGTATACCCTGAGAAGCTTTCATACCTTCGATATCTTCAGGAGATGTTTCAAGACGTACAAGGACTACTTTCTCTCCTCTCTTATTCCATTCCATAGCATCCTCTGCGTTAAACACAATCTTACCTGCTGCCGAACCCGGAGATGCTCCGATAGCTGAACCTATTGGTTCTGACTTAGCAAGCACCGCAGGGTCAAACTGCGGATGTAAAAGCGCATCCAGGTTACGCGGTTCTATCATTGAAACAGCCTTTTCCGGCGTAATCATTCCTTCATCTACAAGGTCGCACGCAATTTTAAGCGCTGCCTGCGGAGTCCTCTTTCCGTTACGGGTTTGAAGCATGTACAGTTTTCTGTCTTCAATAGTAAATTCCATATCCTGCATATCCCTGTAATGGTTTTCAAGAATATTACATATATCCTTAAACTGCTCAAATACTTCAGGCATTGTTTCCGCCATTTCTTCAATCTTCTTAGGAGTACGCACGCCGGCAACAACATCCTCGCCCTGTGCGTTCATAAGGAACTCGCCGTCAAGCTTCTTTTCTCCTGTAGCAGGGTTACGCGTAAATGCAACTCCCGTACCTGATGTATCTCCCATATTACCAAACGCCATCATCTGCACATTAACTGCAGTTCCCCATGAATAAGGGATATCATTATCACGACGGTATACATTTGCCCTGTCATTATCCCATGAACGGAATACCGCTTTAATAGCTTCCATCAACTGAACCTTCGGGTCATCAGGGAAATCCTCGCCTATCTTGGATTTATATTCGGCTTTAAACTGATTGGCAAGAGTTTTAAGGTCATCGGCGGTAAGCTCTACATCCTGCGTTACTCCCTTTTCCTTTTTCAGTTCATCGATAAGCACTTCAAAATATTTCTTTCCAACCTCCATAACAACGTCGGAAAACATCTGTATAAATCTTCTGTAGCAGTCCCATGCCCATCTTGGATTGCCTGATTTTTCGGCAAGCACTTCGACAACATCTTCATTAAGGCCAAGGTTAAGTATCGTATCCATCATTCCCGGCATAGAAGCGCGCGCCCCTGAACGTACGGAAACAAGAAGCGGATTTTCCTTGTCGCCAAATTTCTTTCCTGTAATGCCTTCCATCTTTTCAATGTATTCCATAATCTGGGCCTGTATTTCATCGTTAATCTTTCTTCCGTCTTCATAATACTGCGTGCACGCCTCTGTAGTAATAGTAAATCCCTGCGGCACCGGAAGCCCCAAATTGGTCATCTCCGCAAGATTTGCTCCCTTACCACCGAGAAGATTTCTCATACTTGCATCTCCCTCAGTGAATAAATATACCCATTTTGTCATATTTACCTCCTATTTATTACTTATTGTTTTTTTATAAAATTATAAAACTCATATAAATATTTTAACACATAAGGATAATATTAACAACATAATTTTTAATTTTTGGCAATTATGGAATTTTTCCGTATAAATGGAATAATTCTACTGTAAGTTTTGATACTGGTTTCGGTATAAGCGCCGCCGAACTCGCCGTCCAAAGACCAGCCGATTTCTTCATCGCATACTATTTTTACATTTTTCACATGTCTGTAATAAAAATGTTTACACTCTGCATCCCCTGACAAAAGCGCGCTTACTACCGCCTGCATTTCAATAATATTTTTAGGCGCTTTAATAAACAGCGCCTCCAGCTTCCCGTCATCCAATACAATCTTTTCATCTGACATAGACAGAATGCCTCCTACGGAAAAAGAGTTGGTAATCATGCCTAATATTACTTCATCTTCTATCAGCTCTCCGTCCGCATCAACTCTTATATTGTATTTTTTCATTGATGTAAGTCTTTTTGCACCTTCCAAAAAATATGCAAGTTTGCCAATAACATTTTTAGTATTCTGATTAGTTTCATATGACACGTCCGAAAGAGTTCCAAACGCGGCAACATAGTCGAAACACTTGCCGTTAAGCTCGCCTATATCCGACATAAACACTTCGCCGTTTACGGCTACTTCAGCCGCCTCAAGCATATTTTGCGGAAGTCCGAAAGAATGCGCAAAATCATTCACTGTACCGGCAGGTATATAACCGCAGGGAATTTTTTTCTCCAGAGCCATAATCCCGTTTGTAACCTCATTAAGCGTGCCATCGCCTCCACAGCATACAATCCGGTCAAATCCCTTTGATTTTTCAACCACTATATCTCTGGCGTCGCCCCGGCTGAAGGTCGGACATATTGTCACTTCATAGCCTGCTTTACAAAAAACTTCGACAATGCCTGATAACTGGTTTTTTACAACGCCGCGCCCGGCATTCGGATTATATATAAACAACAATTTTCCTATTGTACTTATCATATCTTTCACCTCTGTAATCCTAACCTATAAACATAGCGTCTCCGAACGAAAAAAATCTATATCTTTGCTTTACGGCTTCCCTGTACGCTTTGAGCACATTTTCTTTTCCCGCAAACGCCGACACAAGCATAAGCAGAGTAGATTCCGGAAGATGAAAATTAGTAATTAACGCATCCATAACTTTAAATTTATATCCCGGATATATAAAAATATCCGTATCTTCTTCTTTAGGAAATACCCTTCCTTTTTCATCCGACGCAGATTCTATCGTACGACAGCTTGTAGTTCCCACGCATATTATCCTTCCGCCGTTTTTCTTGGCGGCGTTAATAATATCCGCAGACGATTCTGTTATCCTGTAAAACTCAGAGTGCATATGGTGCGTTTCCACATTTTCTGATTTTACGGGTCTGAATGTGCCAAGTCCTACATGTAAAGTTACAGGCGCAATACTTACTCCCATATTCCTTATCTTATCTAAAAGCACGTCGGTAAAATGAAGCCCGGCAGTAGGAGCGGCGGCTGAGCCTTCATATTTGGCATATACCGTCTGGTAACTGTTTTTATCTTTAAGTCCATGCGTTATATATGGGGGAAGCGGCATCTGTCCAAGCCTGTCCAGCACCTCCTCAAATATTCCCTCATATTCAAATTGTACCAGTCTGTTTCCGTCCGGAAGCACCTCTTTTATTTCCGCCGTAAGAAGTCCTCCGCCAAAACTCACCATAGCGCCGCATCTTAATTTTTTCCCCGGTCTTACTATGGTTTCCCATATATCAGAGCTTATCCTTTTGAGCAGAAGTATTTCAACTTTTCCACCCGTAGGAACTTTTTCTCCAATAAGCCTTGCCGGTATTACCTTTGTATTATTAATCACAAGGCAGTCGCCTGCATTTAAATGTCCTGTTATATCATGAAATATTTCATGTGATATCTCTCCTGTAAAACGTGAAAGAACCATCAGGCGGCAACTATCCCTTTCCGCAAGCGGTTCCTGTGCTATAAGCTCCTCCGGGAGTTCATAATTAAAATCTCCTGTACGCATATTATCCTCCGAATACAATGCCGTAAAATTCTTTTTCAGTATAACTGTAAAATTGCAATTAAGCAAGTGCCAGTATTGCATACAATGGATAAGCAGTGTATAGGTGTCAAGTTTTTAAAGCAGCATATTTCCCTTGAATTTTATATTTTAATAATATAAAATATAGATAATAATAACAATGCGATACGTAGAAGTAATACTAAAAGGAGGTTTTGTTATGTCGGTAAGTACTTTTGCAGCAATAGATGTTGGTTCTAACGAAGTATCAATGAAGATTTTCCAGATTGAAAAAAAAAGTGCCATTAAGCAGCTTACACACATCCGACATATAATGGAGCTTGGAAGCGATACTTACGCAAGCGGATATATATCAAATCACCTTATAGATGAATTGTGCGACGTACTTAACGGTTTTACAAAAGTTATGGCTGATTTCGGAGTAACCCATTACAGCGCATATTCTACAAGTTCAATACGCGAAGCGGCAAACAGGCATTTTCTGCTGGACCGTATACGCGTACGCACCAAACTTGAAGTAAACATGCTCGGAAATGCAGAACAACGGTATCTTCTGTTTCAGGCTATAGCAATTAACGAACCCGATTTTAATGATATTATAAATAAAGGCGCTCTTGTTGTTGAAGTAGGGTCGGGAAGTTCACAGGCAACATGTTTTACGGAAGGCCATCTTATGGTATCACAGAATCTGCGTCTGGGCTCCATAAGGATTAATGAATTTCTTGGAAGTCTTGAACGTACTACAGACAGCTATAACGACCTGCTTGCCGAATACATTGAAGGCGATATATACACTTCATATATAAATCATTTCCATGAATATACGATAAATACAATACTGGCGGTCGGTGAGGGTATCCGTACCCTTCAAAAATATATAAACATATATTATCCCGAAAAAACCATGCTGTCATCAGACGAAATGAACGATATATATAAAGGGCTTTATACCTACTCCATACAGGAGCTTGCGCATATAGTCGAAACATCGGAAGAACAGGCGCGCCTTATACTTCCGACAGCAATGATATATAAAAAAATAATGGACATCAACCACGCGCGCTTTATTAAATTTAACTCTACCGACCTGTGCGACGGAATGGTTGCCGAATATGCAACCCTTAAACATAAAATCAAGCCGGCACGTGATTTTTCCAAAGATATTGTATCTGCATCAAGAAAGCTTGCGCAAAGATACCATTCCAACACAAAACATACCGAACACGTTGAAAAAATCGCGCAAAAAATATTTGAAAGCATGCAAAAAATAAGCGGGCTTGGGAGCAGGGACCTTCTTCTGCTGCGCATAGCTATTATACTTCACGACTGCGGCGCATTCGTCAATTTCCAGGAAGTATCCGAAAACTCTTACGACATTATACGTTCTTCGGAAATTATAGGACTCTCCTCAAATGAAAATATGATTGTTGCCAATATCGTAAGACATCACACATACAATTTCCCCTCCTACAGCGAAATGGAGGGCGGACTTTCAGAGGAAGACTATATTAAGACCGCAAAACTTACGGCGTTGTTCAGAATATGCAACGACCTTGATACAAGTAAAAAACAGAAACTTTCACATATAAAGATTTCTTTTAAAAATGACAAGCTTATAATAAATGCAGAATCATTTATGGACCTGGCGCTTGAACAGGCATATTTTAACCAGTCAACAGTATTTTTTGAACAGACCTTTGGAATAAAGCCTGTTCTCAAGCAAAGGAGGATTAGCAATGTGTAAATCTATCTACAAAAAACATAAATATTTCGATAACAGGGAATTAAGCTGGATTGAATTTAATTACAGGGTGCTAAGCGAAGCCTGCGATACTTCACTTCCTCTGCTGGAGCGGCTTAAATTTTTAAGTATTACTTCTTCTAACCTGGATGAATTTGTAATGATACGGGTTGCCTCACTAAAAGACATGGTTCATGCGGGATATACCAAACCGGATATATCCGGAATGAGTCCTGCAAAACAACTGGAAGAAATAAGCCTTAAAGAACATGTGCTTGTGGATACGCAGTATGAATTATATAACTCGTCATTTCTTCCTCTTTTAAAAGACAACAAAATCGTTCTCGTACCTAGCCATGAAGAACTTACTCCTGAGCAGGAAGAATTTGTAGACCGTTATTTTATGCGTGAAGTATATCCGGTACTTACCCCTATGGCAGTTGACTCATCACGTCCGTTTCCTCTTATCAGGAATAAATCGTTAAATATCGCCGCTCTGCTTCACAACTCAAAAACAGACGAAGAATATGAATTTGCAACCGTGCAGGTTCCGTCTGTACTTCCGAGAATTATAAGAATACCTTCGCATGATTCCGAAAGTATTTCACTTATTCTGCTTGAGCAGATTATTGAAAAAAACATAGATAAACTGTTTTTAAATTACGACGTAATATGCGCATATCCTTACAGGGTTATGCGTAATGCAGACCTTACTCTTGATGAAGATGAAGCCGCTGATTTGCTTACCGAAATAGAACGGCAGATTAAAAAAAGGCAGTGGGGCGAAGTAATCAAACTTGAAGTCGAAAATGGAATTGATGAAAGACTTATGGGATACCTGAAAAAAGATTTAAACATATCGGATGAAGACCTGTATATGGTAAACGGTCCTCTGGACCTTACTTTCTTTATGAAAATATATGGTTTGGAAGGATTTGACCACCTGAAAAACAAACCGTATAAACCACAGCCTGTCCTCGAAATAAATCCTGAACAGGATATATTTTCACAGATACGCAACGGAGATATATTGCTGTTTCATCCATATCAGACGTTTGACCCGGTAGTTGACTTTGTAAGGAATGCGGCGACAGACCCTGATGTACTTGCAATAAAGCAGACCCTGTACCGTGTCAGCAGCCACTCGCCTATCATTTCTTCCCTTGCGCTCGCAGCAGAAAACGGTAAACAGGTTTCTGTTCTTGTAGAACTTAAAGCAAGATTTGACGAGGAAAATAATATTATATGGGCAAGAAAACTTGAACAGGCAGGCTGCCATGTAATATATGGTCTGGTAGGATTAAAGACGCATAGCAAGATTACACTTGTAGTACGACGTGAGGATGACGGAATAAGGCGTTATGTACACCTTGGTACAGGCAATTATAATGATTCCACCGCCAAACTGTATACGGATATGGGTCTGTTTACATGTTCAAGGCCAATAGGCGAAGATGCGACCGCTGTATTCAACATGCTTTCCGGATATTCAGAACCTCTCGCCTGGAATAAACTCACTCTTGCGCCTTTACGCCTCAGAAATAAATTCATGGAATGTATTGAAAATGAAACGGCGCATGCGCGCGAAGGCAAAAAAGCGCACATAATTGCAAAAATGAATTCGCTTTGCGATGCAGATATTATCGCCGCATTATATGAAGCTTCCGCGGCAGGAGTAAAAATAGAACTTATTATAAGAGGAATATGCTGCCTCAAAGTCGGTATTGCCGGAATAAGCGACAATATCAGCGTACATTCTATCGTAGGCAACTTCTTAGAACATTCAAGAATATTTTACTTTTATAACGACGGGTATGAAGACATATATATGGGAAGCGCAGACTGGATGCCGCGCAACCTGGATAAGCGTGTTGAAATACTGTTCCCAATAGAAGAAGAAAACCTGAAAGAACGTGTCAAACATATTCTCGATATACAGTTACGTGACAATGTAAAAACGCGTATCAAACTGCCTGACGGTTCTTATCAGCATGTTTCACCTTATGGTAACAAACCTCTTAATTCCCAAGAATATTTCTGCAGGGAAGCTGAAAAAAATACTAAAATGCACAAAAAGTCAAAAAATATATCACGCACGTTTGAGCCTGTTACCAGACCCGACGACATTATTTAATCCCAAGGGCGGACTTGGCAAGCCGGTCCGCCTCATCATTATACTTATTTCCGGAATGGCCCGTAACTTTATGAAAAGATATTTCCACCTTATCACATACTGAATCATAATAAGCCTTATACGCCCTTGTACCTTCTTTATTGGTACGCCATGTTCCAAGGCACCACTTTGCTATCCCTTCATAATCATGATAAATGCGCAGCTTCCTGCATCCCTTACTTATTGCAAGCGCCATCGCCGTTTCCGCGCCTTTTATTTCACCGGCAACATTTCTCATGCCAATCAGGTTTTCATCCTGAAACATCTTGCAGTCGCGTATAACTTCACCTTCCAAAAACGCTATAAGCCCATATGAAAAGGCGGGAATACTGTCCGAATAACTTCCATCCACATATGCCGTCATTACACCCGCTTCTTCACCTTTTTTAATATCATCGCAAAGCCCCATATACAGCTTTGCATCCTCTATATTCTTAAAGCTTTTGTACTCGGCATTTTTATAACCGTTTACCTGTTCCTTACATTCTTCCCAGGTATTAAATATACCTGTTTTTTTTCCGTTTCTTACAGCATAATATTTATCCGCCAATATATCATCCCCTGACAATACGTGAATATTTTCCATATACTTTATCAGAACCGCTTTTTATGTATGCCCTTACTTTATAATAAAATCTTTTATTCTGCTTATATTTATGAACATATTTGTTCTTATTGCAGACGGCAAGCTTTTTATAATTTCCGTTCTTTTTTACTGAATAATATACGACATATTTATCAGCTTTGCTTACTTTTTTCCATTTTAACGTACGTTTCCTGTATTTGCCGCTTTTCATCTTATATACTTTTAAATTCTTAACCTTCGCGGGTTTTTGAAGCGTAGTATACACGCTATCAGCCGCATAACTTACAGCGGAAGGTGCAACAACCGCCATATCAGTCATTTCCGAACCTGATAATACCGTTATTACATCTTCATAGGATTGTGATACGGTTACGGCAGGTTCATCCGCAGTCTGGCCTGTAACGGTATAAATAATTTTAACTTTATATGACTTGCCCTTTTCTCCGTTAAATTCAAACATCATTGCATTATTATCATCATATGAAACGCTCTTTTTTCCAAGCGCTTCAATATCGCCCGCTTCCAGCTCGCCATTTATAATACTGCATTCGGCGCTTTCCGTACTGATGCTTACTTTTACGTTTTTTGCATCCCGCCAGGTATTTAATATATCGTATCCGCAGTATATATTTGCCCTGCCGTCTTTCAAAAACACCGTGTCCGCAAATGCTTCCCCCGTACTGTCAGCAAAATATTTAAAACCGCATACATTTATACTGACCGAAGGTTTTACCGTAAGCGCATCATATATATTTACATTATTGTATGTATATACATTTTTCTGTCCGTCCGTATACGTCGCCGTATGGCGGGATGAATTTATCAACTGTCCAAAAGTATACTTTGCAGGGTCCTGTATTCCTTTAACCTTAGCATCATGGAATACAACAGCCGCCGACGCCGAAACTACCGGAGCCGCCATCGACGTTCCGTTCATATATATATATTTATCGTCAAATACAGTAGAATATATATTTACACCGGGCGCAGCTATATCATATGAAACAACATTTTTATCACGTGAATCATAATTTGACCATTGCGCAATATTGTAAGATGAATCGCTTGCCATTACTCCAATAACAAACGGATACGCCGCCGGATACATTTTAGACTCTCCGGAGGATGTTCCTTCATTTCCTGCGGCAGCGACCAGAACCGTTTTTTCTGAAGCTGACTCTAACAATGCTTCCAACACATCAGACCGGTTGACGGAGCCAAACGACATGTTAATAACGTCGGCCCCCATTTTAACGGCATAATCTACCGCCGATATTACATCCGATATAAGAAATTTACCGTCAGAACCTCCCGCTTTTACAGCCATAATACGGCAGCCGTACGCTATGCCGCGTCCTCCGCCGTTACCGTTTTCCATTCCGATAATTCCCGCAACGTGCGTGCCATGTCCGTCCTCATCAGTATCAAAAGGATCTCCGGTCACTTTTTCCCCATATACATTTTCGCTGTCAAAACATGCGCCGTATATATCATCCTCAATACCGTTTCCATCATCATCCGTACCGTAATTTCCATATGCTTCAGCTTCGTTTATCCACATATTATTATATAAATCACTATGATAGTAATTAACACCAGAGTCTATTACCGCAACAACAACTCCTCTGCCCGGCTCATCCTCAAGCATATTCCATGCGTCGTATGCTCCTATCGCATTAAGATACCATTGTCTGTCGATATACGGGTCATACCTAAGGTCAGTTATTTCCTCAGCATACATAACCTCATCCCGCGACGCATTTAAAAATCCTTCTTTATCTCTGATAACATCTACTATTTCATCAGCGTCATATGCGGATTTACTATATTCTACTTTTGCAGAATAATACTTGACCGTTTCTGCGCCGTCGTCTTCCGCAAAAAGCTCATTTATGTCTGAAAGACGGTACTTTTCTGTTTTTTCCTGATATACATAATCGCCATAACCGGAAAAAACCATATTAAAAGAATCATATTTATCTACGGCAAATACTGTGTTATTATATAAAAGACATATCAATACAAATAAACATGCCGACATACATACAATACCGATATGCTTCATTATATCACCGTCCCAACTTACTATTTTAAAATACCAGGATTGCATATATAATATTAGCATATTATAGAATTATTATCAAACAGGCAAACAGAGGGATTGTTATGAAAAGACTTGTAAGTATACAGGATATATCATGTATTGGAAAGTGTTCGCAGACAATAGCGCTTCCAATCATATCCGCAATGGGAATTGAAACTTCCATAATACCGACCGCCGTTCTTTCGGCGCATACGATGTTTCCGGGTTTCACTTTCTGCGACCTTTCGGACAATATTGTTTCCATAACGGAACACTGGAAAACACTTGATATACATTTCGATGCTATTCTATCGGGATATCTCGGCAATATCAGCCATATAGATATGCTTCTTGACTTCTATGAAAATTTTGCCGACGCCGACACTATTACGATAGCAGACCCTGTATTTGCCGACAATGGAAAAATTTACGCAGGATTTGACGAAAAATATGGAGAAGCGGTGACAAGGATTGCCGGGAAAGCCGAATATATAGTACCGAACATTACCGAGGCCGCTTTTATGGCAGGGCTTCGGTACAGGTCTGATTACGACATGGACTATATTAATGAAATATTTGACAGGCTCGTAAATGCCGGCGCTAAAAATATAATCATTACAAGCGTAATTAAAAATAACGAAAACGGTATAATTGCGCATTTTTCGGATGGAAGCACATTTGAATATTTTAAACCTGACGTAAAGGGAACGTTCCACGGAACGGGCGACTTATTTGCCAGCACGTTTGCAGGCGCCCTGCTGCGCGGCTTCTGCGCAAAAGATGCTGCAAAAATTGCTGTAGAATATACTTCATACACGCTTAACGCCACCGTAAGAAATGAAACCCACAACTGGTATGGTATCGATTTTGAAGATACGATACCATACCTGCTGCAGTTGACAGGCCGTATTTAAAAAGCCATTTTTTCTTCAAAATATTTAGATAAATCTTCTATTTTGATTCTTTCCTGTTCCATGGTGTCGCGGTCTCTTACCGTGACGCATCCGTCTTCTTCAGAATCAAAATCATAAGTTACGCAGAAAGGCGTTCCTATTTCATCCTGTCTGCGGTAACGCTTGCCGATATTGCCCCTGTCGTCAAATTCACAGTTATATTTTGCGGACAACTCATTATATATCTTCTGCGCCTGTTCGGAAAGTTTTTTCGACAGAGGTAGAACTCCGACTTTAACCGGCGCAATCGCAGGATGGAAATGAAGCACGGTACGCACGTCGCCATCTCCTATTTCCTCCTCGTCATATGCGCTGCACAAAAATGCAAGAGTCACCCTGTCAGCTCCAAGAGAAGGCTCTATTACATACGGAATATATTTTTCCTTCTTTTCATCATCAAAATAGCTCATATCCTCATGAGATACATTCTGGTGCTGCGTAAGGTCATAATCCGTCCTGTCGGCAATACCCCAAAGTTCTCCCCATCCAAACGGGAACAAAAATTCTATATCGGTAGTTGCATTGCTGTAAAATGAAAGCTCCTCTTTATCATGGTCACGGTATCTCATTTCATCCTCTTTAATTCCAAGATTTTTAAGCCATTCTATACAAAACTGTTTCCAATAAGCAAACCATTCGAGGTCTGTTCCCGGTTCACAGAAAAACTCAAGTTCCATCTGTTCAAATTCCCTTGTCCTGAAAGTGAAATTACCCGGCGTGATCTCATTACGGAAGGATTTTCCTATCTGTCCTATTCCAAAAGGAATTTTCTTTCTTGAAGTTCTCTGTACATTTTTAAAATTGACAAATATGCCCTGCGCCGTTTCAGGTCTAAGATACACCGTATTTTTTGCATCTTCCGTAACTCCCTGGAACGTCTTAAACATAAGGTTAAATTCACGTATATCTGTAAAATCATGTTTTCCGCATGAAGGACATGCAATATTGTTATCATCTATGTATTTTTTCATTTTCTCATGCGTCCAGGAGTCTACCGTACCTTCTATTTCAATTCCGTTATCCTTCATATAATCCTCAATAAGCTTATCCGCCCTAAACCTCTCATGACACTCCCTGCAGTCCATAAGCGGGTCCGAAAATCCTCCCAGATGTCCTGAAGCAATCCAGGTCTGCGGATTCATAAGAATTGCGCAGTCTACGCCGACATTATACGGCGACTCGCGCACAAATTTGCTCCACCACGCATTTTTTACATTATTTTTAAGTTCAACTCCAAGATTGCCATAATCCCATGTATTGGCCAGACCTCCATATATCTCTGAACCCGGATATATAAATCCTCTTGCTTTTGCCAGGGCTACTATTTTATCCATTGACTTTTCCATAATTAACGACTTCCTTTCATTATTCGTTGTGACATATTCGTTCTATATTGTACTATTGCATACATAGATTTTCAAGTTTTTTATAATGTATTCCCGTCTATAAAATGCAGGGAATTAAAATCATAACGCCTGTAAGTTTGCAGATATCTGTCGGTTATCTCTTTAAACTGCGCAAATACTTCTTCCGATAACTTAAAAGAAAACAATTTATCCAACGGAACAGATGCGATGTATTTCAACGTATGCAGCACCGAGGGAAGCATTTTTTCAGAATTATCATATTCTTTTGCGCACCCCTCGCAAAATACGCACTGTCCGGGTACAGAAAAGTGTGTCACATCTTCTCCCCCGCATTTTCTGCACCTGAACACATTCGGCATTTCACCGTTAATAAGAAGTATTCTCCATTCATATATGTACCGTATAAGCCTATCCTCCAAAACATCTGCCATAAGCGCCTGAAACGACCTGTATAAAAGCAAAAGCACATCGCTTGCGTCAAGATTTTCCCGTGTATAATAACCCGCCAGTTCGCACATATACGAAGCATAATAATATTTGTCAAGACTCTTTCTTACAAAATCAAAATGTTTTAACCCCTCCGCCCGTGTAACGGTATATGAGTCGCGTCCCGGATAAACAAAAAATTCGCCAAAAGTAAAGGGCTGCGTAGCAGATACAAGAGGGTTTTTCGGTTTTGCCGCCCCTCTTGCAAATGCTGATATTTTACCCTTATTTCTGGTGAGCAGAACTATTCTTCTGTCAGTTTCACCTATGTTTTGTGACGCTATTACCATGCCCATAACAGTTTCTGCCGTCATATAGTCCCAAACCCCTCATTCCGGTAAATTAATAGATTTGAATACTGTCGTCGTATCCCGGCAAAATCACCGTCTGCCTGTCCTCACCGACAACGTCTCCGATTACCACGTCGTCAAAAGAATCCTCCGTCGTACAGGCATATTCCAGATAATCCTCCACTTTTCCTGACTTTTCAAACCTTTTCCAAAATATATCGTTCTTCATCATACATAACTCCCTTACTTAATTAGTCACAAACTGTGCCTTCAGTAATAGGATTTCCGTCAGTATGACTTGATATTCAATATTAATCCAATTTATTATATCCAAAATTATTCAGCATAAAATCGCTGTCACGCCAATCCTTTTTAACCTTAACCCATATTTTAAGATTAACCTGCATTCCGAGCATCGCTTCAATATCCTTTCTTGCGTCGCTCCCTATCGTTTTCAACATTCCGCCCCTGTTTCCTATTATAATGCGTTTATGTGACTCCCTTTCGCATATTACTACGGCATCAATATCCATAATCTTCTTACCTTTACGCTTACTCATGCTCTCTATGGACACGGCAATGCCATGCGGAATTTCATCGTTCAAATTTCTCAGGGCTTTCTCTCTTATAATCTCGGCGGTTATCTGTCTTTCCGGCTGGTCGGTCACGGTATCTTCATCATAATACATCGGGCCAAAGTCCAGATATTTAAATATTTCCGGTATAAGCTTTTCCGTATTTTCCCCTTTAAGCGCAGATAACGGAATAATCTCCGCAAAATCACATAAATCCTTATATGCGTCAATAAATTTCAGTATTTCTTCTTTTTTCACCTTATCAATCTTATTTATTACAAGTATTACCGGCGTCCGCACTTTACTTAAAATCTCTGCAATATGCCTGTCGCTTGCGCCTATATAATCGGACGCCTCCACAAGCCACAAAATCACGTCAACATCTCTCAGCGTATTCTGCGCTACATTTACCATATATTCTCCAAGCTTATTCTTTGCTTTGTGTATCCCCGGAGTATCTAAAAATATTATCTGTCCTTCACTGTCTGTGTACACCGTCTGTATCCTGTTTCTCGTTGTCTGCGGCTTGCTCGAAGTTATAGCTATTTTTTGCCCTATAAGCCTGTTCATAAGTGTGGACTTTCCAACGTTAGGTCTTCCTATAAGAGCGGCAAAACCGGACTTAAATGTATCTTTCATATACTCTCCTCCATAACTTATATCAAATCTTCAATATAATCAAACAGTTCCGCGTTTTCTTCAATAGCAGCCGCGCTTCCCACTACGCATATATTATTATTATCCAGTATCGCCTTTACCAGCTCTGCGGTTTTGCGTACAGCCCGGGCATCTGTCGATAATATTTCCTTTCTCTCCCGCATACGGTCTTCATCCGTAATTTTACACATATGCCTTATATAAACTCCCTTTCCTTTCATCGCCGGGGTAGAAGGCATATCCGTCATGCTTATAGTACCAAGTATATAACCTGTCATTTCCCGTTCTCCCGCCTCAAAACTGCCAAGGTATTCCGGCAAATCCATAAACACTTTATTGGTTTCCGAAAGATTAGGGTCTCTGTACGATACAAAATAACCATTTCCGCTTCTGGAAAAATTACACATAATTCCATAAGCTCCTCCCTGAACCCTCACCTTTACCCAAAGATATCCATAGGACAGCAAAGTTTTTACTACCCTGAGCGTTCCAGAATATTCATAGCCTTTTTTAATAAAATTACCTGTTCTTGCAACATACTGTACTTTTCCTGAAGTTTTAAATCCCTCGTTAATATGCGGCTCTGCATTATCCGTAATATTTAATAAAACAATATCGTCCATATTCCTGCCGCAGCCGGAATACATATCGAACTTTTTAAATTCCTTTTCAAAACATGAATATCCTTCTTCAGACGCAGTTATATTTATAAAAAGTCTATCTTTTCTGAAAATATTGTCCCTTAATATTTCAAATATATCTATCAGACCATCGGCATACTCATCAAAGTGATTATATATGGAGTCTATAAACCTGTACAGACCCACCGTTCCTATCCTGCCCTGAATACGTCCCGACGCTGAAGCGTAAGAAAGCCCTCGTTCTACAGCAGTATTATTACCCGAAGCTTCCATTGCCCCTCTCAGTACCGAACGTTCTTCCTGTATAATTTCTTTAAGGCGTTTTTTATCGTTAAGCACCGCCTTATCCATAATCTCGCCAACCAGTTGAAACGTATCATAAAGCTCTGAATAAAGACACGAAAAACTAACCTCGCAGACCAGACGGTATTTATCTGCATTTCCTCTTTCCGCATACACATTCGTTTCAACATTTATTCCGCCGGTATGCAGGTTAATTGCATTGGCAAGCGACATATAATCATATTTTTCAGTATCAACATAAGCAAGTATGCTCGAAAGCAGGGTTATATACTGTACATAATCTTCATAATCGCTTATATCAAACGACATGATGACATACGCTATGCCATTTGTATTTATATTACTGTGCAGTACCGAAACAGAACCTGCGCTTTTTTTGCGGATGTCTGTTTTTCTTATATCCTTATCGATATCGTCTATTGTAAGCATAGGTATTACTTTAAGCTGTTCCTCAGTATCAGGGGTTTCCTGATATTCATAAAGCTTTTTCGTATTATTTACAATATCGCGGATTTCCGTATCGGACAGCGTCTTCTTATACTCTGCAAGCCTTTTTTCCATCTCCTCATCCAGTCTTCTGTTCATATCTGTTTCAGGAAGTATACTGACAACCGCACAATGCGTATTATCAAGAAGATAATCTTTAATAAGCTTTTCAAAATATCCCGTATCTACTTCATTTTTTAATCTGTCATACACATCAAGTAAAAGCAGTTGTGAAAACGGTTCGTTATCATCATACAGCCAGCTCTGCATACAGGTAAGCCCGTACATAAGTCCTTTTGGGAATCTTTCATAATCAGCCTCCCTGTACCTAAATTCATATATAGATATTGCCGCGCGCAGCGAATCCCTGTCAATTCCTTCATCTGCAAGTTTCGTAAGCGTATCGCGTATTATTTTTACAAACTCGTCATTTCTGCTTTCATCAGCTTCCTTTGCAATTATACTGAATACGGGCTGATACAGCTCTCCGTCAAATACACAGGAGATATCCTCCGCAATACCCGCGTCCAGAAGCGCTTTCTTAACAGGCGCTCCCGGCACCATAATAAGCGCATACATAAGAATCTGGAACGCCGTCTGGTATACTACATTAAGCGAAGTATCTATAACACAGTTATAACTAAGGTATGATTTATCATTTTCACTCTGAGCCGAATACTTTTCCGAAACATATTTTATTTTATCAAACGGCTTCTGAATCGATATGGCGGAATCAACGTCAAGCCTATCAAATTTACTCAGATAATTTTCATCAAGCCATAAAAGCCTTTCTTCCATATCGACATCGCCATACAGATAAATATAACTGTTGGATGGATGATAATATTTTTTGTGAAAATCCAAGAACTGCTCATAAGTAAGCTTAGGAATACAGTCGGGCTCTCCGCCGGAATCATAATTGTATGTCGTATCAGGGAATAACGCCTTCTGTACATACCTTCCCAGAATCTGGTCAGGCGATGAATACACTCCCCTCATTTCATTATAAACAACGCCATTTATCGTAATCGGTGAATCGGCTGACTCCATTTCATAATGCCATCCCTCCTGCATAAATATTTCTTTTATATCATATATTCTCGGGAAAAATACCGCATCCATATATACGCTCATAAGATTGGCAAAATCGGCGGAGTTGCAGCTTGCTACAGGATATACGGTCTTATCACTGTAAGTCATCGCATTAAGAAATGTATTTAACGAACCCTTTACCAATTCTACAAACGGGTCTTTCACTGGATACTTTTCAGAACCGCAAAGCACAGAATGTTCTATAATGTGCGCCACGCCGGTAGAATCACTGACCGGCGTTCTGAAACCTATATAAAACACCTTATTATTATCATCATTTTTTATAAGCGATATCCTTGCGCCGCTTTTCCTATGCTCCAGCAGATACCCCTCGCTGCCAATATCTTTAAGTTCTCCCGCGCTTACGACATTATATGCTTTAAGGCAGTCTTCCGAAAATTCAAACATATCCATATAATTAATCCTTTCCTGTTTTTGGTTTTAATAATTTATATTATATAGTTTCCCTTCAAAAAAGAAAAGTATTATTAAAAGGTTTGACAAAAATTGTTTTATGTGATAAAGTTTTTATGTTGTATTAATTTTTTAGTATTTTTAGGAGGCTAGCTAAATGATTGGAACAGTAAAATGGTTTAATGCGAAAAAAGGTTTTGGTTTCATCTCTGATGAAGAAGGCAATGATGTATTTGTACATTTTTCAGCTCTGCAGATGGACGGATTCAAAGTATTAGACGAAGGCGACCAGGTTGAATTTGAAGTTATCAACGGAGAAAAGGGACCTCAGGCAGCAAATGTAGTAAAGTTATAATCCCCGCATGAAGCCATTTTAATTTTTATTGATAGATTTACCTATAATAAAAGTTAAAGGTAATAATGTATTTCGTGGTTGTAACAAATGCAACTGTCACACTTATATATGTGTGGCAGTTTTTTTGTTATATTACAGGCAAACGCCCTGTTACAGTTATAAACATCATATTCCGCATTTACGCATATCCTTTTATAACATCATACAGTTTCACGGCTGCCGCATTTATGTCCTCCCTGTCAATCGACAGATAACCTATAAGCACATATTCGCCTTCCTCATACAAAATTATTCCTTCTTTTTGGGCGTACTCCAAAAGACTTATATTTTTTCTGCGTTTTACAGGTTTTACGGCAATGTATCCTCCCGCCGGCTGCCCGATAATATTTATATGGCCTTCTTCCTCAAGTTTTTCAAGATATTCTAATATAATATCAAATTTTTCTTCGTTCGTATGAAGCAGTCTCCTTATGTGCTTCTGCATATATCCAAGCTCAATATATCTGGCAAGCGTCCTTTGGTGAAGCACAGGAACAGCGGTTCTGTAACCGTCATAAATCTCCATGAAAATATCTGTAAAATTTTTCGGCAGTACCATATATGCAAGTCTTATATTAGGCGATAATATACGCGATACCGAGCTTATATATATAACTCTGTCAGCATCCATCGACTGCATCGAAGGGATTCTGCTTTTACCGTATGTAAATTCACTGTCACAATCATTTTCTATTATAAAGGCGTCGTTTTTCTCCGCATAATCTATATATTCCTTACGAATATCATAACTCATTGTATACCCCAGAGGATACTGATGCGACGGCGACACATAAATTATATTTTTTATGCAGTTATCTCCAAAAGCGCATATCTTATATCCTTTACTGGCAAAAACATTCTTTATATGGTTCTCGCACTCAGGGTCACAGCTTGCCTGTTTTTCTTCCCTGTATTCTTTTTCCCGGTACTTATTAATAACATTTACAATCATATTAATCGCATACAGCGTACCGCTGCATATTACTACCTGTTCCGCGCTGCATTTTACATTTCTTGTCATAAAAATATAATCCGCTATGCTTTTTCTCAGTCCAATATCCCCACGGCAGTCTTTATATCCATTAAAATTGTATTCTTCTTCATACAACGATTCATTCAGGCATTTTTTCCATTTCTTCCATTCAAATTCACTGCTGTTTACAACCTCAAATGAAAAATCATATAACGCTTTTTTTTCATCCCTGTCCGGTGTATTATAAGAAAAACCCGCATCCGAATCCGCATGTATATCTATACCGTATTTTTCCATGTTCTCCACGAAATATCCGGAACCTCTTTTCGCCCTTATATACCCTTCCGCCAAAAGTTGTTTATATGCCAAATCAACAGTATTTTTTGACACTCCCAATGTGTACGCAAGTTCCCTTATCGGCACAAGCGCCTGTCCCTCACACATTTTCCCGGATATTATATCTTCTCTGACGCTGTTATATACCTGTTCATACAACGGCAATTTAAGATTTCTGTCAATAACTATCATATAAACCCTCCGCATTTCTAATAAAAAGACTGCCACATTAATAAATTAATGTGACAGTGTTCTCGTTACGACCCAGAGGGGGCTCGAACCCCTGACCTCCGCCGTGACAGGGCGGCGCTCTAACCAACTGAGCCACTGGGCCTTGTTATGAAATGGACCATCAGGGACTTGAACCCCGGACCGACCGGTTATGAGCCGGTTGCTCTAACCAACTGAGCTAATGGTCCATATAATTTTATCAAAGCCGACAAACGGACTTGAACCGTTAACCTGCTGATTACAAATCAGCTGCTCTGCCAATTGAGCCATGTCGGCAAACCCTAATTCACAACAAAAGTTATGATATCATAATTCAGATACTTTGACAAGCACTTTTTTATAAATTTCTCAAATTATTATTTTTCAACCAGACTGCATCTTACCGTAACCCTGGTCCGTCCTCCCAGCGTACATGTAAAAAGCGTCAAATCCCAATCTCCGCTTTGCATTTTTTCTATCTCCATTTTTTCAAGCGTATCAATTTCTTTCACTTCATAATGAAAGATATTTCCGTCCATATCCTTAAAAATTACTTTGTCGCCGAAATCCAGATTTTTCAGTCTTCCAAAATGCGTGGCATAATTATGGGCGCATATTATCATATTATTAAGATATACCGAACCGGTATACCTGCATGGAGAAATTTTCATTCTGGGATAACTCCAGTTTTCCATTACCGGCAGTTTGAGATTTAACGACGGAATACGCACGGTGCCTATATACCTGTAACCGTCAATTTCCACTGCAGGCATATCCATTTCCGGATTCAGTATATAATCCGGAATTTTCAAAGGAACGGGCTCCGTCTCCAAAACATCTATCTTCTCATATACCTTTTCCGTAACGGCTCCCGCGCGTTTGTCATCCCACATATTATATATGACTAAAGAAACTGCCGCCACAATCAGCAGGATTCCGGCGATGATTGTGACGGTACTTAAAATACGTTTATTTTTATCCATGTATTCCTCCGCGGCGTTTACCAAGTAAAATCCCTGTAATTATAAGAATAATCCCTGCGCCCGCAAGAATCGGAACGGGCCACCACAACATTCCTGTCTGTGGCAAAGCTTCGGACGTAATAACATCACCGGACGTATCATCCGTATCTTTATCTGAATCCGTATCATCATTTATATCCGTTATACTTGAACCGGTACGCTTTTTAGATGAACCGTTGTCATCCGCTTTCATACTATCATTCGGACTGCCTGTAGTATCGGGAGCAGGACTGTCGGGCACATCATATGTATTCGTAACCGTATACGTGATTCCCTGCTGTTCCACGCCAACGCTGTAACCTTCCGGCACATCCTTTTCTACAAGCTGCCAATTGCAGGAGGCTTTCAGATTATCCCATGTATATCTCCAGTTATTATCCGCATTAAGAGTCTGTTCCGCATATATGGCGCCATCGCACAGAAGCTGTACCGTAACTTCTCCGGGACGGTTTTTATTATTCTTATCGTTCCATATTTTCAGAACGCTTCGTGTAACATAAGAATCCTCTGCATCACCCTCTGTAAACTCATATTTCGGTTCTACCGCCACATCATATACAATATCGCCCTCCGGAGTCCGGGTCGGAACCGACACCAGAAGCGGCTTCGGGTAATAAGTAATATTATCCGCAGTAAATACATTCCCGGTCACGAGATACAGACCATCTTTCAGGTTATCCGTTTTACACGCCCCATACTCATTCGTTTCCATCTCTGCCAAAGCAGCAATACCATCTCTTGAAACATATGCAGACAATGTAGACGCAAGAATATTCAGACTGTCTGCATCGGTATTTTTAAGCGAAACAGGGTATTTCGCAAACTCCCCGGCAAGATTATAGTTACCATCCTGCGAGCGGTCGGCAACGTAATATATATTAAAAGTTTCTCCCGATACAGGTTTATTATCATGTTTAAATAAAACGCTGACTGCTCCATCTTCCGCAGCATAAACCCTGCCCGGCAGAATAATAGTCATCATTATGCAGAATAAAGCAATTTTCAATTTTGAAAAAGCCATTTTTCTCATAAGCCAATACCCCTTCAGTTGTTCTTATTACTTTTATGCTTTAAAGTAATTATTACCACAATTGTTATCAGCAAAACCACAATGCAGGGAATAATAAGATACATATACCATTCCGTCCTGATATCATCATGGAAAACACTCTCGTTTTCTGCGGCGTCCTCTCCGGGCGTTTCAATACGCCGTCCCCTTACAAGCAGTCTGTGCGTATTTACTCCATAAGGCGTACACGTCATAAGCATACAGTAATCTTTATCTTTATCAATCTTAATCGAAGCCACTTCTTCCGGCAGCACCGTTTCAATATTATCTATTTCATATGTAAGAACTTCGTTAAGTACATGCAGTGAAAAAGTATCTTTCTCACTAAGACTGTCAATATCGGTAAATAATCTGACTGACGGCAGCCCCCTGTGTCCTGTAAGTATCGTATATGTTCCCACTCCGCCTACAGGCAGCGACGAGCCTTCCATATGCCCGATACCGCTCTGCAAAGTCGCCTCATCTGTCCCGTGATAAACGGGCAGCGAAACATTTATTGACGGAATCGTTATATATCCCATAACTCCGTTACCATTTACATCAAGCAGGCTTTCATATACCTTACGCCTTTCATCGCTAAGCGTGGAAAGGGAACCCGAACCTTCTGCAAGTTCCGCATTATACGCCCTTGCTGCGGCAAGCATTTCCTCACATTCCTCATTACTTAACTTCAGGACATTGTCACGGTAATCATCAATAACCCTGTGGTATCCAAGCGAATTAATATAATTACTTACAGTCGGATACAACATTAAGGACAACCCTGCAATAATCACAATTCCAAGAATAATCCCGGAAAATACCTTTTTCTTTTTCATACATGGTTCTCCTTACTGCAGTATCCGGGAAAAGAAAATTAAATTTCTTTTCCCAAAAACTGCCTGAATTATTAATTATACTTAATAAATCACCGATTCTGTTTTCTGAACCTGGTACATACAATATATATTGCCGCGCCTGCAAGAAGTATTCCGCCCAGCGCATAGAAAATATATGTACCCATACCGCCGGTAAACGGAAGAAGCGGCGCTCTCTCATCTACCAATGTTACTGAAATTGTATGGTTTGCTGTACTGCCTGCAACTGGTGTAACATCGTCTCTTGTTTTTGGAGAAACTTCATCAGAATCTAAAGTATTAAAGGTTAAACTTTCTAAAGTACCTTCAGGATTATACTTGGCTTCTACTTCAAAATAAATATCCTCCATAGTATTATAACCGTCAGGAGCTTTAACTTCTTTTAATATATACTTACCCGCTGCCAGACCTGAAATAGTAATTTTTCCTGAAGCATCAGAGGTCACCTCATTAGTACTACCGGCATAAGTATCGGACCCTCCAGTAATCTTTCCAGTAGCATCAAACATAGCATAATGATCGTCACTTATTCTGTATAAAGTAAATTTTGCACCTTCAAGTCCTGTACTTCCACTATCAGTTCCGTTCTTGGTAATATCAAGTCCAAAGTTATATACATTATTAACGGCCTCTTTAGTCTTACCAAGTTCGGCGCCACCAGACAAAACATTATCAGGGTCATCAGAATATTCTATATACACAGTATTAGTATCAGCCGTTCTTACATTAGCATCTGTTGTACCTTTAGCTGAATATGTGACAATTATTGCAGTATCTTTATCTATACTTATACTCGGGTCAAAACTTTTTAAATCTTTAAAGTTAATCACAATATTATAACCGTCATTTGAATATGAAAACACATCTGATTTTGATGCATTAAATCCTTTTAACTCAGCTTCAGTATAATTCTGAGTTCCAATTTTAATATTTAAACTTCCGTCATTATATTTAAGTCCTCTAGTTAATGTATCATTTATTGTATATTGATATGCTGTATAATCTGCATAATTTTCCGCCAATGTACCTTCTATTTTAAAATAAACAGTATCATTTATTGTCGCGCTGCATCCCAGACCTACTGGTTTATTATAAGTATTATCTTCCATTATTTGCTTGGTAACTGTAGGAATATCGGCTTTTATATTAACAGTCTGATTACCTATAACAGCAAGAATAAACTCTGATATTACTTTTCCTGCAGCCTCTTCTCCACCTTTATTATTAACAGTATCAACAACCATATAATAACCAGGCTCCAAGCCATCAATAATAGATTTATCTTCACCAGACACTAAAGTTGATGTTTTTGGGTCACCTTTAAGACAATCTGTTGTTGTTTCAACTAATTTGGCAAATGCCTGAAGGAATTTATTGTCAGAATGTTTTTCTAAAATTCGGGCAATTTCCTCAGCCGACGTGCTTCCGGTAATACTATTAAATTCTGTTCCAAAGGCAGCATCAGCAGAGTTTTTTAAAGCATCCAATAATTTTGCGCTATCAATGTTTTTACCCCATGTAATATCTGCCAAATGTCTTGCTTTCGTACTCGATGCTTTTTCTGTCGTTTGAATATTACCAGAAAAAATCTGATACGCTGCAAATTGTCCAGTTATCATGTCAGCAAGATGTTCGCTGTTTTCAATAGTAATGCTGTAATCATCAGCCGCCATTACTTTTGTTCCAACAGATGCAGGTATTGCAATCATCAAAGTCAATAAAAAAACTAATATAAATGAAAGCAATTTTCTACAAGTTGTTTTTTTACTTTTAATTGTCAATTTTCTTTCCTCCGTTTATAATATATTTTTTTATTTTTGAATCAGCATCATTCATCCCTGAATCAGCTTTTTCATAAAGTATACCTATTTTATAATATCACTATCCCCCTTTTTAACAATACGTATTTTTATATATTTTTTTAAAATATCTTCCACAAAATTATTAATTTTCCCTTATGCAGTTATAATTTCCTTTTCTTATGCCTGATTACAATTAATGTAACAAGAAAAACGATTACAACTACTGCTGCCGGAACAATTATCTGCATATACCATTTTGCCGTGTTACCGTCAGGAACCGCAGTATTTTGCGTAGCAGCATCCTGTTTTGGAGTTTCAATTCTGTGTCCCCGGATAAGAAGCCTGTGTGTATTTACTCCATAAGGAGTACATGTAATAAGCGTACAATAATCCCTGTCTTCTTCAATCATCAGGGCGTCCGCTTTATCAGGCTCTACAGTCTGTATCCGGTCTACCTGATATGTAAGAACTTCTTTTAATATATGAAGCGTGAATATATCGCCCTTATCAAGGACATCTATATCACTAAATAATTTATCTGACGGAAATCCTCTGTGACCCGACAGTACAGTATGTGTTCCACTGCCGCCCACAGGAAGCGAAGAACCCTCCATATGACCTGCTCCAACTCTGAGCACTTCTTCTTCGGTTCCATGGTATATTGCCAATGAAACATCCGCCGCCGGTATCTCAATATAGCCCATAACTCCATTACCCATTATATTAAGCAGACTTTCATACTCTTTTCTCTGTTCGTCCGTCAAGTTGGTGATATAAGGAGTTCTCTGTAAAAGCCTTTTGTTATATTCGCGGGCTGCTTCAAGCATAGCCTGATACTCGTCATCACCGATATCTTCCGTTTTACTTATATAATCATTAATTATACTTTTATGACCGATAGAATTGATATAGTTACTTGCAAAAGGATAGAACATCAGGGAAAGTCCGGTAGCGATAACCAGAATCAGAATTACCGTAGACAACCTTACTTTTCTTTTCATACCGGAACCTGCCTCTCCTTTATTTATATGAATAACAATCCTGCAGCCTTAAATTCGTTTTCTCCTTTTCCTCAACTTGATATATGCAAACGGTACCGAAACAACAAGCAATATAATTCCCGTTATCATAACAATACCACCCACACTTCCCGCGCCGCCTGCAAACGGAAGCAGCGCCGCACGCGAATTAACAAATGAAGCCTTTTGTACTGTTCCTGCAATAATATTTGCCGTATCATTCGCAGGATTAACATTATAGCCTGACCGTTCAGTTTCCTGTATAGTATAATCCGTAGTACCCGGAAGTCCTGTAAACGTTATTGTCTGACCATGCGCAAGCTTAAAATTGCATGTATACGTAACTGCGCCGGAAGCATCTTCCGATTTTTCAAGCGGCAATACACCGTTTTCAGTACCCGTTAAGGAGCCGCCATTTTTGCTGTAGGATACGTTTTCGCCAACCTCTACTCCATCAGGGAACTTAAACTCAGCCAAAAATCCAAACTCTTTATTATGGTCGCCGTCGCCCTCAACCGTTTTGCTTACATCAAGATTTCCTATGGCAATATTATCAAATATGATTTCACCACTGCTTCCGCCGGATATCTCAACGCCATTTTTCTTAATGGTTTTTTCGATATCAAAGGTTCCGTCTTTTTTATCTGTGACCTTAAATACAACTGTATATTTATTTTTATCATAATTCATATACGAATCAGGAACGCCCGGTATAACCTCGCTTACATTAAACGTATACTCTCCCTCTCCCGGAAAAGCGAAATACAGATTTTGAACTCCGTCATTAGTATCAAGTCCCGCTTTATTAAAAGTAAGACTGAAGCTTTCAGTATCTTTTCCGTTGTAACTCGTGGTTCCATCGTACACTATATAATCCATATTCATACCGCTTGTTTTTTCAGGCTCCACGTTCACGGTATATGTATCGTCATTCGTCCAATCCCTGCCTGTAATCTGCTTTTTTATGGCTATATTAGTAATTTTTGGGTCGCTTACTTCGTCAGTATATATGGTATTGACAAACGGGATTGTGACTTCTGTTATTTCATCATCGCCCGCTGCCGGCGTATCTCCCGTATGGGCAAAAGTTGCTACAATCTTTAAATCTCCTGTAGGAGAAGTCGATTCAGTCCCGGTTTTTCTCTCAACAGTAATCCACAAATCAAAAGATGATTCATCACATATCACATTATCGGCAATGTCCGTTTCTTCAATTCTAAACTTATATGTCTTCGGCTCATCATCGCCTTTTGTTATCCTAATATTGCCAAGTGATTTTGTGACTTTTTTATCTTCTAACGCCGTTGCACCTTTTTTGTCTATACTGAATGTATAGCCATCAGCACTACTTCCAGTCAAAGAGGACGGCATAATCAGTACACCATCATCAATGGCTTTCTTAGTCGCTGAATCATCCGGAGTAATTTTAAAGTTAAACTCATCATCATCCGTCCAGCTTCTGCCCTGAAGTTCTTTCGTCACATTCAATGCAAGGTCACTGCTATTATCTTTGTATATATTTTCAAACTTTATTAATGAATCATGGACATCATCAGGCGAATACTTAATATTCAGATTACCGTCTTCATCATCTGTAGCAGTAACAGTAATTTTATACACTCCACTTTCTATCCTGCTATCAGAATCCACATTTTTCATACTGCATGTTTCTGTAATTGTAAATTCATATTCTCCAGGCAAACTAAAATCTATCGCGCCAAATGCCTCCGTATGCTCCTCACTGCCATTCTTTATAACAATTTTTTTATCTCCGGACATCGTAACCCCGGCAGTTTTGTTACACTCAATAGTAAATTCAAATTCATCACTGGACGTCCATTTTCTTCCATTAAGAATTTTCTGTATTTTCGGCACCCAGTGGTATGAAGTATTATATTTATTATTAATAGTCATAACATGTTCACCGGTATGTTCTTCCGTCTTTTTTATCAGTATAGCACCTGCAGGAGGTGTGCCTGTTCCTCTTTCTTTCAGTTCGCCACCGGAATAATACCACCATGTAACACCATCTGTTTTACTACCTGCTTCCCACACGCTTTCTTCAACAACTTCCTGTCTGGTAGTACAGGTTGCTACAACATTGTTGGCCGCTCCCGCAGGTTTAGGTTCAACAGTCAGCGTCAAGTCCATTTCTTCTATAATACCGTCTTCTTCCTCTACGGAACCGCTGCCCTCAGATTCAACATTCCTTAAAACAATCTCCAAATAGTAAACATTGGTATCATAAGTAATGCCTTTTGACGGATTAGTTTCGGGAACATCTTCCCTTATGGACAGCTTGTAAGTAACAGGCTGCGTTTGAGGAGAATATTGTTCCGGTCCATCACCAATCTTACCTTCCTCCGGAGAAACCTGCTCAGGGTTACCCTCAGGAGCTTTCCAAACCTCATGGGTTGTATTATGTACATATTGTACCGGAAATACTATATTTTGAAACGTAAACGAATCAAAATCAAGCTTATCGTGATTATCCTTATTAAATGTGCAAACCCATTCACTATCACTAACCGACTCTACATTACTTTTATCTTTTAATCCATTTATAACAATATTTTTATTTGCAAGAGCATCCTGAGTTACACTATCTTCTCCTTTTATCCTCACACTGAACTTATCTTTTTCAAGCCATTTGTCATCTGTTCTTCCTGTAAAGTTCTTCTCTATCGCATAAGTAGTAGACTGTTTGGCAGGCACAGGAACATAGGTATTGGTAAACAACGGGCTGTTTCCTGCAAACATCTTTGGAGTACTGTCGCCTGAATCAGGGTCAACATATGTAACTTTCGATACTTCAGCTTCCAGATGTGAATTTGCAAGAGTCTTTTCATCACTGCTCTCCGGATTATTAAGAACCCGCTTCACGGTTATATTTACCGTATATATTCGCTCAGATTTACTCAGTGTATCATCGCCTGTAAAATCATCTTCGGATATTGTGAAAATATACTCTCCCGCCATCGGGAAATTCACTTTACAAAACGCAGGTGACACAAACCTTCCGCTTGCAGTGCTATCTTCTCCGCCTACTACCAGCAATCCTTCTTCCGGAACTTTCGTATCGCTGCTCGTTATGGTAACTTTGTGCGCACCCTCGCCGGAAGTATAGCTGTAGTAAGGATTGTCATAGCCTATAGTAATTTTATTTTTTGCTCCCGCACCTGCAGAGCTACTAAAATTCTCTGCAAATTCAGTTAGTTTTTCTATAACTTCTGTTCCATCTTCTCCAATAATATTAGATTCATCTATATCAACCCTTATATTAGGGTCGGTTCTTAATGCATCAACGACAGTAGCATCAAAGGCGCTGCTTATGGTAAATGTAAATTTATCTTCATTGGAACTGTCTTTTTGCCATGCGCGTCCGGTAATACGTTTACGTATCAAAAATTCCTTATCCGCCTGAGCGTTACCAACCGGAACAAGTACATAATTATCAGCGTCAAAATAATAAATACCTGCTTCATTAGCCTTTGCAACGTCTTCTGTATTTGGAGGCGTATCTTTCGTAGGTTTAACTTCAAAATATTCCTGTAATATACGGTAACCGTCGGGAGCATATTGTTCACGCACGGTGTATGTTTCATCAGGGTCTAGTCCGGGAAACGCAATACGGCCGTTACTTCTCGTTGTAGCAGAATCAACCTGTATATCTTTTACCTTTTTATCCGCTTTTTCAATTTCATCTTTATCACCTTTAGCCAAAGCTTCTTCATATTCCTGTATCAATTTAGACACGTCATCCTTTTTACCTTTATAGATACGGAACGTTGCTCCGGCAAGATGATTGCTATCCTCCTCCTGCGTATCATAATATTTTAATATTTCGACCGTACCATGATGTTCGGAATTAGTTACCGTTATCGTCGTGCTGTCAGAACGCATATCGCGGTCTAAAACAGCTCCAAACGGCGCAGTCTTTGCGTCAATCTTTTCCCAGTCTGTTTCGTCTATTGCTCCCAAATCATTGCCGTTTATCTTTCCGTCTCCGTTAATGTCCGGCAAATCTTTTATTGTACAACCAGCAGCAGGTTTGCTCCACCCGGAAAATTGTTTTTTCAGTGAATCCAGAGAATATCTGGAAGCATCGCCCACAAAACTAACGTATTTTCCCAACGCGCCATCATACTCATATTTATGCCGGTAGATATAATTATCTGAAATATAATATTCTGATGAAACGTAGTAGTTATCAACCTCAGAACCCTCAATCTTTGCAGGCAGGTATTCATCTTCATTCTGCCATGAAGTTATAGCAGATAACGTACGGTAATCCCAAATTTTTGTTCCATTATCATTCTTCAGGGTATAGGATACCTCAAATACTACCGCATCGGGATGCGTGCCTGAAGCATCCCAATCTTTTTTCAATACCAGCGAATGGTCGCGAAGCTGATAATAATAGCCAACGTCAACAGCCGACACTGTATTATTAATATTGTCGCTGCTATCTACTGTCTTTTTAGTGGGGTCTACCCCTGTTCCGCCTACTTTAATGCGTTGAACCTCTTTACCTTTACCATCTTTATCATAAGCATAATTTGCATAGTATCCGTAGTTAGTGCCATCACTGCTGTCGCATTTAGGACTTACTCCTTGACTGGTAACATCATAGCTTACATTCGGTCTGACTACCTGATAAAGATATTCCGTACCGTTTGTTTTATCATATTCCAGATTTCTGAAAACATAATTTCCATCAAGCGTAGTTTCACCGGTTCCGACTTTTTCATAAACGTCCGTTCCGCCGCCAAATTCACTTTCCCTTATCTCTTTCACAGTATCTGCTTCATACTTTACATAGGTTTTACCTTCTTTATAACTTGTATCTGATGTTTTCTTATATAGATTGAGCGTAACCCCATTCATCAGATATTCGCCGGATGTACTCATATCATCAAATTTACCATTCTTGCTTGCAGAATCATAGAATACACGTCCAACCATATTAAAGTGGGACGCAGTATCATCAATGATACGTAACTTCTCATCCGTATCTTTTGAACGTTCCGGTTTTGCCGGTATAAAAGTCCAGTAATTGGCAATCGCATAGTCGGTAGTCGTCGAATTTTTACCTGTACCTGAAGACATTCCTACCGGAAAACCTTTATCCGTTTCATTACTGCTGCTCATGTACTGTATCATATTTTTCTGGTCAGAACTAATATCGCCTGCTTTCAAAACAGCTCCGGTTGCATCGTCAAAATATTTAATAACATTAGTCGTATGACTATGATCTCCTACCCGGATTTCATTATGATTTTTTATATAGACGGAATTTCGCGCCTTATATTCACCGCCGCTTGTATTTCCTATATTATTATAACTCCAATATTTTCCTTTATTTGCTGTATTACTAAAAAATTCTTGTGCTACATCTACCTGACTCTCAGAGATACCCGTTGAAGCAACATTCTCACCATAATAAATAGCTGTTTCATCATAATAAATAACATTTTTTGTAAGCTCATAAATACTGTCCTTTACGTCAAGCTGCACGCCCATTTTATCATAAATATGGCTCAGCCTCGTAAAAGTAATGCCGCCTACAGCATTTTCCATATCCAATATCGGAAAATGAATCTCTCCCGCTTTAGTTGTAACCGTATATATAATATTATCAACGTCATATTCACCCGCCGGAATCGCAACGCCATTTCCATCCTTGCCGTCCCAGTAAAAATAATTGGTAGAATTTGGAGTTACCACGCCTGATATTTCCACGGGAGCATAATCTTTTACATTTCCTTCGCTATCTTTTATACCTTTAAATTCAAGCCGCAATGTGGCGGTAGTCGCCTCCTGAACATCAAAAGCAAAATAACCTCCCATGCCCACATAAGAACCGGGAACTTTTTCTCCTTCTATTTCTATAGTATCTACAAATCTGATATTCGTTGCAGGGTCCGGCTGAAGCGCCTTTTCATACAGATGCCCGTACAAATCGTCATCAGGATATTCGAGAAAAATATAAAATCCCTTGCCTGTTTCCGTATCTTTTGTTCCCGGATATTTAAAGTAAGAACCCATTTTAGGATATTGGTTACTATTTGAAATATCTTTAACGGATTTGTAAACAATTTCCCCTGTTGCACTATCATAAACCCCTCGGTTATTGGCAAAGAAATTATATGTATAAGGGCTTGCCCCATTGAACTGCATCTTATAGATATAGCTGTCAGAAGTAAGGACATAATAAGAATCATGAACTCCATCGCCTATACTACCCATTTGCAGAGATAAAAAATCCGCATATGTACGTCCTGTCTGTTTTACACCGCTTTCATTAAATACAGTAAGATTGAGCGCTGCAATCATACCTCCGGTATCATAATAATTTTTTCCTGCGTTATTTATGCCAATATAATTATTTTCAGAGGTAGGCCATTGGTCGCTTCTTTTATAATGATCAACCGGGTTAGTATTACCAACCTTGTCAAATGAGTGAAACTCAAAAGTATACACTCCCGACTCATGAACTTTATAAGTATAAGGGATATAGGTTTTTCCATTATAGCTACCTTTATAAGTTCCATCAGACTGTCTTTGCATCCCAAGTGCTGCCCGTTCCATATCAGGGCTATCAATATAGCCTGTAGTATTAAGTTTCCCCGGTTCATCTTCAGAATTTCGTATATCTATCGCATGTTTTGTTCCATTCAAATCAGTCATAATGACATCAACCGAATCTTTATCTTTATGATTATTTTCCTTATTATAATCTGTAGCTGAAGCACCATAACCTGAACCGTTTGTTAATTTGTGATTTAAATCCAATCCTGAATCAAAAACACTTGAACCAATACAAATAGTATCTCCTTCAAACGCATAAACATGAAAAATAGTTCTTTTTTCTATTCCACCAAACGCATCAAAATTACTTGAAGCTGCTGTACCCGCACAGGCATAATATGGTCTGCAGGCATTCCTATAACTGTCACTCTCCCATTGTTTTTCCAGTGTTTCATCTGCATATTCATTTGCATCTCCCGATGCAGCTTTGACATCTGTAATATCGCCGTTTTGCGGCAGAATAAATCCCACAAATAATGAAAGGACCATGCAGATGCACAGCATCGACGCAGTAATCCTTTGAAATATCTTATACAATCTATTTTTCATTATACTTTTCCTCCCCAACAGTAAAAGTCTATCCGTAATCGGATTCAGTATATTCAATATATTTATATTTAAGAAATAAAAAACGACATTATTTTTTAGTATATTTAAGATTATTATTTTTGTCAACATAATATATATTGTAAAAATTTGTATAATCTCTGTTTAAAAAATATGTTATTTTTAGTATAAATTTGTATTAAAATTTCACAAACAATACATCTGATTTATGTATTGCAAATTATATTACAACAGCTTTATATTTCCCATAAAAAAGGCAGTCGTTTACAAACGGCCGCCTTTTTTATTTCATCAAACAGAAAAATATTAATTTTAAATAGTCCACCAAACAGAATCGTCCCTATTTATTTATGTAATAATTATATATAAATTAAATTTTAATAAACACACTTCTACTATAATTTTCTTGTTTGTTCAAAGGATTTACGCATTTCCTTTAAATGTTCAGAAATTGGACTGTCAGAACGGAATGGAAATAAGAAATGATATTTTTGTTTTCTTGCCTCATGCGCATTTCTAATCTGAAGTTTAAGGTGTTCATATCGTATAACCACATCATTTTCCTTTGCAAATTTCTGTAATTTACCTGCAAGCTGCAGAGCATGAGCCACATCAATCAAAAATACGCCAAAAAATAATCCAATTACAAAAGAAAACGCCAAATTCTGTGAAAACCAGTTCAGGACATTTAATATTCTCGGATGTATCACAAAATAATATATTGCGCCAAGAACAGCCCATATAAGTGAAAATCTGGGGCAAATCAATCCCTGTATATTTCCAACCTCTTTACTGTAATCCCATAAACGCATATGAGCAACTTTCAGCAGAAAAATACCTGCAATATATTCAATTGCCGTCATAGTAACCGCCATAGTCAGAAACAGTACAATCTTCTGATAACGAAAACCGCCCATCCAAGAAAATGTTTCCGCCGATGCAATTATATACAAAACACACAGTCCAAAACCATATAAAGGAACATACGGACCTGTGCAGAATCCCGGATTTATCCACTTTCTTTCAGGATTGGCGGTAGAAATAAACCGCCGGAAAAAAAGTTCTATTACCCATCCTGAGACAGCTCCTATAAAAAATAAAAAAGATAAAATCAAGAACAGATTCATATAATCACTCCTGCAAGTCTTTAGTTCATTAAAAAATACGTAAAATAAAACCCGCAAACACTGATGTTTACAGGCTTTTTCAGCTCCCCGAGTAGGACTCGAACCTACGACAGCGCGGTTAACAGCCGCGTGCTCTACCACCATTACGAATACATACCGAAAGACGAAGATATCTATATCCTTGCCACATTTACTTAGCGACAAGATATATATTATCATATTGTAAAACAGATTGCAAGCACTTTTTCCGCGACATAATTTGTCTGCCCTTCACATTCACATAGCTTTCTTGATTATAGTTGGTCAGCTTGTCAACGTGCGTTTCAAAACGCTGCTCGCCTTCTTTGACGCTCCAGACCTCCACGCCTACTGTTTTTACAAACCACTCCACGATAAATGATGTTTTATCGTCAATCCGGCTAATCCAGTCAAACATTATTTGCGGAAACTCGATATAGCGTGCAAACTCTTTTCATTAGCTATTTCCTCCCGTATTTGAATTTCTACGGAATGTACGATATTCTGTTTTCAAGATACTCCATTCAGTGGATATCTACTAACACCTATATTATAGTAAAAAACTCAGTCCATCTCAAATGTGCAAAAAAAATCACACCTCCGTAACCGAAACAGTTGAACTCTCTCGTTCCGCCAATGAAAATCAGCACTTCTGGCATCAATTCCACGCCAGGAGTGCTAATTCCCGTTAATCTTAACATATTTTTCTTACATTCTCATACCGGTTGCGATGCTTCCTCTTTTTCTAATTCAAGCACTTCATCTACTGTCAGACTGGAATACCTAGCAATCTTCTCCAATGGAATATCCCCATCCTTCAGCATCCGTAATGCAAACTGCCTTTTCGACTGCTCCCGTTCTTCCTCGCGTCCACGCTCAATACCCTGCTCAAGGCCTTGCTCGAACTTTTCCTGATAATGCATTTGTAAAGTCATATAGCTCACCTTCCATTTCTCATTTTTCCTGGTTGACACTACCGCTTCGTCCAGTTCCTTTGTATAACTGTCCTCCGGTTCTTTCCCGTCAATATAATCCAGCAGCTTCTTCATCTCTGGCGAAACATCATCCACCGTCCCTTTTGTATTCAGTATAATCGTTGTCGTTTCATCGCCAAGCGCCATCTCCGGTTCCTGAACACATCGTTTTTCAAAGGTATAGATATGCCTGCCCTTTTTAAATAGGTCAAAAGTACATACAAAAATCACGAAATTTTTCTTGAGTTTCCTATAATCCTCTCCCTTTTCCAAAATATTCAAATCAATCATGGACTCATAATATCTTGCCCTTTTGGGGAGATTTTTATTATTGGTTGTCTGCATCTCAATGCAGTACACCGAATCTTCATCGCCTTCCACAAAAATATCCAGTCTGACGCTTTTCGCATCATAGGTAAGGTCAATCGTGTCCTGATACTCCGGATATTCAATCCGGGAAATCCTGACTCCCAGTATCCGCTCCAAAAACGGCTTGCAGTATTTGGGATTCCTCATAATGACACTGAACATAAAATCGTCACTTATTTGCAGTTCCTCAAATGGCTTTTTTACAAAATGCGGTTTTTCCATAGAATCCTTGTTTTCCGTGGAAAGTTTATTCCCCATTCTTTCGTCACATCCTCCCTCTTTTATTATAATATGCCTCTGCCCACTCCGCAAGTGCCAACCTTCAAATGACCTTCAATTTGAAGCATTTCTTTGAAATCGACACAAATCAAATTTTTAATCATTACTTGCCCCCTGCTTTATGAGCCTCATCAGTTCATTTTGTACTCTCTCATCATATACATTTGACAGAATGGATTTTATCCTCTCAATTACCCCACCAAGTTCAGCAGCAAAAGTCAATTTTACTCTGCATCCGCCAATTGTAAATGTCAAAAAAGTGGAAAATAAAAACCCCATACAGATTTGTATGAGATCTTGACTGATGTACCTTTTTTGTACATCCCAGTAATGTGTTTGTTTTGTCCGGTTTATATCACAAAACGAATAAAACCAAACATTTCTGATAGTTTCTAATGATATTTCCTTTTAGAAAAAAGGTCTTGCAAACGACGTGTTTGCAAAACCTTTTTTCAGCTCCCCGAGTAGGACTCGAACCTACGACAGCGCGGTTAACAGCCGCGTGCTCTACCGACTGAG
>CANPYY010000012.1 GCA_947588675.1 uncultured Lachnospiraceae bacterium | reverse complement strand
TTTTATTATCTGCACATAAATGAACAAAAACAGGTGCGAATTGGAGTTTGCCATAGTATACCGCAAATTTTAGATAACGGTAAAATTGAATTATATGAAAAGTGGCAATGGTTAAATGGAGATAAATCGGAGGGTGAATCTGTTGTTGTAGAAGTGTAATTACATTCAGATATACAACTTCAGCATTTGTCGGAGAGATAATGAGGACGGCAAATACGAATTTACGGGAGGATAATATATTGCTAAAAAAATATAGATTTGGTTTTGATATTTATGGTTTAGCAATTTTTCTGATTGTAATGATTCCAAATTTTATTTGGTTTGCTATCCCTGCACCAAATGATATTTTAAGAAAAGAGTCAGTAACTGCAATCGTTGATATGATAGGCGCAATTTGTCAAGCATTTTTTATTTGTTCTCTTTGCGTTATTCAAAACAAAGAAAGAAACAAACTGCGTTTTTCTCTATTGATAATATTTTCGATTATCAGCATTATCATGTATTTTGTAGGATGGGCGCTATATTATAATGGAATTACAGACCCGCTCGTGATATTATTCCTGACGTTTCCGCCTTGCCTTGCATTTATCTTTTTTGCACTTGATAGAAAGAACATAATAGCGGTTGTTCCTGCTGTCTGCTTTACTATTTGTCATTCGATATATGGAATAGTAAATTTTATATTGTAAATTCCTTTTTGCCGAACAACCATTTGATAGAAATGGAAGGAATTATTATGGCGTTTTTTCACCGGTACTATTGTTGAGAAGAAAAGTAGTTGTAAAACGGTTGAAGGTTTGCGAGCGACCTTGGAAAAAACGGCAAAAACATTTTCAAAGCGTCTAACAATCCCTTGAAAGAGGAATACCCTTTTTTGAAGGGGATTTTTAAATTTATGCGCTTATTCGCAAATTACCCTGATTTTTCTTTTCTAAATTAACAGTTTCTGCGGACAAAGCAGCTATGTATAAGCAGGCTCAAAATGGTGAAAATACAAGTGATGGATTTTAGTTAATTGCATTGACGTTTTAGATAAAATAACATATAATGATTTTAGCTAAAAACGAGGAGGTACCTGTATGACAATTGCAACTGCCACTGAGGTTCAAAACAATTTTGGAAAATATCTTTCTATAGTTCAAAGAGGCGAAGAGGTGATTGTGCTGAAAAACGGTAAGGAAGTAGCAAGGCTGATTTCCAAGGAAAGAAGCGTTTCTTTCCTCACGGACTCTCTCATAGGCGTGTTGTCGGGAAACTATGACGATAAAAAAATCAGAACGGAGAGAATGAAAAAATATGAAAGTGCTGATTGATACAAATGTCATTCTCGATGTTCTATGCAGCCGGCAGGAGTTTTTGGAGGCATCCGAAAAGATTTTTAAGATGTGTGAGGTAAATAAAATATCAGGGTATATTTCTGCCCTCTCCATTCCCAATATCGTATATATTATGCGCAAGGAGTTGGAGCCAGGAAAGATAAAAGAAATTTTGGATAAACTGATGCTGATTTTTAATGTTGCAGACTTGAAAGCGGACGACCTGAAAAAAGCAGCTAATTTGAAATTTAAGGATTATGAGGACGCCATACAGAACGCTTGCGCATCGAGAATACACGCAGACTATATTGTCACAAGAAATATCAGGGATTTTAGCGGTGGCAAGGTTACAGCAATCAAACCGTCGGAATTATTGGAACGGCTGTGACTGCTACAAAGGATTCGTGAATCAGAACTAAAACGGGGCAAAACACGTGGATAAATATGAGAAAAACGGGGCAATATATTACAATAATGGTTGAAAAAACGGGGCAAATGATGTATTATAAATATGGAGGTATTCATTTATGTATAGAAAATATTCAATCATTGTTGAAGAATGGCTTGAAAATTCGAATAAGGCGCTGCTGGTAACAGGAGCAAGGCAGACAGGAAAGACCTGGCTTATAAGAGATGAGATTGAAAAGAGTGGTTACACCAAATATGAAGTAAATTTTATCGACCAGCCGGATATGGTCGAGTATCTAAATGCGGAAATGAGCGCAGAAGAATTTTTAATTAAATTGAAAATGATAATGCCGGAAGACTGTAAACCGCATGAGACAGTTATCTTTTTTGATGAAATTCAGAAATGCCCCCAAATAGTAACAAAAATTAAATTTCTTGTAGATGAAGGAAGTTTTAAATATGTAATGAGCGGTTCTTTATTAGGTGTTTCACTCAAGGGGCTAGATTCAGCGCCTGTGGGGTACCTGACCATTTTAAAGATGTACCCTATGGATTTTGAAGAATTTATGATGGCAAATAATGTATCAAAAACTACGTTAGAGATGCTGAAAGAGAAATTTGAAACATGCACCCCCGTGGATGAATTCATACATCAGAAACTTTTAAATATGTTTTTTGTATATCTTATTGTTGGGGGAATGCCGGATGCTGTAAAAACCTATATCGAAACAAAGGACATCAGAGAGGTTGATAAAGTTCAGCGAGACATTATAACGCTTTATAAAGAAGATTTTTCACAATATGAAATTGAGAATCGGAAACTTAAGCTGCGCTCCATATATGATCTTATTCCAGCTGAATTAAATAAACAGAATAAGAAATTTGTTTTTACCATGCTGGATAAAGAGCTTAAGTTTAATAGATATGAAAATAGTTTTTTATGGCTGAAGGATGCAGGCGTGGCTTTGCCGGTTTATAACGTTGCGGCGCCGGTCATCCCGCTTTTGGCGAGCAAGAGCAGTAATGTATTCCGGCTGTTTTCGAGTGATATTGGTTTGCTTACAAGCGCATATCCTTCTGAAACAAAAATTGAATTAATTAATAAAAACGGAGAAGTAAATAACGGAGCTCATTTTGAAAATGCCGTTACACAGCAATTAACTGCAAATGGATTTGAGCCATATTTTTGTAAAAAAAAGAATGTAGGCGAGTTGGATTTTGTAATAGAAATGAATGGAAAAGTTGTTCCGATAGAAGTTAAATCAGGAAAAGCATATAAAAAGCACAAAGCTTTGGATAATTTTATTAGTATTCCGGATTATCATATTGAAAAAGCGTATGTTTTTTCTGTCGGAAATGTAGAAACAGAAGGAGTTGTAACATATCTTCCGATTTATATGTGTTATCTTTTGCAGGAGCAAAAAATCGGTCGGATGATAGTAGATTTGGATATTACCGGTTTGTAATATAAAAAAGGTGTAACATTAAATAACGAAGATTTGCAGATGGATATAATTCTGTGTTGTTTAATTGATAAAATAATAGAAAAGAGGTTTTATATATGAGAAAAAAATTAGATATTACAGAAGGAATTTTTCCTATGCCTGTGTTAATGGTCGCTACTTATAATGAAGACGGCAGCGTAAATGTCATGAACGCCGCATGGGGAACGATGCAGGCGAGAGACACAGTGGTACTAAATTTGACCGAAACGCATAAGACGGTTAAAAATATAAAAGAAAGAGGCGCGTTTACGGTAAGCATTGCTGATGCCGCTCATGTTGCAGCGGCAGATTATTTTGGTGTTGTGTCCGGCAACAGCATTGAAAATAAGCTTGAAAAAGCAGGTCTTACCGCTGCTAAGGCAGAGAGTGTAGATGCGCCTGTTATCAATGAATTTCCGCTTTGCCTGGAATGTAAATATATTGAATATCAAAATAATGAATATGGCTGCGGGGTTATTGGCAAGGTTGTTAATGTTACTGCCAACGAAAGTGTAATGCCAAACGGAAAGCTTGATATGTCCTTAGTGAATGCTATCGCTTTTGATCCATATACGCATGGTTATTACAAGGTAACGGAACGTGTTGGCGAAGCGTTCCATGACGGACAAAGTATTTAAATTTATATGAACCTTTCAAATTAGTCAAGTGTAAATTACTCATTTATACTTGACTAATTTGTTTTTGTATACTATAATATAAACAACCTAAGATGGAGGTTGCGTAAATGTTTATAGGCAGAGAACGTGAACTTAATACTCTTGATAATTTATATAAATCGAATAAATTTGAATTTGCGGTTATCTACGGTAGACGGCGTGTAGGCAAAACTGCACTTATCAATCAGTTTATCAGCGATAAAAAAGCAATATATTTTATGGGTGTTGAAAGTAATGCAAAGCAGAATCTTGAGAACTTTTCAAAAAGCATTATGGAGTTTGCAAACGGTATTGAAACGGAATCCTCTTTTCTTTCATTCCAGGCTGCATTTGAATATATATTTAAGCTAGCAGAAAAAGAAAGAATCATCCTTGCGATTGACGAATATCCTTATGTGGCGCGTGCGTCAAAAAGTCTTGCATCTACCTTACAGTTTTTAATTGACAAATATAAAGACACATCAAAATTAATGTTTATTCTTTGCGGTTCTTCCATGTCATATATGGAAGAACATGTGCTTGCCTATAAAGCGCCTCTCTACGGCAGAAGAACGGCACAAATTAAACTGCAGCCGTTTAGCTTTGAAGAAACCTGTATTTATTTTAAAAATTTGTCTGATGAAGATAAAGCGCTTATTTACGGCATTGCAGGTGGCACACCGCAGTATCTTTTGCAGATGAGTGACAAGTTAAGCATAGAGTATAACATAAAAAACACATACCTCAATCCAATGTCATTTCTTTACGAGGAACCGGTAAACCTCTTAAAACAGGAAGTCCGTGAACCTGCTATTTATACGGCAATTATAACAGCCATTGCAACAGGGTCATCAAGAATGTCAGAGATTTCAAGCAAGGTCGGTGAAGATACCAATGTATGCACGAATTATATTAAAAACCTTATCAATCTTGGAATCGTACAGAAAGAAACGCCTTACGGCGAAAAGACTTCCAGAAAGTCAGTTTATTCCATTGAGGATAATATGTTTCGTTTCTGGTATCGGTTTGTGCTTAATAACAATTCAATCATTGCCCGCGGCGCTGCCGATTTGGCTTATAAACGTATTGAACCTCAGCTTTCTGACTATATGGGTAAGGTTTTTGAAGAAATCTGCAAACAGTATCTTTGGAATCAGCTTATTTCCGGCAACTGCCCGGTAGAGTTTAAATCTCTTGGACGTTGGTGGGGCAACGACCCAAAGGAAAAAGTCCAGGCCGAAATTGATATTATGGGTGAACAGGATAAAAACACAGCTCTGTTTGCGGAATGTAAATGGACAAATGAAAAGGTTGAACTTGGCGTTTTGGAAACGCTCGTAAAACGAAGCGAACTATTTAATTATAAAACAAAATATTACTACATGTTCTCAAAATCAGGTTTTACAAAGAGTTGCATTGACAGGGCAAATAAGATGGGTAATGTAAGCTTGGTTGAATATAAAGAAATGATTTAGAATCATAGAGTAATATTTAATTACAATTGAACAGGAGAAATAATATGAGTGAATTGCAAATAAAAAGGGAAAATGGCAAAATATTTTGCCCGTTAACAAATTCTTGGCATATAGAAACGCCAGAGGAAAAGGTGCGTCAAAAATATATAAAGAAACTTGTTGATGACTATGGTTATTCCCTTGAACAAATGGCGCAAGAAATTAAAGTCAACAATTCTCAGCGTGGCCAAGGGAAAGCACGCGCTGATATTGTTATCTGGAAATCAAAAAAGGATAAAGACGAAAGTAAAGCTGCTTTTATAGTTGTTGAATGTAAAGCAGAAAATGTGCGTATCCGTGAAGAAGATTACTATCAGGGATATAATTATGCCTCTTGGGCGGGTGCAAGCTTTTTTGTAACTACAAACGAAAAAGAAACAAGGTATTTTAATGTTGATAAAGAATACTTGCCGAAAGAGTTAGTAGAGGTTGTTGCAATACCAACAGCTAAAGAGGCGCTTGTTGATAAAAAGGTAAAAGAGATTTTAGGAAAGACGAAAACTTTTACGCGAGAAGAATTTACTAAAATGCTTCGTACATGCCATAACATCATTAGAAATAACGATAAACTTTCTCCGGAAGCTGCTTTTGATGAAATAAGCAAAATATTGTTTATGAAGATTCGCTATGAAAGAGATAAACGAGGCAGCGAAGTTTTTACACTAAAAAAATTTCAGCAATTAGAAAAAGATTATGAAGTATATACCCGACCGACTCTTAAAAAAAGAGGTGTTGATTTGCCATACATGCAAATTTTGTTTAACGATACAAAAGATGTTTTCAAAGAAGACAGTTTGTTTGATGAAAATGAAAGCATAAAAATTCGTCAGAACAGTTTTGAGCAAATATTGGAAAAATTGCAGGTCTATAACCTTTCTGATACACAGGACGATGTCAAAGGAATCGCATTTGAACAATTTCTTGGCACAACTTTCAGAGGTGAACTAGGTCAATTTTTTACACCGCGTACTATTGTAGACTTTATGACTTCGATTTTAGATCCGAAAGAATGCGAAGTCATTTGTGATCCTACTTGTGGTAGCGGTGGCTTTTTAATTAAAGCATTTGAATATGTACGTGAGCAGATTGAGAATGACATAAAGACGCAAAAAGCAAAATTGCGTACTGAAATTGAAGGGGATAATTATGAAGACCTTTCGGAATCGGAACAGCTCGCTATTAATAAGCGTATTGAAGATATGCAAACAATTTTAAATAAAGAGCTAGATACACAAACAGAAGGCAGCCGTATGTACCATTTATCACACGATTGTATTTATGGTACCGACGCTAATCCACGTATGGCAAGAACATCGAAAATGAATATGATTATGCATGGCGATGGACACGGAGGAGTTCACCATCATGATGGTTTGTTAAATGTTAATGGCATTTTTGAAGAAAGGTTTGATGTCATATTGACTAATCCTCCTTTTGGTGCTCGTATTGATAAAAATCAAAAGATTACAGAAGCTGATAAGTTTACCGATGAAGTCTTAATTGAAAAATATAAAGAGAAATATGGCGAGGCTTACGAGAATGCGCTAAAACAAGTGAATGATAATATAGGTAAAAAACTGCTTTCATTGTATGATACCGGTTCAATGTCTAGTCTTACAGAGGTTCTTTTTATGGAACGCTGCTTGCGTCTACTCAAAAAAGGTGGTCGTATGGGTATGGTTTTACCGGAAGGAGTATTAAATACATCTAATCTTCAAAAAGTTAGAGAATATTTTGAAGGAAGAGCAAAAATAATTTTAATTTGCTCAATTCCTCAAGATGTGTTTATTGCTGCCGGCGCTACCGTAAAACCAAGTCTTGTATTTTTCAAACGTTTTACTGAAGAAGAAGAGAATGAATACGCCAAAGCAAAGAAAAAAGCTTACGAGGAAACATATGCTGCTTATAAAGATGAATGTGATAAACTGCTTGCAGAACATCAGATGTTAGTCGATGCTGGAAAAGAACGTTCAAAAGAAGCTAAATCAATTCGCAAGCAACTGGAAGATATTTCTGCACTTGCCGCGGAAGAAGCAAAGCCGCTTGTAAAAGAGTATTTTGATTATGAAATTCCTATTGCGATGGTGGAAGATGCCGGAATTACCTCTACCGGGGCAAAGTCAGCAGGCAATCAGTTACCAGGTCTTAAAGATAAGTATAAGGAATATAGAATTAAGAATAAGCTATGGGTTGAATCTGATAATAGTGTTTCTTATGCTATAAATTCTGTAGGTAAACTTTGCCGTATTTCTGATGGCAAGGAGGTTGAATTGCAGTGGTAAGTAGCAATTTATTAAAGACTATTCGCTTTAGAGAAACAGAACAGTGGAATGTAAAATACTTTTTTTCCACATCTATTACCTCAAAGTATCCTATTAGTAATATAGGTAAACATACAATTCGTATTACATCAAAAACAAAGCTATTTGAAGAACCAGAAAAGAAATTTGGAATTTTAGGTATTTCAAATGAATTTGGTATGTTTGATGCCTATACGGAATTAGGAAAAAACATAAACCAACCTTATATTTATGTTGAGAATGGATATTTAGCATATAATCCTTACAGGGTAAATGTTGGTTCTATTGGATTAAAGACTGATGAATTATTAAATAAATATATCAGCCCGGCGTATGTGGTTTTTAAATGTAAGGAAACACTTTTGCCAGAATATCTGTATCTTGTTTTAAAAACATCAATATTTAACACATTGATAAAAGATAATACTACCGGATCAGTCAGGCAGACATTATCGTATGACAAATTATCAAATATTAATATACCTGTCCCACTAATAGATGTTCAATGTAAATTAGTTGAAAAATACAATGATTGCATAAAAAAAGCCAAATCAATTGAGCAGGAGGCAGATTTGCTTAATGAAGAGATAGATGATTATATTTTTGATATATTGAAAATAGAAAAAAGAATTATAACTAAAGATGGTTTAAAACTATTAAAAACTACAAGTTTTTCTAAACTGGTTGGTTGGGGCGCAAAAATGAACAGCAATACAATCAAACCACAAGATGTTTTCAAATCATCACAGTTTGACAATTTGCCATTAGAATTCTTTTGCGAGCTTAACCCCAAAACCATATATCCAGAAGATGTGGAAGATGTTTCGTTTATACCAATGGGATGCGTCTCTGACATATATGGAGAAATTATCGAACATAAGCTTGGAAAAACGAGCAAGAGTAAAGGATATACAGCATTTCAGGAAAATGATGTTATATGGGCAAAGATAACTCCATGTATGCAAAACGGAAAATGTGCGGTGGCTACAAATTTAAAAAATGGGTATGCATATGGCTCTACAGAGTTTCATGTGTTTAGAACAAACGAAAATGCTCTTCCTGAGTATATATATTGTCTACTAAGAACTAAAAGATTAAGAAAAGTTGCGATGAGTTATTTTACTGGTTCAGCAGGTCAGCAACGTGTAGGTACAGATTTTCTTGAGATGTTGACATTGCCCAAATTACCAATACATTCTGATAATCCTGATGTTATAACTCAGGAAACTATAGTGAAAAAAGTTTTTGATATTAGAAATCAAGTAAGAAAAATGCACACAGAAGCTGCAAAACTTCACACACAGGCAAAAAAAGAGTTCGAGGAGACAATTTTCAGTGTAGATTAAAAAGGTTAGGGGTAAAACCGGATGCGATACAAATGAAAGATGGCACTTTTGTAAATGAGTATATGCTGCAGATAAGATGGGTAATGTAAGCTTGGTTGAATATGCAAATATTGTGGAACATGATAATTGTTTAAAAGCATATAATCTATTTACGGCGTGAAAACAGCTTAAAAAGCAGTTTTACGATAGCCGGGGCAATTGCTACAAAATAAAGCGTGCACACACCCTGTGTAAGTGCTTTTATAAGGCCTGAGCCGAAACCGATATTTGTAAGTGCATCTTTTACAAAGGAAGAACCTGCAAAATTATCAAGTATGGTATATGTAAACATACAGAATATAAGTCTTATTATATTTTCCGTTTTGCTGTCATCGGTTGAAAATTTTACAAATCTGCGTTCCAGAAACCAGCCTATGAAAAAGCCTATTCCGATACCGGCATTTTTGTAAGAGTCTATTGCCATTTTGGAACCTTCGACTACTATGGAACCATCTGCATTATAGTCTACGGGATAAGATTTGAAAGCCGCATATATAATTAACAGTACGCAGAGTGTTACTCCGGCAAGCATTACATAAATGTCGGCACGTGGATTTTTATCGATAGCAGGCAAAAGCTTTGCCATAGCGAATAATACTGCAAATCCTATTACAAGCGCAACTATTACATCCTGCGGAGTATGTACGCCCAGATAATTACGTGAGAATCCTATAAGAAGTACCAGTATTATAAGAAGCGCCTGTAGCACTTTCTGTGGTTTTAAACGGTCTTTTGTATTGATGGCAAGACCGCCCCAGTAACTTGCAGCGTTTGCCGTATGTCCGCTTGGAAAAGAGTAACCTGTAGCGTCTGCCTGTGCCTCGGGAACAGGCATGATTCGTGAATCTCTTATCCATGGGCGGTATGCACATGCGGTAATTTTGATAAATCCGTTAATAATACGGTTGGTATAGAAAGAGAACATTATAAAAATTCCCTTTCGTTTATCAATTCCCCAGTATATAAGGCCAATTGCAAACATAAGTATTGAAGTTTCGCCAAGTTTTGTTATGTATTCAAAAAAAATTATTCAGAACGCCTCCGGTTGCGTCGCGAAAATTCTGAAGCATAAGTAAATAATTAATGTCCATGGATGTATCTCCTTAAAAATATTATAATTGTTAATATAGCATATAACTTACGGGATGACAATAATATGTACGTGGATTACTTTTTTATTACGTAAATGACATGGCGTCAAGAAAATTATTTGTTTTTTGTTGTGCAGAAAGAAAAGGTTTTCAATTTGTAATGATTAGTGGTAAAATTGAGCAAAGGTGTTTTAGCGCCTGCGGTTCTTTCAATAAATGTATCATATAACTGTTGGAGCAAAAACATTGCTAACTTGCTGTTCGCTTTTTTTGCTCCTGTAATTAAAACTGAAAAATTATGAAGAAATGAAATGGAGGTTGAACAATGAGTAGAGTTATTCTGTTGAACGGAAGTGCTCACCAGCACGGATGTACGGCTACGGCGCTTGATGAGATGATTAAGGTATTTGAAACAGAAGGTGTAGAAACCGAGCTTATCCAGGTGGGAACAAAGGATATACGTGGATGTATCTCTTGTAACACATGCAGTGAAACAGGCAGGTGCGTGTTTGATGACCTTGTTAATGAAGTGGCGCCGAAGTTTGAAGCGGCGGATGGTTTGGTAGTAGGAAGCCCGGTATATTATGGCTCTCCGAACGGAAATATTTTATCCTTTATGGACAGACTGTTTTACAGTACGCATTTTTCAAAGCACATGAAAGTAGGTGCTGCAGTAGTTAGTTGCAGACGAGGCGGTAATACTGCAAGCTTTGACGTATTGAACAAGTATTTCACAATAAGCAGTATGCCTGTGGCTTCTTCAACATATTGGAATCAGGTGCATGGTTTTACTGCTGAGGATGTAAAGAAGGATTTGGAAGGTCTGCAGACTATGAGAAATCTTGCCAGAAACATGAGTTTTATGATAAAGGCATTTTCTGATGCTAAGAATAAGTATGGTTACCCGGAAACGGAGAATGGTTCATTTACCAGTTTTCCGGATGGCAAATGAAAAATATAGTGGAGAAAAGTAGGGATGAAATATGATTTTATATATTAATGCCTGTGTAAGAACAGAATCAAGAACAAATAGATTAGCAAAAGCCTTATTGAATAAGTTCGGAGATTTTGAAGAAGTTAAATTAACCGATATTGATATTAAGCCGCTTAATGAAGAAAGATTGGATTATCGTACTGCTCAAATTGAAAAGCAAAATTATAATGATAGTATTTTTGAACTGTCAAAACAGTTTGCAGAAGCTGATTTGATAGTAATATCAGCCCCGTATTGGGACGGTCAGTTCCCTGCTGTTTTGAAAACATATATTGAAAATATTTATTCTATAGGCATTGTTACTAAATATGATGAAGATGGACGTCCGCAGGGTTTGTGTAAAGCAAAGAAACTGTATTATGTTACTACGGCAGGTGGAGAGTATAATCCAAGATTTAGTTTTGACTATATAGATTATCTGGTAAAGAATATGTTTGGCATTAAGGAAACAAAATTAATTTACGCCGAATATTTGGATATTGAAGGCAATGATGCAGAGGAAATACTATCTAAAGTAATAAGTGATATATTAGTTTTTGATTAGTGAAAGTCAGTAATTATGGGAATAGAAATCAAGGATAGGTACATTTTTTGAAATAAGATAATTTCCAATGCCGCTTTCTATGTCAGATCTGTCAAGTCCATCAGGAATATTAACTAATGGAAAAATTAGTACATAAGCTTCTTGCTGCCTGTGTAAACCCATATATTCTCTATTAGATTCTATGTGAGCCGCCTGGTAAATTGGTGTAGTGACCGGGTGAAATACCGTAATGCTTTTTAAATAATCTGCAGAAGTATGCAACATCCGAATAATCGTATTTATAAATTATGTCTGTAAGACTGTATCCGCCGGAAAGATCATCTCTGGCGGCTTCAAGACGGGTTGTCTGTATGTATGAGTTAATTGTCTTTCCTGTATATAGTTTAAAAAGGCGCATGAGGTATTCTTTGGAAATTCCAACATAATCAGCGATTTCCTGAATTGAAATTTTATGTCTGATGTTCTGGCTGATATATTTAATAGTAGATTTTATATATTCTGTCTGAGCCGTACTTTCCATATAATTTTGTATTATGGGGTATCCGGCGTCCATGAGGTGAAACAGCATTTCAAAAAGTTTACTCATAATCAATAGTTTGTCGGTATCTGATATTGGTGCGGGAATTTTTATGATATCTTCGAGTATTTGTCTGCACAATGCGCTATCAGATTCTATTTTTTCGGGGAAATGAAACCTTTTGTTTTTATCGTTTAATATATTCCGGATACAGAAAAGTTCAGGGTGTACCAGAATATGGTATGCCCATCCTGCGGTTGTATGATAAGTGCTGTGAAGCTGACGCGAGTTAATAAAAAGAATATCTTCGGCGCGGTAGTCTATTTTTTTACCGTCTAGTATCAATATTCCATCCGCTTTGGTGAACAAAATTTCAATTTCTTCGTGCCAGTGCAGTGGAACGTTGAGTCCGGGGTTTGCGTATAAGGTATATTTAGAAAACATAAATCCGCTTGTAGGACGGCCGTTTTCTTCGCGGTATCTGGCATAGTCTTCCATAATAACATCCCCTTTTCATTATTTATATCATTATTATACAGTAAATTAATGATATATTGAGATGCTTATTTTGCAATATATCATTATTGTACAATATGTTGTCAGTATATTGCAATGTGTATTTTGTTAAAATGTTTTATACTCATATTGAAATTGGAACTGTAAATATATTGTAATAGAGAGGAGAATATAAATGTTTAAGCGGGTTATTAGTTTTATTCTTGCATTTTCCGTGGTTTACGTTACGGTATTTAGTGGATTCCTTTATGCAGACGCGGCTAAGAAGGCGTCTATAAAGACGAAAAAAATATCGGTAGAAGTAAAGAAAAAGAAGGTGATTAAAATAGCTAATAAAGCTAAAAAAGCTAAGTACAAATTTAAAACCTCCAAAAAATCTGTCGCTACGGTTAATTCTAAAGGTGTTGTGACAGGTAAAAGAAAAGGTAATGCCAAAATTACGGTAAAAGAAATATTGGGAAAGAAAATCAGAAAACTCGGCAAAGTATCAGTTAAGGTTTACGAAAAGAAAGCGGAACCGACAACTGCATCGGAAACTGTCATGCCTGTGCAGCCTACTCAGACAGCAGTACCGCCGGCAGAGGAAACTGATTTGCCTGTGCAGCCAACGCCTGAAGTGACCGGAATTAATTTGGTAAAAGGCTGGAAACCGTTTAATAACAGTACATTACCTGCTCTTACTTCCATAGAAGATGCGAGTGTAAATGATACGGTTAAATTCACGCATCAGGAATGGATGGGAATAGATTATACCGATACAAAGGGAAATCAGGTGACAGGCGCTGAAGTTTATAATATTAATATGAAAAATGCGTCTATAACATCTACTTCCGCTGTATCTTATGATTCTGTGGAAGCTGCTATTACAGGTGCGCGTGATTACAGGAAGGATGAATCCAAATATGTGCAATTTCTTACGGGTAAGGATAGTTCCGTAACAGACTGGTCACTTGCGGTAGTACGTAATCATACAGAGGCGCAGCAGCCGGATTATGAGGGATTTTATGAACCGGATTATGAAGAAAAGGGTGAGTGGAAGAACGACCTTACCCTGCCTGCAAGCTGGACGCATTATGGCTTTGATTTTCCTATTTATACTAACGTAGACATGCCATGGCAGTCTGAAAATGTACAGTCGCCCAAATGTGCTGTCAACTATAATCCTGTAGGTATGTACAGAAAAAGCTTCAAGGTTAATAAGGGACTTGCAGATTCCAAAGGTAGAATAAATATAAGCTTTCAGGGTGTTGAATCCTGTTATTACGTTTACGTAAACGGACAGGAAGTAGGTTACAGTGAAGATTCGTACAGTCCGCACAGTTTTGATATTACTGATTATCTATATAAGAACAGTGACGGAAGCGTTGATACCGGCGCGGATAATCTTCTTGCGGTAGAGGTACATAAGTTCTGCGACGGAACATGGATGGAGGACCAGGACTTTTTATATGACGGAGGTATTTTCAGGGATGTATACCTGTATGCTACGCCTCTTATTCATCTTGAAGATTATTTTGTTAATGTAGATCTTGATGACAGTTATACGGATGCAAATCTTATTCTTAAAGATATAACAGTGTCTAATTATAGTACATCGGATATACCCGACGGAGAGTATGCAATTAATGTTGCGCTTTATCATGAAGACGGAGTGCCGTTCATGAACGGATGGAGCATTGATGTTCCTTCGCTTGCGGCAGGTGCTGACGGAAAGGCTTCGGTAACAGAAGTGCCTGAATCGGATTATATGGTTTATGAGCCTGAACTCTGGTCATGCGAAGAACCGAATCTTTATGTAATGGTTCTTTCATTGTACAATAAAAAAACGGGTTCGCTTATTGAATCTGTTTCACAGAACCTTGGATTCAGGGAAATAGAATTTACTTCAACTGAAGTCGATGCTAACGGTAAACGTGCGACAGATGTCAATGCGTATAAGCAGATGACTATTAACGGACAGCCGTTTTATATTAAGGGAACAAACCGTCACGACACGGACCCGCTGTATGGCAAATATTGTCCTCACGAAGTTCAGTATGAGGATATTAAACTCATGAAACAGTATAATATCAATTCAATCCGTACATCGCATTACAGCAATGACGAATACCTGTATTATCTGTGCGAGAAATACGGTTTATATATGATGGCGGAAACTAATATTGAATGTCATGCGCTTCAAAATTCCGATGAAAAGCTTAAAACGCCTTTTAAAAAGCTTGTAATGGACAGAACGATTACGGCATTTGAAAGGCTGAAGAACAGAACGGCCATTATAATGTGGTCAACCGGTAACGAGTGCTATTATAATGATAACAGGGATTATTGCGACAGGATGTTCTACGACCTTATATGGTATTTTAAGGAGCATGATGGCACAAGACCCGTACATTCCGAAAGTTCCGGTTCGCAAAATGGAGTTGACGTAGACAGTGAAATGTATCCGTGGGATATAAAAGGCGTTGTAAATAAGGGAAATGTTACGATGCCGTATCTTATGTGCGAATATCACCTTGCAATGGGTAATGCGGCAGGAAGCGTAAAAGAATACTGGGATTCTATCCGCAATGCTAAAAACAATAATATCCTCGGCGGATTCTTGTGGGTATGGGCCGACCAGTCCAGGTTCCGTTCGCTGGATGATATTCTTCCCGATAAACTTGTGACAGGCAACAGATACGACTATTATGCGGAAGACTATGCTCACCAGAACCTTTATAAAGATGAAAATGACGGTATGTTTTTCAGTTATGGCGGCGACAATGGAGACATTACGACAGAGACCAATTTCTGTGTGTGCGGTTTTGTATCACCGGACCGTGATGTCCAGCCTGAGCTTAATGAAGTTAAATATCAATATCAGAATTTCTGGTTTAATAAGACGACAGAAGATGATATTGCTGACGAAAGGGTATATGTATATAACGAATCGAGCTTTGATAACCTGAATAAGTTTGATGTTGTATATGAAGTATACGAAGACGGTAAGCTGTTAGGTTCAGGAAAGGTTGCAGATGTTGATATAGGACCTAGAGAAGAAGGAGAATTATATGTTCCGTACAGACAGTTTATGCCGAAGGAGCTTAAAGAAGGAAGCAAATATTATCTCAATATTTCTGCTAATGTAAAAGAAGATATATACGCTGATGTAGATGGGAAAAAGGAGATACTTATGCCAAAAGGACATGTAATGGCATATGAGCAGTTTGAAATTCCCGAGACAGCTTTAGGTGTAACGAGAACTATTGCAACAAATGCAGTTAATGTTAACGAGACGGGAGACTGTTACGAGATAAGCGGAGATTTATTCAGTTTCAGGATTATGAAGAATACGGGAGCTATCGAAGAATATGTATATAAAGGGGAACTCGTACTTGAAAGAGGACCTGTGCCGAATTTCTGGAGGGCTCCACTAAATAATGACAGGGATTACAGTAAAGTATGGCAGACAGCAGGGGCAAGCGCCCGCGCCGATTCGATAAATGTAACGGTAAACGATATGAACCAGAATGTATTTGAAGTATCGTTGTCATTTGACCAGTTGCAGAATGCGTATGAAAAAATTACATATACGGTTGACGGAAGCGGGGCAGTAAGAATTGATATATCATATGATATTGCCAATGCTTCGGTAAGTAATAAGAGACTTCTTCGTGTCGGCAGTAACTTTGTGCTTCCGGAAGGGTTTGAAAATGTAAACTGGTTTGGTAAAGGCGGATATGAAACAATGAACGACAGATGTTCTGGAGCCACATACGGCGCATTTGAAACAACCGTTGATGAAATGTTTTACCCGTATGTCGAACCGCAGGATACAGGCAATATGCTGGGCGTAAAATGGTTTACGGTAACAGACCCTGCAAAGAAAGCAGCCGTTGCAATTGCAAGCGAAGGGGAATTTGAAGCATCAGCGCTTCATTACACGGCTGATGAGCTTACGGCTGCCAGACATGTATATGACCTTGAAAGGCATGGTGAAACCTATCTTTCAGTTAACAGCGCGTCGCAGGGCGCAGGTAACGCATGTTTCAGACCTGACGTACTCGATGAGTACAGAATATACGCTGATAGAAATAATTTTGACTATTCATTTACGATTGTACCTTATACTGTAACTAATGCCTGGGGAGATATGACAGGGTATGTATCAGATATTACAAGGCAGTACAGAGCGGAAGCAGATAACTTTGACTTTGCAGAAGTAACGGATGATGAAATCCCGGACCCAAGGCCGACACAGGAGCCTGCGCCTTCGCCTGTTATAACGGATGCGCCCGCGCCGTCTGACACTTCTGTTGCAAATACTTCTGTTATAACGCAGCCGGAAGAACCGGTCGTAAGTACTACTCCTGCACCTGTTAAATCATTTAAAGTTAAGAAAAAATCAGGAAAAGTTGTTATTAGCTGGAAGAAAAACAGTAAGGTGACAGGTTATGAACTTCAGCGGTCGGTTAAGAAAAAAGGCGGCTTTAAAAAACTTGTTCTTATCAAAAAAAATAACGTCATAAAATATACTGATAAGAAAGTCAAGAAAAAGAAGACTTATTATTATAGAATACGTGCCTATGTAAATGATGGCAGTGGAAAGACATATGGTAAATGGACAAAAGCAGTAAAGGTAAATTATAAATGATTTAATATTATAAATTTATCTAAGGGCTGTTGCAGTAAGAAATTATTGCACAGCCCTTTTTCTCATATAAAATGTCAGTGTGCAAAGCGTGATTAGAAAATAATTAGACAAAAATCAAGTAATAGTTTAAAATGGCAATTGAAAGATTATCGAATGGGGGTTTTAATCATGCACATGGCGGATGCGCTTCTTTCACCGGTAACAGCAGGTACGATGTATGCCTGTTCTGCTGTGGCGGCAGGTTATTCCGTACATAAAATACGATTAGAAAATGACGAGAAAAAAATACCTGTTATGGGAGTTATGGGGGCTTTTGTGTTTGCATCACAGATGATTAATTTTTCCATACCCGGAACAGGGTCTTCCGGACATTTGTGCGGCAGTATGATGTTATCGGCGGTTTTAGGACCGGAAGCGGGGTTTATTACAATGATTGGAGTCCTTTTAGTACAGTGTCTGCTCTTTGCAGACGGAGGACTGTTAGCTTTGGGCGCTAATATATGGAATATGGCGTTTTACGGTTGTTTTATTGGAGGAATGGTAATCTGGAAATATGCGACGCGAAATGGTATGTCAAGAGGGAAAATAGCGGCGGCGTCCATATTTGGATGTATTCTGACGCTGCAGTTGGGAGCTTTCTCCGTTACCTTGGAAACACTGGCGTCGGGTATTACGGAACTGCCTTTTTTAGTATTTCTTGCAGCCATGCAGCCAATCCATCTTGCAATCGGTCTTGTAGAGGGACTTATTACGGCTGCCGTTTTAATATTTTTATATGAAACCAGACCGGAAATTTTGTGGAATTATAATGAGAAGGATGAAAGGAAAAACCGTTTCTCCTATAAAGGAATTATTGCCGTGCTTGCGGTATCGGCAGTGGTAATAGGCGGTCTTTTATCCGGGTTTGCCTCATCTGCTCCTGATGGGCTGGAGTGGTCCGTAAAACAGGTGGCAGGGACGACGGAACCGGAAGCTGAGGGCGGCATATATGCACTGGCGGATGGTATTCAGTCTGTTACGTCGCTTTTGCCTGATTATAACTGGCGGGAGAGCGGATTTGCCGGCGGCACGGCGTTTTCCGGAATAATTGGCGGTGCGGCGGTTGTTGCGTTATGTGTGGCCGTATGTTTCGTTCTGAGATATCTGCGCCGCAGATTTGGAGATAAGAATAATAATGGTAAAGCTTAATCGGGCAATAAAGGATATACATATAACGGATAATGCGGATGACGGAAAGAAAGGCGTCCATCCGATTTCGTGGCTTTTAGTAACGATTGTATACATTATAGCGGTAGTATCGTTTTCAAAATATAATATTATAGGGCTTGCAGGAATGGTACTGTATATTTTGATACAGTGCATATGGTATGAAATATCTGTAACGGGTATGATAAAACGAATATGGCCGGTGTTTTTGTTTACGGTATTGCTTGGAATCGCAAATCCTTTTTTTGACAGGACGGTTTCTGCCGGAGTGCTGTCCATGGCGACGCTTGTATTAAAAGGGATATTCTGTGTTGCAGCGTCATATATTCTGGTTGTTCAGACAGGTATAAGGCAGATTTGTTATGCGCTGCACATTATGCGACTTCCAAAGGAAATCGTTACGGTTTTACTTCTTATGCACAGGTATCTGATAGTTCTGCTGAAGGAACTGGAGCGTATGCAGCTTGCATATAAACTCAGGGCGCCGGGACACAGAGGACTGCATTTTAGAACCTGGGGGTCTTTTGTAGGATTATTGCTTCTAAGGAGCATGGACCGGGCGGGAGAGGTATATGAAAGTATGAAACTGAGAGGATTTAATGGTACCTTTCAAATGTTTTCCGGTAAATATAGTCATATAGGCAGTATTGTTTATTTAATAGTATGGGGCGCCGCCATTTTGACGATGCGGCTTTTTCCCATATTTAAAATGGCGGAGGTGGCAATATGGCAGATATTGAGATGAAAGATGTGAATTTTTCTTATCAAAAGGGCAGACAGGTATTATATGATATAAATATATCGGTTGAACGTGGAAAATCTACAGGTTTAATCGGAGCTAACGGAGCGGGAAAATCTACGCTGTTAAAACTTCTGGTGGGGTTGATTAATGGTTATAAGGGAACTATCGAAGTATTGGGACAGCCTGTGGAGAAAAAGAATCTGACGGATATACGAAAAAAAGTAGGGTATGTGTTTTGTGATTCTGAAAGCCAGCTTTTTATGTCTACGGTGTATGAGGATGTGGCTTTTGGAGTGAGAAATTACGGATATTCAGAAGAAATAGTACAAAAAAAGGTTATGGAAGCCTTACATAAAGTGAATATTGAGAATTTAAAGGACCGTCAGATTTACCGTATGTCGGGAGGACAGAAGAAACTGGCCTCCATCGCGACAATTTTGTCTATGGAACCGGAAATAGTTTTGTTCGATGAACCTACTATTGCGCTGGACCCAAAGAACCGCAGAAATTTAATAGGAGTTCTGAACGGAATGTCTGAAACAAAAATTATTGCAAGTCATGACCTGGATATGATTTTAGATACCTGTGAAGAAACAATTCTTCTGTCCGAGGGAAAATTAATTTGTAAAGGAAAGACGGAAGATATATTAAAAAATAAAGAATTACTGGAAGAACATGATATGGAACTGCCGTTGTGTATGCAGGACAGGAGGGGAAAATAATGTCGGATGCAAAGGAAAAGCTTGTAAATTTGAAAAATTATTTAAGAAATCTTGGAAGTGTAGCCGTGGCATTTTCCGGTGGGGTAGACTCTACGTTTTTATTAAAGACAGCCTATGATGTGCTGGGAAAAGATCATGTAATTGCTGTGACGGCAAAATCCTGTTCTTTTCCGAAACGGGAACTTGAGGAAGCGAAAGCGTTCTGTGACAGAGAAGGCATACGGCATTTTATATGCGAGTCGGAAGAATTGGAAATAGAGGGATTTAGTGACAATCCGCCAAACAGATGTTATTTGTGTAAAAAAGAATTGTTTAATAAGATTATTGATATTGCAGAAGAACAAAATATGAATTATATTGCTGAAGGCTCCAATATAGATGACAATGGCGACTACCGTCCGGGACTTATAGCAGTGGCGGAATTAAATGTAAAGAGTCCTTTGCGCGAGGCCGGATTATATAAAGAAGAAATCCGTGAATTGTCGAAAGAGCTGAAACTTCCTACATGGGAGAAACCCTCCTTTGCATGTCTGTCCTCCAGATTTGCTTATGGAGAGAAAATTACTGAGGAAAAACTGGCTATGGTGGAGAATGCGGAGCAATTATTATTGGATAAAGGTTTTACTCAGGTTAGGGTGCGTATTCATGATAAAATGGCAAGGATTGAAATCATGCCGGAAGAATTTGAAAAGCTGATTGAAAAAGATATGAGAGAAGAAATTGCGGCAAAACTGAAATCTTATGGGTTTACATATGTCAGTATGGATTTGTCGGGATATCGTACCGGAAGTATGAATGAAACGTTAAAAGATGTAAAATAAAGCCGCCCTATGCTTTACAGAAAGTCTGTGAAGCATAGGGCAAATAATTAATAACCATATAAATATCATTTCATTATTATTTTGTCACTGACCATGGACATATAAACCAAATCATATGCGAAAGCCATGTGCGGCTGCCATCAGAGGCTGTGGCGCCTCTGCGTACGTCAAGCGTATTTATTACAACTGAATATATGCTTTTTACATTTTCGTTTTCGGATGTATTTTCTTCATCATAAACAGTTCCCAGAGAGCTTATGACATAATATTTTCCATTATCTTTACCAATATACATAGTAATGTGTCCATTGAACATTAACAGAGTTCCCGCCGGAAGCTTATCAAGAAGTTCTTCTTTGTCTTTCCGGCTCATGGAAGAAACATCATAGTTTTGTGTTGGTATTGCCGTCTGCCATGTAGTATTTCTTGGAAGCTCCACACCGCAGCAACGGTATATGCTCCGGGTATACATTGAGCAGTCCATGCTTTCTAACATGCCTCCCCATCCGTAGCGGTTGCCAAGGCATTCAAATGCGGTATTTAGCAGGCTTCGCTCGGTTAAAGGAAGATATCCTATACTTACGTTATAATGTTGTGATATAAGTGCGGCTTTTTTAATATAATTGCCGTTTATGTCACGCGTCGGTATATAAACTACGTAGTTATTCCAGGTTCCGCGTTCAGCAAGGGCAGACGGAATTTCATTTTTGGGAACAAGGTTAAGTTTGCATCCCAGTGACAGTTCAACTTTTGATGTTTCAGGCTCGCTGTAAGATGGTTCAAGTGTGATTTTGTCGGTTGTTACAACCAGAAAATCTTTTCCTGTTTTTTGCCATGCTTCAAGCCATTCTTCTTTTGAGCGGCAGAATGCAATAGAATCAGTTTCTACCCAGCCCGTACAATTTGAACTGACCGCATAACTGTATTTGCCGTCTGCAGTTATAAGTTTTACGATTATCGGTTCATTTACAACAATGGCAGAACTTTGAAGTTCATCGTCTGTATCGGTAGCGCTGTTGCCGATGCAATCATTTGTAGGCCATGCTTTGTGGTCTGCGCGTCTGACGCACAGGGCATAGCGGACTGTATCATTTTCAGAAGCTTTTGCGCCGCGTATATTTTCACGCATGGCTTCATAATACGCCTCTTTGTCCTCCATTTCCCTGCCATTTATAAAATTACATCGGGAAGGGGTAGAAGCGTTTGCCAGACTATTTCTCAGGGAAATGGAATTGTATGTGTCTTCCATACCTGCAAGGTCGTACATGTTGGTTCCCGGTGTTTCGATTATATTTTGGTTCAGCTTTATTATTTCGGATTCGGTAAGCATTATGTTATCAGGGTTTGAACTTTTGTTAATCCAATAGGAGGCCTTGCACATTTCAGGTGAAACGCTTCCTGCATATGTAATGTTTCCGTCTTCAATAGGAGTAGGAGCGGTAGACGGAGCGTCAGTCGCAGGTACGGCGGAAGCGGGAGTTTCTGTAACAGTTGCCGTGGGAGCGGTAGACGGAACGTCAGCCGCGGGTATAGTGGAAGCAGGAGACGTAACTTCTGCGTCTGTAACAACTGCCTCAGGAGCCGCAGACCGGTCAGGTAATTTAGCTGCAGAGTCTGCTTTTACTTTTACCCTGCAAAATAATTTCTTCTTTCCGGTTATTGCCGTAATTTTTACCGTGCCTTTTTTAATGCCTTTTACTTTAACAGAATATTTTTTCTTTTTGCAAAGTTTTACGATACCTTTTTTGTTAGTTTTAAAAACAGCCTTTTTCTTTGCGTTTTTTACTTTTAATGTAAAGCTTTTTCCTGTTTTTAAAATTTTATTTTTTACTGACAGGTTCGCCTCTGCATTTGCCTGTACGGATGAGCAGGGGGAAAAATTTAAAAGCAAAGCTGTGGCGGTTAATAATGCCGTAATTTTAATTTTTTTCATATACTTTGTTACCTCGTCGTATTATCTAAAGCAGCGCTTATTACAGTATAATATGCCGGTTTTTTATCGGATATGGATGAACCGCACAATAGCGGGCTTTCACTTGAACCAAGCCATGAATTGGAATCTGAAAGTCCCCACCAGGAAAAACAGGTAAACTGCGCTCCCTGTTTACATTCGTCTACTACAAGTGAAATCCAGTCGTTCCAGTATTTTAGCTGTTCGTCGGCCGTATGGCTTTTTCTTGCAAGGTCAACTTCAGTATATTGAAGATTATAACCGGCAGCTTTTACGGCTTCTATTGTAGCTTTGTGTCCTTCGATTGTATGCACGCCCATTTTGTCATGGCCCTGCATACCGAAGGTGGTAAGCATTTTTGCACCGTCGGGATTGATATCGTCTTTGGAATTAATATATTCCCCAACTTTAAGCATACACTCGCGTACCTCAGGAAAATCGGTATCGTAATCGTTGTATACTAGTTCGACTGTATTTTCAAGACCAAAACTTTTAAGTACGTCATAGGCATACCTGAATGCCTTTTTTACATAGGCGGGATTTGTTTTTACCGGTGAAGTTGCCGGGTCTGACGGATTTTCAAATATGCTGTCGCCATATACTTCGTAGAAACATTTTACATCATCGTTTTTATCGTCGCCTATACGCGATATACATTCAGTCATATGGAAATATTCGTTTACGACATCCCAGCAGTACACAACGTCTTTGTATTCGCTGTTATATACGTGGTTCATTACATTTTTAATAAAATATTCAATACGTTTATCCATAATTTCAGGAGTTACAAAACCTGCGTTGTCGCTGTAATTGTTCCTGAAAAACCAGTTGGAAGCCTGTTCATGCCATAAAAGTCCGTGATATCTTATACGGAGTCCGTTTTCTGAGGCAAATTTCATGAGAGAGTCTATATTGGTATAGTTAAGCACGGGCACGTTATTTTCCGTATATCCGTCCGGTATATAGTAACCCTGCGACTTTGCTTCAGATACGCTTATAAGATTAGCTGAATTTCCGAGTATATAACTTGACTTCATCTGGTTTTCGGCTGTCAGGCTGTTATAATTTTCTTTTATAAATTCGGTAGTTTGTGTGTCAAAAAGCTGTGATGCCGTGTCGTTCTGGTTGTTATTGCCCCAGCCGCCGAAACCGCCGCCGAAACCGCCCCATGGGTTATTGCCCCATGAACTGTATGATACGCAGGTGCCTACGTTATGTACATACGGTGACAATGCTGAGAGCAGAGTACCTGATGGCAAGGGCGATGGTGCGGGCGTCGCAGAAGTGTCCGGCTCTGAATTGCCGGGAGTTTTTGTCTGCTCAGGGTTGTTGTTATCAGATGGTTTATCTGTCGTTATGTTTTTCGTATTTGAATCAGTCTGTGGAGAGGATTGCTGTATGTATGAATCTGCTCCCGATACGGTTATTTTGCATTTAAGTTTCTTTGACTTGATTTTAGAGTTTTTGGAAATTTTGTATCTGACGGTGGCGGTTATTTTTGAAGCGCCTGCTTTGACAGCGGTAACTTTAGTTGAAACGCCGGTTTTTTTGCTTAATTTTATTCTGTTCGTGGATGCTTTCCACGATACCTTTACAATTTTTGCCACGCCGTTCTTTTTTATCTTAAATTTTTTTGTGTCGCCGATTTTAAGCGTCTGTGCGCTTTTTATATTAAGACCGGGCAGTTTTTGCGGTTTTGCATACGAAGTTTTTCCGCATGAAGCTATAATAAGCGCAGTAAGAAGTAAAGCAGAAGTAAGCTTTTTTACAAAATTATTTTTCATAATACCATTCTCCTATTCATTAATATACAATTAGTTATAATTAATAGTAATATACGGGACCGTATATACAAAATAAGATTAGCATGTTTATCAGGATTTTGCAATGTAAATGGATATGTAAAAGTAAATTTTATAATTGCAGAACATACGTATATGTGCTACGATTATAAAAAAATCAAGGGGTGTAACATAATGAAGATAACAAAAGGAAAGAGGAGAGTTATAAGTATTATGGCTGTTGTGTCAATGTTAGTAACATCAATGGGGATATATAACAAAACGGGATGTGCAGACGTCGTATCCGCCGGGATAAAAGAAGGCGATAAACCCGTTCTCAGGCTGTGTTATGATGAACCTGCATCTGACTGGGAATCCGAAGCGCTGCCGATTGGAAACGGTAATATAGGAGCCATGGTTTTTGGCGGTGTTGATACCGAGAAAATCCAGATTAACGAGAGTTCAATATGGAGCGGAGGACCCGGCGCAAACAGCAATTATGACGGTGGAGATAATAATTACAGTAAGGAACAGGTGCATGATGCGCTTACAAAAGTCAGGGAAAGCCTTCAGGATATGGTGACGGAATTTTCCGAGAATAATGCGGCTTATATGAATGGCTCAAATGTAGTTGCGGGCGATTATAAAGATTTGCTTAATGATTCGCAGTTTGCGTCGAATCTGGATAAACTGAAGGGCGAGAAGGACAGTTTCGGTTCATATCAGACATTTGGCAATCTTATGATTAAGGACAGGGTATCTGCGCCATACAGTGATTATATGAGGACTTCGGATATAGACCGTGCGGTGGAAACGGTAAGTTATACGCAGGATGGAGTGGAATATTTGAGGGAATATTTTGCGAATAATCCTTCAAATGTAATTGTCTGCAAATTTACGGCGGATAAAAAGGGTATGCTGTCAAAGGATATTTCAATTGAATCGGAGCAGAGCAGAAAACAGGTGAGCGTTGATGCAGAAGAAGGGACGATTACCATGGAAGGACGTCCGTCTGACCAGAGCGAGGAAGGACTTAAATTTGCAGGATATCTTAAAGTGTTGGCAGATGGAGGCCAGATAAGTAAAGGTAATGATACTACGCTTTCCGTAAACGGCGCCGACAGCATAATAATTATTATGAGCGTTGGTACTAATTATAAAAGCGATGCAACTACCGGATATGATTATTTTGAAGAAGGCGCTCCGATTGATAAGGTGAGCGGTCTGGTAAATGCTGCTGTAGATAAAGGATATGATGAATTGTACAGAGAGCATGTTTCGGATTACAGCGAACTTTTTGACCGCTGCGTAATTAATATAGGAGCAACGCAGGTTCCTGATAAAATGACGGACGAGCTTGTTAAAGATTACGGGAAAAACAATTCGGCAGAGGAAGACAGATATCTTGAAACATTGTTTTTCCAATATGGACGATATCTTCTGATTTCAAGTTCAAGAGAAAACTCCAAGCTTCCCGCCAACCTGCAGGGTATATGGGCGCAGGGACTTTCTCCTGCATGGAGTTCGGATTATCATACCAATATCAATCTCCAGATGAATTACTGGCTTGCCGAACAGACAAACCTTGCGGAATGTCATACGGTAGTTATTGACTATATAAATGATATGGTTGAGAAAGGAAAAGAAACAGCAAAGAAATATTATTGCAAACAGGATGGCTCGGACGTAAGGGGATGGGTCATACATCACGAGAATAATATCTGGGGAAATACAAGCCCGAGTAATTATACTACTGCTTTTTATTTTCCGGCGGCGGCAGCCTGGCAGTGTCAGGATATATGGGAAGCGTATCAGTTTAACAGCGACATATCGGTTCTTGAAAAATATTATGATACTATGCTTGAAGCGGCGTTATTCTGGGTAGATAATCTTTGGGTGGACGAAAGAGACGGCACTTTGGTTGCAAATCCGTCATATTCTCCGGAGCACGGCTGGTATTCTATAGGTTGTACTTCAGACCAGGCGATAATATGGGAATTATTTGATGAAGTAGAAAAAGCAAGTGAAATACTGGGTAAAAGCAATGACTCCGAAGTGCTTGAAGTGAAGGCTGCAAAGGAAAAACTGTATATGCCGAAAGCGGATACTCTTGGCGGACAATACCGCGAATGGAAAGATGAAACTAATCTTGAAGTAACGAATTATGATAATCACAGACATCAGAACCAGTTGTATGTATTGCATCCGGGTACATATGTTATTGCCGGAAGAAGCGCGGAAGATGATGCTCTCATGGATGCGGCAAGGATTACCCTTGAGAAACGCGGCGATGGAGGAACAGGATGGAGTAAGGCATGGAAAATAAATATGTGGGCGCGTCTGCGTGATGGCGACAGGGCATTAAAACTTCTTGGCGAACAGCTTTCCGGTTCGACTTTAAACAACCTTTTTGATACGCATCCTCCGTTCCAGATAGATGGTAACTTTGGCGCTACCTCAGGAGTGGCTGAAATGCTTTTGCAGAGCCAGGGAGATTATATTGAACCGCTGGCGGCGCTTCCCTGGGACTGGAATGACGGAAGTTACAGCGGATTAAAAGCAAGAGGAAATTTTGATGTTAGCGCATCGTGGTCGGGCGGAACGGCAGACGATATAACAATTGTGTCGAACAGCGGCAATAAGTGTTCCGTAAGGTACGGCGGAGTTTCCGCTTATAATGTAGTCAATATCACAACGGGACAGAAGGTTACTCCTGAAATAATTGATGCCGATACGATATCATTTGCAACGCAGGCAGGGAATACATACATTATATCTATGTATATGCCCGTACTTGAAAATGTAAATGATACACAGACAGATACGGAAACAGGCACAATAACAGGCACAGTAACAGGTACGGATAAACCGGTAACCGTAAATGAAAATGTTTACGGACAGACAGTACAAGGAGTAAAAACTTCAAAAGCTCCAAAAGCGCCTAAGATTAAAAGCGTAAAAAATGTTAAAGGAAGAAAAATCATAGTAACTCTTAAAAAGAAAATAAAAGGAGCGTCAGGATACAATATAAGATATTCCATGAAAAAGAATATGAAGGCTTCGGTGAAGGTTACGTTAAATAAAGCAAAAATGCTTAAAAAAACAATAAAAGGACTTAATAAGGGTAAAAAATATTACGTCCAGGCAAGAAGCTTTAAAAAGAGCGGAAAAACAAAGAGTTACAGTAAATGGAGCGGTAAAAAGAGCGTAGTGATAAAAAAATAATTTAAAATGACAGCCGGGCTGCCTAGTAGACTCTTACCAGGCAGCCCGTTTTTGAACCGGCGATTCCTTTAACATATATTTTTACAAACCCTTTACGTTTTGCCTTTAACACGCCATTTTGTGATATAGACGCAATTCTTTTGGAAGAAGTAGAATATTTTATGTATGAAGAATACTGCCCGCTAACGGAAACAAGTTTCGATATGTTATAGCGTTTTCCTTTTTTTATTCTCAGGGTCGTCTTTTTTATATTAAGTGAAGAAATATATTTCATATATGATGCAAGTTCTTTTTTGCCGGAATTTGTAAACAGATATTTGTAACTGAACATAATATATCCGTTACAGTCGTAAAAATCACTTAGTTTTACCTGCTTTGCAATATTGTCGGTATTTCTCCATCCACGGTCCGTACTGCTTATGACGCCCGCTTTGTATAACGCAAGTCCAGGATATACCGGAATATTGCCAAGACCCAGATTTGACCATTTTTCCAGTCTGTCTGAAAAAAGGGTTTTAACTTTTTTGTGGGGCTTATAATTGTCCGACCAGTATATTTGCGGGGCGATGTAGTCAATATAACCGTCTTCGGTAAGCCATGTATTAAGGTCGCAGCCGATGCTTTCTGCATATTTAATATTGCCTGACGGACTTATTCCAAATGTAATGTCGGGATTGTAACTTTTAATTGTATTGTATACGCGCTTTACCATTTTGTTTACATATTCCATGCGTTCTTTTTCAGGAACATCATAAAACTGATTTCCCGGTTTGGCGGCGGGATAAAAATAATCGTCGAAATGTATTCCGTCAACGGGATAATTTTCTATAATTTCTTTTACGCCCCGAACTATGCGTTCTGTTGTGGATTCTTTAGAAGGATCATATATTTTATCAAGGGTTATCCGGTACGGGTTAATCCAGGCGTGAAATGATATATTGTATCTGTGCGCCGCATCAGTAAGTATTTTCAGGGCGTCATATTTAAGCGGTTCATCTGCAAGGCTGGTACACCATTTAAAAGAGCTGTCAGGATATATTGAATCATCAAAAGGCCGTACATGAAAATATACGGTATTAAATCCATATTTTTTAAGATTCTTAAATATTGTATCAGAGTTCTTTATGAAATCAGCTTCGCTTTTGTTATACAAACCTGCATCTTCAAAGTCAACGTATGATATCCACATGCCTCTCATGGAAGAGGCAGAAGCCTGCTTTTCGTTTCTAAAAGATAATAATGTCATTAAAATCAGTGTAAAAAAGAGAAAATATTTTTTCATAATATGTAATCATCACCCTTTATAATTATGTTCGGATAAAATATACACGCAGATTATGGCATAAATTAGACTAAACACATTTTTGTAAAAAAATACTAAACATAAAAAAAGAAGATTTTATAGTATATTTATGATATAATATTATATTATGCAGAAAAAAACAGAAAAAATCTGAAAGATTTTTTACGGGTGTATCTGATATAATAAAACAGTGTGTGCCTGTCAGCATGTTATGGGGTAGGAAAAGGGGTAATAATTTGCCTTATACGGAATGGAGTTGTGAACATGGTAATGTACAGGAGATTAATAGCAATTATTCTTATTGCGGCAGTTTTCTTATCTGTTTCAATGTCGTTTAGCGGTAATAGCACGAAAGCGGAAAATACCGGCTGTGATTTAAAAAATCCAAAAATAGAGTATAAAATGTATGATAGTATATATTTTGGCAATTACTGGCAGGAGGATACTAATGGTGACGGAACTGCGGATAAAAAAGATGATAAGACTCCTGTTAAATGGAGAATACTTGAAAAAAATGGTAACGATGCTTTGCTTATGGCAGACAAGTGTCTGGATATTCAGCCATATTATGATAATGTTGATTTATATATTAATACCGTAAAATATAAAGACAGTACACTAAGAACGTGGTTAAATGATGATTTTTATAATGCGGTTTTTAGCGATACGGAAAAAAAGGCAGTTAAAAAGACGAAATTGATGGACAATAATATATATATGTTGGATTATATATATATTCTTGATAAAGAAGATTTGACAAACAACGATTATGGATTTAACAGTTCGTATTATGCTTTTTCTGACGATACTCCTAATATGATGAGCCAGGCGACTGCAACCGATTATGCCATTGACGACAGTTATGCAAACGATATGATTTGTGATGAAAAATACATAGGCTGGTGGATTAGGGATGATGGCAGCTATGATTATTACATAACCCAGGCGGGAGAATTGTGTATGGCTTATGCTGCAAGTATACGCAAATATGTCCGTCCGGTGCTGCATGTGGACCTTTCACTTATATCATATGAAGATACAGAAAGCGTGAACGCAGGAATAGATAACTGTGTATATGACTGCATATATTTTGGGAAATATTGGCAGAAGGATACGAACAATGATGGAATCGTAGATAAAAATGACGACAGGACTTCTGTAAAATGGAGAGTATTATCGGCAGATGGAAATGATGCTTTTATTATGGCCGATAAAAATCTTGATTACAGAGAGTATAATAATATATACAGAAATGTTACTTGGCAGACATGCGATATACGTAACTGGCTGAATAATGAATTTTATAATGAAGCTTTTGATGAAGCGGAAAAAGAAGCAATCAGGACTACTTATGTAAATAATTCAGTAAATCCTGATACTGTATTGAAAAACGAAGAAAATACGACGGACAGGATATATCTGTTATCCGTCGATGAAGCAATAAACCCTGAGTATGGTTTTCCTGAGTATATGTATGCAAGTACGCATATAAGACGTGTACATGATACGGATTATGTAAATGGACTGAGAGCCAAATATAATTTCTCGAATAAAGAATACTGGCTTTTGAGGAATGGTATAGACGATAACGAGGTAATTATTAATAGTGACGGAAATATAATTAAAGGCGGTTCAGTGGATGAAAAAATTGGCATAAGACCTGTTTTACATATTGATTTGTCTAAAGAGTGTTATAGCTATGCGGGAAGCGTCAGAATATCAGATATTGATGCTTCTGAAAAAGAAGATCTTTCGGCAGTCCCTTCAGAAACGCCTGCCGCATTACCGACTCCTGCTGTAACTTATGAGCCTGAAATTAAGCCTACAATTAAACCTACAGCAGAACCTGAGCCTTCTCAGACTCCGAACCCGACACGCAATCCTGCGACCCAGCCTCCGGACGAAAAAGTAAGACCGTGGCCAAAGGATGCCTACTGCTATGAAATTGACCTGGATACAGGAAATACAGGAGGAGGTTCGCGATATGTGAAAAATTCTGACGGAAGCGTAACTGTTATATTCAAAGGAAACTTCCCGGATATGTGTTATGTAATACCTGATAAACAGAGAATAGATGATTATTACAGGTGGGTTGAGATAGTATATTGCGATTTGGACGAAAGCAGGGGTGTGTCGGTATATGATAAATTTATTGACGAAGAACGCCCGTGGGAGTCCGGGACTGATACAAAGTATGATTTAGGGTATAAAACTCTCCCTGAGTATGCGGGAGAGTGCGTTAAGGTTATTGATTTATATTCACTGAATAATTGGGATGATTATATAACCCAGATAGATGTTTGGGCGCCTACATGGGGCGACGAAGGATATTCTAAAGGAGGAAGAATTACAATAAAATCAATAAAACTGTATGCCGATACTGTTGAACCTCCTCCGACGGCAAAACCTAAGTATACGACAAGACCTATACCTACGGCAAGAATCAAGCCTTCGCCATCTCCATCACCTGAAACAGGAATAAAGCCATCGCCTTTGCCATCACCTAAAGCCTCTCAGTCACCGGCAGCCGCAGTCCCTTTGCAGACGGAAATTCCCGATACTAATATAAAACAGGAATATACGCCCGGGCAATCGGACGTACGGTCAGGCGACGACGAAGAAAAGCTTATGGCAAGACCCGTATTTTCATTAAAGAAAAAGAAACAGGGCGGTATAAGATATATAGAAATAAAGTTGAAAAAATATGAAGGAGAATATATTCAGGTATATGTAAAAAACGGTAAAAAAAGATTCAAAATGGTATCTTTTAAAAAGGTAAAGATAAAGAAATACAATGGAATTTTTAAAATTCAATATAATAAAAAGAACCGGAAGCTTTATTTAAGAATCCGTACATATAAAATTAAAGGAAATAAAAAAATATACAGCCGGTACTCATCTGTAAAGAAAATAGTTACATAACTTTATTTTGTTAAAAAGAGGGAACATGCGATGATAAAGATAAAGGGTAAACGATTTATTTCGATAGCATTAATTTTAATATTGTGGGTTCATACGTTTATGTCGTGGATGATTACCGGCAGTCCGGTAAAAGCAGATGAGAATAAACTGAAAAATCCAAGGGTTAACCTTAATACGATGGACTGCATATATTTCGGAAGTTACTGGCAGGAAGATACAAATGGCGATGGCGTTGCAGATAAGAATGACGATAAAACTCCTGTAAGATGGAGGATATTAAGCAGGGAAGGAAATAAAGTATTTTTGCTTTCAGAAGAAGCAATTGAATGTATGCCCTATAATGATTCAGGAAAAGAGGATATAATATGGGAAAATTGCAGTCTGAGAAAATGGTTAAATAATGATTTTTATGAAAATACGTTTAATGATGATGAAAAACAGGCAATTAAAGAAACCGTAATAGAAAATTATATGTCCAATTATTTAAGCGGCGGAATGAGAAATTATGATACTCAGGATAAAATATATCTTTTATCTGAGGGGGAAATAGAAAATCCGGACTACGGATTTAAAAATGATTATTACATACGCAGCATGACGAGAAAAGCTAAAGCTACAGATTATGTTAAAGAAAAGTATGATAGTTATATTAATGATGAAGGATATGTTGAATGGTATCTTAGGACGCCGAAAGGATTTGGATATGCGGATATAGTTGACCCGGAGGGATCGTTATCGAATAATTATACTTATCTCGACGAAGTATTTGCGGTGCGTCCGGCGCTTTGGTTGGATTTATCTGTTTTTCCATGCGAGGGAGCAGATGTGGCAGAACTTGGAATAGCCAGAAGCGAGTGGGACGTTATATATTTTGGAAATTACTGGCAGGAAGATACAAATGGCGACGGCGTTTCGGATAAAAATGATGATAAGACTCCGATAAGCTGGAGAGTTCTTTCGGTAAATGGAAACGATGCATTCCTTATGTCAGATAAAATACTTGATTGTTGTAATGAAGAAATTGCGGGAGATATAAGTAAAGGATGGGAAAAGAGCAGTATAAGGGAGTGGCTTAATAAGGATTTTTATGATGAAGCGTTTAGTAATGATGATAAAAAATCAATAAAAGAAACAAATGTGATAAATACAGAAGAAAATAATACCAAAGACAGGATATATCTGATGTCGGCAGAGGAAGCCGTTAATACCGGATACGGATTTCTGGGCTGCAGGACGGCGGATACAGACACACGGAGCGCAAGACATACGGAATATACGAAGAACATATTTGGCGAAGATAACTTTTATATGCTTTTACGCACAAAAAGTAATTATCAGTGCAGCAATAAAGGAATGGTAGGACAATGTAATATATGGAACAATTCCTATGCGATACGTCCGGTTCTGCATATTGACCTTTCCTCCTGTAATGTAAAAAAAGCAGGAACAGTACAGGCATCTGATTACAGAATAAAAGATATGTACGGCATTTCGGAGGCTGATGAGGAGCCTGCGCCGGAAGAACCGGGTAAATGGGGAATCGGCAATCCGCAGACAACGTTGGAAACGATAGACAGTATATATTTTGGAAATTACTGGCAGGAGGATGTAAATGCTGACGGAAAGACAAATAAGAGAGATATAAAAACTCCGATAAAATGGAAAATAATAGATATTGACGGAAACGATGCATTCCTTATATCTGATAAAATTCTGTATGTTAGTCAGTACAATGAAAAAAAAGATGTAAAATGGAAAGACAGTTCGCTGTATAAATGGATTAAAGATGAATTTTACGACGATGCATTTAATTATAACGAGCAGAAAGCGATAATAGGAAATCAGGCGAGCATTCTTTCAATGTATGATATTGAAAAATACATAAAATCGAAGAAAGAAAACGCGTATGGTGACACAATATATATATCGGGAATCTTGGAAGCATATACTACGGAATATGTAGAAGAAACTAATTATTCCACATACTTCAATTGCTGGGTAAGACCATACGAAAACAAAAACGGCGCTTATACAATGAGTTCATACGGAACCTCATCTGTCAATGCTGCCAATGAAACTGACAAATATGGAGTACGACCTGTCGTACATGTTGATTTGTCTAAAATAGAGTATAAGGATGCAGGCAGTATAGAAGTCGGTATAAAACGCAGCAGTTGGGACTGTATATATTTTGGAAATTATGAACAGGAAAATGGTGAGAAAAAACCGATTAAGTGGAGAGTTCTTTCCGTTGCCGGAAATGATGCCTTTATAATGGCGGATAATATACTTGCAGAACGTCGGTATAATGATACGGAGGATGATAATGTAACATGGGAAGGCTGCGGCCTGCGTAAGTGGCTTAATAATGAGTTTTATAATGAAGCGTTTAATGCCGGTGAAAAAGCTGCAATAACAGAAACAAAAGTAAAAACCGGGATGTATGAAACAACAGAAAAAATATATCTTCTTTCAGGGGAGGAAGCAGTTAATATAAAATATGGTTTTGGTAAAAATGACCAAAGTACAAACACAAGAATTGCGACTGACGGCAGTATTTCAATGAATCCGGAGGAAATCTGGTGGCTGCGTTTTTGCGACAGTGATTCAAATGATGTATTCAGAGTAGCATATAAAAGAGGGCAACTGTTTTCCAACGACTACAGTCAATACGATATGACTAATGAATACGGGGTGCGTCCCGTTCTGCATATAGATTTATCCAAGTCAGTCTGGAAAAAGGCAAAAAGTGTACAGACCGGTGATTATGATTATTATACTAATGATTCAGTTGCTGCTCCGAAAGTAACTTATACGGAATCTGATATAGTATATTTTGGAAATTACAGATATATTGATACAAACAATGATTATAAAATAGACGAAGAAGATGAACCGCAGCCGATTAAATGGCGTGTGTTAAAAGAAGACGGAGATGATATGTTCCTTATGTCCGAATGTAAAGTTGCAAAAAGGGTTTATAATGACAAGGAAGAAGATGTGACATGGGAAACCTGCAGTCTTCGTAAATGGCTGAATGAAGAATTTTATAATGATGCTTTTAACAGCATTGAAAAACATGCGGTGAAGTATACTTATGTGGTAAACGAGGATAATCCGATATACGGAACCGACGGTGGAAATGATACGATAGATAAAGTATATCTGCCGTCTGTTCAGGAGCTTACAAATGAGGATTATGGTTTCAGCCCAAATGTTTACAGCGACCAGAGAAGATGTATGGATGGTTATAACGGTTATTGGACACGTACTCCCGGAAGGTCGGGTACTGATATTGCAACTACAATATATGGAGAAGTAAATACCGGCTTTGCCAGTGTAAGCGGTTTTGAAGATGAGGTACATCCTGTAATACATGTAGATACATCTGTATTTCCCCTTAAAAGTGAAGAAACGGTAAAGACAGGGATTGAGCGAAGCGAGTGGGACAGTATATATTTCGGAAACTACTGGCAGGAGGATACAAATAAAGATGGCAGGGCCGATACTAAAGATAAAAAGACGCCGATAAGATGGCGCGTACTTTCGGTAGATGGAGATACAGCGTGTCTGATGTCGGATACGGGTCTTTACACTGCGGAAGAAGAAACGGCAGAATGGAAGGATAGCAGTATAAGAGAATGGCTTAATAATGATTTTTATAATGAAGCGTTTAACAGTGAAGAAAAAGATACAATTATTATAAATAAGATGCTTGATAATTCGGATAAAGTTACACTTCCTTTGGGACGATATCTGTATAAAGACAGTTATGGTTTTGCGTCTATGGCTTATGATGTTTCAACCGGTACCAGAACATGCAGGGGAAGCGATTATGCAAAACAGTCGGGTATATATGTAAGAGATACGGGACCATGGGCAGGAAGCAGCATGTGGTGGATTATGGATTATAAATTGAACCGCGTATTTGTTGAAGGTAGTATGGTATACGGAGTGATTTGGGATAATAAAGGACTTATAAGACCGGTAATATATATTGATTTGGAGTCAGATACATACAGACATGCCGGAAAGATAAGCGTATCTGATATGGATATCATGAGGGAATTTCCAACTCCGACCCCGATGCCTGATTCAGAAAAACCACAGCCTGAGCAGGAAAAACCGTGGCCGCAGGATGCGTTTTCCTGTTATGTGATGGAAGAAACAATGTGGTATAGTATAATTAATGACCGCGCGGGTGTTCAGATGACGATTTGGACTCCCGAAACAACGCATGAGAAAGGGTATTACAGATGGCTTGAACTGGCTTATGATGAACTTGATGAAACTTATGGACTTATACTTTATGACGCCTATGGAGCCAGATATGATATAGGAACAGGTATTTTTAAGGACTATAAGGGAATGGCTGTCTGTAATATAGATTTGTATTCACTGGGAGGATGGGAAGGATATCTTTCGAAGATAGAAATATATACTACGGTACCAAACTCAGGTACGGAACTTTCAGATATGTACACTTCTTTTGGGTTTGATTATATAAAACTGTATTCTGATAAAGATTATCCGCTGCCGACCCCGACTCCTGGCGCTACAAAAAGACCGTCGCCTACAAAACCGCCTTATGCCACATTAGTTCCGCGTGCCACAAACAGCCCGCTTCTTTCAGAAAATTCGCCTGTAGTCAGCTTACAACCGGAGAATAAAAGCGTACAGAAATTTCAATTAGAAAATGACGCCGTACTTCCTTCACCGGGTATAGCGCCGCCTCTTACGGAAAATAATAAGCGGTTATTGATCAAACCGACGTTTACATTAAAGAAAAAAAGAGAGGGCGCAATAAAATATATTGAAATAAAACTTAAAAAGTACGATGGAGAATATATTGGGGTATATGTTAAAAATGAGAAAAAGCATTTTAAAAAGGTATCTGTTGGCAAAGTAAAAATAAAGAAATATAAGGGAATATTTAAGCTCCGGTATAAAAAAAGAAAGCAAAAGATACAGATTAAAATACGGACATACCGGGTTAAAGGAAAAGAAAAGATATACAGCCGTTATTCTTCTGTTAAGAAAATAGTCACATGAGTTACTGAAGGAGATAATGTAGTATGAACGTTGATGGTATGAACTTATGTATAGGGTGTATGCATATATTGGATGATTCCGATGAATGCCCATACTGTCATATGCGTATTAAAAATTACAAGCCGGGTCCTAGATATCTGCTCCCGGGTACTGTTCTGGCTGAAAGATATGTACTTGGAAAATCGCTTGGTTCAGGCAATTTCGGAATAACATATCTGGCATGGGACAAGATACTGTTAGTGCCTGTAGCAGTGAAGGAATATTATCCGGCTGATATAGTGAGCAGGGATATAATACGCGGAACGGACCTTAATATATATGTAAATGATAAAACAGAATATGATAAAAAGCTTAATAAATTTATAAAAGAGGCAAGATGTCTTGCGCGGTTCAGCAATCTGGACGGTATAGTTTCAGTTCAGGACTTTTTCTATGCCAATAATACCGCTTATATTATTATGAAATATATAGAAGGCGACAGCGTAAAAAAATATGTAAAAGCAAAAGGTAAAATGGACGGTCAGGAAGTATTGAGGCTTATGAAACCTATTCTGGGTTCATTGTGTAAAATACATAGTACAGGACTTTTGCACAGGGATATAAGCCCTGATAATATTCTATTTCAGGAAGAAGAAAAACTGGTACTTATTGATTTTGGCTCGGCAAGGGTACAGGATGCGGTAGAGCAAAAGAGCATGACCGTATTGTTTAAACGGGGATTTTCACCTGAAGAACAGTACCGCCCGAGAGGAAAACAGGGCCCGTGGTCAGATATATACGCAATATGCGCAACAATGTATTTCATGCTTACGGGTAAAGTGCCTTTAGACGCTATTGAACGTATGGCGGGGGAAATTTTAAAACCGCTTGCAGATATGCCCGATATAAATATTCCCATAAAGGCAAAAGAAGCCATAATGAAAGGCCTTAATGTCAAGGCGTCTGACAGGTATCAAACCGTAAGCGAGCTTATGTCGGATATATATGATGGTCAGGAAATTGCAGTTAAATCTTATAAATACGGTAAAAACAGAAAAACGGCAATGCTTATATGTTTTTTGTTTATGGTATTTATATTTGCAGGAATAATAATGGGATTTTTCAAAAAGAGCAACAAAACAGAAAAAGAGAATATACCTGAAATAACGCCATACGCAAGTTCTGCACCATATATAACGGAGGAGCCGATACAGCCGGTGCAGCCGACAATAATACCACAGGCTGAAGAAACGGACAAACCGGTAAAAACTGAAAAACCGAAAAAAACGGCTAAACCAAAGAAAAAAGAAACCAAAACTCAAGAGCCGAAAAAAACCGAGGCGCCTCAGAAAACTTATGCGCCTAAAAAAACTCAGGAACCGAAAAAAACCGAGGCGCCAAAAAGCAGTAAAAAAACTAAAAGGTCAGATGGTTTTATAGGAATAATTGATTAGGACAGGAGAGTACAGAAATGATATTTGCAGACTATATACATGAAGTAGCCGGGAAACGTAATTTTATCAGATTTGATGCTTTTATCATTGAAAAAATGGGATATCAGTATGAAGAAGGAGAAAAAGGCGAAGGAAACAGAACCCTTGCCCTGAAAGAATTTAGAAAAAGGACAAACAGAAGAAATATTGCAACTATGCCTACCATACGGAGGTGGTTTGGAATACATGGTTATGCCAAACCATCAAGGGACGCCGTTTATGAGATGTGTTTTGCGATGGAACTTGGTAAAGAGGAAACGGAGGAGTATCTGACGAAAGGACTCGGGCAGCCCTCCTTCCAGATTAATGATTACCGGGAAATTATATTTCTATATGGATTGGAAAACAATATATCTTATGACGACTGTATCAGCATGATGGAAAAATTTGAGGCAAGTCTGGATATTTCATTTTCTACTATAAAAACTAACAGTACAAGAGAGTTACTTAATCAATATGAAAGTAAAAAGGGAATGGCTGCGGGAGATTTCATTATGTGGATGTGTGACAATGCAGAATGGTTTAAAGGTTACAGCCAGACTATGCTCGACTATCTTTTAATATATAAGCATAACATAATAGAAGAAATACGGCGTGAAGAAAAGAAACAGATGAATCTGCTCCTTAACGGGACAGGATACGACAAATGGATTGCGGAAAAAAAGGATATAGCTAATCCGGATTGTCGTGAAACAATAGAAAAGTTTATTATGAGCCATCGCAAGTCTGCTTTATATAATGTATCTGAAAATCTGGGTAATATGATAATTGAACTTGCCAAAGACGTATATTCAGATAAAATAACTAATTCAAGGCTTGTATCGGAAGTATTTACAGCTTCGGACGATTGGAAAGACAAGGGTAAAAAAACACATTTGGGTTTTGTAAAACCGGTTACGGAAAAATATCTGTCATATCTCTATAATATACCGTCGCATTGGGAAATGTCATTAAGAATTAAATGGGGAATACAGAAATTAAATGAGATGCCTGACGATGAAGAAGTACCAAACTGGGTATATGTACTGCTTAAAGAAATATATCTGAAACCGGTTAAAATCAATACCGTAAAGGAAGCCAAAGAAGTATTAAGGCAGTCCGGACTTGATAATAAGCAGCGATGCCTTATGATACAGAGGGAAGATTTGCTTCCTCTTATACATACTGTAGCGCAACAGAGATATCTGGAAGAATATGAAAATGATTATCATGAGGACATAGCGCGGCAGATGTTCATAGATTTGGCGGATTCAACGCTTAATGCATGTAATATGCCGTTAATCAGCGAGGAGTATGAAATAGATTATATTTTGCTTGCTTTATTTACAAAGGAGGAAATGTACAGTTACAGTGATTTGCTGGGTGTGTGGGGAGATGAGGGAAAATAGCATATATCTTAAATAAAGGAATCTGATGCTTCGCAATTGAAATTTTGCGGAGCATTTTTTTATTTTAATTATTAAATTTTTATTAAAAAAGCAATATATAGTGAAAAATGACAAAAAAACCATAAAAAAGAAAAAATCTGAAAGATTTTCGGAGAGTGAATTTTGTAAAATTATTTAATAAAAATATCTTTTAAGACAATCAGTATTTTACGCAAGGAGATAACAAAAATGTGGGTGCAGTATCAGGGATTGTCCGGTGCAGTCTATTTTGTAGAAGAAAAGAAGATTGCAGGGGGTGGAGAAGGCAGTATACATAAAATACAAAGCAACTATAAACAGGTTGCCAAAATATTTAAAGCTAATAACAGAAATCCCGAAAGAGAAGAAAAACTTCGTTTAATGGTCAGTTATAAACTAACCGACGAACAGTACCAGACTCTTACATGGCCTCAGGATGTTATATATGATAAGAATGGGTTTGTCGGTTATATTATGCCAAAATTAAATGCATTAGATTCTATTACGTCCATTTATAACAATGGAGATAATCAATATGACCTCAGGTACAGAGTAATTGCTGCAATAAATTTATGTATAGCGGTACAGACAGTACATGAAATGGGGCAGGTATGCGGTGACCTTAATCCACAGAATATATGTGTTAATTTGGATAGTACGGGCAGTGAAGGATTTCATATTACGCTTGTAGATACCGATTCATATCATATTTCAGCCAAAGGGAAAACATACAGATGTGAAGTGGGACTGGCTGATTATATTGCCCCTGAACTGCAAAAGAAATTCGGCGGCGGGAGGACATTGAAATCAATACCGTTACCTACTTATACAAAAGAAACAGATTTATTTGCTCTTGCGGTACATATATTTACTCTTTTGATGAACGGATGCCATCCGTTTGCGTGCGCACAGGATATTAATGGTTCATATCAACATACAATGGGGCAGATGAATAAATCTTTTGATAAACCGTCCGTAGTTACACCTCAGCCGATAGATAATATTAAAAATGGTTTTTTCCCATTTTATCATAAAAAAGATGGTATAACATATCCTCTGTATTCACCGGCTTTTGAGTCGTTGCCATATGAGATATATACGTTATTTGTGAGAACATTTACAGAGGGATATCATGAGCCGGAAAAAAGAGCAGATACGCAGGAATGGATAGACGCATTGATACATTGTATGGGTACTGGGACTTCAAATATTGTGTCGTGTACGAAAAATAAATCACATTACTTTTTCAGGCATAACACGTGTTGCCCATTATGTGCAATGGAAGAAAGGATGATGAGGTACTTGAACGCTTCGTCTGAAGTGCCGCCACCGCCGCCAAAACAGCAAAACAGAAGCGAGGTCAATACTACGCCGTCACAGAAGCATAATACTGTTCCGCCGCCGGTATCGCCGCAGACACCGCCCTATGTTCCTCCAAATCCTTCACAATATCCGCCACAGCAAAATGGGACAGGCAGCCAGATACTTACTGTCTTAAAGGTTATACTGTATATGCTTATAGCGTCAGGAGTATCTTACGTAGTATCAAAGTTATGTATATATTTTGGAATTTTATGATTAATTTTACAGGAGTGATGATAATGGATTATTCAAACGCGACTAATGAACAGCTTGAACAATTGGTAAATAATAAGGATGGATATGCAATATGTGAATTGGCAGAGCGTTGTATTTTGGGAAGTAAAGGACACGAAAAGAATCTGACGCGTGCTTATCAGTTGTACCATAAAGGAGAAAAAATGGGACTTAACGAAGCTTATAAAGGTTTAGCTTCGATGTATGAGTATGGTATATATTTAGCCAGAAATCAAAAACTTGCGGCTGAATATTGTAATATGGCAGGGATAGCCTATCCGCCGCCAAATCCGTTAAGCCTGCAAATGACGCCACCGCCAAATCCGGGAGCAATGCCAAATCCGGGACCAATGCCAAATCCAGGGGCATCGCCAAATCCGGGGCCAATGCCTGCATCCGGGGATGCGGCTGCGTTTATAATAGCAGATGCAGAAAAATGTAATATATCGGCTGAAGAAGCAAGAAAGCAGGGAGATTATTACCGGGCAAAGGAGCTTTGTAATAATACAATAAATAAGCTTGATGCTACTTTAAGAAGAACTGACATAATTATACGGGAAAACGAAAAAGATGAGATTGACAATTTAAAAATAAACGCATACTGGACGCTTGCATTTACTGCATATAATGAACAGCAGTTTGCTGATATGGATAGATATCTGGCACAGGATGATGTTATAGCATTACATCCGTGGGGAGCGTATCTTAAAGCAATTGCTCATAGAATTACACAGGCTCCGCAGAATGTGCTGCAGCAGGATTTGCAGTTATTGGTAGCAGTATCGAATAACTCCCGGCTGGCTAAAGAAGAAAAAGGTGATGTGTGTCAGATGATAGGAGACCTGATATTGGATGGCATTGGGAATGCGTTTAATTACAATCGGAATAATGCGTACGAATATTATAAGATGGCTGCTGAATGCGGCAATGCTTATGCCTGTGAGCAGTTATCAAAGATATAGTATTTGGAGGATGTTTTGTGAAGATTGAGTATAAAGGAATATCAGGTACAGTATATGTAATTGATGAAGAAAAGATTGCCAGGGGCGGAGAAGGAAGTATTCATAACATACAAAATAATGTAACGCAGGTTGCTAAAATATTTAAAACTGAGTACAGGAACAGGGAAAGAGAAGAAAAACTTATATTAATGGTACAGACTAAAATGTCAGAAGATTTATTGGAACAGATAACATGGCCGCAGGATGTTATATATGACAGTATGGGTTTTGCAGGGTATATTATGCCAAAACTAAAGAGTACAGATGTCATTACTGCTGTTTACAATAATGAAAATGGGGTTACATATGATTGTAAGAAAAGACTGCTTACCGCCATGAATCTGTGTGTAGCAGTGCAGAATATACATGAAATGGGACAGGTATGCGGTGACCTTAATCCACAGAATATCTGTATAAATCTGGATGAAAATGACAGAAAAAATGTATTTCACATTACGATGGTAGATGCAGATTCATATCATATTTCGGCTGATGGAAAAACATACAGATGTGAAGTGGGACTGGCAGAATATATTGCTCCTGAAATTCAGAAAAAACTGTCAGAGGGATATACATTAAAGAATGCAAAACTCCCTACTTATACTAAAGAAAGCGACTTATTTGCTCTGGCGGTGCATATATTTACTCTTTTGATGAATGGATGTCATCCATTTGCGTGTGCAAAGGATAATACAATACAGCAGATAAATGATTCATTTGATAAAAATTCAGTTGTAACGCCGCAGCCTATAGATAATATTAAGGATGGATTTTTTCCTTTTTATCATAAAAAAGAAGGAATTACATATCCGGTATATGCGCCTTCATTTGAAGCGTTGCCTGAGAAAATCTGTAATTTATTTGTAAGAACATTTACAGACGGATATGATAATCCGCAAAAAAGAGCAGGAACACAGGAATGGATAGATACGTTACAGGAATGCGCAGGTGTAAATTGTTCAAATATTATTAAATGTGTAAAAGGTCATGAATACTTTAATCATAATAAATATTGTCCGTTTTGCGGGATTGAAGAAAGAATGAGAGGAATACTTATACTGCCGCAAAATGATAATTTAGAGCCATTAACATCATATAAAGCCGGTTCTCAGACATCGCAGCAGAAAGAACAGCATGATAGTAATGGAATTATAGCATTAGTATTGATATTTATTATATTATTTGCGGCAGTGTGTATAAAAGCCTGTAATGGTACAATCAGCCAGTCGGCTATTACTGATATGACAGTTGGAGAATTGCATGATGAAGCAGATATGCTTATTTATAAATAATAAAAGAAAAGAGGATAAATATTATGGCAAAACAATTTAATATGGACGATTTTATAAAATCATGTGGCGAACCGCATCTGGCGTGTGCATTATTGTTAGATGTGTCAGGTTCTATGGCAGGAGATGCAATAAACAGTTTGAATAACAGTATTAAACAGTTTAAGTATAATGTGTCTGACGATCCGGTTGCAAGGAACAGAGTAGATGTTGCATTAATTACATTTGGCTCTGAAGTTAAAGTTGTCAGTGATTTTATGCCTGTTACAGAAATGCCTGTACCGGTACTTAGGGCAGGTGGAAGGACTGATATGGCGGCAGGTATAGACAAGGCTGTTGATATGGTAAAGGAACGTACCGGTTTATATCATAATCTGGGAACGCCGTGTCATAAACCATGGATATTTATGATTACTGACGGGTTGTCTACATCTTCGGAAAGCGCAATGATGCAGGCTGCGCAGAAAATAAAAATGGCAGAATCAAAGGGTTCAAATGGACATCTGAGTTTTTGGGCGTTAGGTACAGGTGATTATGACCAGGATGAACTTTTTTCACTTACAAAGCGGGTTATTGAATTAAGGAATCAGGATTTCAGAGGTGTATTTGACTGGCTTTCCGAAAGTATGGCAGTAATTTCACAGAGCCGTCCGGGTGAAGATGTTGAATTTGGAACTTTACCTGAAAATGTAAGAAAAGCCGAAAGAGGCAGACGTATAGACGAAGACTGGTATTAGACATATTCGGAGATGTATTGGAGGAAATATAATGATAACGTATGGATTTTCTATTCAAGGTAAATCGCATAAAAGCAGAGGCGTTGTATGTCAGGACGCAAGTAAAGCAGTACAGTTAAATGGCGGCTGGTATCTGGGAGTGGTTGCAGACGGAGTAGGAAGCGCCGCAAATGCAGATATAGGCTCCAAAACAGCAGTCAATTCACTGTATGAGTATTGTAAAGAAAATATTAGTCGTAATATGTCTGTTTCCAAACTCCGGGAAATGCTTGAAGACGGTTATGAATATGCTTTCAAACAAATAGAACTATGTGCAGGGAAAACAGGAAATTCTATAGAAAGTTATGATACGACGTTATCTTCAATATTGTATGACGGAGAAAAAGTAATATATGGACATGCAGGAGACGGCGGGATTCTTGTACGTTTATATAATGGAATAATTCAACCAATTACGCAGAGGCAAAAAGGAGCTGATGGAAGTTCTGTTATTCCATTAAGGGGAGGAAACAGGACATGGAAGTTTGGAATATGTGAAGCAAAAGCTGCGTCCGTACTTTTGGCTACTGACGGTATGCTTGACGGAGTGTTCCAACCTGTGCTTTTAAATCTTCCCAAGGATAAAATTGCATTGGCAAGAGGAAATTTTCCGAAAAATAATGCTTATATTACAGCATCAGAATTTTTTATGAATCCGTATTCAGTTTACTTGAATAAAAATATAAAGGACAAGAATAATTTTATTGAAAAATTTGTAGAGGGAATTTTTGGCGATTCGGCAGAAAATACATTTATGGATTGTATAAAACATGCTTACGTTAAAATGTTTGGAGTACAGAAAGCAGGAGTGATATGTGAGGAAATAAAAGAATATGATTACGCGGTAAGAGCAATAGAAAATGTAACAGATGATAAATCTGTTGTGTGCATTATAAATGAAAAAGCTAAAGTTACGCCTCAGGATATTTATTATTACCGTGAGGCTGACTGGCAGTGGAAACAGGAATGTTATCAGGCATTTTTATATGGGAAACAGCTTCCGGATGAACCTGTAAGAAAATCTGTCGAGGAACTTATTAATGGAACCGCAAAGGAAGAACCTCAAATTAAATCAGGTGATAATTTGCAGGAACAGGATTATGGGAAATTAAGACAGGAAAATTATATATTACATAAAAGAATGGCTGATTTAAAACGGAAAGCAGCAAAATACAGGGTAATAGCCATGACATCATTAGCCGTTGGCGTTATTTCGTTAATTATGGTTTTTATAACGCTACATATTTATAATGGCTCACAGAACGTACTTAAATCTTATAAAGATAAGTTGAAACAAATTGAAAGCAGTACGGAAAAACCTGCATCTACACCATCAAATAAGAAAAACAGTAAAACGAATAGTACAGAAAAACCAAAAGTAACAGAAAAACCGGATAATAATATTGGTGAAACTGAAACAATAAAATCTTCATATGATTCAGAATATATTAAAACGGAAAAGAATTAAGAGTAAACTATAACAGGGCGGGATATGAAGGACAACACAGGATATAGGAAGAATCCGGACATATTATTTTCAGAGGAGGATAATTAAAATGGCAAAATACTGTATCTCATGCGGAGCTTTTAACAGAGATGGGACGGAGTATTGTGTTAGCTGCAGGGCAAGGCTGCAACAGGGAATGATGTCAACGTTTCCAAAATCACCAATATCTGCCGCACCAATGAAACCGTCGATAAAGAAATCTAATAAAGGAGTATGGGCAGCATTTATTTTAATTGTTTTAATATTAGTTGCGGGAGGTGCAATATTTTACTCAAAGGGTATGTACATAAAAGCACCTACAAAGGAAGAAGTAACACAATTATTAACTGGACGTAACGAACAATATATAGCTGCATTGGAAAGTTCATATGATGAAAATAATACAAACAGGACTATTCAAATAACAGAACCTGAAATATCATCAGAAGGCGAAAATGCTACGGTTACATATACGATATCTGCAAATTATACATATGCAGACTGTACGGTAACAATAGCTTATCCGCTTGAATATGTAAATAGGGAGTGGATATACGTTAATAAAAATTTAAGTATAACAGAAGATTGGAATTATCATGATATAGAAGGCGTTTGGGAGGAAAAAGATAATAGTTACTCGTGGATGACACCAAGGGCTATAAGTATTGAAAAAAGCGGTGATGGATATATAGCTACTGTCATAGGCGGTGACTGGTTTACTGAAACATTGGGAGCTACAGTAGAAATTACAAAAGATAAAATGTGCAATATTAATGGAACAGTATTTTGCAATCCTGGGGAAGTTAGATTATTTTTGAAAGGTGCATTTGAAACTTATTTTATTTTAAATCCTGATTGTGGAATTACTGATATGGAAAAAATTCAGTAACATATATAAATATTATAATAAGGAGCTGATTGAAATGGCAAAATATTGTATGTTTTGTGGTACAGCGAATGCTGATTCAGAAACATTGTGTTCAAAATGTGGAAAAGCTTTGAATGGCAATTTTGGAAACCCCGTTAATATTGAACAGAATGCATCAGTAAATTATCAATATACCGGTTATTCACAGCCTGATTACAGACAGCGGCAGTATAACGGAGAAGATATTAAGAAAAAAACAGGATTTATTGCAAAAACATATTTAGATATTTTACTTAAACCATTTGACGCCGGAAGTGCGTATATCAAAAATACTGATATGCTGACTATAATAATTTTTATGTGTGTTCAGGCGTTGGTTTCTGCTGTTTTTGCTGTGATTTTTGCATTAAGAATTAATTCTTTGGATGGCGGAGATTATAAAATTATTCCCGTATTGCAGGCTTTTGTTTTGACAATTATATATTCAGGTATACTTTATATGATAAGTACGGCATTGTTGTTTGTACTGATAAAAATAGGAAAAGGGGCTATAAATTTTAAAGAGGCTTTGGCAGCTACATCTATGAGGGTCGTTGTATTGGCGCCTGTTATATTGGTTAGTTGTCTGTTATTTAAATGCAATGAGTTATATGGACTTGCTTTATATGTTATAAGTTATTTGATTGGTATAGTGTATCAGAATGTTTCAATCTACTCTGTATCAGGAGTAGATAAAAATAAGCGTGTATACATTTTTTTGGCAATGCTGCTATTGTCTATATTGATTTTTATTATATTTGCAAGGGTAGTATGTACATCGTATGTTTCAGATGAAATAAAAGGGTACATACGGAGCGGACTGGATGAACTGAATCAATTAAGCAAATGGATGCGGTAATGTATAGGATAACTATATTATTATAAATTAAAAAAAAGAATAGGAGAGAGATGTATGTATTGTTCAAACTGTGGTAAGCAAATAGAAAATCCACAATCAAAGTTTTGTCCTATGTGTGGCGCCGTTTTAGATAGTCAAAGTGAAAGGTATAACTCGCAGGCAACAAGTAATTATTCATCGGGAATGAATAATTACCAACAACAAACTAATTACCAAAGTGAAACTGATAATTATTCGCAGAATTATAATAATTTTCAACCGAATCTGTCAATGAAATGGTATAAATTCGTAATATATTTTCAATTGTTTTTTTCAGGTTTCTTTGCAGTAATTACGGCAATAAGAACCATGACAGGAGATATATATGGGCTTGAAATTGATGCATCGGTTTTATATGAAACAGTTCCTGCTTTAAAAGGAACGGACATAACTGTTGGTATTATTTGGATTGCATATGCTTTGTTTGGAGTATTGTATGTACGCAAACAACTGGCAGGATTTAAGTCTAATTCAATTGTATTATTACTGGCTTATTATATAGTAAGTCCCGTTATAAATACATTACATTTTATAATACAAATGAGTGTGCTTGAGGTGTCTTTTTCTGATTTAGGAAGTAGTGGTTTTTCACAAATGACGGGTATTTGGATGGGAACTATAGTATTAGTAGTTTTAAGTTACATATATTTTAATAAGCGTAAACATATGTTTACTAATTAAAGCGAAAGGATGATTAAAATGTCAAAATATTGCAGATCATGTGGAGCTGCTAATGCTGACAGCGCAGGGTTCTGCAACAGGTGCGGACAACCTTTATCTGCTTCTGCAGTAGGCGGAATGGGAACTGTTGCATCACCTGAACAGGCAGTCAGGTTAAAGAGAAAGATTCCAAAGGCAGGAATTATAGCAGTAATAATTATTATTCTGATAATTATAGCAGTAATTTTTATTGGTAAACATAAAAACAGAATAGTAGGTACCTGGGAAGGAGATGGAACCATTACATTTGACAGTAATGGAGGGTGGTATATTAATAGTTGGAAAGATGAAAATATTGGTACATATAAATTATCAGGAAATAATTTAACAATGTTTTATAATAGTGAATATGGATATGGAAATGTTGATGAATTTTCTATAGAAATATCAGATTCTATAATGACTTGGAAACGTACTGCGGATGATGGAAGTCAATATGTATCTGATGTGTGGAGAAAAGTAGAATAAAACAAATAAAAACCAATCAGCTATGAGAAGGGATAATAGGTATGGAACAACATGAATACATGTATGCACCGCACCATTTGAGCCCGGGCACGGTTTTAAATGGTAAATATGAGATAGGCGCGGTTTTAGGTGAAGGTGGATTTGGAATTACATACATAGGGCAGGATATTAATCTGGATATGAAAATAGCAGTTAAGGAATATTTTCCGTCAGGCATTGTAAACAGAAACAGTGCTGTTTCTGCGGAAGTTACGGTTAATGTTGGGAATGCCCAGGCAGATTTTGAAAAAGGTAAAGAAAATTTCCTTAAAGAAGCCAGAACGTTAGCTAAGTTTGCAAACAATCCGAATATTGTTTCAGTACGGGATTTTTTTTCTGAAAATAATACGGCATATATTGTAATGGAATATCTTTGCGGAATTGATTTGAAAGAGTATCTGGAACAAAAGGGTGTTATGTCTTTTGAAAAAGCGTTTGAAATGCTTTCGCCGATAATGAGCGCTTTATCTAAAATACATGAGCAGGGATTGATTCACCGTGATATAAGTCCATCCAATATTATGGTTCTTAGTGACGGCGTTGTAAAATTGCTTGATTTTGGAGCGGCAAGAAATGTAGTAGGAACGGATGAAAAAAGCCTGTCTATTATGTTAAAGCCGGGTTATGCCCCGGAAGAACAATACAGGACAAAAGGCAGACAGGGACCATGGACAGATGTATATGCCTTAGCGGCTACTATGTATAAGCTTATTACAGGTGTTACTCCTGATGATGCAATGAACAGAATATTTAAAGATGAACTTGCAGCTCCGTCATCCATAAATTCTGATATATCAAAAGAGCAGGATAATATTGTTTTAAAAGGCATGGCGATACAACAGGAAAACCGTTTCCAATCAATAGAAGATTTGCAGAAAGCGTGTATGGAAGGAAATACGGAAAATAATGTGCAAACCGAATTTGATGACAGTGAAGTTACGGTTTCAGGCGATATGTATTTTAGTAATAATCCTGACATGCAGAAGATAAGCAGGCAGACACCAAATGCCGATAAGCCGGTAAATAAAACAGAAAAACCGGTTGCAGAAACTCCGGAGAGAAAAGCGCCTGTGCGGGAAAATCAAGAACCCTTAATGCAGCCTCAAAAGTCGGGTTTGGTGATTTCAACAATTACGGGATTGATTTCACTTTTTATGTTGTCGTTTATATTATTTGGAATCCAGGCTCAGGCTTTTACCGGGGGAGTATTTTTATTTATTTGTTTTATAATACTAGCAATATTTGTTGGCGTGACCTTTTTGTCAGGAAGAAAGTATTACCCTTATATCAATAATAAAGAAAGAAAACCAAATAAGGTTTGCTTTGCAATCAGTGTTGTAATGATTGTTATAGTGGCATGGATAGTATCGTCTATGCTGCTTGATATTGTTGTTAATAGTGGGATTAATGATATTTTAATTGTTTATAATTATGATATTCAGATGATTTGTATAATAGATGCTCTTGCCATTGCGGCTTTTATGGGATATTTTTATTATCCTCGTCTGGAACATAAAAAACTTTTACGGAGATTAAAAATATGCGGTTGCGTTATTGCGGCATTGCTTGTTATGGCTATCATTTTAGTTATATTTAAAAGTTTTAATACTATTACTATCGGGGATAAACATATAACGAAAAATGCAGATAGTGTAACAATTTCTTATGATATCGTAAATGATAATGATATTGCCAAATTAAAAGAACTTAAAAATCTTGAAAAGCTTATTATAAAAAATTGTTTTATGGATGATAATGATGTAAAGGTTATAGGTGAGCTTACTAAATTAAAAGAATTATCTCTTGAGGGAAATACCGATATTACAGATGTTTCACCGTTGAATAATCTTACGAATCTGACCACGCTGAATCTGAATAAGACAAAGACAAAGGACATATCATGTTTAAACAACCTTACGGGACTTCACTTTTTACATATTAATGAAACCAATGTTTCTGATATAAGTATAATCGGGACGTATCAAAATCTTATAATTTTGGATATGGATTCTGTTTCGGGGCTTAATACGCAGACCATTACTATTCCTGAATCAGTTACAGCTCTTTCATGTATGAATGATGGTATTGATGACGTAAGCTTCTTATCAGGCGCTGCCAGGTTGGAAACATTTCATGCAGGACAAAATAAGATTTCGGATATTTCAATTCTTGCAGGTTGTCCTTTAAGCGATGTTATATTGAACAAAAATAATATTAGCAATATATCTGCATTAGCAGATAAGACAGAACTATGGAATCTGGATTTGAGCGATAACGATATATCAGATATCACGCCGCTTGCTTCTAATACAAGATTATGTAATTTAGATTTAATTGGTAATCCTGTTTATGATTTTTCAGGCATTTCGCTACATCCTGAATATGGTTATAAAGGAATAGCAAGACTTGATATCAGTTATAATGAAATGATTGACTGGCAGACATTAAAATTAGACGGCGTAAGAGTAAGTATTTACGGGGTAAATGAACAGCAGGTAGAAACTCTGCGTGGAATGGGCTTTGATGCATATACCTTTGATGCCCCTATGGCATATGATTCTGACGAAACGGAGGAAAATAATGGATAAGACGGTATTGTATTCACCTGATTCTGATGGTGAAGCTGTAGTGCATTTATTTAACAGAGACGGACTTGCAGGTTCATATGCTCTAAAATATATTACGGTTATCGGAAGATATTCAACACAGAGCCAATGCGATATTATGATTAATTCACCAATAGTATCAAGAAGACACGGAGAAATTGTTCTGTCAGAAGACCGCTATTTATACAGAGATCTTGGGAGTACAAATGGTACATATGTAAATGGTAAGTTATATGGGAAAACAAATGAACAGGCAGTACAGCTAAGTGACGGAGATATTATTTCCTTTGAGGTCAGGCAGTCAGAAATTGTAGGACGGGATAAAACAATAGCTCTGTTTACCAAAAGTAAAGTAAAGTTTAACTGGCATAGTATCACGCTTTCGGATACTATGGCAGAACTTGCCGTTGGAAGAACAGTTGCTTCAGGTGTGGCAATTGATAATGAATTTATTTCGCAAAAACATGTTTCATTTTTTCTTTCAGGCAGCGGATGGGCTGTTATAGACCATAAAAGTACAAATGGAGTGTTGTTAAATGGGAAAAGGATAACAAGTCCGCGTTATTTGTCCGTATTTGATGTGATAAGGATTGCGGATGTGTATTTTATATTTCTTGGCGACAAACTTATTTGCTCCGGCGGCTGTATGGTTTCCGATGCGCCTGCTGTTTGCAAAGAAGCTGTTTCAAGCAGACAGACTTCCGGAGGACAGCTTAGCATAAATATAGTTGAACGCAGCGTTGTTCAAAGATTCAAAAAAATGATGCTTTTGCAGGATATCAGAATGACTGTAAATAATGGAGAAATGGTTCTTATCCTTGGCGGGTCAGGTGCGGGAAAAACTACTTTTATCAATGCGGTAATGGGATATGAAAAGGCAGATGGGAAAATCACATATCGTGATACCGATATTTATGAGGAATATGAGCAGATGAAGTATGAGATAGGGTTTGTACCGCAGCAGGACCTTCTACGTAATAGTGATACGGTTTACGATACACTGTCGAATGCCGCAAGAATGAAATTGCCAAAACGAATGAAAGATGAAAAACGTGAAGAAAGAATCAATAATATATTGAATGAATTTGGGCTATCGAGGGAAAGAGATTCGCTTGTTTCAAAACTCAGCGGCGGACAGCGAAAAAGACTTAGTATTGCAGTTGAGTTTATAGCAAATCCCAGCTTATTTTTCCTGGATGAACCTGATTCCGGGCTGGATGACATTATGGGACGGGGACTTATGGAAAATTTAAGAGGAATTGCAGACAGGGGTAAAATCGTTATGGTTATTACGCACAGTCCGGAACGCGCGTCAGACTTGTTTGATAAAGTAATAGTATTGGCTAAAAGCAGTTTGGATAATAGCGGACATCTGGCTTTTTACGGAACTGTTAATGACGCATTTAAGTTTTTTGAAGTTTCATCTTTTTCAGGGATTGTTAAGAGGATAAACCGCAAAGATGAAAACGGAGAGGGCCTGTCGGATTATTATATAGACAAATATAATTCTATAAATATTGGAGAATAAAAATGAATGAATCACGTATTGGAAGAATAGGACAGATAAAAATATATGTTGGTAAATGTTTCAGGGTTTTTATAAATGAAAAAGGCTGGAAATCGCTTGTAAGCACATTGATAATATCAACAATACTTGCATGGGTCATTGGTGATAATACGTTTTCGGTAAATGAAAGCACCAAGACGGGAGTATTTGCAATGATTTGCGGATGTATCTGGGTCGGATTGTTTAATTCAATACAGTCTGTATGCAGGGAAAGGGATATTATAAAAAGAGAACACAGGACGGGACTTCATATTTCCTCTTATATTGTTGCACATATGATATATGAATTTGTGTTGTGCGTCTGTGAGGCAGTTATCCTTACCGTGGTATTTGATATTTTCAGGGATTTTCCAAACCGAGGGGTTGTATTTGTGTGGGTTGGTTTTGAGTTTTTTATATCATTTGTTTTGGTTATATTCTGCTCAGATGCACTTGGACTCATGGTGTCATGTATTGTAAAGACAGAAAATGCAGCAATGACGGTAATGCCTTTTGTACTTATAGTACAGCTTGTTATGGCAGGCATGATGTTTCCGCTTTCCGGAGGGGCAGAAGCATTGAAACAGCTTACTATAAGTAAATGGGGACAGACTGCGATATTAAGTTCAGCAGATATTAACGAAATTCCGACAAAAGATACTATAGAAAAATATAACGAAGCTTCAGAGTCAGATGAAAATATAAGCAGTTGGAAAGAACTGGGGTTAGAGCAGGAATATGAAATGGAGTATGATTCATCAGTTCAGCATATTGCAATGTCATGGCTTGTGTTGATTTGGTACAGCGCAGCCTATGGATTCATCGGAATATTATTTTTAAAACGTGTAGATTATGACAAAAGATAATCAAAAATTTTATTTTGAGTGGTGTTATTATGATTAAATATGCATACCTGACGGATAGAGGCAGTCGTAGCGTAAATGAGGATTCCATAGGTTTTTTTTCTGATAAAAACTGTTATGGTTTCATAGTGTGTGATGGACTGGGGGGACACGGTTTTGGTGATTTGGCTTCGCTAAAAACAACTGAATTATTTGAAAAAATACCAGAAGATTATCTTATATCAAATAATAACATATTAAATAGTTCTTTAATTGAAAAATTTTTTGATAATGTGCAGTCAGAACTTATGTACATGCAAAAAAGTATGAATTGTCCAAATAAATTAAAGACAACGGCGGCGGTACTTATAATGGATAAGGAATATGCGTACATAGGGCATATAGGAGATTCACGGGTATATACATTCAGTAATTCGTTAGTCAGTTCCAGAACGCATGATCACAGTGTTGTAGAAATGCTTTTCCGCGCCGGGAAAATATCAGAGTCAGAAATAAGAAATCATCCTGACAGGAATAAGCTTTTAAATGCTTTGGGAGGTGTTGAGAAAATAGGTATGAGTTCAATTGAAGGACCGTTAAATGTATCGGAATATCAGGCGTTTTTATTGTGTTCAGATGGATTCTGGGAATTAATAAATGAAGACAGAATGTGCGAGTTGCTTAATGTTTCCGAAAATGTTAAAGATTGGCTTGACAGGATGGAAAAGGAAGTAGCAGATAATGGAAAAGAGAAAAATATGGATAATTATTCTGCGATTGCAATTTGGAATATGTAATTGAAAGGATTGGGATTGATATGAAAAGAGATGTATATTTATATTTAATAAGAAAATTTGCTGCAAAACTATTATGTTTAACAGTTCTTGGTTTTGTATATACGTTAGCGGTATATTCAGTAACCTCAAAAGCTGCAACAATCACTGACCTGCAGAAAAAATTTCCGCATGGTGCTTACTGGAATCATGTGGTTCAGAGTGGTCATGGATATTCAGGCTATGATCATGTTGGCCCATGTAATAATCCTGACGGTTATACGTGGACACCGTGCGATACTCATACTGCAAATGCGGGTATAGGAGGACATGATTGTAATAGTTTTCAAAGTGCAATACAATGTTGTGGTTTTGCAAAAAAACTGGCATATGATTTGTATGGCTCTACTCATACGTCATGGGGACAGACTACAGTAGGTAATGCAAAAGCAGGGGATGTAATCAAATATACCGGCGGAGATGCAATTGGCACCCATTGGGCAATGATAATAGGGCGTAGTGGAACTGTTCTGACATTAGGTGAATGTAATTATAACGGAAATTGTAGGATTAACTGGGGAAAGACCATTAACACCAACAGTATGTCGTCATATACAATATACTCAGCTCCATGGGCTGCGACATATGGTTCTTCAGTTACAGACACTACACCGCCTGTTATATCAAATGTAAGAGTTACCGAAATAGATGATAGCGGATATTCGGTATATTGTGAAGTGACTGATAACGTAGGCGTTGACAGAGTACAGTTTCCGACGTGGCCTGCATATAAATCGAGCGAAGGGTGTCCATGGCCTGTGGGAGGAAATGCAGCCAACACCTGGGCATGCCGTATAAGCTATGCGACATTTGATAATTATAAGGGATTATATCATACACATATTTATGCTTATGACAAGGCGGGAAATTCTACATGCTATAATGTCAACTGGGCAAATGATAATGAACCGCCGACCGTGTCAAACATTCAGGTATATGACATAGATAATACCGGATATACTATATCATGTGAAGTTACTGATAATGTGGATATCAGCCGTGTACAGTTTCCAACGTGGCCTTCAAATAAATCAAGTGAAGGCTGTCCATGGCTTGATGGGTCAGGCACAGGTAATACATGGACTTGCAGAATCAATTATTCAACGTTTGATAATTATAAGGGATTGTATACTACACATATATATGCTTATGATGGCAGAGGTAACTGGCGGTGTTATAAAGTTATAGATGCAAACAAGGTTAAAAGTACGCCGGCGCCGGTTCCGACATATAAGCCGGTAGTAAAATCGACGGTAAAACCATCAGCAAAACCATCAGCAAAACCATCAGCAAAACCATCAGCAAAACCATCAGCAAAGCCAACGGCAAAGTCAACAGGAATACCGGCAAGCAAATCATTGCCGGATAATAATTTTACTAAACAGGAAGTTTCGGTGCCGGCAGCAGTATATTTAAAATCATGCAAAGCAAAGAAATATGGTGTAGTAAAAATAAAATGGAGTAAAGTTCAGGATGCCGATGGTTATGAGATTCAATATTCAAGGAATAAGAATTTCAAGAAAAAAACAAAGGAATATGAATACAGTAAACTTGAGAATAAGAAAAGACTAGTTCTGAAATCAAAGAAAAAATATTATATCAGAGTCAGAGCCTTTAAGTTTGGAAAAATTCAGTATAAGGTGTCCGGTGCTTGGAGTAATATTAAAAAAGTAAAGACTAAAAAATAGCATGTAAGCGAATATAAAGGCCGGTAACTGAAAATATTAAAAACCAAAAGTACCGGCTCTTTGCGGTACATGCTTCGGAACAGGATATACGATAGGCTCTCATCATGGAAAAACAAAAACACAGAAATAGCCGCCCCGGTCTGACAAACTGAGCGGCTGTTTCAGGTAATACAGGCTTTTACAAATTCTATGAATATTTTTGCAGAATCCTCATCAGTTTTATATGATAATTCAGGATGCCACTGTATAGCCTGGAAAAATTTTTTGTCAGGCAGATACACGCCTTCGATGATACCGTCTGTAGCTGTTGCCATTATCTTTAAAGGTGGGGCAAGATTTTTAATTGCCTGATGGTGATAGCTGTTGACGGATAAAATATCTTTTTTCAATAAATTATGTATAGGAGATTCTTTTTCCAAAATCACCTTATGTACAGGAATGTCGTAAGGGGGCTTTTGATGATGGTTAATATTCGAATCAGTCTGTGAAGGAATATCCTGATAAAGCGTACCGCCGAGAGCCGCATTGATAAACTGTATGCCGCGGCATATTCCGAAAACTGGTTTGTTAATAGCGAGAAGTTCATTAAGGAGTATAAGTTCCATTTTATCACGGGTATGCGAACATTCACCGCATCTTTCAAGTTTTTTCTCATTATATATTTCAGGAGAAACATCCTGCCCTCCGGTGAATAAAAATCCATCACACATGCTTGTAAGCATATTGATATCTTCGTTACAGTCTGTAAGGGGAAGCATTACCGGAATACCACCTGCGGCTTCTATTCCCTGCATATATCCTGGAAGCATCCAGTAGCTTTTTTTCTGATAATCTATTAGCGGTAATAATCCGATTAATGGTTTCATATATATTCCTCTTTTCTATTTATTTATGCAATAAAAAAAGACAAAATATCTCGTCTGAAACATCTTTGTCCATATATAATAATATATGACATTTGGGATATTTGTCAAGTGTAATTCAAAAACTTTGCGTTTGACTTTCAAACTTGACTGATATAGCATTTCCTGCTAAAGTATCTTAATAAATAGTATATATAAAATAAAAGGTAGAAAATTATGGATAAAGTATTCAAATGGGATATTTTTGAAATTGCGCTTAGTGGTAATACAGCAGGTAATCCGTTTACGGACTATACTATCCGTGGCGTGTTTAAATGTGCGGATGAGGAAATAAAGGTTGATGGCTTTTACGATGGCGACGGTATATATAAAGTAAGGTTTATGCCGTCATATGAAGGGATTTACAATTATGAGATAACAGGAAACTATTCGGATGCCGGTATTGTCAGTGGAGAATTTGAAGTATTTCCTGCAAAAGATGGCAATCATGGTCCTGTTAGGGTTTCTGATACATATCATTTTAAATATGAGGATAATACGCCGTATTATTCTGTAGGTACAACGTGTTATGTATGGGAACTGCAGAGCGATGACAGGATTAAAGAAACATTGGAAAGTCTTTCTGAATCAGGATTTAATAAAATACGTTTCTGTATTTTCCCTAAACATTATGATTATAATTTTAACGAGCCCAGATCATATCCGTATGAAGGTACGCCAATGGATAATTCTGTACTGACAGATGATAATTTTTGGGAATATACGAATAATCCAAAGGAAAATAATGAGTGGGATTTTACAAGATTTAATCCTGTGCATTTCAGGCATATTGAAAAGTGTATTAAAGAGCTTGGCGATATTGGAATAGAAGCCGACATTATCATAATGCACCCATATGACAGGTGGGGATTTTCAAAAATGAGTGCATATGAGGATGATTTGTATATAAATTATATTGTAGCAAGGTTTGCAGCTTATCATAATGTATGGTGGTCGCTTGCGAATGAGTACGATATTCTTGATAAGACGATAGATGACTGGGAAAGATATGCGCAGATAATATGTGAGAAAGACCCCTACGGGCATCTGCGTTCAATACATAACTGTATTCCGTTTTATGATTATACGCGCCCGTGGATTACGCATTGCTCCATACAAAGACAGGATATATATAAAACTGCAGAATGTACGAATGAGTGGCGTAAAAAGTATCAGAAACCCGTAGTTATAGATGAAATGGCATACGAGGGTGATATCCCTCATTTCTGGGGAAATATTACAGCCGAAGAAATGGTTAGACGTTTTTGGGAATGTGCGATGCGAGGCGGATATCCGGGACACGGGGAAACTTATGAGAATAAAGAAAAGGTTTTGTGGTGGTCGCATGGAGGAAAACTTCGTGGAGAAAGCTGGAAACGCGTGAAATTTCTTCATAGGATTATGTGTGAAACTCCAGGGCTTGGTCTTACCTCTGATGCTAAAATGGATTATATGGGTGTGACTGCAGTGCCACAGGATGATACGGAAAGGAATAATAACACTTATTTTATATATTATTACAGTTTCATGCAGCCGTCGTATAAAATTTTTCATATAGATGATGAAACCGAGTATGAAGCAGAGGTTATTGATACCTGGAATATGACAATAAAAAAAGTCGGTATTTTTAAAGGAAAATTCAAAATTGATTTGCCGAAACGGCCATACATGGCAGTCAGGTTAAAGAAAAAAATTTAATTTTAGGAGGGATTACCAATGAAATTTTTAAAACGCAATGCAAATGTTATTTTACTCTGTTTATTTGAGGCTTTGATTGGAATTTTGCTTTTAGTAGACCCAATCGCTTTTACCTCGGCTATTATTATCGCTTTTGGCATAGCTTTGTCGGTGGCAGGTCTGATATGTACTGTTGGATATTTCCGTACAGACGCCGTAGAAGCGGCTCTCAGGGGGACGCTTGTAAAAGGTCTTGCGATGATGATTGCAGGTGTTTTTTGTATAATTTGTCCTAAATGGTTTATTGTTACTTTTCCGATACTGACAATACTTTACGGTATAGTCATTATGTTTGCGGGATTATGTAAGGTTCAATGGGCGATAGATGCGCTGCGGCTGAAAACCGGAAGGTGGTTTCTGCCGGCAATCAGCGCTCTTGTTTCCATTGTTTGCGCATGTGTGATTCTCTCAAATCCGTTTGTATCAACACTGGTTATGTGGATGTTTGTCGGTATTTCGCTTATTGTAGAGGCTGTGCTGGATGTATTTGTGCTGTTTTTCAGCAGAGGAAATACACAGGAAGATGTATAGAAAAGGTGATGGGAAAATGGATTATTTTGAACGTGCGCAGAGTCTGCGTAATGAGTTAATTGAAAACCGCCGTTATTTTCATGAAAATGCGGAAGTCGGACTTCATATGCCAAAAGCTAAAGAATATGTAATGAAAAAGCTTAACGAATATGGATTAGAACCACGTGAGTGTGGAGAAGGGGTTACAACTACGGTAGGACATGGAAGCAGGGTAATTCTTCTTCGCGCAGATATGGACGCGCTTCCTATGCCCGAAGAAAGCGGACTGCCTTTTGCCTGCCCGACGAAAGAACAGGCGCATACCTGCGGACATGATTTTCATGCCGCAATGCTTCTTACGGCGGCGAAAATGCTAAAAGAAGATGAAGCAAATTTGCAGGGAACTGTAAAATTTATGTTTCAGCCTGCCGAAGAAACCTTTGAGGGCAGCCGTAATATGATAGATAATGGTATACTGGAATCGCCAAAACCGGATGTTGCTCTTGCATATCATGTCAGTCCCGGAAAGCTTCCTGTCGGAACCTATCTTTATAACGATTCCGGTACTATGATGTTTTCTGTAGATACTTTTGAAATTAATATAAAGGGAAGGGGAAGCCATGGAGCTTACCCGCATTTATCAGTTGACCCTATTAATATCGGGGTGCATATTTATCTGGCATTACAGGAGCTTATTGCCCGTGAGAGCAATCCAAGCGATGCGTGCCTTCTTACAGTGGGGCAGTTTACTGCAGGCGCTGCGGCAAATATCATTCCTGATACGGCAGTGCTTAAAGGTACTATGCGTACTAACAATAAAGAGGCGCGTAAAAAACTGGTTCGCCGGCTGGAGGAAGTACCGGAATCTGTAGCAGCCGTGTATGGTGGTTTTGCAAAAACGGAGTTTATATGCAGTGTGCCGACATTAGTATGCGACAGCACGCTTACTAAGGAGATTGCGGGCTATATGAATGAGCTTCCAATTCCGAATATGGCAGGTTATTCAGGTGTGGCAGCCAGCGCTTCAGAAGATTTTTCTATTATTGCAGAGCGTATTCCAAGCGCTTTTATGTATCTGTCTGCCGGTTATGGGGATGAACGCGGCGATTATCCTGCCCACAATCCGAAAGTGCAGTTTAATGAAGATGTTCTTTGCGTTGGCGCAGCCTGTCTGGCGCACAGTGCAGTCAGATGGCTGCAGGAGCATAATGATATGTAATGAATAAAAATAAAATAATTGTACAAAATATAGTGTGAACTTTCAAATTTATCTCAGTAAAGTATAAAAGAGAAAGTTCACAAAATTTTCACAAAAATTATTAGCACTCGCTCTTGACGAGTGCTAATAATAGTGTTATAACAATTATAGAACAAGCGAGAGCTTGCGAGGTAATTGGCAAAGTTAATGTGAAATGTTTTGAAAGGAGAGATGACTTATGTTAATGCCTAGTATTTTTGGAGAAAACTTTTTTGATGACTTTTTTGGATTTCCTGTAAAGGACAGCTACAGGAGAATGAATAACACATCAGGTCTTATGCAGACGGATATTTCGGAGCATGAGAATGGATATGAAGTTACAATGAACCTGCCGGGATTTAAAAAAGAAAATGTAAAGGCTGAACTTAAAGACGGCTATCTTCTTATAACGGCGGCTACCAATACTGACGAGAAAAAGAAAGACAAAGACGGCAGATATATCAGGAGAGAAAGATATTCGGGAACATGCAGCAGAAGTTTTTATGTTGGCGATGATGTAACCCAGGAAGATATAAAAGCCAGATTTGAAGACGGTACTTTGAAACTTTCTATTCCTAAGAAGGAAAGTAAACCGGAAGTAGAAGAAGCTAAATATATTGCTATTGAAGGATAATAATTAATAAGATACCGGATTCACACCTTAAACCCCTGATACGGCATGTTTTTACAGCGTACCGTATCAGGGGTTTTTATATAATTAATTTGTATAAAAATATTTGTTTTAAAATAGATTTATGATAAAATAATCATATGAAAAAATATATAGGAGGGGATTAATATAAAAGGTAAAATTTTAAAGATTACAGCGCTGTTTATGGCAATTATACTTACATATACAGGTGCCGGTTCATATGCTGTGGTAGCCAAAAGAAGTGCCGCCTTTAAGGTGGCAAAGAAAAAGGTAACGGTATATGCGGGTAAAAAGGTCAAAGTCAAGTATACATCGGCAGGCAAAGTAAAGTTAAAAACATCTGATAAAAAGATTGCAAAAGCAGTACGTAAAAAGAAATATATAGTAATAAAAGGTATAAAAGAAGGCAAGGCTAAGATTAAAGTCTTATATAGGAAAAAGAAGGCTGTAATTAAAGTTACGGTAAAAGAAAAAAAGCCTGCTGTTAATAAGCCGACAAAATCGCCTGATGAAGTTATAGCAGCGGCAACAGCATTAAATCCGTATTCAAAGGCAGTAAATTCATTTGGATATAAAGTTTTTGACGGGTTAAAGTCAAATGATAAGAATACTTTTATATCGCCTGCGAGTATATATATTGCGCTGTCAATGCTTGCTAACGGGGCTTTAGGCGATACGTACAATGAACTTGTGAAAACGCTTGGAATAACTGATATTAACGGCTGGAATAATGCAATAAGCGGTTATATAAACGGAAGTATTGATGAAATGGTGACGCTTAGTATAGCGGATTCGTTATGGCTTGGAAAGAATCTTAAACTTGCGCCCGGCGCTGATAATGGTTTTATAGTTCCTGTTAATAATTATTATAATGCGGAAGTATACAGAAATGTATTGTTTGATGATTCTACGGTAAAAGAGGTAAATAAATGGGTATACAACAATACAAATAAAATGATTGACAGTATTGTTACAGCGTTTCCTGCAAATATGTCGCTTGCTCTTATAAATGCAATATATTTTGAAGGAAGGTGGGCAAATACATTTTATACGGGTAATACTGTTTCTGAACCGTTTTATGGTTCCGTATCTGAAAAAAACGTTCAAATGATGACCCAAAAGGATTCTTATTGCAGATATTTTAAGAATGATAAAGTTACTGCTATTGAGATGCCTTATTCTTCAGGGAAATATGCCATGGATATCATTATGTCCGCAGATGCGGACAGTAGAACGGGGGATATATGGGATTCTCTTACCACCGGGGAACGTGATGGAATCACAGCCGCCCTTTCAGATATTAATTCCCCGGTAAAAATAAGAACGTTAAAAGTTCCGAAATTTAAGCTTGATTATAGTTCGAGCGATACATTAAAGGAGCTGCTTATAAATCTTGGAATAAAAACATCATTTTATGAAAACAGTGCGGACTTCTCAAAAATAGGAACAGGTAAATATGGAGAAAGACTGTTTGTCGGTGAGATTATACATAAAACGGCTCTTGAAGTTGACGAAACGGGAAGTAAAGCTGCTGCGGCAACTTATGTCGGTGTAAAAAATGCTTCAGCCAACCTGCAGGATAAACCTTCAGAGATTGATTTTATTGTAAACCGGCCGTTCATTCTTATGATACGTGACACTGTGTCGGAAATGATACTGTTTGCCGGGGAGGTTAATAATCTGTGACAGAGCATAATATAGAACCTGTATATGATGAATATTCGGAAATACTTATACTTGGTTCATTTCCATCGGTTAAGTCAAGAGAAAATAAGTTTTTTTACGGACATCCCAGAAACAGGTTCTGGACAGTGACTGCTGCCGTATATGAAGATGATGTGCCGCAGACGACGGATGAAAAAAGAAAGTTTCTTTTAAAGCATCATATCGCAGTATGGGATGTTATAAAATACTGCGATATTACAGGCTCGTCTGACAGCAGTATTAGAAATGTTACTGCAAATGACATAAGCCTGATATTAGCTGCGGCAGATATAAAGAAAATATATGTTAATGGCAGAAAAGCGGAAGAATTGTATAAAAAATATATATTTCCGCAAACTAAAAGAGAAGCGCTCTGCCTTCCGTCCACAAGTCCGGCAAATGCAGCATGGAGCGTTGAAAGACTTATAAGGGATTGGCAGATAATAAGAATGTAAAGTAATTAAATTATTAATTTTCTATTTATACGTTGAAATTATCTGTCAGATAATGTATTCTGATTATAGATTTGTACGACTGGCGGATACGTGGGATTACCCACAGGGAGTACAGATGTTATTAAAAGCCGACCGCCTGGGCAGCATTTGTTAGCTCAGGTGGTTTTATTTTTAAATAGTCGATTGCGAAACGAATGATTAAAAGTTGTAAATATGACCACCTAATCAGACATTGGAAAGAAATTTGACAAT
>CANPYY010000011.1 GCA_947588675.1 uncultured Lachnospiraceae bacterium | reverse complement strand
TTTTCTGTATCTGCCTGTAAGTAAGAAACCCCGTATCCAGCAATGATTTTTCAGATGCTTCAAATATTTTAGCCGGACTTTCAAATATGTCAAGAAGTTTATTCCTGGTTTTTCTTCCCACTCCCGTAATACCGGTAAACCAGTACCAGTATTCATCTTCTGTTAATTCCATATAACATCTCCTTTCTTCTGCCATAACTTTCTTTCAGCGCTCCTGTAAAATACCGCTTCCTGTATATGGCTCAATAATATATCCTCACTTCCTTCAAAGTCCGCTATTGTACGCGCCAGCTTAATTATCTTATAATAAGAGCGTGCGCTGAGTTCCCATTCATCATATACATTTTTTAAAAACTTCTTACTCTCCCCGTCAAGCATACAGAATTGTTTTACCTGTTGCGCATTAAGCGCAGAATTATTTTTTATATTATGGCTTTCATACCGTACTTTCTGTATTCTTTCCGCAGCGACTACTTTTTTTCTTATTACCTCCGATGTTTCTTCATATCTATCATCCGAAAAAGCATCAATATTATTATAAGCAACAGCTTCGGCTTCAATGACAATATCTATTCTATCTAAAAAGGCATGGCTTATTTTACCTAAGTATCTTCTTATCTTTTCATGCGTACATCTGCATTTTGCAATATCAGGATAATATCCGCACGGGCAGGGATTCATTGCCGCCACAAGCATAAAATCACACGGATATTCTATACTTCTGTTCATCCTTGTATGTATTATTTTTTTATTTTCCATAGGCGCTCTGAGAAGTTCCAAAGTATTTCTGTTAAATTCCGTAAGCTCATCCAAAAATAACACTCCTCTATGCGCACGGGTAATCTCCCCCGGTCCCGGTATATTCCCGCCTCCTACAAGTCCCGCAGGGGATATTGAATAGTGCGGCATCCTCACAGGTCTTTTATATATATAATCGTCTGATTTATCATATTCCCCGCATATACTTGCTATTATTGCTGTTTCAATACTTTCTTCCTTCGTCATTTCAGGCATTATTCCCGGTATTCTTTCGGCTATCATTGTTTTTCCTACTCCCGGCGGGCCTATAATAAGCATATTATGTCTTCCGCTTACTGCAATCTGAACCGCACGTTTTAAAAGTTTCTGACCGCATATATCCGAAAAATCTTTTTCTTCCACTTTATTTTTCTTAGCAGTTTCCCGCACTTTTGGCATTATAGTATATTTATCCAATTCACCGGACAAAACTATATCTGCGGCTTCTGATAAATTATTAACGCCTATAATACCTATTTCTTCAACAAATTCCGCCTCTGAAACATTATCCTTAGGTATAATACAATACAAAAAGCCCGCCTTTTTAGCTTCCCCAACCATTGCAAGCACTCCCTGAACCCCATTTATATTGCCGTCCAGGCTAAGTTCACCTATAAATAATACTTTTCCTAATATACTACTTTTTATATAACCAAATGAACCCATAAGCGCCATGGCGACAGACAGGTCAAACGCCGTACCCTCTTTTCTTATATCGGCAGGCGACAGATTAACGGTTATCCTTTTTGCCGGGAACTTATAACCTGTATTTTTAACCGCACTTCGCACCCGCTCTGTTGCTTCCCTTACTTCAGAAGCCAGATAACCTACCATATGAAATACGGGAAGCCCCTCCGTAACGTCAGCCTCAACTTTAATAATCTGTGCTGTCACCCCTGTAATTGCAGCACAAAAAGCTCTGCAAAACATATATTACCTCCAAATTGTACAACTGCTTTAACTCCTTACTACTTAATCAAATATACCGGTAATATTAAATGTTAAATACACATTTAATTAAGAAACTACCAGACAAAAGACTAACAGAATTTCAGATGTGTGTAATACATTGTAACACAAATAATTTTTGAAATCAATATGTAATATAAAAAAAAGAGGATTTTCTCCTCTTTTTATGTATCGAGTATTTTTTTTATTTCTTCCATAAAGGTGCTTACATCTTTAAACTCCCTGTATACCGAAGCAAATCTTACATATGCGACGGCGTCCAGTTCTTTAAGTTTATCCATGACAATCTCACCTATAGTGTTGCTTGGTATTTCTTTATATTCCAGATTAAATACCGTATTTTCAATAATATCCACTGTTTCATTGATTTTATCCACCGGAATAGGGCGTTTATGACACGATTTAAATACTCCCTTCTCAATCTTTGACCTATCATACGGCTCTCTCGTCATATCTTTTTTCACTACAATAAGCGGTATCGTTTCAACTTTCTCATATGTAGTAAACCTTCTCTGGCATTTATCGCACTGACGTCTCCGCCTTATTGAATTATTATCATCCGCGGGTCTTGAATCAATTACTCTTGTGTTTTCTTCGCTACAAAAAGGACACTTCATGATATACCTCCTTTACAACCATTTACATTTGTTCAGATACTTTGAAAGATCAGCTTCTATAAGCACGACATCCGTACCTATCTGTTTAACACATTCAGCCGGGATAATATATTCTTCTTCGCGCCCGAACATACCAAACACCTTACATGGTCCCGGTATTATTACATGTGTTATACAGCCATTGCATAATTCAAATTCTATATCCGTAATACAGCCTATACGCTGTCCGTCGCATATATTAATAACTTCCTTCTTTTTAAGGTCACACAGCCGCATATATTACTACCCCGTCATATTATTGGTATATTATTATATGCGCTACCTGTTTTTAATTACCTCTGTCCCAGATAATCTTTCATATTTTTTAATGCTGTTTTCTCAAGCCTCGAAACCTGCGCCTGTGAAATATTAATTTCATCTGCTACTTCCATCTGTGTTTTACCGTCAAAATACCTTAAACGTATTATTGCTTTTTCCCTGTCGTTAAGATGTTCCAAGGCTTCTTTTACGGATATTTCTTCAATCCAGTTATCTTCCTTATTCTTTTTGTCGCTTATCTGGTCCATTATATACAGCGTATCTCCGCCCTCTGAATATACGGGTTCATATAACGATACCGGGCTTTGTATAGCGTCAAGAGCATATATTACTTCTTCAGGTGTAATGCCTATATCTGCGGCTATCTCATCAATCGTAGGTTCCCTGTCCATCTTTTTCCTGAGATTTTCTTTTGCATATACCGCCTTATAAGCAGTATCCCTGATTGAACGGCTTACCCTTATAGAATTATTGTCACGAAGATATCTGCGTATCTCTCCTATAATCATAGGCACGGCATATGTTGAAAATTTTACCTGCTGTGTAATATCAAAATGGTCAATTGCTTTCATAAGGCCTATGCAGCCTATCTGAAACAAATCGTCAATATCCTCCGTACTGTTTGAAAAACGCTGAATAATACTTAAAACCAGACGAAGATTGCCTTTTATATACTGTTCCCTTGCATTTCTGTCACCTTCAAGTATTCTGCCAAAAAGCGCTTCTTTTTCATCATTTTTCAAAAGCGGTAATTTAGACGTATTGACTCCGCATATTTCGACCTTATACTGTGCCATTAATGTACATCCTCCTAATGTTTTTACATTAAAAAGAATGTACAGTTTACCTCATATTTATACCGCTATATCAATAAATTGTTCTGCCATGCTCGTCATTTATGCCGGACATCCTGTAAAAGTATGTATTTACCCTGTCTCGCCACTCTATTGCATTTCTAAGCTGCTTTTCAAATCTTTCATTTACTCTGTCAAATACCCTTTTATCAATACTGCCTTCAAGGGTTTTCCATGCGGCAATCATTTTTTCTACTTCTTCTACTCCTTCAAAATGCGTATCATATATATGCTGTATAACGGTTTTTCCGCTTGAAAGCACATAATCATATTTTGTATAATGAAAAAACAGCCTGAGTTCATCCGGAGTAGTTTCCACATTTTCATACATACTGCATAACGGCTCGTTATACTGCGCGGTATATCCTGTTCCATTAAGCACCGTACGGTCCTGTCCCATACCGTTTCTGTCAGAACGATGATAAGTTCCCCAGACATCATATTCAAAACCGTCTACATTAGGTCCGTAATGGTCGCTCGGATTAATCATCCAGCCGATTCCAAGCGGAGACGTATATTTTTCATACGTAAGCCAGGAATCTTTTATTATTTCGTATATTTTAAGATACACTTCCCTGTCATTACCAAATGTCGCGCGCGCCCAGGTAATACCTATCTGCTCTGCCGATAATTCGGGATTCCAACACAGCATTGCAAATCCAAAAAGATTTGCAGCCGCCAAATCATGACCTGTCCAGTTAGAATCATTTCCGGTATTTGTAACGCCTGCAACTCCACATATCCTGTTACCGTACTCACGTCCTGATACGATACGTTTTACCGTTGCATCATCATATGCATAAGTATTAAAGTCAAGTATCTCTTTCCACATAGGAACAAGATAACATAAATCTATCTGCTGTCCCGTGTATTCCTGCGCAATCTGCAGTTCCAAAAACATATTGGTTTTCTTCAGAGCTCCAAAAAGCGGTGAAACTGGTTCCCTCACCTGAAAATCCATAGGACCGTTTTTAATCTGAAGAACTACGTTGTCGTCAAATTCTCCGTCTAAACCATAAAAATTATCATAACAGGCCTTTGCCCTGTCGGTCTTTCTGTCTCTCCAGTTTTGTTTACAATTATATACAAAACAACGCCATACCACTATTCCGCCATACTTACTAAGAGCTCTTGCAAGCATATTGGCTCCATCTGCATGACTTCTTCCGTATGTGTACGGTCCCGGTCTTCCCTCCGAATCTGCCTTAACAAGATAACCTCCAAAATCAGGAATAACCTCATATAAATGTTTTGTTGTATTTTCCCACCATTTAATTACCTGCGGGTCAAGCGGGTCGCATGTATCGGTATATCCGAGTTCAGCCGGCGCCGCAAAATTAATACTCATATAAAGCTTTATTCCATATGAAGTAAATATATCGCTTATCTTTTTTACTTCAAAAAGGAATGTGTCCGTTATAAGCTTTGTTTCGACAGAATGAACGTTAACGTTATTAATTGTAATTGCATTAATTCCTACCGACGACATAAGCCTTGCATATGCTTTTGTCCTGTCATCAACTATAATTTTATTATTTTCATAAAAAAACGAATTGCCGGAATATCCTCTTTCAATATCTCCGGCCATATTATCCCAGTGATTAATCATCCTTACAGGCATATATGGATTCTCAAATAAGTTTATGTCAGACGGCTCCGTTTCCATCTGCAGCAATCTCATAAGCCTGAAAACGCCATATAATATTCCTCTTTCACCCGCTGAGGATACTATAATAAGGTTATCGTTTTTCTTGTAGTACAGGGCATATCCTTCCTCATCAGGTACAAACGTCCCCGTATATTTACTGTCCTCATCATCAAATAATTTAAGATATATTCCCGCAGATATATTATCTGCAGGAATATATTTCTTTTCAACTTTGATTCCAAACATTGCAGACATTGCCATATCAATTTCCCTGACTGCATTATCAATACATTTTCCGCTTGCTCCGCAAAATATATTGGAAAATTCTTTTATGCACTCCGGTATTTTATCCATACGTTTATAATTAAGCCAGCAATTTTCATATTCCGTCATATATTATCTTTAACTCCTTAACAATTATTCAGGTACTACCGTATCATTTACGTCACATGAAACCTCAATACACTCAGGTTTTTTGCCCGTCAGCTTAATACTTCTTGCATCAGGCTGTGATGTGCCGACATATACTTCATATTTACCTTTATAAAGTATCTTTTCACCTTCATCATTGTACAATCCGAAACTATCCGGTGTAAGAACAAATTCAGCCGTTTTTGTCTGACCGGGAGCAAGCATAAGTTTTTTAAGTCCCTTCAACTGATAATTCGGCGCATCGTCTTTCAAAGCTTTTACATATACCTGAATTGTTTCGGCGCCTTCCATTTCACCTTTATTTGTCAGAGAAGCTTTTATAGTTATTTTGCCGTCCGGTACAATTTGCTCACAATCCGCACTCACTCCGCTTATTTCAAAATCCGAATAACTTAGTCCGTATCCAAACGGATACAGCGCTTCGTTTTCCATATACCTGTATGTTCTGCCCTTCATTGAATAATCTCTGAAATCAGGCAGTTCCTCAGTAGTACGATAGAATGTAACAGGTAATTTTCCTTCAGGAGAAGCATCTCCAAATAAAATCTGGGCTATTGCGCGTCCGCCCTGCGCGCCAGGATACCAGCCTTCAATAATTGCAGGAAGATTTTCATCCGCCCAGGTTACCGAAAGAGCGCTTCCTGAGAGAAGTATAAGTATAACAGGTTTTCCGCTCTCATATATTGCTTTAAGCACATCAAGCTGTATTCCGGGAAGATTGATATCAGGCTTATCGCCACTCGCAAATTCATTACCCTCATCACCTTCTTCACCTTCAAGGCTGGGATCAAGTCCAAAACATGCAATAACAACATCTGATTCAGCCGCAACGGCTCTGGCCTCGGCAGTCCTGTCATGGGAAGTTGCAAGACCTGATACACGGTCCCTGCAAAGATGACATCCCTCCGAATACATTACCCTTACATCATCACCAAGATATTCCTTTATACCTTCAAGTATCGTAACATATTCCGAAGCAGTTCCTTCATAGTTACCAACCAGCGCCCGCCTGTTATCAGCATTTGGCCCTATTACTCCTACTGTTTTAAGCTTTGAGGCGTCAAGAGGCAGTATATTATTTTCATTTTTAAGAAGACATATGCTCTTTTTAGATGCTTTAAGATTAAGCATTCTATGCTCCTTACAGTCCACAACATCATATTTTATACTGTTAAACGGAACTTTTGCAGGTTCGTCAAAGAGTCCCAGTTTCATCCTTGTAGTATAAAGCCTTGCTACAGACTGTTCTATAGTTTCCTCAGATATAAGTCCCAATTCATTTGCCTTAATAAGATTTCCGTTTATATTGCCACAGTTAAGGTCGCATCCGTTATTCATTGCAAGAGCAACCGACTCTGCCGGACCGGAGGTTACCATATGAAATTCGTGAAAATCTTTAATAGCCCAGCAGTCTGAGGTAACATGTCCCTTAAACTGCCATTCTCCTCTTAAAATATCTACAAGCAATGTTTTGCTTCCACAGCACGGTTCACCATTGGTTCTGTTATAAGCTCCCATTACAACTTCCACCCCGGCTTCCTTAACGCACGCCTTAAACGCCGGAAGATAAGTTTCCCTCATATCTTTTTTGGAAGCAATCGCATTAAAACTATGCCTCTCATCTTCAGGTCCGGAATGTACGGCAAAGTGCTTTGCGCATGCCGCTGCTTTAAGATATTTATCATCATGGCCCTGGATTCCGTTAATAAACCTTACTCCAAGCCTTGATGTAAGGTACGGGTCCTCACCAAACGTTTCATGTCCGCGTCCCCATCTTGGGTCTCTGAAAATATTAACATTAGGCGACCAGAATGTAAGTCCTTTATATATATCCGTATCACCATACTCCTGCTGCATATTAAATTTTGCACGTCCTTCGGTAGATATGCAGTCTGCAACTTCTTCAATAAAATCCTCGTCAAATGTAGCGGCAAGCCCTATCGACTGTGGAAATACCGTTGCAACGCCTGCTCTTGCAACTCCATGCAGCGCCTCGTTCCAATAATTATAAGCCTTTATACCGAGCCTGTCTATTGCCGGCGCGCCATGAAGCGTCTGATACACTTTTTCTTCCAATGTAAGCCTGGATGCAAGATCTTTAGCTCTTTCCTCAAATGATAATGTTTCATCCTGATATTTTTCCATCATAATCCTCCAAAATTATCTGTATTTATCCTTAAAAATCTATAACACGATAATAAGACTCTTTTGGGTTTCCATCGGTATCAAATAACAATGGCCAGTTTTTCCTGTTTTCAACAGGGAAATAATCAAGCCACGTATACCTGTCTGATACTCCCCAGAGAGTAACATTATCGATGTAATCTTTATATTCACGGAACAGGGCAAAATAGTCGCCGTACACCTTAGCGTGCATTTCCTGAAGTTTTGTATCAGGTTTATCCAGACACTTTCTGTCGTCATAGCTAAAATAAGACAAATCCATTTCGGTTATATGTATCCTGACTCCAAGTTCAATATACATCTCAATAGCTTTCCGCACAAGGTCAATCGTAGGATAATACAGGTTTACATGGCACTGCATTCCTACGCCGTCAATAAGTTTTTCATCCGCATTAATATGTTTTATCAAAGCAATAATTTTATCTCTTTTTTCCGGAATATATTCATTATAATCATTGTAAAACAGTTTTATATGTTTAGGCAGCGTTTCTTTTGCAAGCTTAAATACAAATTTGCAATAATCGTCGCCAAATTTGTCTAACCATGGGCTTTTCCTTAAAAATTCGCTGCTCTTGTCTTCAATTCCCTCATTAATAACGTCCCAGCAATCTATGACGTCGCCATACCGTTCGTTCATATAACGCATATGGTTTTTCAATATCTCTGTAACTTCCTCTTTGCTTTTCTTAAAAATATGCAGCGGAGTCTGGTTATGCCATACAAAATTATGTCCGCGCATTTCCAAATTATTTTCTTTGGCAAAAGCATATAATTCATCCGCCATTTGAAAATTATACGTGCCGTCTTCTTTATATAATACTCCAAATTTCATCTGGTTTTCACAGGTAATACTGCTAAAATTATTAATAATAATATCTTTGTCCGCTTTAACCGTTTCACAGTTTACGGCCGCCCCTATATCAAAATAATCTTTATATTTATCTTTAAGACCAATCATTACTAATCCCTCAACAATTTACAATAAATATCCAAAAAGGAGCTGTAACAAAATCAATATATGTTTAAGTTACAGCTCCTTAACTATTATATTAAAAAATAATTATTCGCCGTTTGCCTCTTTGATTTTTCCATCCCAGGTAGGAGTCATTTCTTCAAGCTGTTCTGCAGGCGTTTTTGCTCCGGCTTCAACAGCATATGCAAAATCACCATAATCAGTACCGATTATCATTGACTGATAATCATAAACTCTGTACTGGTCATCACGCATCATTGTAAGTGTTTCATCTACGGCTCTTGTATCCGGGAACTGCGGATAATAAGTATTTTTCCATATTTCATCAAGTGAATATCCCGGAGCAGGTTCTGTATAAAGGTTATATGCAAACATAAGTTTTTCAACATATTCTTTATCAGTATAACATGAAGGAATAACGATTACATTATCCATTGGAACTGTAGCCATGTTTCCATTAGGTCCGGCAGGGAACATAACAAGTCCAAATTCATCATCCATTGATTCTGCAAAGTTTCCTACCTGATATACCTCTGCGGTCTGCATTGCACATTCGCCGTCACGGAATCTGATTTCTGTCCAGCTTGCATCTGCATTGCTAACCTCATCAGTAGGCGTCCTCATGACATAACCTCTGTCAATAAGGCTTACAGCCCAGTTTGCAGCATCAATAAAGTTCTGTGTCTTTGTAGCATTCTCATATTTACCTTCGGCATTCTTTGATACAAACTGAGCGCCGTTACTTGCTACAGCTAACTTAAAGTAATCCTTTGAGAATGATGCCATTGCATATATATCGGTTTTACCATCGTTATCCGTATCCTGTGTAAGTTTTGCACAGTATTCTTCAAATTTATCCCATGTCCACTCACCATTTTTCTGAAGTTCATATGGCTCGTCAGGGTCAATTCCTGCTTCTTCAAACATCCTCTTGTTATAGAAAATAGCAGCTCTTGGCTCTTTTTCTGTTGACATACCATATATACCGCCGTTATATGTCATCAGTTCTTTAACATGCTGATTCCACTTCTCTGCTGAGAAATCTACGGTTTCCAATGTACTAAGGTCATAGAACAGATTGTTCTTTAACGGCTGTGCAACTGTTGTCTGATACAGATACCAGATATCAACACGCGGAGTTCCTGCCATAACGTCAGTCGTAAATGTTTCTGCCATATCTCCCCATACGCCAATCTTCTGTCTTTCAATAGTAAAATTATACTTATCATATATTTCCTGTCTGTAATTGTATGTATCTTCCGCATACTGTGTAGACAGGTCTTCTTCCTCTGCTGAATACCAGTCGCCTATGGTAATCTTCATTCCGCCAAGGTCATCATACGTCTTGAGTGTTGAACCTCCATCGTCACTACTTTCATCAGGGTTCTCGGTAACTTCAGCATCAGCATTATTTCCATCAGCAGGCGTTTCACCGCTGTCACCGCTACAACCGCTTAAAACTGATGCAGCGAGTACGGCTGATAAACATAATGCTATAAATTTTTTTCTTTTAATCATAGCTCAATATACTCCTTTCTGAATTTTATATTATAATATTTTTTGCTATGCAAATCCAAACCATAACATTATAACATATAAAACGAAGTAAATCAACGTTTTACATCTTAATACCTGACTGACTTAAACTTTCCACAAATCCCTTCTGTGCAAATACGTATATGATTAACAAAGGTATAATTGTCATAAGCGTACCGGTAGCTACCGTAGCTGATGAATACGCCATCGACGCTTTCTCTGAAATTCCTGCATTTTTAAGGAATGTGTCAAGCGAGTCAGACAATCCTGAAAGGGATGTTGAGAGAAGCGTATACTTTCTCAAAAACATCTGTGAATAAAATTTATCAGTCCACTGCCATACAAATGCAAACAGGAAGCAGGAAGTAATAATAGGTTTTGCATCCGGAAGCATTATACGGTAAAACGTTTTGAATTTTCCGCAACCGTCAACATATGCCGCTTCTTCAATATCCTTCGGAACATTCCTGAAGAACTGCCTGATAAGATATATATACAGGCCGCTCTTTAGTCCCATACAGCCAAGACAAAGAAGCAAATACGGAAGCATCGTATTAATAAGGTTTACAGGTTTACCCGTAAACAGTGAAACTAATCCAAGCGGGTCAAAGTAAGTAAAGTTCAGGTACAACGGAGCCATAATTGTCTGAGGAGGTATTATGATTACAAGTATTACCATAAAGAACCAGAAATTCTTAAATGGAAATTTATATCTTGCAAAACCGTATCCTACAAATGTTGCCGCCGCAACCTGGAATATGCTTACAAGAAGACTTATATATGTAGTAGTACCCAAAGCCTTCCAGTATTTCATAAGCTGCGCTGTAAGTTTATACCCCGATGTGGTAAAGTGACGAGGTATACTTACAATAGTAGAATCATAAAGATCCTGTTCCTCCATAAAACTAAGTGATATCTTATTCAGCAAAGGCTGGATAATCAGGAAACACAATCCGAATATCAATATTGCACGACATATTTTATATCCGATATTAAATATGGTTTTACGCATCAGATAGCCGTTGGATTTCCTGTTGCGTTCCATAAAGGCCTGCCATTTTTTTGTTTTTTTACTCATAATAGTACACCTTCTTTGAAATTATTAACGAGATGATTCCAATAATCAACAAACAACAAACAAAGTAAATCCACGACATCGCAGAACTCAAACCATAATTCATTTTCGATATTGTTACCTCTGATATATACTCCATAACTTCGTTATCTGAACGGCAGAAGTAATCGATAATGGTATAAATAATATTAACCAGAATAAGCGAGCTTACCATAGGAAGCGTTATCTTCCAGAAACATTCCCATGCCGTACATCCCTCAATCTTGGCCGCCTCAAACATACTTGGCGATATTGTCTGCAGTCCTGAAAGGAATATTATAATCTGTATACCGGATTGTATCGCAATATCATACACATGGTCTATAAGGTCAAATATAAACTGGAAAAAGTCTCCGGCCTGCGAGCCCTCAGTAACAAGCATATCCTGCAGCACTGTCGTAATGCTTGAGGAATTTGAAGTTTCCTGTATAACATCTTTCATGCCGGCAAGCATTGCATTGTTATATTCAAGTCCTACTATAACACCTGATGAAAGTATAACCGGCATAAAGAATATTGCTCTTACAAAACCTCTGCCTTTGAACGTCTGGTTAAGAAGCAGTGCAACAAAGAAGCTGAATATAAGCGTGGCAGGGAGATCTACAAGCATACCCCTGAGATTCTCCAATAAAAGTATTTTAAACTCCGGGTCAATATTAATAGACTCATTATACTTGCTAAGCTTTACAAACTCCATTACAAAACCGCCTGCAGTAGGATTTACCGTTACATCAGAGAAGCTCATTCTAAGCGACTGAAACAGCGGAATCAACATGAACAACAGAAATCCAATAATAAACGGAAGTATAAACAAATATCCGGTTATGGCATTTTTTGTTGCAAGCGTCATTTTACGTTTCTTTTTCTGCATCAGTTACTTCCCCCTTCCACAATATAATCTCTTGCCGGAATATTGGTACCGTTGTAGCTGAAGTCGTTATAATTGTAATTGACAATAACCTTAACTCCATTGGCGAACTCGGTTCTGTACACATTTCCCGCAACTTTTTCGTGATTTATAATAAATTCATCATATGTACCGTTAAAATCACCTGAGAATCTGTTATATTCTTCAATAATGGTATCTTTCCACAGATTATACTCCGTAGCAAAATACTCTGTATATTTACTGTCCTGAAGAACGGACGACGGACTCTGTGTGAGCGTATAGTACAAACCTGCTCCAAGTTCTGCCGATTTCAAATATGTTTCTTCCGCATTCTGTGAAAGGTTTAATGACTCAGCGGTATAATCTACAATTCCATGAAGCGCAATCTGATAGAAAGGAACGGTTTCATCAACTATATTAAAGCTCTTATTACTAAGAACCATTCCCGTAACTACATCCGCATAAGGAATATTGTAAAAATAATCCGAATTGGCCATAACTTTTGAACCGCTTTCAGACAGTTCCTGATATTTGGTTGTTATCATGTTCATGGCTTCTTCTCTTGATACATGTTTCTTATAATTATAATCACCGCTAAGTTCGGTACTCAAATCCGCAAATGAAATATTTTCACATCCAAGTCCGGTTATATATTTGTGGAAACTGTCTACATTTCCAATTGCATATGAAGGTCTTGTAAGGTAATACTCATATTCCTCAGGCTGCTGTGCAAAATATATAGGACTGTAATATGAAAGCTCAGCCAATTCACGGCTTACAAATTTTGACGTATCTCTGTTTACACTGTATTTGTCAAAAATTTTATTTTTATATACAAACTGGAAGTTTGCATCCATATATACGTCTACGCCATTTGACTGTGCGGTCTGAATGAACGATTTGAGTTCTTTTTTGCTTCCAAGCTTCTTAGACGGTTTAACTTTTCTTACTGATGAATTGTGTATACCATTATTGCACCAGCCCGAATATTTTACCGACATATTATTAACTCCGCTTTCAAGCATTTCATTTACAATGGTTTCAGCTTCTTTATATTTTGTAAGAGGTAAATCTTTTGTTACCGGCACACCCATTATATGCTCCTTATCGTCTACCCCTCCAATCATATCGAGTACGAGCGAAACATTTTCATCATTTTTATCTGCAAGTGAAGGATATGTATTAATAAGGTAATCCCTGTATGCTGACGCCATATCGACATAACCGCCTTTATCAATGAACATATATCTCTGGATAAGATGCTCAGCCGGCAGTCCCTTCTCATATGTTCTTATCGTTATATCTGATTTACCGGATATATCCATATCCTCTCCACGCAACATCGTATATGTAAATTTGACTGAATTGTAACTGTTGTATCGTCCGGCAACATCAGCTTCCACTATTGCATATGAACTTCCGTTTTCTATCGTACATAAAACAGAACTGTCGCCTTTTGAAACACCGATAACCGGATAATTTACTTCACTCTCATCCACAACAGCCTTTCTTGTTATACATAAGTCGGCGCCGTACATCTGGTTGTAATATGCTGCCTGGCCAACCTTACCATTGTTGAAATTGATAATTCCGCCTGAACCGTCCGGAACAAACATATATCCTTCTTCATCTGTACCGCCTGCTGCAAAGAACGGCAATATGGTAAGATATGTAATAGGATATTTCTGATAATACTGTATTTCCTCCATAGGTACATCTACGACAAGTCCATTTTCCTCAAGCCTGTAATATACAGGAATATTGAAAGCAGCCTTATCTGTAGACTGGTCTACATTAATTCTTGAATTATCATAATCATATTCTTCTTTCGTATAACCTGCCGATTCAAACAGTTCCTGAAATCCTTCGAGTTTTGTATCGCTTTGTCCGCTACGCATTATATACACTTTTGTATCTGCAAGGTCCGGATACTGTTCAAGAAGTTCATCCTTGTTATCAGTAGGTCTTAAAGCATTAATGTCAACACGCCTGTAGAAATTTTTAATCTTCTTTGAATCCGCATCACTCATATTGGCGCAAAATTCTTCCATTCTTTCTTCAGTGATTGCCTGGGGAACCATATAGGTTTTCTGTATATCACCTATTGTATACAGTACCTTAACTCCATTTACATTCCCCGATTCATCTTTTAATTCCTCAATTGAATAACGCTTATCCTTAATACTGTAAGCAAAATTATCATAAGAAAAATCCTGTCCTTTGGAATCACTGTATTTTACATACAGCGTAGATAACAGCACATCCCTGTTACTTCCTATTGCAAGCGTATCTGTATCAACATTCTGAGGATTTGAATACCATATCCGTCCATCAGCTTTATTAAGTACGGAAAATTGGGTATTATCAGCATTCATTACAAATTCAAACTGATCATTAACAATTTTTATTTCTTTTCCTTCAGCTTCCTCTGAATAATCCTGAACATCAATAAAAGCACTGTCCGAGTCCGACTGATTGCATCCTGAAGCCATAATGATTATCAAAATCAACGGAAGCAGTAATTTTAATTTTTTCAATGTTAAGCCCTCCTTTCCTGATATTAATAAAATCTGAAAGCAATCTCTTTATATAAAGATATAAAGTAAGCGACCGCTTCACTAATCAAGCTGAAAAACAGTACCATGATAAATACTATTACCAGCATACCTACAAGAATACAAAGTATCGAAAAAATTGCTTTTCCAAAACTAAAGTCATGTATCTGCATAACAGATGCAAGAAACAGAAATGCACACCATATTATTGAAAATGAAAGGAAGTAATTATAAAATGCACCTTCCTCATAAGTTATAAAGTTACTTGCAAATATCATCGGAAGCTGAATTAATACATATGGTGTCAGGGCATATGCGGAACCTATATAAATATCTTTCATAGTTCCTTTACCGTCAAAGAGTGTCGTAAGGCACCAGTTTGACAGCACCCATACAAAGAAAGGAAGTAAAAAGCTGCAAATATTCAATACTATATTGAAATATTCCCATTGTACACGTATAAAGACAAAACTTGTATATCTCATCTTCCATATGTTTGTAAGTATTGTCATAATTACAATAAATGTAGCCGCACTGGCAGAGCCTCTGTGCTCATGCGTCAAATCCCAGAATCCATCAAACGGACTGACTATACAGTGAAGCGAGTATCTGAGAGTATCCCTGAAATGAATTAGTTTTGCCTTTGCAGAACTCTTTGTAATACTTTTCATTCCTCATTAACCTCCCTTCTGATTTTCTTAACAGTATTTTTAATAAATACTATTACCAACAAAGCCACAAAGATTATGAAAACATATTTGACATTATCTTCTATCCTGTCTTTACGATAGAGCTTATATGCCTTTGAATAGTTCTTATAATCAAGCTTGAGTTTAAAATATTCCATGGCTTCTTCAAATCTGTCCTGCCTGAGAAGCGAACGTCCGATTCCGATATACGCCAGGTCGTAGTTACCATTAAGTTTAAGTACGTCACGCCAATAATCAGCCGACGTATCATATTCGCCTATCTTATATGTATCAAGCGCTTTATTAATAAGCGTACCATATTCAGTAAGCGTCATCTGTGTTACAATGCCGAGCTCTTTATCCAGTATAAGAAGCGAGTCGCCTAAAGACTCTATAGCCACCGGATATTTAAAACAACCCTGTTTATATCCTATACCTCCAAAGGCGTACAGCATATTTCCCTGAAAATCATAACCAAATACACGTCCTCTGGTCTGATCCAGGCAATAATAACAATCATTATCAAGCACCGTAACGTCAGCAAATTTAGAAGAACCGTTATATCCTCCTCCGTTACCTATCTGCACATCTCCTATCTGCTCGTAATAACCATTCCTAATAAGTATATCGGTTCCCTTTGCATTAAGCCTTCTGATAGGTTTTGATGATGATGCATTATCACTTTCAAATTTGCTGAGAGTAGCATATATAAATCCTTCAGAGTCAAGCGCTATATTGTTATACTCTGTAGGAACAAATGCTTCCATCTGATCTCTCTGTTCCTGTGTGGATATAAGTTTGTATATATATTTTATAAAGTCAAACTGTACATCAGCCGCTCCGATATATCCTACAAACTCTCCTCCATCCTCAAATTCCATAAAGCCCTTGTTAATATTTTCCGCCTGTACAAATATACGTTTTGCGCTGTCTACAACAAGTTTCTTTGGAAGGAACATATAATCTGCATTAAGAGTTTCTTCATCCTCCGGCTTATATATTGTACCGATTACATTCTGACTGTTATCAGTATATACAATACGCTGATTTCCATAATCAGCTATATACCATTCATCGTCATCCGTAACGAATACATCGTATGGCTGCAATATCGGTTCAGGTTTTCCGTTATTATTTACCTCTGTAACGACTTTCACAAGCGAAAATTCGTCATTCGCATATGAAAACTGGATAATCCTGTTATTTAACGTATCACATATATAAAGCTGATTATCTTTTACAAACATGCCCTCCGGTGCATTGAAATTGCCGATGCCAAAATCATCTCCCAAAACGACCGAATTCATTGCATATGCATCCGGGGACTCTCTCTCTATACCCCAGTAGTCATATGTATAAGTATAGAACAGGTCTTCTTCGGCCGATGCCGTTGCCGGCTGAATAAGGAGTGCTGAAAACAACATCAGACAGCAAACCGGAATTAAACTGCGAATAATCTTTTTCATTTTCTCCCTCCTTAATCCTTAATACCGGAGCTTGCCATTGTTTCAATAACGTTTCCTTCACACATAAGGAATATCGCAATCGGTACTATCATCATAAACAATGTAACTGCTGCTCCTACACCTGCACGTGACACACCACCGAGAATAAGCTGCTGCAGTGCATACGGCAATGTTTTAAGTTCCTCTGAATAAATGAATGTAGCTGCCCTGTTATTCCATATGGCAATAACTGAGAATATTATAAGCGTCAGCCACGCCGGTTTAACCATTGGCATTACTATTCGCACAAAAATACGTCCCTCTTTCGCTCCATCTATTTTAGCGGCCTCAATAAGGGCATCCGGAATCCCCTCCATGAACTGTTTCATAAGGAACAATCCCATAGGGGTTGCAAACGCAGGTATTATAATCGACAAATAAGTATCAATCCACCCGAGTTTAGTCATAATCAGATAGTTAGGAATCTGCGTAACATATACGGAGAACATAAGCGCTGTCTGTACCATTGCAAAGAACGCCTTTCCGCCCGGGAAGTTGTACTTGGAAAGTACATATGCACCCATCGAACAGAATATAACGTTTCCGAATGTGCCCGCAGCAGTCATAAATACCGAATTAAATATGTATCTGGAAAACGGTACGAATGACTGTCCCATAATGTTAAACAGGTCCGCAAAGTTATCCATTGTAGGATTTTTAACATAAAACTTAGGCGGGAATATATATATCTCATCCAACGGCTTAAATGCTGTACAAATTGAATATACAAGCGGCAGGGCAAAGAAAGCGCCAAACAGTATAAGAAGAATATAAATTCCAATATCTCCGCCTATGGACCGGTTAGGTTTTCTTTTTCTTAATAACTTTCTTCTATTTTTTTTCATATTCTTTTTCATATCAGCATCTCCCTTACGTTCCTACTTTTCTAAGCAATGCGTGAACAGCCTTGTTACACAGAATCATAACAACGAACAGCACCGTTGCTATTGCAGAGGCGTATCCCATATCAAACCTGTACTGACCATAGTCAATCAGGTGGGATACAACAGTTTCTGCGGCATAATCCGTACTTGGGAATCCGCATAGCACCATAGTAACATCTGCAACACCGAATGACTGGGTAATTGCCATTACCGCACCGAACAAAAGCATAGGTTTCATATTAGGAAGTGTAATATACCACAATTCCTGCCACCGGTTTTTAATACCATCGACATACCCTGCTTCAAACTGCGATTCATCAATTCCCTGAAGTCCTGCGACAAACGACAGGAAGCCGTTTCCAAGACTCATCCAGAGAACTACTATAATAATAACTCCCATCATATATTTAACATCTGTAAGCCATAACACCGGTTCATCAATAATACCGAACTGCATAAGCCATGCATTTACATATCCGTATGAGTCACCGCTGAACAACAGCGCCCATACCATATATACCTGGCCGGATATTGTCGGAGCATAGAATATAAGTACCATGATTGCCCTTAGAAGTCTTGGCAGCTCATTAATAAACCATGCGAACAAAAACGACATAATATATCCTATCGGACCGGTAATAGCCGCAAGCAGGAATGTATTCTTAACCGATATAAGGAATACATCGTCTGCAAGAATAAGATTGATATAGTTCGTAAGCCCTATGAAACGAGCAGGCTCAAGAACATTGTAATAGGTAAAACTGTAATATATTGACATACATACCGGAGCTACCGTAAAGAGTGTAAACAAAAGTGCATACGGAAGCAGGAAAAGGTAGCATATTCTGGACTGTTTTGCAACCTTCCAGCCATGCTTGAATTTCCGTTTCTGTATTGTCATATATTTAGCCATGACTGAACTCATTAACTTACCTCTCCTTTCATTTAATAATTATTCCGTCAGTCTTCCTCTTTGACCGGAAGTCCGAACTCTTTACGTTTATTGGTAATCTCGTCATTAATTGTTCTTGAGTAATCAAGAATCGTTTCACGAGGATCATCATTATCATTCATGACATTTCTTATTGCATTCGTAATATGCCTTGAAGTATAGTATCCTCCGGCAATTTCCGGTATACCTATTGCCCACTCCCACTGCTCTTTAAGTACATCTGCATCTTTCTTGCTCCATGAAAGCTGTTCAAATGCAACCGTGTTTGCTGTAGCATATCTGGCGGAAGCTCCCATTACACTTTCAAGCTCGCGTCCGAACCTTACCTGTGTATCGGAATCCAGCCACCATTTTAAGAATGTCCATGCCAAATCATATTTTTCCTCGCCGTCATGTTTCGTAAGAATCATTGAACACTGTCCCCATGACTGTACCGAACGGTCTATGTATTTATTTCCGTTTTCATCTTCACGCTCATATCCGGGAACAAGTGCAAAATTCCAAAGTCCCTTTATCTCAGGCGCGAATACTACAAGAGTATTGTAGTTTGAGAAGTCCTGTATACCTATCGGCATTTCTCCTGACCTGAATCGGTTTACAAAGTCATAACTCGTAGGAACTTTATAATTAGTAAACAATTTTGTGAAATATTCAAATGCTTCAATAGCTTCTTCAGTATCAATATTTACCGCCGTCTGGTCAGGCGTGTAAAGAGTACCGCCCCTCTGATAAAGCTGGCAGAAATAGTTAGCAAGGTCGGGGTTAGCCGTATTACCAACTTTTCTTTCGGTACTTGGTATACCAACCTGAAGATTGTTATTTGTAATAGTAGGAAGTATGGATATAAGATCCTGCCATGTCTGCGGAACTTCCACTCCAAGTTCATCTAAAATATCCTGTCTGTAGAACAATACGTTAAAGTTCTGTGTTTCGGGGAGAGCATACATTCCGCCGTTAAACTGATAGGAAATATATGAACTTTCATAAAATTCCTTTTCAAGCACATTGGTCTTCCATTCCTCCCAGTCATCAAACTGGGTAAGGTCATATGCCGCTTTCCTGAGCGCATAGTTTACAGGTTCTGTCTGCGCCACCGTAAGAGCAATATCCGGACCGGTTCCCGCAACTACCGCAGGAAGCAATGTCGTTGCATCGATAAGTTTTACATTGACGCCTATTCCATATTTCGGAACAAACGTATCATCAATCATGGTTTTAAGAATCGAACTCTGGTCACGTCCTGAAAGAATCCAGCAGTCAAGGAGTTCCGTATCTTTATCGTCATATACATTTCCGAGCGCGGTATAATCCACAATGAAGGAAGCTATAAACACTCTTATTTCATGCATTGCACTCTGAAGGAATGATTCTTTACATTCAGGAAGCTGTCCTCCTGCAGGAGTAACCTGTATAAAGTCTACATCAAGAGGAGCTTCGCTCAGTGAATTGATTCCTGTACCTATCGCACTTATATTTTCCTTGAAATTAGCAAGTGATTTCGGAATCTTATCAGGTTTCTTAACGAACTTTTCAAGCTGATTGGCAACAGTAAGTATTGATGCAACCTGCGAACCCTTCTCACCTGAAAATTCTACAAGATCATCAACTATCTTATACAATCTCTTGCACTCAATATCCATACCTTCTATAACTTCAGGATAAACTTCATCAATATTATAATCTCTGAACTCATCCGGTTCGGCTCCTGTAAGAACCAGAATCTTACGATACATTGAATTAAGCCTGAACACGCTGTCATTAAGTTCGGTAAGTATATTTCCAAGGTCTCCGAGCGTTACCTCAAGTCTTATAGTATGCTTACCTGCCTTTAATGCAAACTGGTAAGGATTTTTATTTTCATCACTTAATGTACACATCTGCCAGTCGTTTTCAAACTGGAAAGATATTATATTACATTCTTCAAAAGGACACTCCCCGTCAATAGATACTGAACGGCTTGAAACAAAACCTCTGTTGTAATTCTGACGTCCTTTAACGGATATTGTATACATTCCGTCTTCAGGCACTTCAAAATCCCATTCAATCCAGTCTCCAGCAACTTTCCATTGCGTACCGCCTATCTTATTCATCAGAATAAGCGTAGGACTGTATGGTTCTGTAATAGATGAAGCTCTGTCGTTATTTGGATAAAGCGACGGCGACGAACGTCTTACCGAAGCTTCACCCTGAATTTTTACAGGCTCTGCGTTTTCAGAATTGTTATAATCCTCAAGCACTATCGAATCATAATATTCCTGATAAGAAGGCTCCGCTTTCTTATTAAGAATAGATATTTTCCTTATTGCTATAGGCTCATTAACACCTTCAAACTTTAAGGTGTTTACTCCCTTTTTAAAATAAAATTTATATGGTTCAACATGATATCCCATATAATCTTTCAAATATGTACTCTGCCATATCGGCGCTTCAATCTGCGTAGGTCTTATATCATTTCCCTGATTATCCTGCTGTATTTCAGCCGAATCAGCCCACACCCTGCTGAATGTAACAGCATCTGCTCCGTAAAATGGCATTTCTCCATTTATATATACGGCACGTTCAATGTCAATTCCCCTGGATTCTATAGGATAGTACTCAACATAGATGTTATACATTCCCTCCTTGGGAATATCAACCTCCCATTCTGCAGAGCCATCCTCAGATGCCTGAATAGCTTTGTCTTCTCCGTCAATATTATTTATAACGGATACTCCGCTGCTCGTCGATAAATAATTAAATATATCAACGTCAATCACTTCATCAGGGCTATCCATACCTTCATATTTCTGAAGATATTTTGCGTATGTATCATCTCTGGCTATTCCTTCGACGTCAGCAGTCAGGTCAGCGCCTTCATACTTGTCATGATAGCTGTCTTGTCCGTTAGCCAAAGTTTTCCATACAACGATAATAATTACAAATGCAATTATTATAAGAGGTATTTGAACAATTTTTTTGCTTAATACTTCTTTAAGTTTTGACATATCTGTCCATCTCTCCTTTCCTACGTTCTAAGTATACGCCTTGCAAAAACTACAATTTAAATCATATATTATTGTATTTTTGTAACAATTGCATACTTTTTCGAGTTTCATTGTATCACTTTTTTGTTCAAATGTCTACATAAATAATGGATTTTAAGTCATTTTTTTGTTATTATCATGACTATATTTCACATAAAATATCTGAATTTTGCTCTCTTTTATAGTTAATTTACACAACAAAGGCAACATAACTGACAATTTTAACCTTCATTTTAATTTTACATATTGTATAATTGCAGCATATTTATTATTATTGACCTGTACCAAAATATTTTATAAGGAGAACGGTTATGAAACATAAAACATACAAAAATCCTGTACTTGCAGGTTTTTACCCTGACCCTTCAATATGTAAGGCGGGTCGCGACTATTACATGGTTAATTCAACATTTGCTTACTTTCCGGGTATACCAATATTTCACAGCAGAGATCTGGTACACTGGGAACAGATTGGCAACGTACTCGACAGAAAAAGCCAGCTTCCTCTTGAAGGCACCAAAATTGCCAATGACGGCATATACGCACCTACCATAAGGTATAATAACGGTACTTTTTACGTAATTACTACTAATATAAGAGGAGGGAACGGAAACTTCATAGTAACCGCCACAGACCCGGCAGGTCCGTGGTCAGATCCGATATGTCTCGGAAGCGAGGGAATAGACCCGTCCCTGTTCTTTGATGACGATGGACGCTGCTACTACTGCGGCACTAAAGACCGCCGTGAAGGCGCGCGGTATTTTGGCGACAACGAAATATATATTCAGGAACTTGACCTTAATACGATGAAACTTACAGGCGAGTCATGGCCCGCCTGGCACGGCGCCCTGCGAAATGTAGAATGGCCGGAGGGTCCTCATATATACAAAAAGGACGGATGGTATTATTTGATGATAAGCGAGGCCGGCACGGCGCACATGCACTGTGTTACTGTTGCGCGAAGCAAAAGTTTAAGAGAACCTTTCTGCGGATATCCGGGCAACCCAATACTTACCCACAGGCATCTGGGCCTTACATATCCTATTGTCAATGTCGGACATCCCGATATAGTAGAAACCGATAATGGCGAATGGTGGATGGTAGCTCTCGCTTCACGTCCTTACGGCGGAGGATACTATAGGAATCTCGGCCGCGAAACATTCCTTGTACCGATGACATGGGAAAACGGATGGCCTCTTATCAATCCGGGCAAAGGAATAATTGAAGATACCATACCGGCGCCTGACCTTAAAGAAGAAGAATACGAGCCAGTCCCCGGTTTTGACGACTTTGATTATGATACTCTGCCATTTCACTATATGTATGTGCGCAACCCGGATACAGATATGTATTCTCTTACGGAAAGAAAGGGATTTATGCGTCTTAAACTATCTCCCGAAGTCATAAACGGCACTTCATCGCCCACTTTAATATGCCGCCGGCAGACCGATATGAGCTATGAACTTGAAACCTGTATTGACTTTAACCCTTCAGAATGTGAAGACGCCGGTCTTGTACTTCTCCAAAGCGACAGTAATTATTACACATTCACCGTAACACGCGATAATGATATGTATTGCCTTAAAGTATTAAAAAGTTTTCAAAACAACGGCACTGACAACGTAAGTGAAATTGCAAAATGCAGTATCAACGCGCCGGACGCAGGACATGTAAATATATACCTTAAAGCAGTCCAGAAAGCACAGGATATAAGTTTCTCATATTCATTTGACCGAAAAAATTACACGACTGTAACAGAAAATGCAGACGGACGTATACTTTGCACTGACGCTGCAGGCGGCTTTGTAGGAACATGCCTCGGAATATACGCAACGTCAAACGGACATCCGTCTGATAATTATGCTGATTTTGACTTTTTATCTTATAAGGGACTTTAATCTTTCCTGTTATAAGTAATGCCGTACACCTTCACGCCCGGCTCCATATACAGCATATACATAAGCCTGCGGCTGTAACGCCGTGGACTTATGTGCTGTTATGCAGATAATGTGCAAAAATATGACCATGTATTAATTATTAAAATTCTTTTACTAGGATTCCATTTTAAGTATCTCTTTTTTAAGCCGTTTCATAATCTTTTTTTCCAGCCTTGATATGTATGATTGGGAAATGCCGAGTATATCCGCAACTTCTTTCTGGGTCTTTTCCAGTCCTTCATCGCTGTCCAGTCCAAATCTTAACTGTATAATCATCCTTTCCCTGTCATTAAGCCTTTCAAGCGCTTTTTTCAGCATTTTTTTATCAACTTCATTTTCCAGCTCCTTTGATATAACATCGTCATCCGTTCCAAGTATATCGGATAACAGCAGTTCATTGCCGTCCCAGTCAACATTAAGGGGTTCATCTATTGATACTTCAAGTTTTGTCTTGCTTGTTTTCCTAAGATACATAAGTATTTCATTTTCAATACACCTTGAAGCATAAGTTGCAAGCTTAATTTTCTTTTCGGATTTAAAAGTATTTATCGCTTTCATAAGTCCGATAGTTCCTATTGATATAAGGTCTTCTACTCCAACTCCGGTATTATCGAATTTCTTTGCTATATATACCACAAGCCTTAAATTATGCTCTACCAAAACCGCAATGGCTTCATTTCTTCCTTCTTCCGTTTCCAGCCTGTTAATCCATACAAGTTCTTCATCGGGTTCAAAAGGGGCAGGCAGTATTTCGGCGCCGCCTATATAATGAATATCGCCTCCTTTTCCAAATACTATGTCCTTTACGTCTTTTATCATGCGAAACTGAAAATAATTTGGAATTGCTATTCTGAATATCATATTTCCCCCTCATATCTGTTAAAGTTTCATTTTATAATTCAAAAGAAAATCATAATCTTTATTTATCGATATACCGTTATCCGATATAGCCAGATAACAACCTTTATATATCATTTTCCTCTTTCCCTTTGATATACATACTTTATCTAATGCCACTGCCGGCATACATCCTCTTTTTTCCCCTACGGAACTGAAGGGTATGCTTCTAAGCATGGTTTTTCCGTCCCATTCATCCGGAAGCGATGGAAAGAGTTCTATATATTTTTTTTCGCCTTCCGTTAAAAACTCTTTTACCGTATCACAGGCACACACAATAACATTACTTCCCGATATCGGTTCATATAAAGTGTTGGCGCTGTCATACTTTGCAAATCCCGTGCAGAATCTTTTATTTTTATATATTGTAATACTGTAAATATTATTATTGGTTTTGCGTAATCCCGATAAATTGCCGTACCGCAATATAACGTTTCCTGCAAATATTATAAAAATAGCGCTAAAAGCAAGTTCATATATGTTTATCCTGTCTCCAAACACACAGCTTATAAGCCCTCCTGCGGCAAATGCGGAAAAGTACCATATTATAATATATTTTAACATTAGCTTTACGTTAAGAACCGTAATGCCGAAAAAAGCAGTAAAAATAATAACAGCAGGGATAATTATATTCCCAAAAATAATTTTTAATGGCATTACCGGATTCAAATATATTAGGATACAATCTGAAACGGCTCCGCAAAAGGCAGAAAGCGCTACTCTTTTTACAGGACTTTTTATATCTGTAAGCCGGCAGAAAAATATGAGCAGGCAAAAATCCATAATAAAATTACATAAAAACAATATATCTATGTATACTTTCGTAAACTGCACTCCTTTCAAATTCATTATAGGATTGTTCTTTTGCAGAATATGTCATAAACAGTAATCATAATCAGGTAAATCATCGACATTAAAGTATTCCGGGCATCAAAAAAGGAGGTTTCCCTCCTTTTTTCACAAACCTATATCTTATATTTTATCTGTATCATATATTTACATACTCCAGTTTTCCTCTGCCATTCATGCTGTTTATAATACACTCCGCCCCATTTATTAACGTAAACTGCGGAGGTTTATGCCCAATATCCGCATCCAGTATTACAGGCACATTATATTCGCCCAGAGCATTAATTACCGCTTCTTTATATGTGGTATCGGTAGACGTTGAAAAAAATGCCGGCCTTCCAAACACAAAACCACAAACCCCTTCAAACCATCCCGCTTCTTTTAACTGCCACAATCCCCTTTCAAGTTCCTCGCTTCCAAGACTAAAACTCTCAAAAAACCATATAATGCCATCCTGCGAATATTTTTTATTAAATTCCCCTACTTTGTCATATCCTGTGCCGACAAGGTTAAGAAGCACGTCAAGGCATCCGCCTATAAGTCTCCCCTTAATACAAACCCCGTCTTCACATACTGCATTAACCCACCTGACATCCTCGTTAAGAACATATCCCTCTTTTCCCGTTTCACCGGTAAAGAAACCGTTCTGATATTTTAAAAAACTATTCTGTACAACATTTTTTCCGCACAGTATATCCCAGTTATTCTGCACTGCGGGATGCCATTTTTCCATTGCAAAATCATTGAAATTTGAAGTATATACTGTTGCAATATCACATATTACCGCTATTGTAAATGCAAGTCCCGTATTATCCGAGTAACCCTGAAACCATTTCGGGTTACTTTTTATAATATCAAAATCAATGTACGGAAGTATCTCCATAAGAAAATCCCCGCCTTTTGCAGATATGACCGCTTTTACGTCTTTATTTTTCCATACCTGCATAAACTGTTCCGCTCTTTCTCTTGCAGATGCGCTTCGCCCTTTTATGCTTCTTCTTACATTATCAGTTTCAATTACATTAACCCCAAGGTCCTCAATTTTACTTTTTGCAAACGACAGCCTTGCAATATCTATATCGCTTTTATTACCGTCAGACGGCGCTGTTACTGCAATTGTATCGCCATACTTTATATAATCGGGAATTAACATATTTCTATCTCCTCTTTAAAATATTTACCAATATCCTATCAGATAAAAATATTTTTAACAATATTTATAATGTTTTTTCTTGCAATATCGCCACACAGGCTATATTATACTTAGTATTAATTATCGAAAGGAAGGTATTTTTATGCAAAAAACCAACCCGGTTATTACAATAACTATGGAAAACGGCAATACAATAAAGCTCGAGCTTTATCCCGACATTGCCCCGAACACCGTCAACAACTTTATTTCCCTTGTAAATAAAGACTTCTACAACGGACTTACTTTCCACAGGATAATAGAGGGCTTCATGATACAGGGAGGATGCCCCTCAGGTACCGGCATGGGTGGTCCGGGTTATTCCATACCCGGAGAATTTTCAGCAAACGGATTTGAAAACAATCTGAAACATACTGCAGGCGTCATTTCGATGGCACGTTCACAGATGCCGGATTCAGCCGGCTCCCAGTTTTTTATCATGCACAGGGACGCTCCTTACCTCGACGGCTCATATGCTGCATTCGGGAAAGTTACTGAAGGAATGGATATCGTAGACAGAATTGCAACAGTAGCAACAGACTATTCAGATAAACCGCTTGCTCCACAGGTTATAAAAGAAATATCGGCGGAACTTTTTGGCAAAGTATACGACGAACCTGTAAAGGCATAAGTCAATGCTCATCATCAACATACATTATATATAAACACTTCTTTTAAAATCTGATTTTAAATGGCAGTCCGACATATAATCTTATATACCGGACTGCCATTTTAACCGCACTAATTATATTCCTTAATAATTTCCAATAATGTTCATACCTTCTGATTCCTTTTGCACTCCGCCAAGCGCATTTTTAACGCTCTGCATCTGAAGATTACCCGCAATATCAACAAAAAATCTGTATTCCCATGTTCTGTTAGGTATAGGTCTTGATTCAATCTTTTCCAGATTAATGCCATTACGGTAAAAATGCGATAAAATCCTGTACAGCGCGCCGCTTTCATGCTTTGCTTCAAAACTTATACTTATTTTTTTGGAACTTTTAACATATTCTTTTTTTGCTGAAAGCACAATAAACCTTGTACTGTTATTATCCTGTTCATTCAATTGGCTTTTTAATACTTTTAAACCATACAATTCCGCAGCGTTTACCGATGCAATGGCTGCCTGGCTAATATCGTTATCCATAAGTACCGTCTTCGCACCGGTTATTGTATTCGCAACCGCAATAGGCGTAATATGCGGATTAGCTTCAAAAAACGAATTGCACTGCCTTATTCCCTGTGAATGTGAATAAACTTTTCGTATATCGGAAATTTCACTGTCGTAAAGTCCAAGCAGCGCATGTTCTATTTTAATAATCTGCTCTCCCACAATATAAATATTATAATCATGCATATGGTCATATATGTCGGTAATTCCGCCTGTCGATGAATTTTCAATAGGTACGACCCCGTAATCAGCTTCGCCGTCGCAGACAGCCTTCATAACATCAATAAACGTAGGCCTTGAAAAAGAAATATAACCTCCTTTTCCAAAAAAACGTTCCATTGCCTGCTGCGAGTATGTTCCTTCTTCACCAAAAAAAGCTATCCGCGTATTTTCATTAACAGCCAGCATATCAATACTCTCAAAATCTATATCAAGCTGTTCCTCCATTTGAAAATCCCTGTCTTTAACAAGTTCATCATATAACCTGCCTATGCTTTTTCCAAGAGCCGGATGTATAATATTTTCCGCTATCTGTGAAAGCGGTTTTAATACAAATTCTCTCTTGTATGCTTCAGGATGCGGGATTTTAAGTGTTTTTTCCGAAATCGTTATATCATCATAAAGTATGATATCTATGTCTATGGTTCTCGGTCCCCAGTGAATATCGCGTCTGCGCCCATCCATATTTTCAATATCATGTATAATGTCTAACAGGCTGTTTGGTGAAAGAATTGTCTTTATATATACTGCAGCATTGAGAAAATCATCCTGCTCTACATTACCTTCAGGCGCAGTAATAATATAATCTGATACATTACATACCTGTATTCCGCAAGTATCATCAAGTCTTTCTATAGCAAGGTCCAGATGTTCTTTTTTATTACCAATATTAGAACCTATGCTGAGATATACATCATGCCATTTTCTGCTTATTTTTACGGATACGGTATCAATCGGTATATGAACCGGCGCCCAGGGTTTCTTAACCTCTATATCCACGCTGCATATATTCGTATATTCCAGAAGCAGGCATTTTGCAAGTCCCTCCGCAAGGGTTTCTATAAGATTGAACGTATTATTTTCTGCATAACTTTTTATTATGTTGCAAACATGAACATAGTCAACAGATTCTTCAATATCGTCATTATCTCCTGCAATTGAAGTATCCAGTCCGATATCTGCCGAAATAACAAATTTCTGACCAACTACATTTTCTTCGTCCATCACGCCATGGTATGCAAAAACAGTAATATCCTTAACACTTATAGTATCCATAGTATCTCTCCCCATAACTAAACTTATTTCATCCTGCAGGCAAGCAGTTCCTTAGCCATGCAGACTGCCCTCTTATTATTTTTAACATCATGTACCCTCAAAAAACTGCATCCATAAATTGCGGCAAAAACACTCGTTGCCAGAGTTCCGCTAAGACGCTCCTCTACAGGCAGGTCAAGCGTAATCCCTATAACGGATTTATTTGACGTGCCAAGCAGTACGGGATATCCAAGTTCTTTTAATCTGTCCGCATTGGCAATGGCCGCCATATTCATATTATAGTCCTTTGCAAATCCTATACCGGGGTCTACCATTATTCTGTCATCACTTATTCCATTCTTTTTTGCAATATCGATTGATTCCCTTAAATCATCAATAATAGTTGAAAACCCGTCTGATAATTCCCGGAGACTGCCGCCGCCGGCTTTTACGGTACAACCGGAATTGTGCATTATACATACGGAAGTTCCCGTTTCCTTTACAACTTCAGCCATATGCGAACCGCCATATTTCAAACCCCATATATCATTAATCATGTCTGCGCCGCACGCCGCCGCTTCCCTGGCAACCTTCCAATGGAATGTATCTACCGAAACCGGAATATCAAATCTCTTTTTAATCGCCGTAATCACCGGTATAATTCTTTTTAATTCCTCCTCGTCCCCAACCATGTCAAATCCCGGCCTGGACGATTCTCCGCCAACATCTATTATATCTGCACCGTCTTCAATCATTTGTTCAGTGTGTATCAGCGCATCGGAAACACTATCATATTTTCCTCCGTCAAAAAATGAATCGGGAGTAACATTTAATATACCCATTATATAGGTCCGGTCTTCATCTTTAAATTCCCTGTTTCCTATTATCATGTCATTCATACCCGTTCTTTATTTTATAAAATTAAGAAATGTCTGCTTTAACTCGGAATTATCCTTCATACACCCTCTTACCGCCATCGTTACCGTTTTTGTACCGGGTTTCTTAACTCCCCTCATAGTCATGCACATGTGTTCCGCTTCAATCACTACCGCCGTACCGCGAGGATTCAGATAATTCATAATCGCATCTGCAATCTGTCCGGTAAGCTGTTCCTGTATCTGCGCCCTCCTCGCATAAACTTCAACCGTACGGGCAAGCTTACTTATTCCAACAACTTTGCCGTCCGGCACATATGCTATATGGACTTTGCCGTAAAAGGGCAGAAGATGGTGTTCGCAAAGGGAATAAAATGTAATATCTTTTTCTACAATAAGCTCATTGTTATCAGCAGTAAATGTCTTTGACAAATGTTTTTCCGGTGATTCCGACATCCCGGAAAATAATTCTTCGCACATTCCCGCTATTCTTGATGGAGTGCGGGCAAGTCCTTCCCTGTCAGGGTCCTCACCGATACCCTCAAGCAGAAGCCTTACGGCATGTTCAATCTTTGATTTATCCATTAGTAATACACCTCCATCATCAAAATATTCTATCATTGATACTTTAACTATGCAACAATTAGTTTTCTGCCGTAAGGGACAATGAACCAAATATAATAATAACCATATCTTCTGTTTCTTTATAAACACCGTTAATTATATCCGAACAAAGCTCTTTTGCCTCCATACCTTCATGGCATATTGCTTTTTCGCCTGTTATGTCTTTTATAATGCCGGATAACTTTTCTGCGGGAAGTCCCCGCATACCGGGAGCCGTAACCGTATGAATCTCATTAAACACGCCGGAAATACCCGAAACCATTCCTGCCACGTCTTTGTCAGCAAAAACTCCCATTATGCCTATACGGTAAAACCTGCTTTTTGGAAATATGGCATTTATACTTTCCACAAGTCTTTTTATACCGCATGGATTATGTGCGCCGTCAATTATTATATACGGATTTTCCTTTACAATTTCAAACCTTTTCGGCCATTTTGCATTATTTAACCCTTTTCTGATAATATCATCATTTATATCAAGCTTTCCCCCGTCAAGAGCCTTTACAGCCTCTATCGCCGTAACCGCATTTTCTGCCTGATATATACCGGGAAGCGGAATATTCCATTTCTTTTTACGATACCTTAATACAGTCCCTTCTGCCTTAGATTCTAAAATATCATATTCTGAAATAAAACTAAGCGAAGCCTTATACCTGTTCGCATATTTTATAAATACGTCTGCAGCTTCCGAAACCTGTCTGCTGCTTACCGCACGTACGCCTTTCCTTAATATTCCCGCTTTATTTTCCGCAATTTGGGACAATGTATCTCCAAGATACTCTGTATGGTCCATTGCTATAGTAGTAAATACGCATATTTCCTTATTTTCAACTGCGTTGGTCGCATCATCCCTGCCGCCCATCCCGCATTCCAGAACTACATAATCACATTTCCAATCTGCAAACGCCATAAATGCCATGGCAGTTTCTATTTCAAATTCCGTAGGATGTTTTTTTGTTTCAAAATATACCTCATCGGATTTTTTCCTGAGTAAGCTTATATATCTGCTTACATCCGTTTCGGATATATATGTCACTTCATCGTTTTCAATATATTGTATCTTTTCCCTGTATCCATTAACCGCTGGCGATATATACCGGCCGATTTTATATCCTCCTGCGCTTAATATGTATGAAATAAATGTTGATACAGAACCCTTTCCGTTAGTCCCTGCAACATGTATTATTTTCACATTATCTTCAGGGTTTTTACATAAAGAAAGCAACTTTTTAATTGTATCAAGTCCCGGCGATATACCATATTTTTCATTCAAAGTTTTAAGATATTCCCTGCATTCTTTATAATTCATATTATAATCCATATTTTCCTCCGTTTTCGGATACGTTTTGCCAGACTTTATCCTTAAAGAAAAAATCTCGCCAGACTTTATACCGCCTGGCGAGATTTTTATTTTGTTACTATATAATTATTTAATAATTCTGACCTTCCATACACCATCAATGGCTTCAAGTTTTTTAACCATTTCCTCTGTAGATTTAGTATCAATATCAATAATTGAATATGAGTAATCGCCACGGCTCTTATCAACCATATGCGCAATATTTACGCCCTCTGATGAAAATACGCTTGCGCATCCCGTAATAAGTTTAGGCGTATTCTTATGACATATCGTTATACGTCCTTCAGAAGTGCATACCCCGGCATCACACGCAGGATAATTAACCGAATTGGCAATGTTTCCGTTTTCTATAAAATTCTTTAACTCTTTTACAGCCATCATGGCACAGTTATCTTCCGATTCTTCAGTAGAAGCTCCCAGGTGAGGGATAACTATTGTATTCTTCATCTTAACCGACGTTGTATTCGGGAAATCAGTTATATATTTTGCTACTTTTCCTGACTCCAGAGCCTGTGCAAGTTCTTCCTCATTTACAAGAACATCTCTTGCAAAGTTAAGCAGAACAACTCCATCTTTCATAAGTGCAATCGTATCTTTATTAATCATTCCTCTTGTATCATCTAACAAAGGTACATGCACAGTTATATAATCGCATTTTTCAAATATTTCATCACGATCCTTTACGCAATGTACAAGACGTGAAAGATTAAGAGCATTCGCTACCGAAAGATACGGGTCGCAGCCATATACTTCCATTCCAAGTGCACTTGCCGCATTTGCCACAAGAACGCCGATTGCACCAAGACCGATTACGCCAAGTTTTTTACCCTGGATTTCATGTCCTGCAAATGCTTTCTTTGCCTTTTCTGCCGCTTTGCTTATATTGTCATCATCGGCATTTTCCTTTACCCAGTTAATTCCACCTGCGATATCGCGCGATGCAATCAAAAGACCTGCTATTACAAGTTCTTTTACTCCGTTTGCATTGGCTCCCGGAGTATTAAATACGACAATTCCCTTTTCCGCGCATTTATCAAGCGGAATATTATTTACTCCTGCGCCTGCCCTTGCAATAGCCGTAAGGCTTTCAGGCAACTCCATATCATGCATTGACGCGCTTCTTACAAGCACTCCGCACGCTTCGTTAATATCGTCCGTTATTTCATAACCATCGCCAAACATATCCAGTCCGACTTTCGCAATCGGGTTAAGACATTTAATTTTTTTATCTGCCATTTTACTTCCTCATTTCAAAGTATTTATTTTAAATTATTTGTTTTTCTTCTCAAAATCACTCATAAATTCCACAAGTTTTTCAACACCCGCCTGAGGCATTGCATTATATATGCTTGCGCGCATACCTCCTACGGTTCTGTGTCCTTTAAGGTTCTCAAATCCTGCCTTCTTTGCCTCAGCAACGAATTTAGCATCCAGGTCTGAATCACCCGTTACAAATGGAACATTCATAAGCGAACGGTCCTTCGGCACTACAGTTCCTTTAAACAAATCGCTTGAATCCAGGAAATCATACAAAATTTTTGCTTTCTTTTCATTTCTTTCCTTCATAACTTCAAGTCCGCCCATGTTTTTAAGCCACTTAAATACCTTACCGCATATGTAAATTCCATATGCAGGAGGAGTATTGTAAAGCGAATTATTATCAGCATGAATCTTATATTTTAACATTGTAGGAGTATTTTCAAGTACATCCTCAGTTATAAGGTCTTCTCTCATAATTGTAATAACGACGCCTGCCGGTCCTATGTTCTTCTGCACTCCTCCATATACAACTCCATAATCAGATATATTCATAGGTTCTGATAAGAAACATGAAGAAACGTCAGATACAAGAATTTTACCTTTTGTATTTGGAAGCGTTTTATATTTTGTTCCATATATTGTATTGTTTTCACATATATATACATAATCCGCATCTTCACTTACAGGAAGGTCACTGCAGTCAGGAATATATGAATATGTCTTATCTTCTGACGATGCAATTACATTAGCTTTACCGTAAATACATGCTTCCTGATACGCTTTCTTTGCCCACTGTCCTGTAATGATATAATCTGCAACCCTGTTTTTCATAAGGTTCATCGGTATCATTGCAAACTGTGTGGATGCTCCGCCTTGAAGAAACATTACTTTGTAATTATCAGGGATTGAAAGAAGTTCCCTCAAATCCTTTTCCGCACCTTTTATTATACTGTCATATACAGCAGAACGGTGGCTCATTTCCATAACGGACATACCGCTTCCCTGATAATCCAACATCTCGTCTGCCGCTTCTTTCAACACTTCTTCCGGCAATACAGCCGGGCCTGCTGAGAAATTATATACTCTACCCATTTTTTCCTCCTTCTGCCAGGTTATTCCTGTCAATTATTACATGTTTAAACCACAATCTATTTTATGAGCATGTTAAATAAATGTCAATCCCCTTTATTTAAATCTTCGTCCGTAAATACCTTATCAAGTGAATCTCCGGGCGCAACCATAGGCCATACTTTATTATCATTATCAATAATACACTCAATCACGTACGGCTCATTAAGTTCCAATGCTTCATCAAACGCAGCCTTAAATTCATCATTGGTCGTAACCCTTACCGCCTTAACACCAAGACCTTCTGAAACCTTTACAAAATCAACCTTATCCTGCAGTACAGTATTTGAATACCTCTGTCCATAGAACAAATCCTGCCACTGGCGTACCATTCCAAGGACATGGTTATTAAACACTATCTGTATCACAGGTATATTATATCTTGATGCCGTAGCAAGCTCATTCAAATTCATTCTGAAGCATCCGTCGCCTGCAATATTAATTACATGCTTATCCGGATTGCCGATTTTTGCTCCAATACATGCACCCAGTCCAAATCCCATAGTGCCAAGACCGCCTGAAGTAATAAGGGTAGCAGGTTTTCTGTAATGATAATACTGCGCCGCCCACATCTGATGCTGTCCTACATCCGTTGTAATAATTGCATCGCCTTCAGTAACTTTATCAATATATGATATGATTGAAGGTCCGGTAAGATTTTCAAAATCATATACAAGCGGCATCGTATTTTTCATTTCATGTATTACGTCAAGCCATTCTTTATGCTCAAGATTTTCAAGCTTACTATTCAGAATTTTAAGAACTTCCTTAACGTCGCCTATTATGCTGTAATCAACCCTTATATTTTTATTGATTTCAGCCGGGTCCACATCTATATGAAGTATTTTAGCCTTATGGGCAAATCTTTTAGGATTACCAAGTACACGGTCTGAAAATCTTGTTCCAATTGCAATGAGAAGATCACATTTCATTACACCAAGATTAGACGTCTTGGTTCCGTGCATTCCAAGCATACCTGTATAATTCGGATGCGTATTGTCAAACGCGCCCTTTCCCATAAGCGAATCTGTAACCGGCGCATCTATCTTTTTGGCAAATTCCATAAGTTCTTCTTCTGCTCTTGAAGCTACGCAGCCGCCTCCGGCAAATATCATAGGTCTTTTTGCAGATTTTATTGCTTTTACTGCCTTTTCAATATCCTTTTCAGATATATTACCGGTATTTCTGTGCGGTATATATTTTTCAGCTTTCTCATAATCAAATTTCGCTGCGGTAACATCCTTTGCAATATCAACAAGAACAGGACCTTTTCTTCCGCTTTGCGCAATCTTAAACGCCTTTCTTATAGTATCGGCAAGAGCACTAATGTCCTTAACTATAAAATTATGCTTGGTTATCGGCATTGTTACTCCTGTAACATCTATTTCCTGAAAACTGTCCTTTCCCAACAGCGGAACATTTACATTACATGTTATTGCAACAAGCGGTATTGAATCCATATAAGCGGTAGCTATACCTGTAATCAGGTTAGTAGCTCCCGGACCGCTGGTTGCCATACATACTCCTACTTTACCGGTTGACCTTGCATAGCCGTCCGCTGCGTGTGCGGCTCCCTGTTCATGCGAAGTCAGAATATGGCATATTCTGTCCTGGTATTTATATAATTCATCATACACATTAAGTATTGTACCTCCCGGATAGCCAAACACCGTATCTACTCCCTGCTCCAGAAGACATTCTATTACTATTTGCGCTCCTGTCATCTGCATAGCTGTTTTCCTCCTCAAACAAATTTATTTTAAACCCGCTTTATTTCCTGTAATCAAGTATTGCACCCGTATTAGCTGATGTAACAAGTTCTCTGTATCTTGCCAGATAACCCGTTGTAATATCGGATTCTTTTATTTTAAGATTAGCCCTTCTTTTCTCAAGTTCTTCATCTGATACATCGAGATGAATCGTATTTTCAGGGATATTAATCTTTATTATATCGCCTTCCTCAACTAAAGCTATAGGACCTCCCACAGCAGCTTCAGGCGATACGTGTCCAATGGAAGCGCCTCTTGACGCTCCTGAAAATCTTCCGTCAGTAATAAGTGCGACACTGGCTCCAAGACCCATTCCTGCAATCGCAGACGTAGGATTAAGCATCTCCCGCATTCCCGGACCGCCTTTTGGTCCCTCGTATCTGATTACGACAACATCTCCGCTTACAATTTTACCGCCTTTGATTGCTGCAATTGCATCTTCTTCACAGTCAAATACTCTTGCAGGTCCTTCATGAACCATCATTTCAGGTACGACGGCAGAACGTTTAACTACACAGGAGTCCGGTGCAAGATTTCCCTTGAGCACTGCTATTCCTCCTGTTTCACTGTATGGATTATCTATAGGCCTTATTATCTCAGGATTTTTATTAACGCAATCCTTAATATTCTCTCCTACGGTCTTTCCGGTAACAGTCATTATATCGGTATACAAAAGATTCTTCTTATTAAGCTCATTCATTACTGCATATACTCCGCCCGCCTCGTTAAGATCTTCCATATAAGTATCTCCCGCAGGCGCAAGATGGCAGAGATTAGGCGTTTTTGCACTGAGCTCATTTGCAATATCAAGATTAAGGTCCACTCCCGCTTCATGCGCTATTGCCGGAAGGTGCAGCATACTGTTCGTAGAACATCCCAACGCCATATCAACGGTAAGGGCATTCATAAATGCCTTCTCTGTCATTATATCACGCGGACGTATATCTTTTTCAAGCATTTCCATTACTTTCATGCCCGCCATTTTTGCAAGCCGTATTCTTTCCGAATATACTGCCGGAATAGTTCCGTTTCCTTTAAGTCCCATTCCAAGAGCTTCCGTAAGGCAGTTCATACTGTTTGCCGTATACATACCTGAACATGAACCACATGTAGGGCATACATTATTTTCATATTCCGTAACTTCTTCTTCGGTCATCATTCCCGCCGCATGAGAACCCACGGCTTCAAACATACTTGACAGACTTCTTTTCTTGCCTTTTACATGTCCGGCAAGCATCGGTCCTCCACTGACAAATACAGTAGGTATATTAATCCTTGCTGCTGCCATAAGAAGTCCCGGTACATTTTTATCACAGTTAGGAACCATGACAAGCGCATCAAACTGATGGGCAATGGCCATACACTCTGTCGAATCAGCTATTAAATCTCTAGTCACAAGCGAATATTTCATTCCCACATGTCCCATTGCTATTCCGTCGCACACTGCAATTGCCGGAAATACTCTCGGGGTTCCGCCTGCCATTGCAACTCCAAGCTTTACGGCCTCAACAATCTTATCGATATTCATATGTCCCGGAACAATTTCATTGTATGAACTTACAATACCTATAAGAGGTCTGTTAAGTTCTTCTTTCGTCAGTCCAAGAGCATTAAATAACGATCTGTGCGGTGCCTGCTGCATACCGCATGTTACATTGTCACTTCTCATATTCCTCAATCCTTTCACTTTTCATATAATAATATAACGTAAAAATACCCTAAATGGAAAGCATCCACTTAGGGCGAACATATAAGTCCGTGTTACCACCTAACTTCAGAGTAAATCTGCACTCATCCGGCACTGTAAAAACCATATCCGTTCATGCCGCTTCCAATATAACGTCTGGAAATCACGTTGGAATCTACTGGGAAATATCCGTTCAGTCCAAAGCTCCAAGGCTACCTTCCACATATGTTTCACGAAAGCTTACACCAGCCGCTTCCTCTCTTTTGCAGAAACAATATATGTACTCCTCCTCATCATTGCCTTTAATAATCTTTAATTATTGATATTGGTTAAGTATAATAAATATGAGTATCCCTGTCAAGATAAATTTTAATTAATTTCATCTTTTCCAAATATATACTCATTAATAGCCTTTTTATTGGCTTTAATGTCTGTTTCAAGTATAAGCTGTCCATTTACCGAACCGTTTTTATAAGTACCATCAACGGGTATTCTTAACTGCTCCACATCAGTTGTCCCCATAAATACAACGTTTTTAAGTAACGAAAATATTTCATCATTACTAAGATCCGTAGATATAAACGGCATAACTGCCTCCGCAGTTTCATACCATTTGCTTATCGGCTTTGATTTCATGGAAAGGAATATCTGGTTTAATACATTACGCTGTCTTTCAGTACGTCCGAAATCCCCTTTTAAATCCTGCCTGAGCCTGCAATATGCAAGTGCCTGTGTTCCATTCATATTATTTAATCCCGGTTTAAGTTTAAGCACGGAAGTACGGTGATATCTACTCATAAGTATACTATATTCTTCTTCAGTAAGATTTATTTCTACCCCGCCAAGCGTATCTATAACTTTCCTGAAAGCTTCAAAGTCCACAACTACATACCCCTGTACAGAAACGCCGAAATTACTTAGTATCGTTTTATATAAAAGTTCCACGCCGCCATAAGAATAAGCCGCATTAAATTTGTGTTTTCCTTTATCCGGTATATCTATGTATATATCCCTCATAATGGATGTAATCTTAATCTTTTCATTTTTCATGTCCAGCGTTGCAATCATACACGAATCAGAACGCCCGTCTTCTTTCCACGTACTTCGCTTATCTGCGCCGACAAGCAGTATATTTATTATTTCACCGTTACTCTGCGTATCTGAAGTATTTACGGAAAATTCTTTATCAACATTTTCAATAACATTTGAAGAATCCCTGTCCATAAGGTTTAACGTACTTTGAATCTTCCACTTGAACGCCGCTGCTCTATTTCCTGCCAAAGTCGCAACGATAACCATACAAACCATAAAAATCCAAAACGCTTTCCTTTTCCCGCTCCACTTTTTCTTTTTTTTCTTTTCTTCTTCCATACCGTCATTCTCCCCAGCTCCATATATCAAATCCAATAATTTTTATTCATTGTAAATTTCATAACAATACTTTTTGGCAGCTTATCATATACTTTACCGAACCTGTATCCCATATATTTGAAAGCACTCTGTATAAACAAATCAGGTATAAGATATATTTTTCCCATTTTAATAAGCTCAGACGCTGTTTTTCTTACCAGCTTTATTCCCTCCGATTCAGAAGAAACCCGCTCAAAAACTTCGGAATACTCCCTATGTGAAACCGCCATGTCAAAATTTCGTTTAAACTGTTTTACATATGAATAATTATGCGAATGTACAACCAAAGCTTCCGGCACATATTTTACGGTATATCCCAAATCTATAAGCGCAGCCGCCATAAGCATGTCCTCATTAAATATAGTCTTTTTTACAAATCCTCCGGCTTCATTATAATATATTTTTTTATACATTGCACACACATCTGAACAAAAATACGTCTTTATACCGTACTTTTTAAGAGTATCTTTATTCTGTGTCCTTTCCGTGTCAGGATAATTAAATTCTCTTGTTATTACTTCTATGCACCCTGCATCCTCCGAAGGCAACTGCCTTGCGTATACCGCCGCAACTTTTCTGTCGTCAAACGCTTTACGCATATTTTCAATAAGCATATCATCATACGGCGTCGCATCCTGCGTCATACAAAGAACATATTCCGAATCAGAAAGCTCCATTCCTTTACGTCTGGTAGCCCCGTGGTCAAAGTCTTTCTGCTCTATATATTCTATAAGTACATTATCCCGTCTGTATGTTTCCGCCTTTTTTTTCTCAATATCCGGATTTTTCCCAGATGGAATTGTCCATAAAAGTATTATCTTCTTAGGCTTTAAAGTCTGGCTGTTCAGTTCCTTTAATATCAACTGAAGCTCAGCCGAAGGATTGAATACAGGTATAATAACATTTATATTCGACATTATACTCACTCCATTATACTATTTACCGTCATTAACAAGCCTGTTTGCAACGGTCACGGCTTCACCGGCATCCGCAGAATATCCATCGGCGCCAATTTCTATTGCAAAATCTTCCGTTACCACCGCGCCGCCTATCATTATTTTTGCTTTTATACCACTACGCTTTGCTAAATCAACTACATTTTTCATTTCCATCATTGTCGTCGTCATCAATGCGGACAGTCCGATTATATCTGCATTATACCGTCTCGCAGCATCTATTATCTCATCTGCCTCCACATTTTTTCCAAGGTCATAAACCGTATATCCATAATTTTTCAGCATAATTGCAACAAGGTTTTTACCTATATCATGTATATCCCCTTTTACTGTTGCTATCACTATTACGCCTTTTGTATCTCCTTTACTTTTATCATCTAACAGCGGTTCCAGATAATCTATTGCCGCCTTCATGGTTTCTGCGCTTTTCATAAGCTGCGGCAGAAAATACCGTCCTTCCCCATACAGCTCGCCAACTTTATTTATCGCAGGAATAAGCGCCTCGTTAATAATTATTTCCGGTTTTAATTTTCCTGAAAGTGCATCTTTTACATGCGAAATTATATTTTCTTTTCTTCCTTTTAATACTGCATCATAGATTTTCCCGTCACATACCGGCGCTTCATCACCGCAATAAGAATAATCCGTCTTTTTTTGTTTATTATCATCATTATTTTTAACTGTTACGGTTTCTTTTCTGTGCTCCTCATTAAATACCGTTATACGCTCCACATACCTGGCATCAGAATCATTTTTCGCCATAAGCATGTCCGCAGCATACATACTATTCATCAAAAGTTCCTGCATTGGATTTGCAATGGCCATCGTAAGACCGGCATTTATTGCAATCGCCATAAATGCTGAATTAACATACGACCTCTCAGGAAGTCCAAAAGAAATATTTGACAATCCGCATACTGTTTCAAGCCTAAGTTCATCTTTGCAGTATCTTATTGTTTCCAATGTTTCAAGGGCTGCATTTTTATTTGCCCCAACAGTCGCAACCAACCCGTCCGTTATTATGCAGTCATTACTAATACCATACTCATGCGCTCCGGAAACGATTGTATTAATTATATTTTTCTTTTCATCTATATCCTTTGGAAGTCCGGCCTCTGACAGCGGAAGGAGTATAAACATTGCGCCATACTTTTTTGCAATTTTAAGAAGTTTATCCATTCTTGCAGGGTCAAGGCTTATTGAATTCATTAACGCCCTGCCGGGGTAAATCCTAAGCGCCGCCTCCATTACTTCCGGCGAGCTTGTATCTATACATAACGGCAGGTTCACGGCTCCGGAAAGTTCACTTACAACCTTAACCATAATTTCCTTTTCATCAATTCCATTCATACCCACGTTGACGTCAAGTATATCTGCTCCATATTCCGCCTGTTCTTCAGCCATCGTTATTACAGGCGCGATATTATCCTCTTTAAGCGCTGCCTGCAGATTCTTTTTTCCTGTAGGATTAATTCTTTCACCTATAACCAAAAATTTCTCTCCTGCGGCAATGTCAATCGATTTTCTTTCACCTGAAAGAATTTTTTTCTTTCCGGCGTCATATTGCAGTTTTTTTACATATTCCTTTCTCTCTTCAGTATCCATTTCTACCGCCGCTCTTTTAATAAGCATAATACACTCCGGATCAGTTCCGCAGCAGCCTCCTATTATGGAAACGCCCTGTTTTATAAGTTTTTCAGCCTCTTTTGCAAATTCCCCGGGAGTATTTGAATATGTCGTTTTACCGTCTTTTAGCACCGGTATTCCACAATTTGGTTTTGCTATAACAGGAATTTTTGCAACAGACATCATTTTTTCTATTACAGGAACCATCCTGTCCGGACCTGATGAACAATTAGCACCAACGGCGTCAGCTCCCATGGATTGCAGTACCGTAACTGCCGTAACCGGGTCAGTTCCAAACAAGGTCCTGCCATCCTCCTCAAAAGAAAGAGTAACCATTACCGGGAGAGCTGAAGTTTCTTTTACGGCAAGCAGAGCTGCCCGGCACTCCTGCAGACTCATCATTGTTTCTATAACAACAAGGTCTATGCCTTCTTTATACATATAACCAAGCTGTTCCTTATATATATCTACAAGTTCTTCAAACGGAAGCGTTCCGACAGGATATAACTGCTGCCCGGTCATTGTAATATCTCCCGCAACATAGCAGCGCCTGTCTGTAATACCACAGGAGGCAAGTTCCTCCAGGGCTTCCTTTACCGCCCTCTTAGATATCCGTACAAGCTCCCTGTTTATTTTCTCTATTTCATCTGCAAGTCCGTATTCATCAAGCTTTATTCTGTTTCCCGTAAACGTAGGGGCATATACAATATCACTTCCGGCCTTAATATATTCCTTCTGAAGATTAATCATTATATCCTTATGCTCAATAATCCATGTTTCTGGACACTTTCCCGGATTCATACCGCTTTTTTGCAGCATGGAACCTGTTGCCCCGTCAAGTATTACTATACCCTTATTAATTAATCCGGCAAATTCTTCTCTTGTCATCTGATAACCATCCTTTTAATATTATTCAATAATATACATTATATCGGGATAAAAGTAAAACCTATTTTATAAAAAACATTATAACCGCAGCCATATATATGCTTGGAAGAAACGGCCTGCTTTTTTTCAGCCTCAGCTTTTTAAGCTTTATGTACCGTATATTTCTTATTACAAACAATCCAGAAGCAAGCATTGAAAACACCATATTATCCGCTATACATTCCATAACAATATAAACCTGTGTATGTATTTCATTAATATTATTTATTATTCCCGTACTCATAATTACCGAATTAACTATAAGTATATCCCGGTCCCCTTCACCCATGCACCCCATATGGGTAAAAATCTGTATAACTACTGCATATATAACTTCTGCCACTCCGAAAACCGCCGCATACATACTGCAATCTTTAGTATTATATATACAAACAAGACAAAGAAGCAATGGAAAAATAACCGTATATTCCATACAATTATATACATATCCGGTACGATAATCCACATATGCCATTACCATAAGCCATGATAAATAATAAATACGTAAAAAACTGTAAATATCACCAAGACACAAAAAATATATTCCTGCCGACATATAAAGCGCCGTGCATATACCCAGATACCATACCATATGGCATCTCCATATGGTATGGTCTTTTTTATGAAGTATCCTGCATGTCATAGCAATATTAAATAAAATCCCCATAAAATATTACCTTATCCTTGTCCTAAACCGGCTTGTAATACAGCCGTATACCTCAAAGGGAGGATACACCGCATATTCTTTATCTCCCTTATACGCTGCGACTTTCACTTTATAATGTCCGTTGTCAGTCTTTAAAGGTATAATAAAACCGGTTATTATCTTTATCCACTTTCTGTCTGACACATCATATTCCCTGTTAAGCTCCGGATTATATTTTAAAAGTTCCTCCGGGAAAAATACTTTTATGGTATCCGCATCGCCTGAATATTCAATTGTTAAACTAGCATTTTCGCCTGCGTTAAATACCGGCTGCTCCTTATTGTCAATTCTTGAAACTGATGCGCTTAGTTTTATCTTTTCTCCCTTTATAAGCGGATAATCATAAACATTTCCTGCCACATCAGTTATTTTTATAGTAATGTCAGGCTTACTTTCTTCATACTCCTCCATGGAAAGATTTAATATATACTCATTTTTATTAATATCATATACAGACTTTTTACACTCATCATCAACATATACCTCTACAGATGCTACACCTGAATGCTCGTCAGTAATATGTACATTCCCCCTATATGTTTTTTCATTCCACGGATTACTGCAGTCATAATCAGCTTCAGGGACATCAAAATCAATATTAAGATACAGCCTTACTGTTTTCAGGTTCCCGGCAACATCCTCAGCCTCAACCATATAACTGCGTTTTGAACTTACCATAGTATCAATAAACTTATCGGAAAAAGACAGTATTGCAGTATTTTTATTTTTCAGGTTCAAATCGAATAAATTATTAAATTCCACTTCTCTTGTACTTCCGCTTCCGCGGTCATATAAAATATATTTCGACTGTTTTTCACTCATCCCGCTTAATTCATCGCTGACATATATTTCGCCTTTCATTTTATCTTTGTTAAGCCATACATCATTGGAAGAATCAAGACCGGTAAACGTCCCCGACAGCATACATTTTGGAGGCGTCCTGTCAATCAGATATTTTATTTTTCTCGTTTTTACATTTCCTGCCATATCAGAGGCATTAAGATAAATACTGTTTTCACCCTCAGTGTTTATCGTATACTGCGCAGATACTCCCTGCGCCGTATTTGTAAGTTTTCCTTTTAATTCTCCGTTACCCGATATTGCCCACACCCTGTTTACTCCGCTGAAATTATCGCTCACATCAAACTTTAGCGACAAATCATATCTATTCCATTTTTCTTCGCTAAAATAAGATCTTATATCTATTAAAGGCGATGTTTTATCTTTTTTCAGCACCAGCACTGCAGGATCTGAACCAACATATTTCCCGCCGGATATAACTTCAATATTATATATTCCGTCAGGCTTTCCGGTTAACATATACATAGGATTTACATCATATCTGTACATATACTTTCCCGAAGCCAGAGTATGGTTTACAACGCTTTGATTTACAAAAACTATTCTGTCTTCCGTCGGATTTTTCTCATAATCAGACATGATTATAAGCTCCGCTATTTCTGAATTGCCGCCGTACACATTTGCCGTTATAACAGAACTGTTATAACCGTTTACTCCTCCTGCAATATAGGCGTCTATCGTATGCGCTACCGGTTTACTGAAAACTACATAATCCGAATCATATACATTGCCGACATTGTCGACAGCCCTGATAAAATATTTATAGTTATCATTAATAACCCTGAAATCACTATAAGATGACACAGTAGTATTTCTTCCGCTGTAATTTACCTGTCTTATAAGCTGTCCGTCACTTCTGTACAATGCAAGGCTTCTTATACCCGAACCGCCGTCAGATGCAGTTACCGGAATATAGTAATCGGCAATTACCGATACATACTTAGGCAGATATATTTCCGGCGCCTTTGCATCGGATATAAGGCTAATCGTATTATTATGGTCCGAACTTTTGTCACACAGATTATCATTGATACTAAGATTGCCCGGATATAAATAATCATAGTAAACCCTTCCTTCGGTATTTACATATGTAACCCCTCCGTCGGGCGTATAAAAATTAAACCGCGCCATACTCCTGAAAGCATATTTACAGTCGTTGTAACCTGTAGTAACAGCAGTTACCGTATTTACAATACCTAAAGGTTTTTCCGTTCCCGTACCGTCTTTAATAATACCTGAGCATTCTCCGTTAGCATTCTTCTGCATTGTATAATATTTCTGATTATCGCCCCATCCCGTCACATTGTACATATTATAATTTGGATGAAATTTCGGATTTGCAGCATCGGCATCTTCAAAATATGACTCAAAAGAAAGCCTTACTACTGAATTTTGCCTTACATAATACATGCCGTTATCATAAAAAACATTGCCGCTTTCACCCTCCGCATAGGCATCTCTGGTTTTTATATAACTTACAGGCTCAAACACTACAGATTTATCAAAAAAACTATTGAGGTCAGAGGGATTGGTCCATTTTCTGGCTTTTTTTATCCCCGATGCGTTTCTAAACAGATAACTGTTGGTATCAGCGCTTATTGTTCGGTAATTGCTGCTTTCATTTACAGTACCGCATAACTGTTTCCCATTCTCAACCACTGTCATTATTGCATCAAATTTGTATGTATTTTTATTACAATATATCTGATTCCACGTTATTGCACTGTTTCCGTTAAATAACGTCTGCAGCAGACTCAGCTTTGCCCTTCTAAGCACATATGTATAACCGTCTTTTTTTACCTGCGACACTTCTTTTACATAACTTCCGCCAAGTTTTACCTCTACGGAATCTTTTTTATTTCCTGCGGTAAGGGTTATCGTATATCCCACGGTTCTATATTGGGTAGACGTAGATGCAGTAAGCCCTTTCGAGCAAAAATATATATAACCGTCATTTTCATTAAGCCTTGCGGGACTTTTACTTTCCGAACCATATTTTCCATAATATGTATACGCGTTATCATATACTGATGCATCCGCATGTTTTACAGGAAACAGCAGAATAACCCATACCGAAAATAAGAAAATTATCTTTTTACCCATCCGTACTCCTTTCCAGTCTGCATACCCTTATACTTCCCGTTGCCAGCATTTCATTCAGGTATTGCTCACTTTCTTTTTCAATAAGCACATTCAGTATCATCGCACAACCATTATCCTCTATAGCCGTACCGTCGGAATTAAAAGCTTCCGTTACATATACATTACTTATAACATTACTGCATTTTCCCGTATTGCTGTCTACAACAGATATATCTATATAATCTCCGGCCCTTATAATGCCTCCGGAAAACTGCGATATATCTGACGCCCTTACTCCCGCCACTACAGGATTTATCATAGCCGCCCTGTTATTTGCTTCCTCTCCCATTACATCTGATGTAAATATACTGTCCGCCGCCATATTGCAACTTACGGTTTTCCCGATAAGTTCCGCTTTATCTTTTAACATATTATCTTCAATATCCTGTTCTGCTATATTTTTTACAACTGCCAGAATATCAACATTTTCTTCCGTTATAATAGTCCCCATGCTTATATCTGAAGCTGCAGCCATTACGGAAACAGTATTATCTTTTTTACCAATTAGTGCGGCTGTTACTATAAATACCACAATAATTATTGCTGCAATTATATATTTCATTACACCTTTTTTTCTTTTCATATATCTTCACCTTCCGTTATTACAGTAGTAATTTTTAGCGTTCACCACAGTGAACATAGCCTGAGTCATCAATTATCCACAACATCAACTGAGGTTTTTATATGAACATACTTTTCTATTCCAAGAAAACTCTTCACATTCATACCTATATCAGCATATATCGTAGCAGATATTATTTTTGAACCGTCAGGCGTCATATCGTCCTTAGAATAGGTCTTGCTTTCATAATATGTATTTCCATCTCCGGTAACATGATAACTTACCAAAAAACCTTCAATAATGTTATAAACAATAAACTCATGCACTGTTACTTTCCCGTATATACTTTTATCATTGGGATTTAAATCTTCATCCAGCTTCATATTGTTTTTCAGGCAATTTTTAAAAACCGGCCACGAATTTTCCTGCTTTATCACAATAAATCTGCCATATGCGTATCTTTCCAAATCTATAAGCGCGGCAGACAAACAGGCGCTGTCAAGCCCATCTTTTGCATAATCCTCATATTGCCTGATTTCCTTTACCGAAAAACTATAGGCCAGTAAAAGTCCCACAAGACATATGAGCATAAACGCACTCAGGTATTCAACATTTCCTTTTTTATTTTTCAACATTACGCCTCCCTAATTTTTTGCAGTAGTGCTTTTATTTATATACAGTTTCTGATAAATTTTCCGTGAATCTATATTAAACAAATTTGTAAGCACTATTTCGTCCATAGGTATACGGGCTTCTATGTTAAGTATTATTTTATCTCCATATTCAACCTGGGAAAACGTAGTACCTGCCAGATTAATATTAGTTGCGCCTATCTCCTCCAGCTCTGATATCATTTTTTCCGCTGCTTCATCAGTAAGGTATCCTTCCGTTTCCATACGCAAAAGATATTCCCTTGAAATCTGAAATGCCATTTCTCTTTTATCCATAACATCCATATATGTTATATACATTATTGAAAGTACTGATACTGCGGCAATTCCGAGTAGTACCGGCAGCATTTTCAAAATGCTGCCTTTCTTTTTTTTCTTACTACTCATAACAGCATCACAGCCTTGAAAACAGCGAAGTTATTTTCTCGGTAAATGAACCTCCCACAGTCTTTATAACTGTTTCCAGCTGTTCCCGGAATACAAGCGCAAGCACAATAGCTATTGCTCCAATTGCAAATTCCATTATTATTTCTTTCCCGCCGCGTTTTTTTCTTCCGTCATGTATTACTTTGTTTACCTTTTCCATAAAATGTGTTACTGTGTTTTTTATCATAATTATCTTCCTTTCTTTTAAACTTTTTATTGATTCAACATAACTGTAATTTCAGTTCCCATAGAATATATCCCTATTGCCAGAACGCCAATAAATATTAGCAGTTCAAGAATTTCAATTTTTCTTTCCAGTTTTCCTTTTTCTTTCATTGCATGAGTATGTCTTACCTGCCTTATCTGTTCACTCATATCAGACAAAATCTGCACCGTCTTTCCGCTTGTCTGCGCCTGGTTAAGTATCACACACAATATATCTATGTGCATATTTGTAAAACGTTTGTTAAAATCATCTACAGCTTCCTTTAGCGTACTTCTCGTGCTTATTCTGTTACACAGTTCAAGCAGCGCAGCCTTCAGCCGTCTGTTTGTACAAAGCATATAACAATCCATAAGAGAGTCCTGTATAAATACGCCTGCTCTCGCCTGTATTCTGATAACATCGTACATACTCTCAATATCTGACATCATTGCATCATTATCTGCCCTGTTTGAAATAACAGCCAGAATGACAGGGATAAAAAATCCTGCTATACAAAACACCGGTGTTAAAAAAATATTTATCCCGCACCCTGCTATGGCGCAAATTAACGCCGAAATTAACATAACCGCTAAAAACCTAAACGGATTCATCCATGAGAACATAAACTGTATTCCGTGTCTTATTAAAAAATCATCAATTTTTTCTATTATCCCGCTCAACTCCTCTTATCAAATATAACCATTACTGTCAGGCATATCATTATTACTATCGAGCAATAAAGCAAAATAATATTTCCCACCATAGTACCGGTAAGAATCCCGAATAGATTTTCAGTTATTCTCGAAAACAGAAGTACTATAAATGCGGCGCTGATAAGAAGTATAATAATTTCTGCACGTCCGTTTGCTATTATTGCCTTTCTTTCCGCCTTTACCGATAAATAATCCAGCATACTCGTACGACAGTCACAGGCAACCTCGTCATAATTAGCCTCATATTTTGAACATACGCTTAAATTTCTGAAAAGCTCCCTGCATTTTGCGTGTTCAACTTTTATAATCATGTTCTCAAAAGCAGGTCCGGAATCCCCCATACTTTCTGCTTCACTGCAAAATTCTTCCATAATTTTTCTTAGCGGTTCTTCCATATAATGAATCGTCTTTTTAAAAATCTGAACAATATCGTTTTCCGTTTTACTGAAATTTTCAACAAGATTTAAAAAAGTCATAATTTCTTTCTCAAGACGGCTGTAATACACTCCTGAAAGAATGTATAAAACAACCGCAGAAATTGAGATAACAATAAATGTTATAGATATTGCAAGAAATACGTTACCTGTAAATGCAATTACTGCCATTCCCGTAATAATTACTACCGCCATTATAAACGCTATATATGCTTCTGCGCTTATATTTCCGATTCTGTTTCTTAACCCGCTGTAATCAAGAACCCTGTCAAGCCTGTATAAAAAGGATTTTCTTTCCCTGTTTCCGACAGTCACCTGTAAGTTTCTTTCCTTTTCAATTCTCTTACGATACCTGTTATCAAGCCATCTAACAAAAAAATTACTACCGGTATCAGAATATTCTCTCATACATTATATCACCACCTGTAAATCCTCTCGTTTCTGATATTTCCTTAATTTTAAAATTCTGAAGATAAACTATAGTTTTTATACCCGCAAGCATACGCCTTATATCATTTATGGAATAATCGCTTTCATACTTTACATAATCAGCAAGTTTATCTATTGCTTCCGTACTGCTCATACCATGAACCGAAGCCCAACACCTGTGACCGGTATATACGGCATTAAGAAAATATAATGCTTCACCTCCTTTAATTTCCCCTATGATAAAATAATCCAGATCCGTAAGCAGTCCGTTCCTTCCCAAATCTTTCAGGTCATACTTTATTTTTCCCTCTCCATTATTCTCAACAATATGCTGAAACATAAGATCAGGATGCGTATTGCTGAACAGCTCTTCATTCTCCTGAATAATAAGCCCGCTGTATTCATGCGGAATATATTCAAGCATTACGTTCATAAGGGTCGTTTTACCGCTTGCACCTTTTCCGGTAAACAGTATTCCTCCCGAATTTTTTGCCGCGTCAATAAGATAATCTGACATTTCCTCAGTCAGCATACCAAACTCCATAAGATTTTTTATAGAATATTTTTTCTTTGGAAGCTTTCTTATATGCATATAAGGTACATCGGCTGAATTAACAAAATCAGTAGCAATATTAAACCTGAGAATAAAATTATCATTACTGTGCCTGTCAGTAAAAGACTGAATCGCATTTATATCAGCAAGGTTGGTTTTATTCTTTACCGCAACCATCGACACAAATCTCCTGTAATCTGCCTTGCTTGGAAAACTTATGTCCGTACTCATTCTCTTACCTTTACGTTTAATCCTTACATTATTTTCACTAAGCACTTTAATGTCGGAAATATCAGGATCGTTAATAGCCTCCTCCAGTACATAATATCCCCATATAAACTTAGTGAAGTGGTTAAGTATCTTTTCTCGCATGTTTTCCGGCACTTCACGTTTTTTTAGATAATTATCCGCCACCTTTACAAGTGATTCCCTTGTCTTTACACCCCTTTGTACCATTAAAAGAGTCTGCCGTTCGACATGAATCAGATAATTAAGAAGTTCATCGAGCATATGCTCAGGTTCCATGTGTTCACTCATATAAATATACCCCCAAATACATCTTACAGATATTGTCAAATGAAATAATTGAAATATCGATAAACCCGAGTTGCTAATGCAACAGATAACATGACAGGCATACAGTCGACTTCTGCCTGCAGATTATTACTCCAAAATGATTACATTAATTTTGTGCACTCTTATTAATGTATTACTATCGTAAAACAAAAAAAGCGTTTTGTCAACACTTTTTTTGTTTTACTGAATTTTTTATTTTTCATTATACTTTTTCATTTCATCATTAAGTATATCAAAGAACCCCGGATACTCCTTTTTTATATTTATTATGCCTCCTTCTTTCCTGATAAAGCAATGCTCGCTTGATGCAGTACATACTATCTCTCCTTCCGTATACATTTCATAAGCAAGCAAAAATCTTACCGGGGTAACTGATTTAACATATACCCTGATACTTATATCATCAGGAAACGTCGTACTTTTCTTAAATTTACATGAAACGCTTACAACCGGCGAAATAACTCCTTTTTCTTCAAAATCAGCGTAACCGTAACCGCACTTCTCAAGAAACCCTATTCTTGCTTCTTCCATAAATCTTACATAATTTGAATGATGCGTAAGCTGCATTTTATCAGTTTCATAATACTGTACTTTATGAATATACGTATACATTAATATCACTCCTGTCCAAAGTATCTATATTATAAAACATAATAATCATTGTTACAACAAATTTTGCTTTTTCCTTTGACAAGCCTTCTCTTATATGATAAGGTAAACATATGTTTGGAGGTTGCTATGGATATATTTGAAAATCTTAATGAAGAACAGACAAAAGCTGTAAAACACAATAAAGGCCCGCTTCTTATACTTGCCGGAGCAGGCTCAGGTAAGACAAGGGTTCTCACATACAGAATCGCCCATCTTATTACGGAATGCAATGTCAGTCCATGGAACATCATTGCGCTGACGTTTACAAATAAAGCCGCTAATGAAATGCGTGAGCGTATAGACGCTATAGCAGGCTACGGCGCTGAAAACATATGGGTAAGCACATTTCATTCCTCATGTGTACGTATACTAAGGCGTTTTTGCGAATCCTTAGGTTATGAACGCAACTTTTCAATATATGATACCGACGATTCCAGAGCGCTTATGAAAAGTATCATTAAATCCATGAACCTTGATTCAAAATCATTTAACGAAAAAAAGGTGTTATCAATAATATCCGCAAATAAAAATTCTCTTATAACACCGGATATGTATAAAAAAGAAGTTGAAGGCGATTTCAGAAACGAAAAATACGCCGTCTTATACAGCGAATACCAGAAAAAACTTCTCGCCAATAATGCGTTTGACTTTGACGACCTCATAATGAAAACCGTTGAACTTTTTAAGACGGATGAAAACGCTCTTAAATATTACAGAAAACGTTTCAGATACATACTTGTAGACGAATACCAGGATACCAATTCAGCGCAGTTTGAACTTTTAAAACTTCTTACGCCTACCGAAAATGAATACGGTGAAATTGAAAATAATATATGTGTCGTCGGCGATGATGATCAGTCCATATATAAGTTTCGCGGTGCCAATATATATAATATATTAAACTTTGAAAAGGCATTTCCCGATACAACAGTTATAAAACTTGAGCAAAATTACCGTTCAACCAAAAATATACTTGCTGCGGCAAACGAAGTCATAGCGCACAACAAAATGCGGAAACCAAAAAAACTCTGGTGTCAAAGCGAAGAAGGAATGCCTGTAAAATATGTCCGGTATATGAGCGACTTTGAAGAAGCGCTGGGTATTACACATGCTATTAAAGACGGCATAGACGAGGGAAAAAACTACAGGGACTATGCTATTTTGTACAGAACCAACGCACAATCGCGTATATTTGAAGAAAGCCTTGTAAATTTAAACATACCATATAAAATTGTCGGTGGAATTAACTTTTATTCCAGAAAAGAAATAAAAGATATCCTTGCATATCTTAAAACCATCGATAACGGTCTTGATGACATAGCTGTAAGGCGCATAATTAATATTCCCAAAAGAGGTATAGGCCTTACGACAATCGACAGAATAATGCATTATGCCAACGTCCACTCAATAAGCTTTTATGACGCCTTGAAAGATTTGCAGTATATTGACGGAATAGGAAGAAGCATTGGCAAAATACAGGAGTTTGTATCTCTTATTGAACATTACCGCAACCGTATAAAAGATAATAAAACAGATATTGAATCCCTTGTACGGGATATTATTTCTGATACCGGATATATTGATATACTAATGAATGAAGAAACACCCGAAGCAAACGCACGTATAGAAAATATTGAAGAATTTATTACTAAAGCCGTTACCTTTGACTTAAATAATACATCTGATGAAAATCATGATGAAAACTCCAATACTTCCTCTGCACTCAGCCTGTTTCTTGAAAATGTAGCGCTTGTTGCAGACGCCGACACTATATCCGAAGACAGTAACGTGGTTCTTCTTATGACGCTTCACAGCGCCAAAGGTCTTGAATTTCCGCATGTCTTTATTTCAGGAATGGAGGAAAATGTTTTTCCATCTGAAATGGCTCTTTACTCTCTTGACGATTCAGAACTTGAAGAAGAAAGACGGCTTTGTTACGTGGGTATAACAAGAGCAATGAAAACACTTACATTAAGCAGTTCTGCCAGACGCATGAAAAACGGCAATACAATGTTTAACAATCCTTCGAGATTCATAAATGAAATTCCACGGTACCTTATAACACAGTCAGCATCGGATACATTTTCACAGTCTTTGATGCCTTCCTCAAAAAAACGCCTTTCGGAAGATTCATTTACATTTACAAAAAGACCTGCCGGCTCCAATTTATTTTCAAATAACCCTTATATAAATAAAGGTATGAAAAAAAGTTCAGAAACCTATACCGTAAACGAAAGGGTAACGCATATTAAATTCGGTGACGGAACAATAACTGATGTAGAACCAAATAACGGCGACTATGACCTCACAATAAACTTTGACAATATCGGTATCAGAAAAATGAAGGCATCTTTTGCAAAATTATCTAAAATATTATAGTATATTTCTTATAAAAGTGATATAATACTAAAAACGTATACATGAAAGGAGATTTTTTATGGATAATAAATTTGACGAAATCGTAAATGCAATTAAGGTAAATGAACTTTTCCACAAAAAGGAAGTAGCCGAGGATAAGAAAAATACAATCCTTGGAATACTTGCCATAGTCGGAATCGTAACTCTGGTTGCCGGTATTGCCGTTGCAGTATATAAGTTTTACTCACGCAAAGATTATGATGAATATGACGACGACTTTGATTTTGATGACGACATATTAGAAGATGAAGCCCTTTAATATTATTAAGATTAAGTAAAAATTTATCAGACAACATATGAATACCGCAGCTTTTGGCACTTTATGGTTACATAAAGTATTAAAGGCTGCGGTATTTTACTTATGATACGGTTCACCTGATATTATCCTGTAACTTCTGTATATCTGTTCTAACAGTATAACTCTCATAAGCTGGTGCGGAAATGTCATTTTTGAAAAACTCAATGAATAATCAGATTTTAATAGTACGTTTTTTCCTATTCCGATTGAGCCGCCTATTATAAATATAATATGGCTTATTCCATTTATGCCTGCTTTATTTATTTTATCTGCAAGCTGTTCTGACGATAACTGCGCGCCATTTATTTCAAGCGTAATAACATATGCGTCGTCTTTTATGTATTTAAGTATCCTTTCACCCTCTTTTTCCAGTATAAGAGTTTCCTGAGCTTTACTCATTCCTTCTGAAGTTTTTTCATCCGCCACTTCAATAATTTCAAGGCGGCAATACTTTCCAAGTCTTTTACTATATTCCAAAACTGCATCTTTTAAGTATTTTTCTTTCAGTCTGCCCACGGCAATAACTGTAATTTTCATTTTTTTATTCTTCCTTTTTTAGAGTTTAATAATAAAAAAATAGTATAAAAACAACTTATATTTACAATATATTTTTTGTGCGTTCATATTGTGTTCACAAGTGTATTGTATACTAAACACAGATAGTGATTAAAATCACTTTCTACTCCCACCCTATTATATGCTATAGTAATTGTATTACTAAACAAATAAGACCTGAAAGGGTCTTATTTGTTTTTACCGGACTTTTTCCTATGTATCTATAGACAGGCTGATTTTTAATGCCTTATCAATCCTTCGCAACACTTCTGAGTCAAGATGGCATACTCTCTCTCTCAATCTCGACTTATCTATAGTACGTACCTGTTCCAGTAATATAACAGAATCTTTAACAATACCATATCTCTCTGCATTAAGTTCAACATGTGTCGGCAGTTTTGCCTTATTAAGCTTTGAAGTTATCGCAGCACATATAATAGTCGGACTATGCTTATTTCCCATATCATTCTGGATTATAAGAACCGGTCTTATTCCTCCCTGTTCAGAACCTACAACCGGTCTGAGATCTGCATAATATATATCTCCTCTGCGAATTAACATTGTACTATCACTCCATTTCCGGAAATAACTAGTTAAAGTATTTCCGAAACATAAAATGTTATACATAGTATTTTATTCACATAGGCATTTATTAGTTCTTTTATTATTTAATATATTTTCTCGGGACCCTTTTTCCTACCCCGCATACAAACTCATAATTAAATGAACCCGCCGGCTCTGAAAGTTCTTCTGCAGTTATTACTTCTTCTCCGCTTTTACCCAAAAGAATAACTTTGTCGCCTTTTTTTACATCCGGTATATCCGTAACATCAATCATAAACTGGTCCATACATATACGTCCCGTTACCGGCACAGACTTCCCATTTATCAAAACCCTTCCTACATTCGATAATGCACGCGGATAACCATCCGCATACCCTACCGGTACGGTAGCTATAATACTATCTCTTTTAGTTTCATATGTCCCGCCATAACTTATAAGTCTTCCTGCAGGAACATTTTTTACGTAGCTTATCTGAGATATTATTTCCATTGCCGGCTCAAGCTCTATCATATCCTTTCCCACATCTTCCGAAGGATATAGTCCGTATATCGCTATGCCAAGCCTTACCATATCAAGCGCAGCCTCCGGATACTGTATTGTTGCGGCGCTGTTGCATACATGCTTTATCTTAAATGTAATACCTTCAGCTTCAAGCCTGCTTATAAAATCCATATATTTTTCAAATTGTTTCTTGGTATAAGTTATATCTTTTTCATCTGCCTTTGAAAAATGGGTAAAACATCCTTCAAAAACTATATTAGGGAGTTTTGAAATTTTTTTAATTTCTTCCAGACCTTCTTCGTCACAGGAAAATCCAAGCCTTCCCATTCCCGTATCAAGTTTAATATGTATCCTTGCATCCATATCAAGTTCTGCTGCTGCACGGGACATATACAGAGCCGTTTCATAATCAGTCACAGCCTGGGATATTCCGTACTCTACTGCTACTTTAAGATATTCCTTAGGCGTATAAGACAATACAAGTATCATCTTATCTATGCCTTTTTCCCTAAGCGTAACGGCTTCATCTATTATTGCGACTCCATATGCATCCGAAAGGTCATCAACATATTTTATGATTTCTTCTGCTCCGTGTCCGTAACCGTCTGCCTTTACTATAAGCATTACCTTCGTTTCCGGCGGCACGCAATTTTTCAGGTTAATAATATTATTACGGATATTATTAAGATTAATTACAGCCCTGACTCTGTCATATTCTATCATGACAATACCTCCCCAAGTGAATCAATTATATCTGTTGCCGTAAGCGCATAATGTCCAATACACTCTCCTGCCGTATCTCCGGCTATTCCATGTACATATACTCCTATGGTGGCTGCCGTATACCTGTCAAGCCCCTGTGCAATAAATGAAGCTATTATACCTGTAAGCACATCACCGCTTCCTGCCGTAGCCATACCTTCATTTCCCGAAGTATTGACATATACCTGTTCTCCGTCTGCTACAACCGTTCTTGCATTTTTTAGTACAAGTACGGCGTCCTCCGAGGAATTTTCTTTTGCAAATCCAACCATATCCGACCTTATTACTTCTATCGGCACACCTGATAATCCGTACATTTCTTTAAGATGCGGTGTAAACACGGCATTATGTACAATCTGCATATAATTACCATGTCCTGCCATAATATTTATTGCATCCGCATCTATTACTATAGGAACTTTAATATAATTAAGCACTATATCAACAAGCTTTTCTGAAGCCTTGCCTGTACCGAGTCCGGGTCCTATTGCAACAACACCCGCCCACTTTAACAAAGCTTCTATATCTTCTTCATGAATATCTTCTTCCGAATTATAACATGATATAATTGCCTCCGGAACATTTTTCTGCAAAATAGCGCGGTTATCTTCATGCGTCAAAATACGTACAAGCCCGCAGCCGCTGTGATATGCGGCTTTTGCACACAACTGCGCCGCGCCGCACATGCCTGACGAACCCGCAATTATAAGAAGTTTTCCATATGTCCCTTTATTTGCATCATCATACCTTTTAGGAAGCAGACATAAGTCTTCCCTTCCATAATAAAAATTCCGATTACATACCCTTTTCAGAGCCAGTCCCGGAAATCCTGCTTTCGCCACATATACTTTTCCTGCATGGATATTGCCCGGAGAAAGAAGCAGACCTGCTTTCATAACTCCAAACGTAATTGTCGCATACGCATTTATTGCAATTCCCATAACTTCCCCGGTAGAAGCATTTATTCCTGACGGTATATCAACAGAAAATACCTTTGCAGACGAATCATTTATCTGTTCTATAAGAATACGTTCCACCCCGGAAATTTTCCTGTTAAGTCCTATACCAAATAAACCGTCTATGACCACATCAAAATAATTCAGCCTGTATGCAAATACACAATCCACGCCGCTTTCCATTGCAATATCATACTGTTTTCGTGCAAGTTCTGATAATTTTTCATAATACGGCATATACAATACAACATCATAACCATCCTCATAAAGTATCCTTGCTATCGCGGCCGCATCTCCTCCATTGTTTCCGTTTCCTGACACAGCAAGTATTTTCTGGTCTTTGGAAATATATCTTTTTATATAATCTGCGGCTGCACATGCCGCCCTTTCCATCAATATTTCCGAAGATATATGATAATCCTCTGAAGATAACCTGTCTATCTGTTTCGCTTCATTTGCATTAGCAAAATATTTCATATAAGGTAATCAGTCCTTTTCTTTTATTCTGTACGAAAGCCGCATAAGGCTCTCTGCAAGATGTACATTTTCTACAAGTACATCATCGGGAAGGTTAAGGTCTACAGGGGCAAAGTTCCATATTGCCGTAACTCCCCACGATACAAGTTTTGCAGCTATTTCCGGCGCATTATTTTTAGGTAGTGTAAGCGCAGCTATTTCAACATCATTATCTTTAACATATCTTTCCATATCATCTACATGCATAACTGTACAGTTACCAACCTTTGTTCCTTTTAATGAAACATCAATATCAAATAATGCGGTAAACAAAAAACCTCTTTTTCTGAAATCAGCATAATTGGCAAGCGCCCGCCCTACATTACCTGCTCCTACTATAATTACATTATGCGTCTTGGTAAGTCCAAGTATCTTTCCGATTTCCGTATAAAGATATTCAACATTATAACCATAACCCTGCTGTCCAAATCCTCCGAAATTATTAAAATCCTGACGTATCTGTGATGCCGTAACCTTCATACGCTCGCTCAGCTCTTTAGAAGAAATCCGCTCTATATTATTTTCCATAAGCTCGCCAAGGTATCTGTAATATCTTGGAAGTCTTTTTATGACGGCTCTTGAAATAATTTTATCTGACATTGCAACCTCTCCTCATACTTTCACAACAACTTGATTATATTAAATTGTTAAGTATATGTCAATCTTTAACATATCTCTGGACAAGCCATTTATTTCATAGTAAAATTATCAACAGATTATACAAAAACGGGGATTTATTATGATACTTTCATGCAGTCATGTAAATAAAGCATTTGGTGAAAATAATATACTTTCAGACATTTCATTTCATATAAATGATAACGAAAAATGCGCCATCGTCGGCATTAACGGTGTAGGAAAAACCACCCTGCTGCGTATTATTACCGGGGAACTTAGCGCCGATAGCGGTGAAATTGTATTTTCCAAAAATACATCTTTCGGATATCTCAAGCAGCACCAGTCACTCGATTCTGAAAATACAATATATGAAGAAATAAAATCCGTAAAAAAAGATGTCTTTACGCTTGAAAAGAAAATAAGGCATCTTGAAGATAACATGCGTTCCGCGTCCGGTGAAAGACTGGAAAAAATGTATTCTGAATATAACAGGGCAATGACTGAATATGAACGTATTGGAGGATATGCCTGTGAAAGCGAAATTACAGGCATTATAAAAGGACTTGGTTTCTCAGAAGATTTTTTTAACCAGAAAATAAGCAACCTGTCCGGGGGTGAAAAAACACGCGTAGCCCTTGGCCGCATACTTCTATCTGAACCCAGCCTTATTATTCTTGACGAACCTACTAACCACCTCGACTTAAACTCCATTGCATGGCTTGAAAATTATATTGCAAATTATAAAGGGGCCGTACTTATAGTAGCGCATGACAGGTATTTTTTAGATAAAACCGTTACTAAAACAATAGAGCTGGATAACGGTAAATGCACTGTATTTAACGGCAATTATTCCGCTTACTCCGAAAAGAAAAAACTGCTTCGCGAAAGTATGCTGAAAGCATATTATAAACAACAGCAGGAAATAAGCCGTCAGGAGGAAGTTATTAAAAAATTAAAAAGCTTTAACAGGGAAAAATCTATTAAACGCGCGGAAAGCCGTGAAAAGATGCTTGCGCGCATTGACAGAATTGAAAAACCTTACGAAATCAATTCCGAAATGAAAATAACATTTAAACCCGCCATAGAAAGCGGTAATGATGTACTAAGCGTAGACGGCATATCAAAATCATTTGACGGAAACGACCTTTTTTCCGATATCAGTTTTGATATAAAAAAAGGAGAACGTATAGCTATAATCGGCGATAACGGAACCGGAAAAACAACAATACTTAAAATAATCAATGAGCTTCTGCCCGCTGACAGCGGCTATATAAAGCTTGGTGCAAACGTATGCATAGGATATTATGACCAGGAGCATCAGATGCTGTCGCCTGAAAAAACAATATTTGACGAAATAGGCGATGCATATCCTTACATGACAAATACCGAAATAAGAAATATACTTGCAGCATTTCTTTTCACAAATGATGACGTATTTAAACTTATAAAAGATATAAGCGGCGGCGAACGTGGTCGTGTAGCAATTGCCAAACTCATGCTTTCTGACGCCAATTTTCTTATACTGGACGAGCCTACCAACCACCTTGACATTGTATCCAAAGAAATACTTGAAAATGCACTTTTAAACTATACAGGAACCGTTTTATATGTATCTCACGACAGATACTTTATAAACCGGACGGCAACCGGAATACTTCATCTCACAGGGCATCATATCAATAAATACATAGGCAATTATGATTACTTTCTTGAGAAAAAAGACGCAGTTGAACTTACATACCAAAAATCCACAGCCAACAACGCCGTTCAACTGAAAAACAACATAAAAACTGATACATTAACAACCGAAAACACATCTTCCAAAAACAGTTGGGAAAAACAAAAGGAACAGAAAGCAAATGCAAAAAGGATAATGTCCCTTATTACCAAATGCGAAAACGATATTGCCGAAACCGAAAAAATGCTTGAAGATATCGATTCTGAACTTGCCAATCCCGATAACGGCTACGACCCTGTACTGCTTAATGAACTTACCGAAAAACGCTCTTTGCTAAGCTCCTCTCTTGATACTCTTATGGAAGAATGGGAAAGGCTTTCGGAGGAGGCTGAAGAACTGTAAGAAAATATACTTTTTGTCCCGCTCAGGGAAAGCTGTCAAAAAAGCTGTCTGCATCAAATTCCTCCATTGTGTCGCTTTTTCTTCCTGAGCTTGTATCCGCAATGGCTGCAAGGTCTGTGTTTTGAATAAATTTTTCAATATTAAATGCCACAAGTACATTTGAGATATCCGGATATTCATTCATTATATCCCCTATACGTGTTTTACCATACCTATAATCAATCATAATTATCTTATCATAATATTCTGTTAAAAAGGGCACAAGACAGTTGGCAAAGGAATCTTTAAGAAGAAGCAGCGTTTTGCATGTATCCGCCTCTGTATCTATCTCGATTTTAAATGTATTTTTTAACAAGAATACATTATATCTGTTAAAGCTATTTTTTGCTTCCTCTGCAAAATACAGTGAGTCACTTTCTGTTTCACCATCATCCATATTTACATATACATTTTCATCATATGGACTGTGAAACAACTCTATACTATCCGGCTCGGTTTTTATATGTACCTTGTTATAAGTCGTTCCATAAAAATCCGTAAAGACCTTTTCCCGTTTATAATAGTCCAACCGGTGCGGCTTCGTCCAATTTGTTTGTTCCATTAATCTTTTATATGCATAATAAGCGCCAAGCGTAGTCCAATGATGATCTGTACGATAATATATATACTCGTCTGCATGGTCAGAAAAAACATCTGCAAGATTGTCAATCAGAATATTTTTATATTTTATTTTATCTTTCAATTTTTTAATAATGCCATTATACTCAGGAACCGCTGCGAACTCAGGAAGCTTATCAGAAAGCACCTCTATTTTCTGCGGTATAATAAGGCAACTTACATTTTCTTTTCCATACATATCTGACGCATCATTCAAAAATGTTGATAAATATGTTACGTTTTCATCTGCCTGTTCTTTATCGTAATCTATTTCATCCGCTCCATCAATCAGATACCCGTCTTTTCCTATATATACGCCGTTAACGTCCTTTTTACCTGATAAAACCTGAAATCTGCCGGAAATATCTACCCACTTATCTCTCGCTGCAAACTGGTCTCCAAGATATTTTTCGTATTTTTTCTGATATTTTCCATTAAAAAATCTTTTTAGGGAAAATTCGGGCTTTGCGGCAAGCCTGCGGTTTTCCATATCAGAATATTCTTTTACAGGTCTTACTGCAACAGTTAATATATCTGCATATAATATTACGCAAAATACTATAATCGTAAACAAGCGGATTTTTCTCAGCATATATACCTCCTTCGTCAAAATCTAAAATAAAGAAACGGATTATACGATGAATTGACAAGCATTGCCGTACAAAGAAAAAACATAACAAGCATAAATACAATATCCGCAAGCTCTTTTCGCAACGTATTTTCCGGGAAAACATACTTTCTCAAGAACCTTTTCGGAAAAGAAACAGAACTGATAACCGCAACTATTATAATTATAAGATTTGACATAATAAGATACATTGTATGTCCGTCAATAGTACCGGCAGCGTTCAGCATAAACATTGCTTTTATATAGGCTTTTCCATTTGCCACATCTTGTATTGAAAACAGGCTCCATCCTATCATAACAAACAGCATTGTATATATATGCCTGATAATTACAGGCAACTTTGTTATTACCGGTTTCCACAATAATTTTTCGAGAATAATCAGAATACCATAATATATTCCCCACATTATAAAATTAATTCCTGCGCCATGCCATAATCCCGTAAGCATCCATACAATAAGCAGATTTACCATCTGTCTTGCAACACCTTTACGATTACCGCCCAATGGTATATATACATATTCCCTAAACCATGTGCCAAGCGAAATATGCCATCTTCTCCAAAATTCCGTAATGCTTTTCGATTCATATGGATAGTTGAAATTTTCCGGAAATATAAAACCGAACATCATTCCAAGCCCTATAGCCATATCGGAATAACCGGAGAAATCAAAATAAATCTGTAATGTAAATGCAAGCACTCCCAGCCATGCTGCGGCCGTAGTCAGATGACCTGCATCGATTACTGCAATATTTTTCCATAACTCTCCAATCTGATTGGCTATTAATACTTTTTTTCCCAGTCCCACTGCAAAACGTATTGCGCCACGGCAAAAAAGAGCAGCCGTTTCTTTTCTTTTATCAAGCTGCTCTGCTATATCCTTAAATCGTATAATAGGTCCTGCAACAAGCTGCGGAAACAATGAAACATACGCCCCGTATGTAATAAAATTCTTCTGAACCTTTGCATCTTTCCTATATATATCTATAGTATATGACATTGTCTGAAACGTATAGAAGGATATTCCTATAGGAAGAGCAGGATTAAAATGCGGTCTTGGCAATTTTGTTACTGTACAAATGATGTCAAGCAAAAAACTACCATACTTAAATATACAAAGAAGCGACAGATTAACTGTTACCGAAAACACAACTGCAAGTACTGCCCTTCTTTTATAATTATTTTCCCTGCAATATGAAACCATCCATCCAGCAATATAATCTATCAATGAAGATGCAAGTATCAGAACAACATATACAGGTTCTCCCCACGCATAAAAGAACAGGCTTGATATGAACAATACCAGATTCCTGCACCGCTTTGGCAATATATAATATGCTGCCAGTACTATTGGCAGAAATCTGAATATAAATATCATGCTGCTAAAAACCATATGTGTACCCCTTTACAGTTTTTTCTTTAACGCTTTCTGACCTTTCTTATTATTGCTTTTATTCTGAGACATGGCAACATACCATACATATTTCCCTTTTTTACCACAGATGGCATTTTTTAATACATTTTTTTCCTCTGCAGAATAGTCACTTAAATAATCGCTATTATTATTATTCTTTATATATTCTTTTAAAACTCGAAGAAGCTTCTTTGCTGCCGCATTATTTTTTGCCTGCGCTACGCACAGCGAATATACCTCTTTTTCATCACATATATACATTATCTGCTGTACTTTACCTCTGTCAGATGACGAAATTGCTCCAAAATCCATTGAGCTTTCAGATTTATATTTTAATTTATCGCTTCCGCCCGATGCCTTCAAAGCAGCCGCAGCCAGTACTTTACAGTCAGTCTGATTACCCGCTTTTACCGGTGCTTTAACTAATATTCCTGCCAATAATACCTGCGCCGTTAAAATATATACTGTTTTCTTATAATTTAATTTCATATTCTCTCGTCTCCTATCTGTCCAATGATTTATCATATCTGCCAACAATATCTCCAAATTTTGAATATATCGGTATTTTCCAGTGATAACCGTCACCCTCTGCATAAGAAAGCTTCAGATAACCACCGGAGTCCTTTAGAAAATCCGTATAATCATAATATGTTACCTTCAGTTTTTTAGCCAGCTCTTTAAGCTTTTTATTAAATTCAGGTATATGTTTCATGCCGGGATGTCTTGCTCTTTCCGCCCTGGTTACAGGCGAAATTGCACATAATATGATATCTGTATCCGGTGACGCCTGCTTAATGCTCAATACCATATCTTTATATTCTGCTATCATCTGACCTGACGGGCGATAATGCACCTCATTAATACCAAGCATCATATATGCTCTGTAAGGTTTTTCCGCTATTAGTTTCTGCAGTCCGGTTTTTCCATTAAATATTCTTTTTGTATGAAACGTAACTGTATTAAGTCCTCTGTATGCAACTACCTTTTTTTCTGCAGTAGATTTCATATGCGAAAATGCTCCTCCATATCCTATCCCCTCGCAAAGTGAATCTCCTGCAAATATAATTTTTCTTCGGTATTTTTTCGTTTTTATATTAACAATATCAGATTTAACACTATCCGATTCAGACACTTTCTTTTTTCTACCCGCCTTCACGTAAAAATAATATTTAGTATTATTCTTAAGCTTTCCTACAAGCATATGGCATTTTCTGGTTATCCCTGCAAGATTGTATCCTCTATTTTTTTGTTTTGAATAATATACTTGATAATATGAAGCTTTTCTATGTTTTTTCCATACCACCTTAACCTTATCTGTAGAATATCTGATAAGGTTTACGCCTTTTACCTTTTTAAGAATAGGCTTTATGTCCGATGGTTGCGGCGATGATTCTATAACAGGCGGCATCAACGGCGTTTCCATAGGCATCTGGGTCGGTTCAATAGCAGGAGACACAGACGGCAATGATTCTACAATAGGAGTTGCTGAGGGACTGGCAGATGGCTCTACAGTCTCGTATGTATGTACCGCATTATTATCAGCAGATACAGTTTTTATTGGCAATATAAAGAATAAACTTATCATTAATAACACGTATTTATTTTTCATATGTATTCTCCTAATTTACTATTATATTTTGTAGGACCTGTCTGAACGCACAGGCATCAGTATATTTAAACTTCTTAATGGAATAATCAAAACATTTTCTGAGTTTTATACTTTAAAACCGGCTTTTACCATTTTTAATTCTAAAAAAATAATATTTACCTTTAATCTTCTGCCAGCTGGTATGCTGCACAAAAACATTAATAATTATAAATGTCAATTTAATTGAGGTAACTTTTACTATTACTATTTTTTATTATATAAATATAAATTTTATTGGAGTGTTACTATATAACAAGTAGCAGAAATAAAAGCGTCATAGTATCAACTATTAAGAAGATAAAAGCAGCAGTGCAGAGCATGGTCTTTCTGTTATAAGACACGTTTTCACTTGTTTCGCCACGCAACG
>CANPYY010000010.1 GCA_947588675.1 uncultured Lachnospiraceae bacterium | reverse complement strand
TCCTCCTGTTTTAACCAGTGATTATTCTTTATACACAAAATCTGTAGTAATCTATTCAATATTTACCTTATACATAAAAACTTATTTCCCTGCCACCCTATCAGAGCTGCTTATTTATACATGCGTAAAAAACTGTTTCCTGCCCACATTTACTGCGTTTGGAGCATTTTGTCCATATTATTTCACACACACCGCTTTGTGTTCCGTTAGGGACAAAAAATCCCCCTTCCTCTACCCTGCCTTTTCCGCCTTCTAAAATTTGCACGCAAAAAAGACGTATGTTACATTTCTGTTCCATACGTCTTTAAACAATTACAATATTAAATTACTTAATTCATAAGAATTTCTCTTCACACATTTTTACTCTTGACTTAACGGCCGCATACGCATATATTATAATCAAATATTAACGAAGGGGATTAAAATGGCAATAGATACTAAATACAAAAAAACTACTTTAGACGACGATGCCTCAATATATTCCGAGCATAAAGATATAAGCGAACGTCTTAAATGGAAAAATATGAATAAAAAGGAACGCAGGATACATTTTATGGAATATTATCTTGCTCCCATCCTTGTGGCAATTGCTGTTGTCTTTATCGTAGGTTATCTAGTATATGACGCTATTAAAAACTATCGCGATGTCGTTCTTATGGTAGCTGTTGTAAACGACCGCTTTGAAGACGATACTCTTGAAGCGTTTAATTCCGACGTTCTTAATTATCTGGGTTACAGGGAATCCAGGCAAAAAACCGATATTGACGATAAATATATGCTTTCCGGTTCAAACAGTTCGGAGGCATTATCAGCCGCCGAACAGATAACTTCCTGCATATATGCTAAACAGCTTGATGCAATGATTGCCGATACCGATGCCTTTAACCACTATGCCTCTCTGGGATGCTTTTATGATTTAAGGGAGATATTAAATGACGAACAGTTAAATAAATATTCAAAATATATTTACTATCCTGAACTTGAAGAAAATACAGACCCAAACGCGCCAAAAGGATTAAATACCGTAAGGCCCGATGAAACTTATCCCTGCGGCATAATCCTTTCTGAAAGTCCCGTATATAATTCCCTTAACGGCGCCCAGAACACTCCTGTACTGGGAATAATAATATCAACCGAAAGACTGGATGATACAATAAAATTTCTGGAATACCTTTTCCCGGATGCTTAAAATACTCTGCATCCGGTTTGGTTTATTGGTTTGGTTTATTGGTTCGATTTATTCGATATTAAACGTCAGTTTGTACGTCCTCTTTTTCTCTCACGCTTATTCTGGTACATATAATAATCGCAAAGTTTCATATAATATTCCAGTGAAATATCTTCTTCCTCATCGTATGAATCTACAACAACTACTCCACAGCTTGCCTCAACCATATACTGGTTATCAGATTTGCTGTTATATTCCTCAAGATATTTGTATACCCTGTCTTTAAACATATCAGCTTTTTGTTGGTCATAATCCATCGCAAATACGTAAAATTCATCTCCGCCAACACGGGCGCACACTTCATTATGCTGTTTGGTACGGGCATTGCTTAAAGCTCGGCCAAGCGTATTTATCGCTATATCTCCCTGTATATGTCCGTATGTATCATTTATATATTTAAGTCCGTCCATATCTATCGTCATAAGCATGAAAGGTATTTTTTTCTGCATGCACTCAACATAAAACTGAGCCGTCTTAAACTCAAATCCCCGCCTGTTAAAAAGACCTGTAAGAGGATCGCTTATATACAGTTCTTCAAGCTCCATAAGCGTCTTTTTAAGTTCAAGCCTTTTACTCAGGCTGTCAAGCGCGTTACCTATATTAACGGCAAATGAATAATAATCATTTTTAACCGCTCTCATATCGTAATAATTTATAGCGGCATATCCGAATATCTCATCCTGTATATGTATAGAAGATAAATAATAAATCTGAGGTTCATCAGTAGTATACCGGGCAGGTATATATTCCGATGAATCAAATTTAAACGGTTCCGCATTTGTATTTTTATGGTCTGTCATTGCAAGTACACATGCAAGCTCTTTCTGCAAATCTTTTTTGGATGATATAAACTGCTTCATGCTGTTACTTTCCGGATCCGTCTGAAGACACAGGAAGAAATTATTAAATCCTCCGTTCAGATACATATATTTGTCGATACGTGAAACGGCATCATCAAGATTTTCTATATCCTGAAGCGCAACGGTAAAATATCTTGTCTGCGCATATATGGTTTCAGAATCCATACTGTCATAGACCGCATTGCTGTTCTTAATCTTCCTGCCGCTTTCTTCATTACATCCACAGGATTTCCTTTTAAGCATGATTCCGTTTATCATAGTAATGGCGTCCCTGTCTTTTCCGTGAAATATATCATCAATAATGTCAACCGAATTATATGCGAGTTCTTTTATATCAATATCTATAGTAGTAAGGGAAATATCCGAAGGATTATCAACATTATCAAATCCTGATACCTTTATATCTTCCGGAACTCTGTAACCTCTCTTAGTCAGCGACTCAACTACAGACATTGCCATATAATCATTCGCACATACTATTGCTTCAGGAATCCCAAGAGGTGATGAAAGGAAATAGTCAACCGCCTCGTCGCCTTTATCAGTCCAGTAATTACCGTGAAATATATAACTGTCATCATACAAAAGACCATTTTCGTCCATAACCTGTTTATATGCGTTAAGCCTTGCCTCAGCATCCGGTCTTCCGCTCACTCCCGACATATATGCAATTTTTTTACACTTATGTTCATTAATAAAATGCCTAAGCATTTCCTTTATTGCTTCGCTGTCGTTAATAAGTATACTGTAATATCCGTCAAGCGGCATCCTTGGCGATATCTTAGGACAGTTGCATTCCGCTATTTTCTGCTCTATCCTTTCTTCTACAGCCGCATTGGCAAATACATCTTTAATATAAATAATTGCATCTGCTTCCTTAAAATCAAAAAACTCAAAAATTGAAGCTTCCCCCATAACATAGCTGTTCTGCTGCCCAAATGGATTATTCCAATGCAAAACCAAAAGATTGTACCCCATTTGTTTACATTTCAGGGATATATAATAAGACAACTCCCTGCAATAGTAAGTCTGCATATCAGATGCCAAAAGCATAATAGTCTTTAATCCATTTTTATACATACGCACACCTCCAACCAATACATAGCCCGCTAAAACCAGCTCCTATAATAACATTTGATAAAACTTTATTTAAAAATTATTTTACCATTCATTTATATTTTTTACAAGTATAAACCTTAATCGTTTTCAAAAAGTTAACTTTTTCTTGACACGCAATAAGGGGTTTAATATAATTTTTTATACAAATATATACAAACAGGAGTGTTATATATGAGAGGAATTGAAACAGCAGTTTCCAAAATTCGCGGCAAAGTGCTTGAAGAAGTAGCCCGCGCTGCATATGAAGCAGATAATGTTACACAGGCGCTTGAAGCAATTCCCTTTTCAATATCGCCAACCGACGAGCCCAAATACCGTGAAAGCGTCTGGCGTGAACGCGCCATAGCATCCGAACGTATCCGGCTTGCAATGGGACTTTCATTAAGACCGTCCGACCATGCAGTACATATGACCGCCGGTTTTGAAGACAGTAATATTTCAGAAAAATACTATGAACCGCCTCTCATGCAGGTTATTCCATCTGCATGTGACAGATGTGAAGACAACGTATTTGAAGTATCGAATGCATGCCGCGGCTGCGTTGCCCATCCGTGCATGGAAGTGTGCCCGAGAAATGCAATATCACGCATAAACGGACGTGCGGTCATAGACCAGGAAAAATGTATTAAATGCGGAAGGTGTAAAGCGATATGTCCGTACGATGCAATCACAAAAAAAGAACGCCCGTGCGCAAGAGCCTGCGGAGTAGGCGCAATTACAACGGACGAACTCGGACGCGCTTATATCCAACATGACTTATGCGTTTCCTGCGGTCAGTGTATGGTAAGCTGCCCGTTTGGAGCGATTGCAGACAAATCACAGATTTACCAGATGATTAAATGTATAAAGGAAGGTGGAAAAGTCATAGCCGAAGTTGCTCCGGCATTTGAAGGGCAGTTTGGTTCTGATGTTACGCCAAAGCAGATACTAGGCGCATTAAAAGACGTAGGCTTCAGCGAAGTATACGAAGTTGCCCTCGGCGCCGACATTGGTGCAGTTGCTGAGGCGCATCATTACGTAAATGAAGTTGTGACAGGCAATCTTCCGTTTCTTCTTACATCATGCTGTCCCGCATGGGCCATGCTTGCAAAAAACCAGTTTCCGGAAAGCATTGACAGCGTATCAACTGAACTTACGCCAATGGTTGCTACCGCAAGAAGTATTAAAAAAGAACATCCCGACTGCAAGGTAGTTTTCATCGGGCCGTGCGCCGCAAAGAAACTGGAAGCATCACGAAGGACCGTAAGAAGCGATGTTGATTTTGTTATCACATTTGAAGAACTTGCTGCGATATTCAGGGCTAAGGACATAGATTTTAATAACTATGAAAAGGGACGCGCAATGCACAACGCAACAGGCGCCGGACGCGGTTACGCCGTAGCAGGCGGCGTTGCCTCGGCAATAACAGCATGTATCAACGAATACTATCCCGGTACCCCTGTACATATCGAACATGCAGAAGGTCTAAGCGACTGCAAAAAAATCCTTATGCTTGCCAAGGCAGGTAAAATGGACGGCTGCCTTATTGAAGGCATGGGATGTCCGGGCGGCTGTATAGCAGGAGCGGGTACCATTGCGCCTATTAAAGACGCTAAAAAGGCAGTTGAAAAGACGGTACATGAATCATCCGTGCACATACCGCCTAAAGATCTTGTAGATATCGTACTTGATTAATATATCTTAATTACGGTGCCGGAGAACTTACATCAGTTCCTCCGGTACTGTTTTCAGTATTTACAATATTAACTGCAACTACTGTATTTTCAGACGTAATTAAATTATCTTTCACATTCTCGTATCTTACCGGCACATTGCAAAGGCCTTCTCCCGCATTTGACAAATCAATATACGCTCCTACGTTTTCACTTGTATACGAACCTACCTGTGCGCCTGTCCCGCTCAGTCCAAGCACAATACCGGTATTATCCCCAACAAACGTCGCCTGATAACCTTCTTTCAGATTTCTCATTTCAATATCATCAAGCGATATTAGTATACTATTTGAAACAACCTTTTCAAGGCTGACCCGCACTGATATATTTTCTTCTTCGCTGACAAGTTTAATTCCGTCGGGCAGATATTCGGAAATATTTACATTTACCTCATAATTCTCACCTGCTCCGGTAATATCTATCGGAACTTCAAATTTATCTATTTTTGACAGCCTTTTATTGCTTCCGCCTACAGTAATGACCTCCGGCGTAAATTCATAATCATCGCTATATACATAACCTTGGGCTGGCGTACCGCTTACCTTCACTATAACCGGAAGCGTCTTGGTATTATATATTGTTACGCCTACCTGTATATCCGTTATAAGGTTATCGCCATTATAAAATGTATAATATGAGGAATCCAATTCATTTCCGTCCTTATCATATGCAACAGGAACAATCCGGTTTTCAAAATTTTTCTTTGCCCCGCTTACATCAACCGATACTTTAACGGAATCTATCTGTTCTATCTTTGACTTACCGCCTGATATCATAATCATATTTGGCTTTACTTCGTAATCCCCGACATAATATCCATCCGCAACGTCTCCTACTGTATCTACGGTAACCTGCATGGTTCTCGTGGCTATATCCTCCAGTTTAACCACCAGCATTTTATTTCCGCTGTCGATTTCAATATTATCGACTTTATTACATACAACATTTATATCCGTGGCATATACCGGAGATAATTTTGACAGGTCCGCAGTAGCGGAAAAATCGTTCAGGCTCAGGTTCTTTATTATACTTGCCTTTCCTCTTACCGTAAAATCCACTGTATCTCCTTCTACGACTTCATATACACGGTTTATGGAAGATATTGCGGATTTATTAATAGCCTCCACGGGAAGCCCTTTAAACGTCTTACTCGTAACAGGGTCGGCAACATTAATAATAATAAGCCATGCCACTACAGCTATTGCAAGCGATAATGCCTTATATATAAAATTATTCATAAGCACTGTCTTTATAAAATTACTTATATTATTCAGCCCGCTCTTTTTCATGCTGCAGTGTCCTCTCCTTTCTATGCCAGAATCCTCTCCTGGCATCAATATCAGTTCCGCTTATTCTAATAAGGACGTCCCTTAATTCATCCTGCGAAACATTTCTTCTTAACGCTCCATTTTCAGCAATGGATACCGCGCCCGTTTCTTCTGATACTACAATAGTAGTACTGTCCGAAACCTCGCTTATTCCAACGGCCGCCCTATGTCTTGTTCCAAGTTCCTTACTAAGCTCATGGTTATCTGACAAGGGCAGATAACATGTTGCCGAAAGAATACGGTTATCTCTTATAATAATCGCGCCGTCATGCAGCGGTGTGTTATGCTCAAATATATTGATAAGGAGCTGAAGCGATATTCTTGCATCCATACCTATTCCTGACCTTTCAATATCTTTAAGCTTAATATCGTTTTCCATAACAATAAGCGCCCCTGTTTTTGTACGGCTCATTTCAAAAACAGCCTTTACAATACAGTTAATTGAACGCTCTGAAAGTTTAGTTTCCTCATCTTCAGATGAAAACAAAGACGACAGGGCATTTTTCCGTCCAAGCTGTTCAAGCGCGCTTCTCAGTTCCGGCTGGAAAATAATCACTATAGCTATAATTCCTACGCTTATGGCGTTTCTGAATATCCACAGTATTACATCCATTTGCAGTATTATTGCGACAGCCCAAAAAACAAGGAGGAAGATAATACCTTTTACAAGCATCCACGCCCTTGTATTTTTCAGCCACATTATAATCTGATATATTGCAAATGCAATTATTATCATTTCAATGACATCTATAACGGTCATGTGCGGCAATGATAATTTCATCAGATATTTATGGATAAAGTCTCTGATAACTTCCATATGGATGATACTCCCGTTCTTTAATCCTTTTTGGACATATTATAATCTACATTAAAAGCTTCTGAAATGTTTGCGGTATTGCCTGTCGGACTCTGCGCATGTATCGTCTTTATCTGCTTATCTGGCGCAGATACGGACAGCTTCGGAACCGCTTTCACATAATAATAATATTCATCATCTTCAAACTGAATATGCTTCGTGCCCGAATAATCAAGCGACATTCTGAAAAACGAAGCGATATAGGCAATAACCATACCTGCTATAGAACCTGTAAGTATTGAAAACGTTGTATCCGCATCTTTTACAAAAGCCGATACAACCAGAAACGATACAACATTTATCATAGAAGCTATAAGTATTGCAATATTTGCGGCATGTTTTATTTTCTGGCGCCTTATTATATAAGTTACTAAAATAACCGCTGCAAATATAATCATTGACGCAACCATATACGTATTGCTTTTCACATTGTCAACAACTATATTAAAAAAATTGACGGTATTGGAAACACTGCTTCCATCCGAAACCATTGCTGCATTTATTATCTCGCGGAACATAAAATATAACAGTATTCCGATAACATTCGATATTATTGAAACCGGTCCCATAAATATACCGCATATAAGAGGCACCGCATACGGAATGTTCAGCGCATACAGTACAGGCACCGCCATTACGGCATATACCTGTTTCGGCGCAAACCTTATATACATAAAATATATAACCATATACACGGCCACAATAACAAATGCAAGTACGGGCGATATGCTGTATGCATTGGCTACGGTGAAAAACATCGCAAAAATAATAAACACTGCGTCCGGCGTAAGTGCCGATATTATTGACAGGCCTGCAACTATAACCAGATTATTTATCGTTTTGTTGTAGCCCATCTCAGTATTTATAATGGAAAATACTATAAATGCGGTAATAAGTTTAATCACCATTTTTACATATAATCCATATTTTTCATATAGCTGTTTAACCGATTCCTTAAAATCCAAAAGTTTGAGAATCATTACTACCCCTCCGTTGTACCAGGCTCGTCTGCCTGATAATTTTTACGCAGATACTGAAGGTACCTGAAATATTTTTTAACACGTTTTCTCGCCCTGCCGTATTTTACTGCATATACCACAATAGATATAAACGCGTATATTACAAGAAGCGCAATATAGATTCCCGCAATCCACATCACTATGCTTTTGTATGGCAAATCAAACGTACTTTTAACAATATAGTCAATATTATACATTGCAACAAGAGCAATAATAAGAATGTATGCAAATGTAACGCATATTAACGACCTTATCATATTAAGCCTTATATAATCATTCTTATAGAATTTTATTATATTCAAATCCTGTCTGCCTTTTCCTCTTTCATAATCTGCCATACAAAACATTATTTTAATCTTTTTTTTGCTGAGCATGTACTGCCTCCAAAATCTTTATTCGCTTTTATTTTACCATTCATACATGATGTTAGCAATATTTTTTAACGTCTAAATGCTTTTTATTAAATGCTCCAAAAGCACTTTAAATCCTAATATGATTAAAATCGTACCTCCGGCAATCTCTGCTTTGGACTTATACTTTATTCCAAATACGCTTCCCGCCTTAACGCCCGCGCAGGTTATAAAAAATGTTATTATCCCTATAATGCCCGCTCCAAACAATGTGTTTACATAATCTGCCGCGCCGTACAGAACATTCACGGGTATACATACAAATGTAATGCCTACTGCAAGCGCGTCAATACTCGTTACCACCGCCAGCATGAACATTATTTTAAACCCAAGGGACTCATCAGTATCTTCATCATCGCCTGACACGGCTTCCTTTATCATATCCACACCTATAAGTACAAGCAGTATAAAAGCAATCCAGTGGTCCACGCTTACTATATACGATGCAAACCTTATTCCCGCAAAATACCCGATAACGGGCATAATCGCCTGAAAACTTCCAAACCAGATACCACAGATTACCGCCTTTTTTATCGTAATGCGTTTCATTGCAAGGCCTTTACATACAGCGACGGCAAAAGCGTCCATCGCAAGACCTGCGGCAAGTATAATAAGTTCCGCCAATCCCATACTTAATCTCCTTATTCCGGTTTTCATATTAATTATATCACATATTTGTTTATTGTTAAACTATCTTCAATCATGTATAATGGCTTTATCAGTATTATTCAAATAACGTATGGAGGTTCATATGCCAAGCAGTTCCGAATATTGCATAACAGCCGGTGAATTTGCCAGGCTGTGCAACACAACCAGGGATACACTTCGATATTATGATAAAATGGGAATACTAATTCCAAAAAAAAATAAAATGAACGGATATAATTATTATAGCCCGTCACAGATAACTTCTTTCTTCTTTATCAATTTTTTCAGGACGTTAGGATGCCCGATAAAGGAACTGAAAGAATATATGGAAGAAAACGACGCCGACAGTTTCAAAAATTTTCTTTATTCACAATATGAATCCCTTTTGCGCACAAGGGATGAGCTTAATAATAAAATAGCTATTATGTCTACCGGAATAGACATAATTAATCATACAAACGAATATACGGACGGGGTTGTAGTATTTGAACATCTGGAAAAACCCCTTCAGATATTCGTTACTGACGTGCAGTCATCTCCCGCCACTACGTCGGGTGAAATTATTACAGACCTTACATACCATTTAAGCAGGTGCAACCTGACATCTAACGTAAGCTCGTTTCCTATCGGCGGAATAATCGGTTATGACGACCTTACAAACGGAATATATACATATAAAAAGCTGTTCAGTATAGCCTCGCATTCATCAGAGGGCAGCGATATAATAACGCTTCCTTCCAAAGATATGGTCTGCTGTATACAAAAAGATTCAACAAAGAATCCCAACGGCATTTACGATGAAATAATCAATTATATAAACAGCCATAAACTTACCGCCAAATCAGATCTTTTTTCACTAAGCCTTATGAATATGATAGACACACATAACCAAAGAAGATACATGAAATATATATTTGTATGTGTTTGACACTAAAGTCCATAAGTGCTACTATTGATTTTAAACGGGCTGCCGCAGCAGCCTGTCCGTAAATTTTGAAAGGAGCAGAACAATGTTACAATTAAATGAGAATTATCTGAATTTACAGCAAAATTATCTTTTTTCGGAAGTCGCACACAGAACAAACGACTATATAGCCGCGCATCCCGATAAACCCGTTATACGGCTTGGCATAGGCGACGTAACAAAACCGCTTACCAAATCTACAATCGAAGCGCTTCATGAAAGTGTGGAACATATGGCTTCAGCCGAAACCTTTAAAGGATACGGACCCGAACAGGGTTATGATTTCATGAGGAACGCTGTTGTAAATTATTATAAAAGGCATGGCGCCTGCGTTGATTTAAAAGAGGTATTTATATCCGACGGCGCAAAAAGCGATACCGGAAATATAACCGACCTTTTCGGTCCGGATAATATTGTACTTATACCCGACCCGGTATATCCGGTATATATGGATACCAACACAATGAACGGACGTAACATAAAATTCCTGGACGCAACAAAGGAAAACGGATTTACCCCAATGCCTTACGAGGGGCTTGAAGCTGATATAATATATATATGCTCGCCCAACAATCCGACCGGCGCCGCATATACGAAAGACCAGTTAAAAGTCTGGGTTGATTATGCTCTTAGCCGCAACGCAATAATACTTTTTGACGCGGCTTACGAATGTTTCATAGAAGACGACGATATATACCCGCACAGCATATATCAGATAGAAGGGGCAAAAAAATGTGCAATCGAATTTTGCTCGCTTTCCAAGACGGCAGGCTTTACCGGAACCAGATGCGGATATACCATAGTACCGCTTGACCTTATATATAAAACGTCCGATGGTACTGAGATGTCAGTAAATTCAATGTGGACAAGAAGACAGACTACCAAATTTAACGGCGTTCCATATATTGTACAATATGCCGCAGCAGCAACATTAAGCGAACAGGGAATTAAAGAGTGTCTTGAAAATATAAGTTATTATAAAGAAAATGCAAGGCTGATTGCATCCTGTCTCAGCAAAAAAAATATAACCTATTTCGGCGGCAAAAATTCACCATATATATGGTTTGAATGTCCGAACGGCATGGAATCCTGGGAATTTTTCGATTACATGTTAAATGAAATACAGGTAATAGGTACTCCGGGCGCAGGATTTGGAAAGAACGGCTCCCATTTCTTCAGGCTCACTGCATTTGGCAACAGGGAAAACACGCTTGAAGCGGTTAACAGGCTTGACAGTCTGTTATAAATCCGAACAATAATTATCATACATTAAGACTGTGGATTATTTCCACAGCCTTATCTGTTTCATTACCTTACTTCTCTGCCCTGCTTTATGAAGTATCTGCCCCGTCGATACTTTCCTTATTTTATGATTGTTACGTATAAACCTTGCCAGAGTTATCGTCCACAGTATGGGCCATATGATAAATACACGCCCTGCCCCGGGAAAGTTTATTCGCATCTGATGGTGGAACTCCCGCATATAATCGCCTATATTGTCTCCCCGCATAATTACCATACGGTCAGAAGCAGATTTACCAAATTCCTCCGCATCAAGTATTTCCCTTAAAAACTCTTTTACATCATATGTTCCGGTAATATTAAGCCGCAAAACGGTTTTTTTATCAAGTCCCAGATATGTGTGGCAAAGCATTGTAACCATATCCGAAAATCCTTTAAGTCCGGTATCAGCTACAAGCTTTTTATATTTATCTGTTTCTTCATCCGTTATATTATGGTTCCAGAACACTACCCAGTCGCACAAAAGTTTTAATCCAAAGCCCGACCTCAAAAAATGCTGCAGCATATGGAGCAGAAGCTCATACGCGTGATAGCCCATATCAAGTATCGGAAGATTTACCCCCATGCAATCCGCATAAGTAACATTAACCTTACAATCTTTAAGCCTGTCTGCAAGATAATTATTAACTTTTATATTGTCATAATGTCCTGCAAGCATTATATGAAGTTCAACGTCGATACCTCTTTCAGTTTCAAATACAATATGGTTTAAGGAATCCTGTACATCAGATACGACGCATCCGCACCTTTTTAACACTTCCCTCGCCACACCAAGCTTTTGGGGTTCAAGGAGCAGTATATCAATATCCCCCGTCTTCCTAAGCTCCGGAACAGGGTAAAACGACGCCGTACCTACGCCTTTAAGCAGCACCGCCCGTATTCCCTCCTTCATAAGGCTTCCCAAGAGGTATTTACTGAGGAATAAAATACGGTAACTTTGCCTGACCGCAGTACGCGCAGTGGATGAAACCCTTGACCTTACGTCTTCAGGAACATCCTCATTTTCTGCCAGCAGGTCATATAACAGTGAAAGCACTCCGTGGTTTCCTGCCTGCATACACAAACTGTCCCAGTCAATATCGCGGAAATCATCACATGAAATATCTTCTTTCCCGGTAAGGACAGCCTTTAGCATTAACAGCAGCGCGGTATCTTCTGCCGAAAATATATCAGTATCCGTCTCACTGTCAACCTTTTTTGCGCCCGCTTTGCTCTCTTTATTTTCCATCTTCTTTTTAATCATATTCAATGCTTTTTTCTTTAACAGTACAAACTCTTTCGTACGGCGGTAAACAATGAAATATACCAGATTCGTTATAACAAAACACAGAATAAAGTTTACAATACACACGCCCCACGGATTAAGGGAATGTGTAATACTTCTGCACAGTATATCCTCACCCCACCATAACAGCGCGGTTACCGCAGCATATACAAAATAGTGCAGGAAATATGGTATGGAAGATACTTTAAGATTATGTTTGTAAAGCATATACGGCTCCACCCACAGAGACGTCGTAATTGTGCTTACCATAGTTCCGATAAAGATTCCCGCAGTACCAAACATTCTTCCAAGTATAATGGATACCACAAGGTTTATTACCGCTTCCGGTATCGCTTTATAACGGTCATACTTAAATACGCCCATTGAATCCCTGAATACCAGAGTCGCCTGTCTCATTCCCGTGATATAAAAATTGATGCATAAAATAAGCGTTATATCCTTTGAAAATATGAACTGATTTCCAAAACTTATACCCACGAAAGCATCTATCATTTCATAAAGGCATATTGCGGCAAGTCCGAAAAACCACTGTCCCATAAAAAACGACGCTTCAAATATTTTTTTAATATGTTCCCGGTTTTCGGTTGCCCCGAGATTTCCGACGCTTGCAGTAATTCCCTGAAACATCTGGTTCAAAACCTGACGTATTGAACCTATTATAAGATAATAATTGGAATAACAGCCTACGCTCATCGTTCCGACAATGGAAGACAAAAGCAGGTTATCCGTATTATTTACAAGGACATTTCCTATCTTGTGCATAAGCATTGCCCGTATATTCTGAAATATATCCTTTCTTTCAGAATTATCAAGTTTCTTTACGTTCTTATCTTTAAGATAAGGATACATTTTATCAGCTTTGTGCGATATTACAAGATTCCCGCCTATAGTGCATAGAATAAGCGTCGTCAGATACAATATGAAATTACCCGTAAAACAAAGTATAAGTATCTGCACAATATTCTGGATTATAAGAAATACCGTCTGGTAAAATACGCCTATATAACTTAACTGATGCGCGTCGATAAGCGTCCTCTTATAAATCATAAGATACGAAACCACGGAGCTGAACAGATACATAAGATATATAAGTATCAGATTATCAACGTCAGGCTGGTCATTTATAAGAATATTCATAAACGGTATTACCATAAGCCCCGCGACAAGAACGATTCCCGCAACAATACGGTAAAAGCTCCTGTACATCTTCATAAGCGATTTCTGTTTTTCTATATCATTTTCAGCTATCGGCCTGTATAAGGCATATGTAATTGCAGTACCTACACCCAGCTCAGACAACGCAAGCACATTAAGTATATCGGTAAACAATCCGTTGATACCGACATAATCTTCAGCAAGCGTATGTGTAAATACTATTCTTGACAGATATCCTATAAGTATTGCAATAATCCTTGCTGCCATTGCAACCGTAGTATTCATTGCGGAATATTCTGTCCTGCTTTTTTCCTGCAATTTTTCTTCCTCCCGGTCCGTAAATATATTTATTTCTCAAAAGATGATTTTTCAGGCATTGCTTTTTCAAATATATCCAGAAGTTCATCTCTTATCTTATCCGTATTTCCCGTAATATGCGCATCGTTTAGACATATGACTTTTTTCTTTTTCTTTTCCATTGCACGCCTTAACATGCTGTTATCATCGGACACGTCATAATAAGCAAACTTTTTCTGAATATTATGCGGGGAGAAATTGCCCGTAAGTTTCTGCCACTCCCTGAAAAGGTACTGCGTTACATCTTCCGAGCTTCTGAAACGGTTTTTCGACATTGCGGTAAGAAGCTCCCCTTCTTTTTCCCATATCTCCTCATATGTACTTTTCAAAAACGGAGACGGTCCGTGTATTGTATAAAATCCGGTATAGAGTGGAAACGCCATCTCCAGTATGTTATATATAAAATACATAAGGGGATAACCGGGTTTGAAATAACTGCCCGGCTGCTTTTTCACATTTTCCCTTTTATTAAAATACTTACATAAAACAAGACTGTTATTCATAAACATATGCGACATGACCGGATTTTTCGGATTGGCGACTACCGGTTGGAATGCGAGCATGTCGCGCGGTTTTCCATCTTTAAAAAAGTCTTCAGGCTTTAAATCATTTATTATATACACGTCGTCATTGAAATAGACAAACTGTTCTGAAAGCCCTTTTATCTTGTGCATATATATCTCAATTACATTGCAGTTAAATGTCGGAAGAAATTCCTTAGGAATATAATCCTCATGCTTTACTATGTTCAATCTGGGATTTGAAGTATTAAGCCATTTCGGAAGATGGCCGCATGTTACCAGATGTATTTTTCCCGCCCAGGGGGCATATTTTTCAACTCCCCTAAACCAGTATTTAAAAAGTCCCCAATCCCTGTACCTTTCTTCATTGTCATCTATTATTCCGGTTCCGTCGTAACGCGCCTTATCTTCGCGCCACGCCCTGTCCGAACCGTCCACCCATGTTACCACAAAATCAATTCCACTTTCCATAAGCCGCCTCCTATTTCACTATAATCAATATACTATATCCGTTATATTATAGCATTTTCTCCAATCTAATGATATACTTCATTTAACATAATTTTTACGGAGAATATAAAATGAAAAAAATATTTATAATATTTACGGTTCTTATATTCCTTACAGCATGTACAGTAACATTATTTTTATATAAAAACTACCGTCCCGTTTCATATGATAGCACATCTTTTTCAGAAACAGATAAATCATATGACAATCCGTTTCGTGGATTTTACCATATGTACGGATTTACCCTTTCGGAAGATGAGCCTTCTTATACCACAGACCGCATACAACAGTATATTAAGTCCGGGAGCCTGCAATTAATGCTTCTGCAGATTAATCTTAAAAACTATTCAGATTCTGCGCTAAGCGGCAACGCCTTAAAACAGCTTGATAATATCCTGTCTGAAATACATATGGCAAAACGGCAGGTTATTTTACGTTTTCTCTACGACTGGGACGGCATTGCAAAACAGACCGAACCTTCGGACATATCACAAATCATGGAACATATGGAGCAGTTGTCTTCCATAGTAAACCGCTATTCAGACATGATATTTATCATTCAGGGTACATTTGCCGGAAACTGCGGTGAAATGAACGGCTCAAACTACGGCTCGCACGAAGACAACCGTACCCTGATTATGCGTCTTGCAGATGTCACCTCACCGTCCATATATCTTTCAGTACGTACTCCGTCACAGTTACGCGGCATATTACAAAGCCGTACTCCGGTATCCGAAGATACCGCTTACAACGGTTCAACAGGCTCAAGGCTTGGCCTTTTTAACGACGGTATATCAGGCTCTGTATATGACCTTGGCACATATGACGATACATCCAATGCAGATACAGACGAACCGGAAGATAAAGGAACAAGAAGTGAGGAAATCGCTTTCCAGAACGATATATGCCGTTATGTACCTAATGGCGGCGAGGCCGTAATTGATAACCCGTATAACGATATTGAAAATGCCATATCAGACATGGCGGCTATGCATATAACCTACCTTAACTGCGACCATGACCTGAACGTACTTAATAAATGGAAAGCATCCGTATATGAAAAAGACGGCAAGGCCGGCGGTACAAACGGTTATGATTATATATCCGCACACCTTGGTTACCGCTATATGATAAATGACGTTTCAGTTTCAGACAGCATTATTAACGGCTCCGGAATCAATATATCATTTAATATATCTAATACCGGTTTTGCGCCGGCTTACAAAAAATTTGACAGTTTTATTTCATTCATTGATGAAAATAACAATGAAGCAGCCGTATTTCCTGCCTCATTTGATAACCGAAGCATAAATGCCGGCGATACCTCAAAATTTTCCGTAACTGCATATACAGATAAGCTTTATGAAAAAAGTTACCGGGTATATTTTTACATGAAAGACCCCTATACCTCACAGATTATACAATTCGCCAATGCCGATAGCGACAAAAATTACGGCGTATTCCTTGGAACGCTTACTGTAGGGAAAGCTTCCCCAGAAAAATTCTTTGCTGCTGCTTTGCGACATTTGCAAAACAGATAGGAGTTTTATCTTTTTTTCTTTCTGCATACAGGTACACATCGCCCGGTTTCGGCACTAAGTTACATACTCCGGTCATTGTTTCCCCCGGCAGTATCATGTCAAGATTGACGCTAAGCCTGCTGCTGTGCACTTCTGCATCTTCAGAAATACATAAGAGCCATACCGCCGCTTCATGATAACATCTCGCAAATCCCACATTTTCTATAGTTATTTTCCATGTACACACCGGATTTTTGCCTTTAATATATTTCATTGAAACATCCCGTATACAAAATCTGTAACCAAGATGCCTTCCTATATAATCATATGCGTTAACTCCCGACCATACATCGCTGCTTTCCCAAAACATGTTTTTCCACATATCGAGCTGCTTTCTGTCATAGGCGCGGTTTAAATAACTTATATTCATCAGGCGCAGCCTGTCTACCGTTTCAGTAAGACTTCTTTTTTTCGCATCTTCTTCATCATATAAAACTTCTCCGCCATTTGGCACATACCTGCACAGTCTTCTTTCAAAATCAAGCTCCTTTTCAATAAACCATGATTCAGTCCAGGCGCCGCTTTTTTTCGATTCACTAAACGTACCCAGGTGCGTGGCGGAACCAAATACCGCATCATCAAAAAGCCCTATCCTGCTATTTTGAAAATCCTCTCTTTTACCTTCTTCATAATTAATAATACGCCACTGTGAAGGCTTGCGTACGGCAAGAAAAGATTCATTCCCGACACATTTATATAACAGCGCCGCAAGTTTACGCATTTTAAGATTAGTAAGAAAACGCGACGTGTGCATTTCACCCCAGTTGCCTATAAGCATACCCTGATATACATATATGCACCGGGCATATTTTATAAGCAGACCTGAGAGCTGTGTAATATGGTCCGTTACATATGAAAAAAAGAAGGGTTCCCTTTCCGGCGCCATACCTTTATGGTCATAAGCAATACGCAGAATAATATCCTTCTTTCTTTCAGTAAAGAATTTAAGTATTGCATCAATATTTAAAAGGACTTCTTCATCAAGTTTTTTTTCACGGTAAGCCCCTATATCTATAAATACCAACGCAAGCATATCTTTATTATCTTCAATTTTCTTATAGTCCTCACTGTTAAACTTCTCCTCGGCACAAAAAGTATATATCCTATACCAGCCTCGTGCAGGATTAGGCAGTTCCTCAACACTTTCTACAAGTGTATTATTATGAAATTTATACTTTTTTTTCATAAAACTATGAGGCACTATCTTCATCAGCAACCCCCACATCTACTTTGTACATACGGATTCTTATCCAGACCGCTACTATTGAAAATACCATTCTGAACATATATATAACAGGTTTCAATCCCGAGTGCATACTTACTCCTTCCGTACGCTCGTGCATAACGGCGGGAATCTCCGTCACCCTGAAACCTAATAAAAGCATCTGCATTATCATATTGGCGTCAGGATATTTATCATCAAAATGATTATACTGTGAATAAAACAAAAACGCCCTCTGACTAAGTCCCTGAAGCCCTGTCGTGGGATCCGCCATTTTCTTGCCCGTCCCTATTTTTATGAGAGTCCTGAACAAAAAAAGCGCAAATTTCTTTACTATACCTACTTTAAAAAATGAACTTTCTTCCAAAAATCTTGCCCCAAGCACAATATCCGGATATTTACCGTTTTCATCCGGAGTTTTCAGGGCTTCATACAATTTAACCACATTACATACATCATGCTGTCCGTCTGCATCCATCTGAATGACATATTTATACCCATACCGCACCGCGTACTTGTAGCCAAGCTGCAGCCCGCTTCCATATCCCAGATTGTACACATGCGTAACTACTGCATGATTATGGCTTTTTGCAATCCAGTTTGTATCATCTTGCGAAGCATCATTCATAAATAACACATCTGCAATCTCCGATACTTCAGGTTTTTCAAGGTCATTTAACACCCTGTCCATATTTTTGGCCTCATTATAGGCCGGAATAATAATAAGCAGTTCTTTGCTTTTTCCCTGCATTCCCTTTACCCCTCTCATCTATTTTATTAAATCCAGTAATTTTCTTATTTCTTTTACGTCTGAAATCTGTTTTTCCGACGCCGCCTTACCAAAACGCTCCCTCTTTTCCCTGTCATGCAAAAGTTCTTTTATTCCTTCGGCAATTTTTTCAGGCGTAAAATCACACAAAAGTCCGTCTACTCCCTGTACCACCTGTTCCTTGTTGCCGCTGCAGTCAGACACTACAATTGCGCATCCAAGCGTCTGCGCCTCCTGTATTGCAATACTTTTTCCCTCAAACCGTGTGGCATGTACATACAAATCTGCCTGCGCCATATACGGATAAGGATTCTCAACTGCTCCCGGAAGCAGAAAATCCTCACAAAGTCCCAGTTCCTTTATTTTTGCCTCAAGTTCGGCGCGTTTTTCTCCCTCGCCAAGTATATACCACCTTACATTTTCGCCGCTATCTTTAAGAATCTTCATTGCCTCAATGGAAATTTCAAAAGATTTCTGGCTTGTCAGCCGTCCTACCGTAAGTATACGGTATCCATCAAATACATCCGAAAATCCGCCCGGAAGTCCTGCGCGGGTACGTATCATCTCCTGATTAAGCAGATTATGGAATACATCCGCGCGTTCCCTGCATTCCGGATATATCTTCAGGAAACTTTCTTTCACCTCGTCAGATACGGCAAAAATTCTGTCAATTTTCAAATAACAGTCGCCGTCTAAGCCTCGGTTATAGCCCGCCCTCACGTAATCCACATGTACAAACGCCGCTTTTTTATCAGCATCTACATAATCTGCAACATAATATGTAGCTCCTCCTTCAAGATAAGCCACAGCCAAATCATAATGTCCGCTTATACGTTCGGCTCCATATGCCATAGCTTTCCATAAAAGCTTATCAGTCCTTATATCCTTACGCCTTATCATTGCAAAAAGATTGCGGAGCATATACGGCGCCATTCTGAATATTGTTCCGCGCCTCATTAAAGTATGTATAACATACTTCTTTAAATGTTTTTTCCCTTCACTGCTCAAAACCGAACAATCGTCATATTCATTATTCAATATCTTTACATGCTCTGGCACATATTTTATCATCTCACCCTGTCCCATAAGCACAAAAAGGCTTACTTCGTATTTTTCAGGGTCCATATTACGAAGAAGTTCCAAAAGCGCCGTTTCCGCTCCCGCATGTCCAAGCGTATTTATAACTATAAGTATTTTTTTCATAGGCGCTCCTCCTATAATTTCCGCTTATCTACACCTGTAAGTTCCTCAAGCCGCTCCAAAATTCTCTCATTTTCCTGGTTAAGAAGCGATACCTGTATGGCAAGCTCCTGATTTTTTCTGGAAAGCTCTGAAACCTTTGAACTCAAAAAATATGCCACATAAATAACACAGAATATTACAATCAATACAAGCACCATGCCAAGCGTACTTATATACTTACTCCAGCCTACCGGTCTTAAAAGAATCCCTGCAAGTATTATCATAATAGAAATCAAACCCCATGTTATGCAAAACGACTCCGTCATTTTCCTTTTTGCAAGAGAACCTGTAGTTACGCATAAAAGAAATATTCCCGTAGCAATAATAATAATCTGTAAAACATTACCCTGAGACATTAACATTATCCTCCTCTTACTATCTATATTTTTTATTTTAGCAGCTTTATATAAATCTTCCGGCGCTTATGTCCGTTTAAACGTCTTACTGTATACTTTACTCGAAGGCTTCTTCCCAATACCTCTTTCCATTATACTGCCGTTACAGAAGATATGTACGTCAAGCGTCTTTTCCATAACCCTTAACCTGTGATATGCCATGCACCAGCCTACCGTCGCCCCGAATACAAGACCTATTCCGTACCATATTGTCGGCAGATAAGTTGCAACCAGGCTTCCGACAAAGGTTGCAAAACAAAACGACAGCGAAGTAGCAAGCGCGCCTGATAAATCGTTAAAATAATACAGGAATATAATGGCTGAATACATAATAAACAAAATGAAATATCCTGCTGTCAGACACGGATATATTTTCATTACCATTCCGCCAAAACCGAATCTCGGAAGAAGTATTATACACAGGAAGAACACGACTACCGTCACAATAAACTGTATGCGGACAAGGTTCATAAGCTCATCTGAAAGCTGTGAAAACATTCTGCTCTTTGTATTTTCAATATCCATACGCCTTCCGCCTATTACAGCCTCCGAATAATACTTATATCTTTCATGGAAGTGCATTTCCACACGCGCTATGAATATAACGCTGGCTGAAATATTTGTAAACATTGCAAGACATGTAGCCATATCGTATGGCTGGTTACATACAAAACTTTTTACAACAACCAGCCTCATATCCGTACCCCAGAAAACAAAATTATGTACATACAGACCAAGTATATACAAGAAATTAGTAGCTACCAGTTTCCAATATTTCTTAAAATATTCAAGCACTTCCCTGTATCTTCCGCTGTTCTGCCTGAAATAGCTCCTTATCAGCGAGTGTTCCAGGCAGGCAATGATAACAAAGCCCGCATCCAACGCCAGAAGCATTGCCACAATCACCGTAAAATGAAGCATATAAACAAGCACAAGCGATATGAAAACCGCCGAAAGCATACCTATGAAAAAGAACAGCGATATTTTTTTATAATCCTTACATATCGACAAATATAACATCGAATAAAATACAAGCACAAGGGCAATATATCCGCAAAATCCCATAAAGATATAAAAAATCCATACATGGCCTACAACATATTCCCATATACAAAACGGTATTCCAACAATACAACTGAGAGAAATATTCATAATAAGCCCTATATAATAGCAGGGCAGTATATCCTCATAAACCTCCCTGTATATCGTATCCGACATAAATTTTGACAAAACAGCGTTAAACGGCGATGCCGTAAGAAGCGAAAATATGAATATGTATAAAACCGTACATGCGTATAGCTCCCTTTCGGAATAACCAAGCTTTGAAAATCCCAAAAAATACTGCATTACCATAATAGCCATTATTACAAGAAACATAGGTGCTACGGTAATTACCATACTGTAACCAAATCCAAACATATTTGTAGTAATGGTATTTTTACTGAATATTCTGTTCAGCCTTACGCCTATTCCCGCCATACTATACCCCTCCTGTTCTGTCCGCCGGTTTTATTTCTTCGTTTTCAGGCTCATGTACTTCCACAGGCCAGGAAACATTATATTTGCCGCCAAGCTGTCTGTAAATTTGCTCGTACGTATCTTTCATCTGTTCTATGCGGTAACTGTTTATAACTCTTTTATAGCCGTTTTCTCCCATTTCCATGCGTTTCTTTTTAAAACGTCCCAGTTCTACCATGGCGTCCGCAAGTTCAGCCACATTCATAATATGGGTCAGTATTCCCGCTTCTCCAAAATCGTCATTTCCATAAATAAGTTCACGGCAGCATCCTACATCAGTAGCAACAACCGGTTTATGCGCGGCATATCCTTCAAGTATTGTAAGCGGCTGCCCTTCGCTTATACTTGTAAGCAATGTAAAATCCATACGTCCCAGGTATTCCGTTACGTTTACCCTTCCCGTAAACACTATGTCCTGAACTCCAAGCGCCTCCACCAGTTCAAAACATTCCTCCGCATATTCCTCATCTTCATCAGTCGGTCCCATAATCCAAAGTTTAAGCGTCGGAAGTTCTTCCTTTGCAAAAGCAAACGCGCGCACCATGGTCTTAACGTCTTTTATAGGCGCCACCCTGAGCACCGCCCCGATATTTATAAATTTCTCGTCTTCCGCAGTTTTTCCCGGAAGATATGCAAATCTTTTTACATCTACTCCGTTTGGCGTTATCTGGATTTTTTCCTCCGGGCATCCAAGGTCTATCTGCAAATCCTTTGCATGGGAATACAGACATGTAACCTTATCGGCTTTCGTATATGCTAAAAGCGACATTTTCCTGAACTGGTCAATCCATATATTTTTATATATTCCCAGTACCCATTCCGCTTTTAGGATTTCCTCCTCACGTTCCCTGGTATATATACCGTGTTCAGATATAAGAAGGGCGCATTTATGGAAATACTTCGCAATACAGCCTATAAGCCCCGCGTATCCCGTAGCCACACAGTGGTAAATATCAGCTTTAGGAATCGGCGTCTGTAAAACAAGAAACAGCGGCAGGTATATTGACCTCATGGTCCATAAAAAATCTGAAAATACAATCTGCGGATATTTATAATCGTAAACTTCTTTTACAATATTTAAGAAATCCGCTCCCATAAGAAGGTCGTCAATTGAAAATTTTCCCGCCTGGAACATCTCAAATATCGTATCCCAGTCTACATCCTGATTCATTATTATACTTCTTAACGCCCTGTATTCTTTTTCACCTAACCTCGTTCTTTTTCCTGTTTTCTTATTCTTACCCCAGTCATAGTCATCCAGGTAAACCTCATATATCCCGGACACATTTTCAGGTATATCATATACGAACTTACCGCTTCCATCCCTGTTTGATATAAGGGCAAGCACTATAAATTCTATATTGGGAAATGACTTTATCATACTATGTATCCAGCTTGACACACCGCCTATAACATAAGGGTAACATCCTTCTGCAACTATACATATTTTCATATATCAGCCCCCGTTTTCAACATCATATTTTAAAAGGCCCCTGTCTTTTTTCAGAGTAATTTTTACCTGCTCTTTTTCCGCATATAAAATATAAGTATCTTTTTCCACTTCAACGTATGTCGCGCCCTCAATATCGCTTATGGCTTCGCCATGCGTACGGAACATAAAACTGCTGTCCTTTCCGTTTGTAATATCAAGCCATACTACATTGTCCTCACGCCGCGTACTATAATCCATGTTCAGATAATTTCTTATTTTTATATCGCTTTCAGAAAGAGTAGTTTTTTCAAACTTATCAAAAGGTTTCATATATGTATTAATATTACTTACTATCTTTTCCGAAATATTCTCCCACTGTTCATCCTTTGATTCAGGCCACATAACTTTGTACATATCAATATAAATATTATTATATCCCAGCGCGGTTTCTACTGATTTTAAATACATATTATCCGAATAAGTGTGAAAATCCGAATATATTATACAATTTTGCAAAGTCACATCATCGTTATAATATGATATAACCGGTTTTTCCCTTCCATAATTACCGGTTATAGTCCTTAAATTCTTTAAAATAGGACGTTTTGCCGCTTCCGCGCTTAATTTTGCAAGTCCGTCGTCTTCCATATAAGCTGACGTATATACATAACGAAGTCCAAGTCCGTTATAAAAACTTTCATCCCTGTCCAGCTTATCAGAAAGGCTGCCGCCTCTCATACACTGAAGCGACAATCCCGCCTCAGTGTTAAATTCTTTAAACTGCTGCAGATAGAACTGTACATCCTTAGAGGACGGTTCCACATTATCCGAATAATCATACTGCGCAGCCATAAGACACGTAGGATGATAACTATTATTTTCCATTACTGCAACTAACGCCGGCCAGCATATATCACGCATTATGCTGGATGGACTACGGCTGTATAATTCCATTATCTTATCATTATTTTCATCGGCAAATCCCGGAAAATTCACAATGGATATATTTTGTGCATTTATAATAGGATATAACGCATATGAATCTGATTCATACATCATCGCGCTTATTATTCCAAGGCCTGTCATGTCATTCATATAATCCCCGTTTATCAAAAACAGTTCGCTGTCGCCTATATTATGCCGCCATATTGCTGCCGGGAAATACTCATTTCTTTCTTCCAAATCCTTCATCATCTCATCCAGTATGCCTATCATATATGTTTTTGTTCCTCCAATAGGCACATACCATGGCATATGAAGATTAAGGTCCTGCTTCTTCCTTTCGGACTGCATTTCTTCTTCCAGTTCTTCTTCCGAAAGCTTATAGAAACTGTCGCCTCCAAGCATAAATCCCGAAAACGTATATATACCTTCGGTTTCCACATCATTGTCCCATACCCCTCGTATTCCCAAAAGCTGCATCAGCCTCTGGTTTCCGCTTATTACCTCAGGTTCAGGAAGATTGCAGAATATAATCGTAACATCATATTCCGTAAGTTCCTCAAAGAAATCAAGCTCATTTTCTACATCTATAGTATCAGAATCCACAAATATTGCGCGCGGCATATGTTCTTCATCTATTCCGTATCCGTCCGCATCACTGTATACAGCCAAATCATACTTCATATAACCGCACCATTCATGCACGGTATTATATACATCGGTTTCATCATCACCCAAATATACCATAAAAGTCTTTGAATCATAACTGACCCTGTATGACGACTCCTGCACCTTCTGTTCCCATCTGTCTTTGCCGCTTACTTCTTCTTCATCATTTATATAGGGATTTACATCATAATTACTCTCATGCTCCTTTATAACCTGTGAAAACTGGAACATGAATAAAAGCACGGCCATCATAAGCATTATACTGAAAAAATTTCTTAAAGACACCATATGTTCATTCTCCTCTTTCCATTAAGAAATTTCTTTGTTGTACCCGTAATTAATGGCAAAATTAAATAACCTGAACGGATTCTGCTCTATCCTGTAGCATACAAACTTATCCGTTTCCATATATACATCCCACTCATTAGGATAAAGTCTTCCAAATTCCTGAGCCCAATAATACATTTTTGACATAAGAATCCATCTGTTCTCACCCTGATACATATGTATTCCCGAATTTCTCGGAAGGGTTCTTTCCGCTCCTGCCCTGGATATCTTCTGTCCGCTGTTCTCATATGTAACATTATAATCAATAGGAATCTTTTCTATAAAGAAATATACTACTTTTGTAGGTATACGTATTAACGAGTATTGGTTAAGGTTCTCCATTTCTTCAAGAAATGTAATTGTTTCATAATGATATCCATGGTCCCAGCCCATACGCAGCTCATCATTAGCTGAAACAATAGTCCACGAATAATCTTCATCGGTACTGATTATATTAGTAAGGCACGAAACCGCCTCATTCATTTCCTGACCGCCGGGATTTCTCGGTTCTTTTACCCAGTCCCATTCCACTGTATAATAAACCGCGCCTACAACACAGGCGAGGGATAATGTATTCATAAGAAAACTTCCAACCTTAAACAGCCTTTTTTTCATAGGCCAGAACGGAAGGTAAATTATCGAATCCGCCAGAAGCACTAAAGGTATGGCGACAGAATATGAGAAATATATACTTCCCCTGTTAGTATCCATAAGCGCGGGAAGTCCAAAATTGCCCGCCGTCATCATAATACACAGTAAAAGCATATAAACTCCTGCCGATATCAGTATTCCACTATAGTAGTATTGTCTGAATAATACATACAGCAGACCCATGGCAATCAGCACAAGAAATGAATCCAGCACCCAGTATATATAATCTGCTTCTTTTATATTAAATACGGCTTCACCTAAGGGCCGGTGAAAATATCCGCCCATTTTTTCTCCAAAGGACATTATTTTATCAAATACATGCTTTGCTCCGTCGGCAATACTTACCTGGCTTTCAAGAGTATCAGCATCCATATCCGAAAAATCTTTGCCGCCGTTTTGTGAAGATAAATCCCCGGAAATACCCGTATTTGTTTCATCAGTTCCGCCGCCTGACGCTTCTTCGCCTGTTTCTTCTCCCGTACCTTCCGCATTTTCTGCTTCGCCGGTTTCTTCTTCCGCATTATCTCCGTTTTTAGTTATAATATTCATTCCCCACATTAACGAGCCCTGAAGCGGCGTACCGCCTGCAAACGCAATAGCCATCGGAAGCACTGCAATGACTACGCTTATAATTCCGGTAACCAGAATGTTCCAAAAATATTTTTTCCTGAAGATAAACGCGCAGAAACCTATCGCAACCGCAACGCAGTATATTCCCGCAACCATGGTTCCGTAAAAATGTACTGCGAGCGTCATGGAAAAACTCATTGCAAAACCAACCAGGTAAAACCACGATTTGGGATAATAATTCTTTTTACCCCGGTTCTTTTTACGAAACGGCATATATATCTTTGCTTTTCCCTCATCTTTTTTCAATTCGTCATGCCTGCATTTAAAATATGCAATTATGAAATATATTGCCGGGAATATAAATATAAATCCAAACTCCTGCGGAAGCGTGGCATAATAACGCGAATATGTATTGCTTTTAAAATAATTTCCGATTATGTAAATAATAACTCCGGCATAAGGCAGGTATCTTGACTTGCAGCATAATTTCAAAAAGCAGAGCAGCATAAGGTGCAGTATTACATTCTGCACAAACGCAAATACACGCAGTATTACATATGTGTCCACCCTGAAAACTGCATGGATATAATACGCTATACAATGAAATCCATACGGATATACTCCGGCAACAAAAATATCATTGTCATTTAATGAGTTTATCCAGTAATTGTGAACCGGAAGGTCTGAAGCCTTGTAGCCAAAACTTTCAAGCAGGTTATATCCGTAAAATTTCCACATAATTACAAATACCGCTATCAACAGGGCGCAGTCCAAAAACCTTCTTACGATATAGTGGCATATCCACTCTACAAACCTTCCGATATGCCTTTTTAAAATAGCAATTATCTTGTAAAATGCCGTTCTTTTTCCCATATGACCTTTCGACATTTTTTTCAAACTGTCAACCATTACTTTGAATACATCCGTACGGTTCATTAAAAGTCTGGCTATTATAACGGGAATTACCGTTCCCAAAATCAATGTAACGGGATATGAAATTTTAAGCAACTGAAGAACAAAGACAAGATTCATTATGTAAAAGTTACCTGTCATAAAATAAAATACCACACGTTCTACAGTCCTGTGTCCTTTAAGCTTATTGCCAAACACAAATGCCGGCAGTGCTATAGTCACAAAAAGATATGCTGCAAATATCCACGCAAGCTGTAAAGCCGTAAGCGTTACCATTGACATGTTCTTTCTCCCTCTCTTATCCTGCTGTTTATAAATCAGCCTAACGAAATACCCTTATAAGTTCAAGTGTTTCACTGTCTACGACTACCGCCGAATGTTTCAAATCTTCTATAACCTCAAAAAACTTTTCTTTCTGACCGCTGTTAAAATACAGTTTAAGCTGGCACGTATAAGTCGCAAGCGTATTAGGATACTGCTCTTTCGCTCTTTCGCACCACTGTCTGCATCTTTCATATTCCTCTATTTCCAGAAGCCTGAGGCTTATCGCTTCATACTGCGCGCTTGTAAGGCGTAACGGTTCTTTTTCGTATACAATATCGCACATCTCATCCATCACGCCCACATAATTTTTCTGCTCCAAATCAGAAAATACATGCTGCTCCAGCACCTGATTGATATAATCTATAGTCATGCCTGCATATATAAGCTGATGTTCATCTTCCTCCCGTATAAGATTCTGCTGTTTCTGAACATTAATACGGAAATCATTAAGCGCATCCTGTAAAACCGAAGCCGCATAGTGCGCAACCTCCGTATCTTCACTGTTAAGCGCAAGCGCAATGGAAGCAAGCGACTGGTGTATATCGCCACGCACAACATTCATCATCAGCAGACGCAGATTATCCGTATCGGTAATCTCAATAGCCTCCTCGAGCGGAACCATATTACGTTCCCTGTCCTCCTCTGCATGAAGGAAAGTACGTACACGCTCTTTACTGAATATTACGTCTTCAAGGTCTACTTCCTTATGAAAAAACGTCAGATAAAATATATAAGCAATGAGAAAAAAACACGGTCCCGTTACAGGGCATAGAAACATAACAAACGCCTTAAACCAACAGCTTTTATTCTTCTCCTCTTTTTTGACAAGCTGAATAAGAAGATATGCAATTGAGATTAAAGTGTTTAAGATTAAGATTATTATAAATAATCCTTCATTCCATCCCGCTCTCATGCCTCCACATCCTTCACAATCCGGCTGTTATAACCCATATCCGCAAAACGTTTTATGACAAACTGCGCATCATTATCATTACTGTTTGCCAGAAGCGTATACAGATTTCCGTCTTCTAACGTACCTATATAATCTGTCTGACGCAGTTTGTCCATAAGTTCGTTGCTGACATTTTTATAATCCTTTCCGTCAGCGTCTATAATAAGCAGAGTACATTCGGTAAGTCCCTTGCTCTGGGCATTCATAAAAGCCTGCATAAGCGTCCTGAAAGCATCCGTGGTAAGCATCCTTGCACCCTCCACATATCTCTCATGTTCAAGAATATCAAGATACCGGGTTGCGCGAAGCACGGCATTTTGTATAAGCGCGCTGATTATGATAAGCTGGTTAGCCTGGCCAAGCGTCATGCTTTCCCACGGAATACCCCATATCATCATAATCATCTGCATTTCATCATTATCCGAATAAATTGCATTCGCCATAAGAGGATATCTTTCATCCATTTTACGGTTAATAAATACTTTCCTCTGTAACATGGTGTCATACATTTCTCCCATTTCCGTATACTTTATCGAATTTCCAAGTACCCTTGCCTTCTTGGAAGTTGATGACAAAAGCCTCGCATACGTTCCATTTGAAATAGTATATATTGCAACATCTTTACTTTTAACAAGTTTTCCAAGCATATCGGCGGCATAGAACAGCACTTCTTCCGGATTGTATCTGTCCAGCGCCGAAGTAATCTTATATATCTTTCCAACGCTGTCATTCTGGTTGACAATCTGGGTTTCAAGAGCATTTTTTACACGCACATTACTTCCGTTGATATCCTGTATATCATCAAGCTGGTTAAACAGGAAATCTCTTTCTTCCTCACTTTCATACTTCATCCTCTTAATCTGGTCGCGCATATATCCTACCACCAGACCAAGTATAAACAACTGCGCAATCCATATATATGTATTCGCATCAAGCATAACCTCAAATCCCGAACGGTCATACATCTGCCTGAAACAATACCCCGCAACTGCAAGGACCGCCGAAAAAGTTGCCTGCTGCTGCCCGTAAACTATCGCAAATAAAAGCACATACAAAAGATAGAAGTCCAGATTTGCAAAATACTGGCTTCCAACAGCACGGTTATTTAACATGAAAAACGGAATAAACGCAATAAGATTTTCCAAAAAAGGAATCAGCGAACCTAAAAGCCACCCTGATTTTTTAATGATTCTTCTAAGTAACGGCTCTTTTACTCCCTCGCCCGTAAGAAAAATATACGGATATTTTTTCATATGAGCCGCAATCTTCTGTACTATCGTCCTTGTATCGCAGAAAAACGGGTTGCCAAACTCACTGTCAAACCGCGCATTGGATAAAACAACCCTGTGCTTATTATCATCACCGGACATAACGATAGGCGCGGTATCATCCATTGCATCCTGTACCATTGCCGCCAAATCACTCATTGTAATCTCAACCGACGATGAAATATTATATACGTAATCCCTGTGCGTCATACATGAAGCCGCACGGTAAATAAATTCTATTGCATCTGCTTCATATAAAAGGGAAAAACTGCGGTTCTTATCAACAGTAATAGTGTTATCCGCCATGCACTCAAGGCACATGCGGGTACACACATCAGTCACATCTTTAAGCGTTTTGGGAATTTTATATAAATGATCAAGCCTGAGAGTAATAATATCAAGGTTTCTGTTTTTACGGTAACTTTCGCAAAGTTCCTCGCCCTGCGCAAACGACATCGCCTTAAAATTTACAGGCGAAGCCGGCGTACTCTCATCTATATTATTATCATAATTTGTACCGTATATTTCACATGATGACAGGTATACGAACTTACCCTTTCCGACCATCGCATAACCCATAAGTATATTCACAAGACTTGCCGAATATTTTACCGATTCCGCTTCTTCTCCCGTCCATCTGAAATTCGTGTCAAAAGCCCCCATATATATTGTAAGGTCGGGAGCTACGCTTTCATATATATCTTTTATACAGTCGCAGTCATATGTAAAGTCATACCTTTCAAATACTTTCTGGTAAGGTTCCTTTGAATATTTGCTGCCTGTAAGAAGATATACTCTTTCCCCTTCTTTATTAAGCTTAATTATTAAATTGTTAATTAAACTTCCTGCCCCGCCAATCAACAGCACATTCATGATATATGTTCACCTACCGATTATATTCTACCCCGTACTTTTCCAGTTGTGAAATAAACCCAATAATATCAGCCATAATTTCTTCCCTGCCGGTCTTATATTCTACAGACAATTCATCCGCAATATGTTCTTTATCCATACCCTTTGCCAGTCTGCAGTATATATCGGCTCCAACCTCATTCATGGATAAAGGCATTCTGCACGGCTCGCCCTCCTGACATATATCAACAAGCCAGTATAATCCGGCTGCCTTACGTAAAACATATTGCATTTTTTCACCCCATTTGGGCATAAATCCCCATTTAATATTTTATTTATTATATCATCATAAATACCCATTGTCAAAAACAATACACTTTATATTTTATTAATGTTATCATTCATTCTATCCCAATGCGATGTCATTTGCGACGTTTATATGTTTTTTACGTCACACTGCCAAACACATCATAATTTTTTGAGCCGGGCTACGGCATGTGATATTGCAGGACGCAACGGACGCAGAAACAGCCATATCCGCGTCAACACCCTGTATACTATATTGTCAGCGGATATATATCTTCCCTTTCTTATAATCCCGGTCAGTATTCCCCGCATCTGGTCAGGACGCAGCGGTCCTTCTATCTCTTTCTGGTTATCTCCTACAAGATACAGTCCGTTTTCCTTTCTTTTCCATATACGATGGATGACCAGTATGCTTTCATCCCTTCTGTAAAGTACAACATCTCCCCTTTTTATTTTATCTGTATCTACTGGAGCTACTATCACTTCATCCCTTCCCGGCACCAAAACAGGGTACATACTGTATCCCTGCGGCTTTATCTGTACCGTATTTCCATTAATGAGCAGTTTTTCTATGTCTTTTAAATCATTTCCACTTTCATTATTTAAAGGCATATATTTCATCCCTTCCACAAATAGCGTTCCAATTCCCGTACTTTATATTACTTATTTATTACTTACAATTGTAGCATTTTCATATTAATAATGCTATAATAATTTATTATACGCTTAGAGGGAGGTATTCCATGAAACGAAATAACAATTACGTATTAAAAAAACTGTCAGGCGTTCCATATCTTATGACATTCGGACAGTCTCAGGCTGATCTCTGCCGCGGCGTAAAGTTAAACGAAACCGGAGAATTTTTGTGGAACCTTCTGGAAAAAGAAAGAAACAGAGACGAGCTGGTTTACGAATTAAAAAAACATTATAATATAACGGACGCAGACCTTACTTATATAACTGCCGACCTTGATAATTTTTTAAATGATCTTCTGTTAAGAGGAATACTTACGGATGACGCAAACATTATATGCAAAACAGAGCCGGATTACTGCAGCTATATACGAATAGCCGGACTTAATCTGTGCCTTCGCGGGAGAAAAGACGATTTCTTTTATACATTCGAAAGTTTTGCGTGTAAGAAACCCGATAAAATACACCAGACAATAACTCTTATAAACCGTAGCCCTGAATTTAAAACCGGAGGCAGGCTTTTGCTTAAAAATAATGAGCTTTCCGTTACCGAATATAACGATTACTATGCTCTTTTATTTCCTTCCGCTTCCGGGTTTTTATGCGTACATATGTCAAAAGATGCAGGAAATGCTGATTTTTATTATACAACGCCTTGCATTTCCGATACCTTCCGCGAAGATATATACCATGCTATACGTCTTACTTTCCTGTACCTTGCCTTACAGCATAAAATGTCAGTTCTCCACTCTGCATCCCTTCTCTACAAAAACCATATATGGCTGTTCTCAGGAATGAGCGGAACAGGTAAATCAACACATACAAAACTGTGGCATAAGTTACTTAATACTCCATTAATAAACGGCGACCTTAACCTTATCAGCCTCAAAAATAATCAGGCTGTCGTACACGGTATTCCCTGGTGCGGAACTTCGGAAATATTTGACGCCAAAACTTATACGCTCGGCGGAATCATACTTCTTAAACAGTCGCCTGATAATTACGTCGAAGAACTTTCTTGCGATAAAAAGGCCCTGCTTGTATCGCAGCGGCTTATTACGCCTTCCTGGACGGAAGATATGCTTGATATGAACCTTGATTTTACAGACAGGCTTCTTCCTAATATACTCGTATGCAGACTGCATTGCAGCATAAGTGATGAAGCGGTATATACAATAAAAAACAGAATAGACGGCTATCTTTCCGAAACCGGAACAGAATAACCGTCTATCATATATATTAAAACCCTCTTACCATTTCATCTATTTCTTCTTCATTAAGAATCTCGCACTTTTTATTCCTGATTGCATATACGCGGTTACATGCGCTAAGTACCGTAGGTCTGTGCGTAGTCACTATACAGGTACGCGGATACTCGTCGTACATAATATTTTTCAGCACCCTTCTTTCCGTAGCCACATCAAGCGCCGACGTTGCTTCATCCAGAAGAAGTATCGGCGATTTTCTGAGAAGCGCCCTGGCAATTGAAAGTCTCTGCGCCTGTCCCTCCGACAGTCCTCCTCCTCTTTCTTTAATCTCGCTGTTTATTCCATCCGGAAGCTTTTCAACAAAATCCCATGCGCATGACATTTTAAGAACTTCAACAATCTCCTCGTCCGTAACGTCGGGCTTAACATTTCTCATATTTTCAGCAATAGTTCCCGAAAACATAGTGTTGCCCTGCGGAACATAAGAAAACAATTTTCTTGTTGAAGGAGTAAGTTCTACTTTTGTAGAGTTCCTTGTGTCAATATCTGCGTTTCCACCGCACAGCGCCGCTTCGCCCTCTTTTATCGGCATAAGCGACAGTATAAGCCTTAACATGGTTGTCTTACCTTCTCCCGATGGTCCTACAAGCGCAATAATCTCATGCGGATGCGCATCAATTGATGCGCCATCGAACACTTCCGTTCCTGTCTTATATGTATACGACACATCTCTCATACAGAGGCTTATACCTTCGTTTACATACTTTTTGCGAAGTTCCTCGACTTCCTCATCATGCGAGCGGTCTTCCCTAGGCATCTCCACAATATCCATAAGACGACCCGCAGATGTAGTAAGCCCGATTGCCGTAGGCACTAATGAAGTAAGGTTGTGCAGCGCGCCGGTAAGCGTACCTGACAATGAAAGGAACATCGTCATCGTACCGTAACTTATCACACCGCTCCACACACGGTATATTCCCCATCCATACGAAGCATACGACACTATAAGCCCCACCGTTGAGAGTATTATAGACGTGCCGATTGACATCTTCTGAAAGTCCAGCCTCATCGTAATATATTCTTTCTGAAGCTGTTTAAGCCTCGCCACATACAATTTGATAAGGTCAAAAGCCTTAATCGTCTGTATATTTGAAAATGTTTCCTGGTTAAATCCCGACATCTTAGCTCCGAGAGCTGCGCTCCTCTTATTGTTATTGACCATACGGTTCATAAGCGTCTTCGACAGTATAAGGCTCACCGGCATACCTAAGAACGCAAATACCGCAAATGTCCAGTCATAATATATAACCATTGCAAATGCGCTTATAAATCTGAATACCGATACTATAAGGTCAGGTATAAAGTTAAGCACTCCGTCAGATATATTCGTCGCATCTGAACCCCAGCGGGTAAGCAAATCTCCGGTATGATAGTTCGTAAGAGACTCCCAGTCTGTAACGAGAATTTTCTCGAATATATCAGATTTGATTTCCGCATCCACTTTCATGCTTATATAACTTGAAGCATAATCAGACGCCATGCCAAGCAGTGTAGTAAATATGTTAAGACCTATCATCATACTGAAAGTTTTTATGACTTCACCTGTCTGATGACCCGTAATAATATCTATCAAATCTCTCGACACAAGACTCATAAGGAGCGCTATAACCGTTCCTACCATACCAAGCGCAGTATAAAATATCATTGCAAGCCAGTAATGTTTTGCATATCCATATATCCATTTGGTTTCACGCCACATTTCCTGAAGTCTTCCTTCGCGGATGCGTCTTACAAAAAACAATAATTTTTCTTTCATACAGAATCCTTCCGCTTATACTTTTAACTATATAAGTATCCTATACTGAATAAAGTCCTATAGAATCCTTTTACGATTCTATAGGACTTACAATTCATCCTAACCATGTAATAACAAACAACTATTTTACCATGTATGACCCGCATCACATTTATGGTCACATGAAAGAGTATGACCACTTGTAAGAGCCAGTCCCAATTCAGATTTAACCTCAATTTCGCCTAAACCATGATTTTCTGTTCCATTAGCATGATAAGTATATTTAATCTTCAGTGAATTAGTACCATTTCCTGATACATATTTTGCATTTGAACTGGTACAGTTTACAAATGTCACAGGCTGATTAAAGTTTAATGTCAATACCTGATGAGCACTATGATGACCATCTGTTGCAGAATGAGTGGCATTACCCTGAATTACATATGTTTCACGTCCTGTTTCAGGTCCCTGATGAATCCATGCAGTAACACTATAGCAATCAGTTCCTTTACCGCTTCCTGCATATACGCCTTCAGCCACTTCGTCATTTGCCAGAACTACCGGCTTTGCGTAATCTTTCATTTTTCGCATCTCCTCCTTAAAACTTATATTACATTATATGTAAATTCCCTTCAGTTACCATCAGTTTATACCGTATTTTTCAAATTGTCAATAATTTTAAAAAAATTTTTTTACGAAATTATAAAATATTATTATCATATTTGCCAGTCCTGTTCTTCAGGCGGATTCTTCTCTTTTCCGCCTAAAAACCACATGGCCGTAAGCAGTATACCTACCACAAGCATTATTCCGTATAATACAATACCGCTTGCAATTTGTGAAATCAAAGCTGCCAATACGGGTATAATAATAATTGCGGACATATTGATAGTAATATGCAGTATAATCGAATACCTTAATCTGCCGCTGCATATTTTAACATAACCCAGTACAAGCCCGAGAGGAATCGCATAACAGCACTGAATTATATTGCCATGGAAGATTCCAAAACATACTGCCGATATTATAAGCGAAGTCACTGTTGAAAAACCGTATCTTCCAAAATCAATACACAATCCGCGAAAAATTATTTCTTCCAGTACAGGTCCTAAAAGCGCAGTATAAAAAAATATAATCCACGTTGTGCTTCCGTCTATATTCTTCATCAGTTCATTATAATTTTTAAACACTTCGGTATCACGGGCAAAGCTGTATATAATGTTAAGTACGCCATAACTCAATGCCTGCAGCGCAATCCCAAGCACAATAAGCCCTTTTACTGAAATAGTTCTTTCAAAAAAACTGCTTTTTTTATCATTTAACGGTTTTAAAAAAGAATATTTATTTATAATATGAAAGATACTGCCAAACAAACCTATTCCTGCCACGGAATATATTATATAAAACAACGTCTTAAATACTGTATTGCCATTAACAAACTCATCCCAGGAAATTCCAAAAACCATTTTCAATGCAAAACCCATTAACCTAAGTAACACCAACTGTAATATCATAACTCCCAAAACAGCGCCGATAATAAATGTTACTGACAAAATTTTTCTGTATATAGTATTTTTCATATATAGCTTTACCCCCATTTGTCTTTTAAATATTCTATATAATAATTTACGTTAAATTCCTCCGACGTCATTTTTTTAAGAAGCCTGTTAAGACCCAGAGCCTTCCCGTATTTATATATATTTTCTTTCAGGTAATTTCTTATTTCATTTATTCCTGCCTGAGGCATTGTTTCCTTTATATGATAATATATCTGCGCCGCAGCAGCGCTTCCTATAAGGTATGACGGAAAATATCCAAATTCTCCCATTGCCCAGTGTATATCCTGGAGCACTCCGCATCCGTCATTATCAGGTATAATGCCAAGATACTCCTTATACATTCTGTTCCATTCCTTATTTAGCTCTTTTACCCTTATTTTACCTGAAATCAATTTTTTTTCAAGCTCATATCGTATTATAATATGAAGCGGATAAGTAAGTTCATCGGCATCTATTCTCACCGCCCCCGGCGAAACCCTGTTTACGGCCTTCATAAATTCATCCTGCGATACCCCTGACAGCTCGTCCGGGAATATTTCTTTAAGTTTCGGAAACCACACCTTCCAAAAATCATTCTGTTTTCCTATCATATTTTCATAGAATCTGGACTGCGCCTCGTGCATTCCCATTGAAGTGCCGGTTCCCAAAACAGTAAGGCTGATTATATCAGATATTCCAAGTTCATACAACGCATGTCCCGATTCATGAAGCATTGAAAATATCGGTCCGAATATATCTTTACTATCATAATTATTTGTAAGCCTTACATCCTTGTTATGAATGTTAATCGTAAAAGGATGCTCGCTTTCTCCTACGGCGCATTTACGTTTTTCAAGTCCTATATATTCTCCAAGCTGCATACAAAATTCATAAAGTTTTTTCTTATCATATCCCCTGTCCATATATGCCCAGGAATAATCAGTTTTTTCCCTGTCCTGCTGCTTTACCGCATTTTTTACCAGAGGAATTACCGCCTCCTTTACCTGACTGCATATTTTATCAAGCTGCTTTGTCATAAATTCAGGTTCATATGATTTAAGAAGAACGTCATACAGATTTTTTTCATCTTTTTTCTGCCATGCGGCAAACTTTCTTTTATAAGCGATTATTTTTTCAAGTTGCGGGGCAAATTCTTCATATGAATTATGTTTCTTTGCCGCTACCCATATATTCACTGATTTACCCGTAAGTTCCGAAAAAGCCCTGTATTCCTCTGCAGGTATCGGACAAAGTTCCAAACTCTTTTTTCCCGCTTCGCGCACCAAAGCTCTTTCTACAGGCGTAAGTTCCTTATTTTCAGCCTCTTTCCTGCATTTTTTCAACAACCTTAAAAATCTTTTTCCTGTAAATATATCATGATATTCATTGGCAATTATGCCAATAATTTTTGACGTATTTTCATCCGACTCATCCGGCGCATTTACCTGTCCGTCATAATCCAAAAGATTTAATACGGCGGTATAAGCGGCTGCCTTATCAAGTTCCTTATTAAGTTCTTTAAAATATTTCGACATTGTATATTCTCCTTCTGCTTTAAATTCAACTACTATTATAATATACCTTTTTTGTAAATATTAATCTAAAAATATTTGCAATTATATTGTAAAAAGGGTATTATGTATGGGATATACCATATTGCCGTACGGCGGATAGGAGGACTTATGAAACTCTGGGGAGGACGTTTTACAAAAGACACAAATACGCTTGTCGATAATTTTAATGCTTCCATAACATTTGACAAACGGTTCTGGCGCGAAGATATTGAGGGAAGCATCGCACATATAACCATGCTTGCAAAACAGGGAATAATAAGCAATGAAGAAAAGGATATCATGAAAGACGCCCTTATACAAATTGCAGAAGATATAGAAACGGGAAAACTTGAAATATCTGACGACAGCGAAGATATACACAGTTTTATAGAAGCAGTCCTTACCGAAAGGACAGGCGAACCCGGCAAAAAACTTCATACAGGAAGAAGCCGTAACGACCAGGTTGCGCTCGATATGAAACTCTATGTAAGAAAACAGATTACGGAAACAGATAATCTTCTTAAAGAGCTTCTTAAAACAATACATGGTATCATGAAAGATAATACCGAAACATATATGCCCGGTTTTACCCATCTGCAAAAGGCCCAGCCCGTAACTCTTGCGCATCATATGGGAGCGTATTTTGAAATGTTTAAACGCGACCGCCTGAGGCTTGCAGATACCTATAAAAGAATGAATACCTGTCCGCTTGGCGCAGGAGCGCTGGCCGGTACGACTTATCCGCTTGACAGGGATTACAGCGCTACTCTACTCGGTTTTGACGCGGCTACCGACAATAGTATGGATTCAGTATCTGACAGGGATTATATAGTTGAACTTTTAAATGCTCTTTCAATTATAATGATGCATCTGTCAAGATTCAGCGAGGAAATAATATTGTGGAATTCAAACGAATACAGATTTGTTGAAATTGACGACGCATATTCAACCGGAAGCAGCATCATGCCTCAGAAAAAAAACCCTGACATTGCCGAACTTGTACGCGGCAAAACAGGACGCGTATACGGCGCCCTGATATCTATGCTGACAACTCTTAAAGGGCTTCCGCTTGCTTACAACAAAGACATGCAGGAAGATAAGGAACTTACTTTTGACGCAATAGACACCGTAAAAGACTGCATAAAACTCTTTGACGGTATGCTTGCCACCATCCGATTTAACAGGCTGCGCATGGAAGAAAGCGCAAAAAGCGGATTTACAAATGCCACAGACGCCGCCGACTATCTCGTAAACCATGGCGTTGCTTTCAGGGACGCCCATGCAATAGTCGGACGTCTTGTATTATTCTGCATTGATAAAAATATTTCGCTTGACGATATGACGCTTGAAGAATATAAAGCAATCAGTCCCGTATTTGAAGAAGACATCTTTGAAAACATCTCCATGAAAACCTGCGTGGACAGACGAAATACAAAAGGCGCCCCCGGAAGGGACGCCATGCAGGCAGTCATTAAACAAAATGAAAAATACCTTTTTGATTAATCATTACTATGTATATTTACGTCGAGCTGGTCGAATGGAATCGATATGCCGCATTTATCAAATTCTTTCTTGATATTTTCCTGCATATCCCATTTGACCCGCCAGTAATTCTCTTTCTCAACCCATATTCTAAAACCAATCATTACAGCGCTGGCTCCAAACGAATCTACAAATATATCCGCTTTCCTGTCATTTAAGACCATGCTGTTATCATCTGCAAGCTTTTTAAGTATATCTCTTACCCTGTCTATGTCTTCTTCATACCGTATCCCTATGCTAAATTCAATCATCCTCACCGGTTCATTGGTTACATTGGTTATTACGGCGTTACTTAACTTACCGTTTGGAATTACGACAAGTTTATTATCTACGGTAAGAATCCTCGTATAAAAAATGTCTATATGCGTTACAGTACCTTCAACGCCCTCAGCTACTATATAGTCATTCAGAGTAAACGGTTTAAGTATGAGTATAAGCACGCCGCCGGCGAAATTGGCAAGGCTTCCCTGAAGCGACAGTCCTATCGCAAGTCCCGCCGAACCGACAAGCGCTGCAAGCGAAGTTGTTTCCAGTCCCAAAAATCCTGCGATAAGTATAATCAGCAGAATATGAAGTATAATATTTATAACCGATGCAAGAAATCTGCTTACGCCTTCATCAAGATTTGTCCTGCTAAAACTTTTCTTTATAATTTTAATAAACAGTTTTATTATCTTCTTACCGATAAAAAATATTACAAGCGCAACAATTACCATAAGTATATATGTAATAACGCCGGGTATCCGGCTTTTTGCATAATTCAGCCAGTATGCAACATTATTTGAAACCTTATCTACTTCTTTGCTTATCTGCTCTGCAGTTTCATCAATTGCTTCCGGCATTTCTTCCGATAACGTTACAAACATATTGCGCCCTCCATAATACATTTACCTTAAATAATTATTCTTCATACCACTGCTTTATAACTTCTCCGTCCTGCGTTACTTGCTGCTCCGTGTGCATATATTTTTTCAATAATATTTCCATCATAAACGAATATAAAAGAGATGTAAGGGCAGGTATCAAAAGCGGCACAATAGGGAAATACGGTATAAGAAGCACTACGGCCGCCACTCCTGCAAAACTTAATATAACGAACGGTATTGTAAAATATATATGCTTAATCGCCATATATAATGAAAGACGTACAATCTGCCTCTTTTTCATATCGAATCTTGATAATACCGGATAAGCATAACATGCAACTGCATATATTATAAATCCCATTACTATATATGCGCCGGTCATAAAATTTACCGCTCCGCCATTATCTTCTACTATTGTAGATACATTAAAAACCATAAGAACCGTAAGCAAAAGCTGTATAATCCACAGAATCGTTGCATTAAGGAAATTCAATCTGAATGAACGGAAAAACTCCTGAAAAACATATCCTCTGTCCCTGCGTATTACTTTAACCGTAGTATAATATAATGCGGTAAGCGATGCGCCTATCGTAACTATCGGAATACAAAATATTATGAATACAATACTGAGATACCCTATGTCAAACAGCTTACCCAGTATTTTCATCAGCTTGCTGTCGCTGTTAAAAATTTCCCTCATATTCTACTCTCCAATCATTCCAGACTGTGTATAAACAAACCGCTTCTAAGCTTCGGCTCAAACCATGTTGATTTTGGCGGCATAAGCATACCCGCATCTGCCACTGCAAAAAGTTCATCAATAGACGTAGGGTAAAGCGCAAACGATACTTTCATATCAGAATCCGCCCTTCTTTTAAGTTCTGCAAGCCCTCTGATTCCTCCAATAAAATCTATTCTTGCATCCGTCCTTGGGTCTCCTATTCCAAGCACCGGGCCAAGAAGATAATCCTGCAAAAGCGATACATCAAGAGAAGCTACCGGGTCATCTATCATACGCAGTTTATCATTTGCCCGGAATACATACCATTCACCGTCCAGATACATTACAAACTCGCCTTTCTGCGTACTTTTTACCGGTTCGCTTCCAACGCTTATTATATCGAAATTTTCTTTTATGCGCGATATAAATTCTTCCTTACTAAGTCCGTTAAGGTCTTTTACGGTTCTGTTATAATCCATAATCATAAGTTCGTCATGCGGGAACAGCACAGCTAAAAATTTGTTAAACTCCTCTTTCCCCGTATAACCCGGATTCTGTTTTCTTCTCATAAGGCTTACCTTAACAGCAGAAGCCGCTCTGTGGTGTCCGTCGGCAATATATATGCTATCTATATCCGAAAAAGCTTTTTCTACAGCAGTAATATCATCTTTTTCAGCCAATTTCCACACTCTGTGCTGTATACCGTCAGACGATACAAAGTCATATATCGGTTCAGATTTTTTTGTTTTATTTACAATGCTGTTTATAATATCATTGGAACGGTAAGCAAGAAATATCGGTCCGGTCTGCGCATTACATGCATCTACATGGTTTATTCTGTCCAATTCTTTATCGGCTCTCGTATTCTCATGCTTTTTAATAACACTGTTAATATAATCGTCAACAGCCGCACACGCCGCTATGCCTGTCTGCGTACGCCCGTCCATAACCTGTTCATATATATAATAAACCTCATCTTCATCTTTTTTATATATACCGTCGGCTATCATACCATCCAGAAGCTTTCTTGCCCTTTCATATACCCTTTTATCATATGTGTCAACACTATCGTCAAATCCGGTTTCCGCCCTGTCAATATTTAAAAATGACAGAGGTTCTTTTTCCGTTACCTGTTTTGCCTCCTGTCTGTTATAAACATCATACGGAAGCGCCGCTACTCTATCCGCCACACTACTGTCAGGCCGTATGCAGCGAAATGGTTTTATCTGTGCCATTTATAATTTCCTCCAAAATAAACTTGTTCTTTTTATTATATATTTTTATAATACTTTTGACAACCCATAGTAAATATTATAATATAATTAAAAAAGATTGAAAGGCGATATTAACATGGAAAATAACAGACCAAAATTTTTCAATAAGCGATTTTTACATATATCACTTACACTGTTTTTTGCAATTGCGCTTAGCATATTGTTCTTCTTTGTAGTATACAATGCAAAGGACGTCAACTTTGGACTCGGTAAACTCATATCAGCAATAAAACCGTTTATATACGGAGCAATATTTGCCTATATACTTGTTCCTATGTGTAACTATTTTGAAAATCTTTTGAACACTCTTTTTACAAAACAATTTAAAATGGAACGCCAGAAATCCGAAAATATATCATCCATGATAAGCATATTTTTAAGCCTGTGCCTTGGAATTTTTCTTATATACATACTATTATCGCTTATTCTTCCACAGCTTATAGTAAGTCTTACAATGATAACCTCAAACTTTGATAATTACTATAATAAAGTATCTTTGTGGGTACAGAATTTATTTAAAAACAACGAGTTCCTTCGCAGTTATTTTGAATCCATTTCCGACAACGTCACAGAAGCAGCCTCACAATGGATTAAAAATGAACTGCTTCCAAGCACAACTACCCTTATAAGCAATTTTTCACTTGGGCTTTTAAGCGCTTTCTCAATACTGAAAAATATATTTATCGGACTTATCGTAGCAATATATTTTCTCAGAAGCAGAACGGTCTTTGCCGCGCAATCACGTATTTTAGTCCACTGTATATTCAGGGAAAAACTTGCAGACCGTATTATTGAAGAAGTAAAATTTGCAAATAAAATGTTTATGGGATTTATTTCCGGAAGGCTCGTGGATTCTACAATAATTGCACTGCTGTGTTTTATAGGATTAAGCATAATGAGGATGCCTTATCCGTTACTTGTCAGCGTCCTTGTAGGAGTAACCAATGTCATTCCGTTCTTCGGTCCTTTCATAGGAGGCATACCGTCAGCTTTCATAATACTTATGGCAAGTCCGACAAAGTGTATATGGTTTATAATATTCATAGTAATACTGCAGCAGATTGACGGTAACATTATAGGTCCCAAGATACTCGGCGAAATGACTAATTTAAGCAGCTTCTGGGTGTTATTCGCAATCATGCTGTTCAGCGGCCTGTTTGGCTTCGTCGGAATGTTAATAGGCGTACCTGTATTTGCTGTCATATACCATCTTATACAGGAACTTATTATGAAAGGCATGAAACGCACGGGATATGTTCCCGCTCCTGAAGACGCGGAGCTGTCAAAGCTTAACGAATATCTGGCAAACAAGGAACAATCAGACAAACAAACAGATACTCCCGAAAAGAAGAAATCTATTTTCAATAATATATTTTCTAAAAATAAGAATGAGGATAAAGAACAGGATTAATTAAAATACAAAACCGGAGCGATACGGCAAACGCCAGTATTTCTCCGGTTTTTTCATATCTATCCCTGTATGTCAGTTACCCTGTGACATTGCATTGTCAACTCCGTTTCCAACGTCGTCCACTGCGTCATCTACTCCGCTGCCAATATCTTCTACTGCATCTCCAACACCATTCGTAACATCGTCTACCGCATTACCCATATCATCCGTAACGCTTCCCGAATCTCCGGTATCATCAGTCCTGCCGTCATCTGCCGTTCCGTCAGTAGCGCCATTGGTTGTTCCATCGGCAGTACCCTTATCAGTTGTTCCATCCGTAGTACCTTTATCAGTTGTTCCGTCAGTTGTTTTATCATCTGCACGGTCAGTATTATCATCAGTTTCTTTTTGAGCGCTGCTATCTGCCGGTTTCTGGGTTGCTTCATTATTTTTGTTTCTGTCTGCACATCCCATAAGGGCAAATGATACACAGGCAATAAACATCAATAAACATAATTTCTTTTTCACAGTATTATTCCTCCTGAAATAAATTTTTCAATCTATATTATTCCGTCAGGTAATTGTTTTTATACATACACAGGTACATACATTAACGTCATAGAATAATACAAAGGAGAATTTACATGAAAAATATAATTAAAGCCAATAATATATGTTATTCAGAATATATTAAAAATATATCTTTTACCGCTTATGAAGGAGAAATACTCGCAATTAAAACAGATTCCGCATATGTTTCTTCAGCTATCCTTTCAATAATATGCGGGCTGATAGTTCCTGAAAGCGGAACTATTACCATAAACAGTAAAAAACCTGAAGTGTCATTTTTTAATTACGGTTACTTCTTCACTTCAGGTTCGGGTGAAATAAATTTTCTTATGCTTAATAATATGCTTGAAACATATGGTATTATCAGCCGCAAATTTGAAAGCAATCCAAAAACAGGATATACGACTTTTATAAAGTCGTTACTTTCACTGCCTGAAATACTTTTAATCGGCGAGCCGGTAAGCAGCTTATTCTGCAAGAATGCGTATCTTCTTAAAACGCTTAAAGAAATCGTTGTAAACGAAAACAAACTCTGCGTAATAACTTCTGATAATGTAAGTTATCAGGAATTTAATCGTTTTTTATGTATAGAACCCTGACATCAAACACCATGCCGTCCTTATAGAGTTATTCATTTTATCAGGTTCTTAATCACTTCACCTGCAATAATCATCCCTGCTACTGACGGCACATATGCGTTAGATGCAGTAACTCCGCTCTGTTTCGCGGCTACAGGTTTCTCTTTTGAATAGACCACTTTAAGGCTGTTTATATTGCGTTTTTTTAGTTCCTTTCTCATAACCCTGGCAAGAGGGTCTACTGACGTTTCATAAATATCCGCCACCATAAACCCTGTCGGATTTAATTTGTTTCCTGCGCCCATACTGCTTATAACCGGTACTCCTGCTCTGTTTGCTTCCATAATAAGCTGTATTTTGGCTGTAACGGTATCCACCGCATCAATCACATAAGAATATTCGGAAAAATCAAATTCATTTTTCGTTTCCGGCAGAAAAAAACATTTATGCGCATTTACAACTGCATCCGGGTTAATATCGAGAATACGTTCCTTCATAACGTCTACTTTATATCTTCCCAACGTTTTCGTAGTAGCTATAATCTGGCGGTTAATATTGGAGGCACATACCGTATCGTTATCTACAATATCAATTGTTCCTATACCGCTTCGCGCAAGCGCCTCCACAGTATATCCTCCTACTCCGCCTACTCCAAATACTGCTACTCTTGAATCATACAGCTTCTTCATTGCATCGCTGCCAAATAATAATTCCGTCCGTACAAATTGTCCTTCCATTTTTCTTCCTATTGAAAATCATCAAAAGATATTTCATATTCGTCACCGGTTGCGTCATACTCAGATAATGGCTTTTCCTCATCGTTATTTTTCACCGGTTCTTCATTTTCATTATTACTACTATCATTATCTGAAGTATTGGTATTACCCTGTTGCGTTGCGTCGTCAGACTTTATATCGTCTGATTCTGAACCGATATTTTTATCTGAAGCATTACCGGTCTTATTTTCGTCTTTTTTATCACCGGCTGTATTCAAATCATCCGACATGCCGCTTTCATCCTGTTTTCCGGTTTTATCTGATACCTGGCCGTCTTCATCCTGTTTTCCGGTTTCGTCTGATACCTGACCGTCTTCATCCGACTGTGTATTTCCATCATCGGAACTATCTTCCGGCTGAAACGTATATACGGAGGTTTCGTTATCTTTATTCTTTTGCGAAACTCCCTGTATTACTGCCATTACAGCAACAAAAACCAATACGGCTACTATAACGTATACTACTATTGTCAAACGACTGTTTTTTCTTTTCATAATCCAAACTCCTCTTTTTTAATTTCAATACAAACAGTACCCCGCTTTTTCTTAGTACCAACCCGGAACCCAGCCGTTATCCTTATCAGGATCGGTAGGTTTATCCAATAACGAATCCGGCGCTTTTGTCGGCGTTACATCCTCCCCCGGTTCCTGTGTCGGCACGCCCGGCTTATCAGTTGAACCCGGAGCAGGCGTTTCCTTAGGTCCGGCAGTCTGAAAAGTATCCGGTGCTTTTGTCGCCTTAGGACTAACGGTAGCCTTAGGGCTATCGGTCGCATTAACCTTTGGTCTCGGAGTATAATTACGTTGAGGTACAGGAGTTCCCTGTAAAGCAGGCTGTACATTATTAATTACATTATCTGCTTTTGCTTCATTATTTTCCTTTTCATATACAGTAACCTTACACACAAGCTTGTACTTTCCCGTCTTTGCGGTAATCTTTGCCTGTCCTTTTCTTTTTCCCTTAACAACGCCCTTTTTATTTACCTGCGCTATTTTCTTTTTGTTACTGCTCCATTTAACTTTCTTTACTGCCCCTTTTACTTTAAGAGTAACTTTTTCGCCGACCGCCATTGTCAATTTCTTTTTTGTCAAAGACACTTTCTTTTTTGCCATGACAGGTTCGGACATTCCAACCAACAATGTTATTACACATAACCATATAATTGCTTTATTTTTCATATTACCCCTCCTTCTACATGTTTCAATTATACTACTTTTCATTTATATATTCCATATATTTTCTGTTTATTTTTATGCAAATAAAAAACACCCTGAAATTCTTACATTAAGTATTCCTTTCAGGGTGTTTTAATATTTTCGGATTATTTATTTGTCAACAGGTTCGTATACGGCTCTGAATACCCGGTCCATATTTCTCCAGTCGTCATGTCTTACCATGTCTTCGCTTACGGTTTCTCCGGTTCTTACATCAATCCATTTTACAAATCTGTATCCTGCCTTAGGCTCAGGCGCTTTAATTTCAAATACCACATCCGCCGGTATAGCCGTCGGCCATATCATATCCGTCTGCACTCCACGATAGTTGGTAAATCCTTCACAATACCTCATGTCAGCCTGATATATAACTCCCCATACTACGCGTACTGCATCTTTATACGCTCCCGTTTCATTGTGCAGTCTAAATTCCTCATTTGTATATGGCTGATATCTTCCGCATCCTTCATTTCCACATCTGAGTCTTACATCTCCCTCAGAATTGGTATACTCTACCCAGTTATGTCCTTCACCGGGTCTGGATTCAACAACATCACGCGCCTTACATACTGTACATTCCCTGTATTTTACGTAACCGTTGCATACGGAATCACATACTTTTTCTTCACCCCATATGTGTCCTTTTGCAGGAATCACTTCAGGCTCTTTACCATCTTCATACTCTCCGCAGCGTACACAGGATGTATAAGCGGTGCTGCCATCTTTTTCACATGTTGCGGGCACTTCATCATGGTGAATAAAAAAGTGTCCCGGCGGTTCTGCTGATACAAGTTTCGTTACCGTATGTCCGCAATATATACAGCGGGCGCTTTCTGTCCCTCTCTTTAGACAGGTTGCATCGTTGTTATACTGATAACCGGTATACTTATGTCCCTGCGGACATACATACGATGCCTCTTTAACTATATGACAGCGATTACATCTGCGGTATTCATATCCGCCTTCCGTACAGGTAACGTCTGCAGGGATGATTTCTCCCCAATCATGTCCAAGTTTAGGTGAAGTAACCTTATCAATTATATCTCCGCACCTTGTGCATTTTTTATAAACAGCCCCTTCTTTTGTACAGGTTGCTTCTTCCTCAACCAACTGGTAATCATGTCCGACCGGATAATCCGTATAGTGGAAAAATTCCTGTCCGCAAAGAATACAATGCGAGTGTTTCTCGCCCCTCTGCAAACATGATGCAGGTTTGTCCATTTCAGGATGAGGCTCTAATATATGTCCGCTGTTTATATGTTTTGTTTCCGTATATCCGCATTCGTCGCATACGCGTATTTCTTCTCCGGTTGTATAACATGTAGCTTTTTTCGTGGTCCTCCACTCACTGAATTGATGTTCATGCTTTGGAATAACCTGTGATTCCGTTGCATAATCACAATTCAGGCATGTCTGGTACTCTGTCCTTCCCTCGCTTGTACAGGTTTCAGACACTGCAGCATGTTTAATAATACTATGGCCTGTCATTGGAATAACAACCGTTTCAACTGCACCGCATAAGCATTCACCGACTTCTTTTCCTGCTTCAGTACAGGTCGGCTTTACGCTAAGTACCCAGTTATATTCATGTACATGCGGTACTTCCTCAATTGGTTCTGCCGTTGGCTCGTCAGTCGGTTCTGCTGTTGGCTCTGCTGTCGGCTCGTCAGTCGGTTTAGCCGTTGGTTCTGCCGTCGGCTTGTCAGTCGGTTTAGCCGTTGGCTCTGCCGTCGGCTCATCAGTCGGTTTTGCTGTCGGCTCTGCTGTTGCCTCTGCCGTCGGCTCTATTGTCGGCTCATCAGTTGTTTCTATAACTTTTGCCTCCGGAGTTTTAACAACCGGCGTCTGAGTTTTCTGCGCAGGCGCTTTTACTTCCGGACTTTTTGTTGCCGGCGCAGCTGTTACCAAAACTGAAATTTTCGGCGTTTCCGTTTCCGGTGCAGAAGTCTTTTCAGATTCATCACGTATATCTGACACTGCATTTACCGCAGCATTTACTGCCATATTTACTGCATCGCCTACATTAAATATAACAGGAACGCTATTATTTACCGTATTCGGAACATCGCTTCCTGTAACAGTCTGTGCGCTAACCGGTTTTTTACCTGTTTTTTCAAACAGGCTTTCGTATTTGCCAAGCTTTGATTCAGGCACTTCAATTATTGCATTGTCAGTACCTGTAAATGCACCGTTTCCAATCTTAACCAGATTTTTTGTCTTTATTGTAACTTTTGTAAGTTTTTTATATCCGGCAAATGCTTTCTGCCCTATAGCAGTGACATTTAACGAATATTTACCCTTTTTAACTGTCTGAGGTATTATCACTGAACTGATTTCTTTGGACTTGCCTCCAACTACCATTACCGTTCCCTGTTTTTTCTTCAGTGAAGTAATCCGGTATTTGAGGCTTCCGCTTTTAAAAACATCGCCTTTTTTTAATGAAGCGGCTGAAACACCCGCTTTGCCTGTCATCATACCAAACATCAGTGCTGTTACCAATAATAATCCAACTATACGTTTACTCAATTTCATATCGCACTCTCCTTTTTAACAATTTTGTTCTGAAAAAAATAACCGCCGGATTTAAAACCAGCGGTTGACATACATCCATCTTATAAAACAGGCGTTATGCTCTAAGAAAAATATTGACAAAACACCTGTACAATATGAGTGAATGCGGCAACCGGCTGTCATAGTCTTCCCGACCTTAGACCCTTGGCTTTGCGTCCCTGATTTTCATCAGGTTTGCCTTTACGTTAAATTGATTCACGTCTGTATTTATATACTAATCCACAGGTGTAGTAATGTCAATTATATGAATATTAAATTACTGTTTTTTCAATAAACAATAAGGGTACAATTATTAAATAAAACAATATGCTTATTAATATTTATACCCCTATTGCAACTTATAATTTATTATGGTTTATTCAAACATTTTTAAATCAATGGCATCCGCCATTACATCATACCCGTCATAAGGGTGCAATCCGTCGCCATGGGTATATTTTTCAAGAACATTTTTAGGATTCAACGGGTCTGCAACGGCGCTTTCAAAATCTATGATGCCATCCATCTGCGAATCCGGTGAACGCATCCAATTGTTAATCATAGTTCTTACCTGCTCTGAAGCTTCGCTGTAATAACTGCTCGTTCCAAAAGGAAGTATCGGAGCGCCGTATACTTTGATTCCATTGTCATGGCAAAGTTTGACCATTTTCTGATATTCAGGCAGAAGCTGGTTATATTTGGACGTATTCATCAGTCTGTCAAGGTCATTTACTCCAAACAGGATAATACAGTATGCAACGGAATCATGTTGCAGCAAATCTCTTGCAAACCTGTCTTTTCCCGCATCAGTAGGATAGGAGCCTAACATCGAATTAGAGCCTATACCTTCATTTATTACGGCTACATTTTTTGTTTTCTGATTTGCCTGAAGCCTTTTAGCAAAATAATCTCCCCATCTTGTATAACTGTCCGGTTTTCTTCCAAGATATCCTGCATCTGTTCCGTAACCATCGGTAATTGAATCTCCGAAGCATACAACCGCCCTTCCGCCTTCCGGTGTCCACAACGATACATCTGCAAGGAAAAACCAGCTTGTAGTTGTCTGATATGATGTAAGGGTTTTATCCGAAACATGATTTCCTGAAACCTGATATGTAGTAGCCCTCGCCCCTCTGTGTCCTGTTATATTATTAGAAGGAGTCTGACCAAAATATGCCGATATAGCAATATTTTCCAACGCATTTACATTAAAGCTTACTGCATCCGTTATTATAACCTTTCCTTTTGGTATGGTAAATTCTTCCTTACCGTCTACAGTAACTACAGCGTCGGTGGATGTATCTATATCCGACTTATCAGCTTCAACCTGCTTTGCAATATGGAGCGATTTTATCTGTACATCGCTTCCGCCGTACTGGTTTGAAAGCCTGAGTCTTATTTTTTGACCTGAAGTCGTAACCTTTATAATCTGCCTGACTGTTGAACCGTTTAAAGACATTTTAGGCATTGCATCACTTGTAATATCACATTTTTCCTCCGCAGTTCCCCATGTAGTTACCCAGCCGGGTTCTGCTGTAGGCGCCGGTTCAGAATACTTTTTCTCTATAACAACCTTCTTAATTGTAATAGAAGTAAATTGTGAATCATATGAAGCTCCCTTAATCTGAAAATAGTCTGCGGAAAATGCACCGCTTCCTGCCGATTCATTGCTTATATTATCATCAGCAGTAAGCGTATATGTCTGTCCAAACACCATGGGATTTTCTATTTCTGACCATCTTTTTGCGTTTCCGTCCGAAAGCCAGATTCTCATTCCAACTGACGTTTCACCATATACAGTAATTTTAACGGATTCTCCGGAATTTACACCTGTTCCAAGCGGAATTAAAAGTCCTTTGACATTAGTTCCGGTAACCGACCCGTCCTGATTGACATTAACTTTTCCTTCGTTGTATAAAGCGGTTGTACCACTAAGTTCAAGTTCCGCGGTATAAGTTCCCGGCGAAGGCGCCGGAGTCTTATCAGGCGCATCGGTTTTCGTTATATCCGGTGCTTTGGTCTGCGTGGATTCCGGTGCTTTAGTTGGTGTGGGTTCCGGCGCTTTAGTTGGTGTGGGTTCCGGCGCTTTAGTTGGTGTGGGTTCCGGCGCTTTGGTAACCGGTTTCGTTGGTGAAACTGTCGGATTTTCTGTTGTTTCAGTTTCCGGCGGTTCTGTTGTCACCGCAGCATCCGGCTCCTTTGTCGCTGTCGGTTCAACAGAACCATTTGGCGCTTCGGTTACCGTTTGTTCACCATCAGAATCTTTTGGTTTCTCCGATATTACAGGTCCGGATACTGCATCCGGCGTATTGTCCGGACTCCATACCGTATTATTATCGTTATTATTCGATAACTTTTCTTTTACGGTTACTCTGCACTTAATTTTTTTCTTTTTATTTCCGATTTTATATACCGCAGTAATTTTTGCTTTTCCGGCACTAACGCCATATATTTTAGCCGACGCTTTTTTACCTTTAGATTTCTTTTTAACAATTTTCACTACGGATTTTTTACTTGTTCTCCATTTAACTTTAGTTTTTTTATTAGCTCTTTTTACCTTAATCTTGTGCATATCCCCTACGTAAACAGTTACTTTTGCAGGACTCAGTTTCATTTTACCCGCTTTTGCTCCTGAATGCGCAGGCATCATGCTTATCAACAATACCATACATAACAGCGCTGCAATACTTTTTTTGATGAACTTCATGTTTTTACCTCCTGAAAATTATTTATAATTATCATAAATTTCCCTGTCTATGAAACAGTATACCTTAAAATGTCTTTTATGTACATTATTAATCTAAAAAAACTAAAACCTTATATAAATACTTTTTCTATTTTCTCATCATACTCAAGACCGCAAGCTTGTCTTTCTTTTTTCCAAGTTCCGCTATAGTCTAATATTCCTGCTTCTCCGTATCGTTCTTTGCAGTGCTCTAAAGAGCATTTACAAGCATCTCACGGTTGGAACGGTTATCACGGAGGCTTTCCTTGCATCACTATCATCCATATTTGATTTTATTACTATTACAGGATTTTTGACCGCATCAGGAATTTTCTTCAGAATCCCTCCAAGGTCATGATGTTTTTTCCATTCCTGTATCTTTTATCAGCATTAGCCTGCTGTTCTGATACGCTACAAGTTTTTTCTGATTTGTGTTTAAACTCCCACTGCAAACAGATTTTTAATCTATTTAATATACGTCTATCGTATATATTGTTACATAAACCATCATTTATTTTGTTAATATTGTATACTATTTTATAATATAATCTGCTTTTTATTGACATTAATATATAATATATTTATTATATATAATATCATATTAACGAAAGGAGATATATTGTTATGAAAAAACTAAAACATATTTTTGTATTAATCCTGTGCATGATGTTCATGCTGTCTGCCACATTAACATCTGCACATTCAGGAAGAACTGATTCATACGGAGGTCACCATGATTACAGAAATATAAGCGGTCTTGGAAGTTACCATTATCACTGCGGAGGATATCCTCCTCATCTCCATAAAAACGGAGTATGTCCTTACTCCACACCAAAAACCGTTAAAAAAACCTCATCGTCAACTTCCAAATACTATACATCCTCTGTAGTCAAAAAAGTACAGTCCAAACTTACAGACCTCGGCTTCAAATGCGGTAATATTGATGGGAAATATGGTCAAAAAACAAAAAAAGCAATTAAGAAATTTCAGAAATCAGAGCACTTAACTACAAACGGAAAAATAAACCAGACATTGTTAAAACATCTCAATATCAAAATATAATATTATTAAAAAGAGGACTGCTCTCAGTCCTCTTTCCCGTAACATTTATCACTGCTATATATTTATTTCTTTATTATATAATTAATACGAATTACTGCTATAACACGATTCTATGGCAGTCGTATAATTAGAATATGCTCCATTAATTAATCATTGCAATACCTTTATGAATCCTTTATTTTATTTACAGCAATAATAATCTCTGAAAGTTCCTTTTCATCAAGAGTCTTACCACCTGCTGCCATATGTATACCGGTTAAATCTTTCACATGTATCTTTTGAAAAGAATCCAGCTTAACAAATGTATTCTTTGGAAATGGAGGATAGTAATTAATAATTTCTCTGTTAGTAGGAATTGACAGTTTCCATTCCTTTCCTTCAACAGAAGACACAGTAAGGATTTCTATATATTCACCATCTGTACCTATAATAAGATATGGCCTGTCATAAGCAGGAAAATCTCCATCAGGAAATCTTATTTTTCCCCAAAATGCCTGTCCGGCAGCAAATGACCGAGGCATCAATAAATCACCAGCCTTTCACCATCCTGACATACACTATATGCATCATCCTCACATTCCCTTGAAAATTTTTCTAATTCCTCAATAATTTTATCTGTCATCACTACACTGTCATAATAAAACGTAACTCCGTTAATTATCTCACGTTTCGTGGATGATTTCTGTATTTTCTTATATGCCTTTATTGCTTTGCCTACAGCTACAATATCATCCGGAAAAGATTCAAACTGTACAACCGATTTCTTTTTATCATGATAACCGTTTTGCGATGTTCCATTACAATATGCATATTTCCATGATGCAAACTGATGATTAAGAGCAGAAAGTTCCTTTGCTGAAAGATGTCCATAAACACCTATCACGGAATTTAACGTATCATACTCCGTTTCATCAAAATCAGGATTAAACTTATCACTGTCCATTTTAAATGAATCATAATCATTTCTGTATCTAAGACGGACTTTTTCAACAACAAGTCCATTTTCAAACGCAAGAATATCATCTTTAAAAAGCTGTTTTCCATATAACGACATATGAGCCATATACGCCAATACCAGCATCTTTTGTAATTTCATATTTCCATCATAAGTATTTGATTCGGAATCAGGTTCAAATTTCATAAAAAATTTTGCAAAATCATATACATCCCTCATATCAAACACCCCTTATCATATTTTCTATTTTCCCATATTTATATACAATTATAATCCAATATCACAATTTTATCTACAAAAATTTATCTATTTGTCAAAACCTGTGTTACAATCTATAAAACTATACAAATTAGTAACCGTAAGATCATATAAGGACATAGCTTAAAATGTTTGTCCGTAAAAACACTTTTCATTATAATTTTTTCATACATGTCAGCAAATTAAAAACCCCTGAAAATATAAGGTTTTCAAGGGCTTTTATATCGCGTGCATGAGAGGATTCGAACCCCCGACACCTTGGTCCGTAGCCAAGTGCTCTATCCAGCTGAGCTACATGCACAGAACTTTGATTATAATATCAAATGACTTTGTGTTTGTCAAGCAGATTTCAAATGATTATTTTTAAACTGTTGTATAGGTGTCAATGATTGGTAACACTTTCACCTTTAATTATGTCAAGGGTAAGGTGGAGATTCTCGCAGAGAATACTACCTGACCTTGACATATTTAATGTATGATATAATTTCTTTGTACGCAACAGCAGAAAATGCTGTTGCACTTAACCATCCTTTTTACATAATTCCCAGATACTTCTCTACTATCTGGTTTGGCGTCATCATGTTCAGGCATGTCTTCATATAATTGTTCGATTTCTTCTGATATACTGCCAGCTGTTTCCTTCCATCCTCAAGATTATACATCCTCATATATTTATAAAATCTTTCCTCGTCTATTCGGTGCTGCCTCTCTACTTTCCCATTATGCCTTGGCGTTGCTATCTGTATGCGGCTGTATATTATCCCCAGTCTTAGCAGTTCTCCCTCAAACAGTGTTAGATGCCTGCTCTTTGTTACTATCAGCCTGTTTGTAAATTCCGTACCATTATCTGTCTGCACTTCCCTTATCGGAAACGGTGCATTCTTTATCAGTTTCTCCAGAAAATCCTTTGAACTGTATGTACTGTGTTCGTCATACATTTCCCTGTATGTCCACCTGCTGCACTCATCAACTGCTGTATACTGATAATACCTTTCGCCGTTTGTCGGACAGTATGACGGTACATATTTTACGTCTATCTGTATTTTCTGTCCCGGGTATTCTGCACGTTTGTATGGCTTTGGCTTCCTTTCCTTTTTTGATTTTTTCGGTTTTGCCGCTTTTAATTTTGCACAGATTCTTTTGAATCCCCCGTAACTCCGTTTATACCCGTCTCTTTCCACCAGTTCCTGATATACCAGTATCAGGTCTGTCCAATGGTGCCTTTTTAACCTGCGGCGTATTTTTCTGAGTTCTCCTTCCGTGTGGGCTCTGGGTGATGTTTTTGGCCTATGGCTGCGATCCTCTAAACTCATGGCGGTGCCATCATACCGTGCCAGCCATTTATATACGGTTTTTCGGCTTACCCTGTAACGTATTGCTGTTTCAGTCACGGAATGATTCCGGGCATATTTAACCATACGTTGACGTTGATATTTCTGTTGTGTTATTATTGACATGCAAGGATTCTCCCCTTTCTGATAATTGTTTCTTGTCAATTACAATATATCATACAAAGGTGAATCCTTGTATTTTATTTTCTATGTTACCTATCTATTGTATCCCAACAACGCATCAAATATTTTTTTTGCAATCGGTACTGCATAATCACTTCCGGTACCTGCTTTTTCAACTATGATGCTGACCGCTATTTTTTTCCCGTCAAGCTCGGCATATCCTATATACCAGGCGTGGGAATTATCTCCCGAATCATACTGCGCCGTTCCTGTTTTGCCGTATACCGTATATTTCTGCCCCGATAAAGCATATCCCGTTCCGCTTTTTGTAACCTCAAGAAGACATTCGCGCAGAAAATTTACTTCCTCCGGTTTAAGCACGGTATTGCCGTTTTTATATGAAAATGTCTTTACGGTCCTGCCGCTTTCATTTACCATCTTATCCGCAATATGCGGAGTTACGATATAACCACCGTTTGCAACAGCCGATATGATAATGGCATTATGCAGCGGTGAAATAAGAGTTTTTCCCTGTCCTATCGCCGTCTGCATGACTTCGCCGGTATCAAAGCTTTTATTAAACACAAACGTACTTTTCTTATACTCATAATTTACCGGTATTTCCGAATTAAAAAGAAATGAATTGCATAATGTCCTGAACTGCTTCTTATTAAGTTCCGTGCCAATAGTTGCAAATGCGCTGTTGCATGACGACGCAAATGCCTCTACGATATCTTCTTTCCCATGACGTTTCTTTTTATAACAGTTTATTTTATAGGAATCTATACTTGCAGAGCCTTTGCAGTCAAAAGTAAAATCCCTGTAATTTGAATTTTCACGCATATATTCAATAAGTGTAAGAAGCTTAAACGTTGAACCCGGCGGATATAATCCCTGCGTAGCCCTGTTTAAAAGCGCGGATTCATTATTATCATCTTCTATAAGGTCGTCCCAGTTACTTTTAATCGTATTAGGATTAAAATCCGGTTTTGATACCATGCAGAGTATATTTCCGTTTTCAGGATTCAGCGCTATCACTGCGCCCCTGTGACTTCCGAGAGCGTCATACGCCGCCTTCTGAATCCCGGTATCAAGCGTGGTCACAAGACTGTCTCCCGGATTTTTCTCATCTTTCAGTTCATTGACTGCCGATACTACAGGATTGATACTCGCATTCAGCATATATACGTTGTACTGTGCCTCCAGTCCGGTTTTTCCATTATCAAAATGTCCCGCCGCATGTGCAAACATATTGTTGTACGGATACTTTCGTACTTCATTTCCGTCATCATCCGTAACGGTTTCCGCAATCACCTTGCCATCCGCCGAAAGTATGCTGCCGCGTGTCGTATATTCTGCAAAAATTTCCTGCGCCTTATTATAAGGATTGTTTAACAATTCCATATTGTCACCGGATAAAAAAACTACAATATAACCGATAAGCACAACAAAAATAATCATTAAACTATACGATATTACGGCAATATTCCTGTTATCATTATTTTTATCCGACCGTTTCTTCATTTTCAGCCTCCTTAACTTCCTCACCGCTTCCGTTAAGAACATATATACCCTGTATTATCGAAAATAATATAAGCGTACTGAGGACCGAACTTCCTCCATAACTTATAAGAGGAAGCGTTACACCGGTTGACGGTATGAATTTAGTCACTCCGCCTACGCCGAGAAATACCTGGAAAATAAATTGTATTCCAAGTCCCAACGCAACAAATTTATAAAACGGCTTTTTTATTTTAATCGAAATATTTACAAACATTATAAAACAGCTTATATACACAAGCAGTATACATATGGCAAATATTCCTCCAAGTTCCTCTGATATCGCCGCAAATATAAAATCGCTTTCAACAATAGGTATTTTTCCCGGCAGTCCGCGTCCAAGACCCATTCCGAACCATCCGCCCGTCGCTATTGCAAAAAGCGACTGCGCAACCTGAAGGCCTCCTGAATCTATAATGCTCCACGGGTCACGCCACGCGCTTACCCTGGTCTGTACATGTGTAAAAAGCTTATATGCTATAACCGCGGCAGCAGAACCTCCCGAAAGTCCCGAAATCAGATAAAGCACATTTCCGGTAACAGCCGTAAGGACTATAAGATATGTAATGAAATATATGAGCGCGCCGCCCAAATCTTTTTCAATAACCAGTATAAGCACATGTACTGCCGCAAGCGCCGATACAACAACTACCCTTTTAAAATTATGCCTGCGGGTAAGCACACCCGATATAAAAAACACAAAAATTATTTTTACAAATTCCGACGGCTGGAACCTGATTCCCTTTATTACTATCCAGTTCTTTGAGCCGTTAATTTCCTTTGCAAATAAAAAGACTACCGCCAGCAGAAATATTCCGAGTATCGCATACTGCCAGCCAAGCCTGTCCAAAAACGGTATTTTTTTTATGATAATAGGTATAAATATGCAGAATATAAGCCCGCCAAGCGCAATGGCCGATTGTTTCATTGCATATTCCATGTTTATTCTTTCCAGCATGAATATGCCTATCATTAAAAGCATCAGCATATTGTTAAGCACAAGCTTTGACAGTCCCTTATAAAATATCTGATACATATGGACTGCAACAAAAAATACGATTACCTGCAGGGCAAACAGAACTACGACCCTGAAATCATAATCCATAAAATACAAAATAACATGGGCAATAGCCGAAATCAGAAATATACATACCCTCTGCCGCTTATATATTTTTTCCGCCCTTTCCCTGTTCCTGCCGCGAAATACGGTAAAGCAAAAAAAGGTGTACAATGCAAATAAAATAACAATGATATATCCGCACAATCCTACAATCGTATTCATTTGCTTCTCTCCCTGAGCCTTTTTATAATACGCCTGATATCCGAAGGCTTTTCATCATAAAACGATACCCTTAACCGTTTAAACGAATTTACCGGTATCATATTTGTATAATCCCTTGTTTCATAATTCATAATTTCAGTATACTTAAAATTATCATTCCATATCACGGGATAAATATTCCCATATGAATCATATATATTATTATATCCGTCCATACATATGGCAGTCACCATTGCAGTATCTCTTTTGTATACTGCCACATCATAATCACAGTCTTCCAGCGATAAAAGTTCCTCATAAGTCATCTCCGCAGGCGACTGACATACCGATATGCCAAGCTCTTTTAATAAACCTGCCGCATAGCTGTTACGCGCATACAGATTATCAGCGGCGCGTATTTCAAAATTTTCCTCAGTACAATTATCATAAATCCATGCAAGTTCCTCCAGACTGCATATTACCATTCCTGCAAAACTGCTGTATGAGCCTATGAGCCGCATATCATAATTTTTTTCAAAATATGCCTGTCCTTCATAACCGAATATTCTCGGCATGAAAAGATATACAGGTTTTTCTGCCTCTGCCAAAACAGTTTTTATGGCGTTCATAGACATATTTTCCATATGGAGATATATTATATCAACATCAGAAAGCAAATTGGTACATTCAAACTGTATTTTATTTCTGCATTCCGCAATAAGCTCTCTATCAATTTTGCCGTTAGACGCAGTTTTGTATGAATTTAATAATGTTTTTTCCAAAAAAGATTCTCTGTGATAAACGCATATTATTAAATCATACAGTTCTTCAAAGGCTTTTCTTCTTATATCCTTTAAACTTCCAAGGCTGATAAATATATCCCCGTCAGCCTCTATATCAAGCCTATCCCATTCAAACAGAGAATCTCCCGAAACTTTTATTTTTTCTGATATAAGCTGCTTTGTAACAATATGCTTTTCGGCTTTTCTTACAACATCTCCATATACCGTAACGCATTTGTCGTCCGAGTCTGAAATCCATACCGTAAGCGAAGCCTTTTCATCCTTGCGCGCCTTAAATATCCCCGCCACATGTTTTTTCTTTCTTTCAGGCGGAAACTTTTCAAGCACCTCTTTTATAAGTTCATTATTACGTACCCTGAACACCTCATATCCAACCATAATATTTTTGGCATTATATCCTGCATTAACCTTGATTCTTTCACCAATCTTCCCCGCGTCTTTTAATGTATGGACATGAAGCGTTTCTCCATCCGTATTTCTTATTTCAAGTATATCCTGCGGATGTGTTTTTTGTGTAAAAAGTATCTCTATGGTATTTTTACCTGAAATAATACCGGTTATTTTTCCAACCTTTACTCCCTGATGCCCCGGTCTTTTCTCGGACATCATATTTTTTCTTTCTTTATTTTGAGTAAGATATCCGCATGTAAAACCGCCCCGGTTATATATATCCTGCAGCAATCTTATGTCATTTTTAAGTTCCTTTTTTACAAAATCCCCATTCCTGTAGTCTTTATCGCCAAGTTCAAAATACATATCTGTATATTTTCTGTACATATTAACCGTAAGCGCCACATATTCCGGCTTTTTCATACGCCCTTCTATTTTAAACGAATCTATCCCCGCATTGACAAGTTCAGGTATATAATCAAGGCTGCAAAGATCTTTAAGGCTTAACTTATGACTTAATTTATCTCTTTTGGGGCCGCAGGAATATTTTTTACGGCACGGCTGCGCACATGCGCCTTTGTTACCGCTTCTGCCGCCGATAAGACTGCTCATAAGACACTGTCCCGAATATGAAAAACACAGCGCTCCATGTACAAAAGCTTCTATCTCCAGTTCTGTGCATTTCCTGATATGAGAAAGTTCGGCAAAGCTTAATTCCCTTGCCGGTACAATCCTGGTTACACCGTAGTTTTTAATAAGCTCTGCCGCAGACGCCTGTAAAATATTCATTTGTGTACTTGCATGAATTGGCAGTCCCGGAAATTCCACGTTTATAAAATTCATGACTCCCAAATCCTGCACAATGACAGCATCCGCTCCCTTTTCATAAATGAGCTTTATAAAATCGTAAAGCCCTTTAAAATCATTTTCATTAAATACAGTATTGACGGTTATATATATTTTTTTATTAAAAAAATGTACATCGTCAATAATATCTGACAGAATTTCATCATCCGGATTGTCCGCAAACGCCCTTGCGCCATATTTTTTACCGCCCATATATACCGCATCACAACCTGCATTTATTGCAGAATATGCGCTCTTTACGGAGCCGGCGGGCGCAAGTATCTCAGGTTTTCTCATATACACATCCCTTTAAAATTTATTATTTTAAAATCTTTTTTTATTACCTGAAGTTAATTTCTCAATTTTTTCCTGCGCCGCAACAAGTTCATGTTTTAATTCAAATATAACCCTGTCGGCTTCCTCTTTTTCTTTTGTCATCTCCTCAAGGCGTTCAAGCGTTTTAAAATAATCATCAGCAATATTTATTTCGGTTAAAACTACCCGCGTATCATTATTAACACGAAGCGAGCCAAAATTTTTTGCCACTTCATCAATCTTTACATTGATATAAGTTGCAACTTTCTGAAGATAATCCGAACTTTCATACCCGCACAGGGTATATTTTTCACCGCCTATGAGAACTTCAACATCATTTTTCTTTTTCATCATATCTTTTCATCCTCTATACCAAAATTTTTATATCCAAGTTCCGTAACAACCCTTCCCCTCGGGGTTCTGGCTATAAATCCGTTCTGTATTAAAAACGGTTCATATACATCTTCAATCGTACCTGAATCTTCCCCTATGCTTGCCGCAAGGGTATCAAGTCCCACCGGTCCGCCTCCGAACTTCTGTATCATCTGAAGAAGAAGCTTTCTGTCGGTAGTATCAAGTCCGTTCTTATCCACCTCAAGCAAATCAAGCGCCGAATCGGCAACCTCGCCGGTGATATTACCGTCATACTTTACCTGCGCAAAATCACGGACCCTTTTTAACAGCCTGTTGGCAATACGCGGCGTTCCTCTCGACCTTTTCGCTATTTCTAACGCTCCCTCATTGTCAATACCTATTTTAAGCACTCTGGAAGAACGTATTATAATCTGCACCAGTTCCTGTACCGTATAAAATTCAAGCCTGTGAACAACGCCGAAACGGTCTCTAAGAGGCGCCGTCATCATACCTGCCCTGGTCGTAGCTCCTACCAATGTAAATTTGGGAAGGTCAAGTCTGATTGATTTTGCAGACGCTCCTTTTCCTATAACAACATCAATCGCAAAATCTTCCATTGCGGGATACATTACTTCTTCCACCTGTCTGTTAAGCCTGTGTATTTCATCTACAAACAAAAGGTCGCCATCCTGCAGATTATTAAGTATCGCCGCCATTTCTCCGGGTTTTTCTATTGCCGGCCCCGAAGTTATTTTAAGATTAACGTCAAGTTCATTTGCTATAATTTCCGCAAGCGTAGTTTTACCCAGCCCCGGCGGACCGTACAAAAGAACATGGTCGAGCGGCTCATTTCTTAATCTGGCGGCTTCTATATACACTTTAAGCGCTTCTTTAGCTTTACTCTGACCTATGTATTCACACAAAAGTTTAGGTCTTAAACTGTTTTCAATTCTGTAATCTTCTTCAATCAGCTCTGTGGAAATAACTCTTTTTTCCATATATCCTCCAACCGGTTACTTATATTTATTTTATTTACATATATTTAAGCGCTTCTTTTAATATCTGTGCGTCTGACATATCTTCAGTCACGTCGATTTTCCCTACCGCATAAGCGGCATCCCCCTGAGAATATCCAAGCACGACAAGCGCCTGAACGGCTTCATTTTTCAGAATATTTATCCTGTCTGTCTGCCCTCCGGCTGCGCCGTTTGCATAATGTTCCGACTTAATAGTAAATGCTTCATCCAAATCAACCTTATCTTTAAGTTCAAGTATAAGCTTACCCGCAGTCTTTGCTCCTATCCCCGGAGCCTTTGCAATAGCCGCCGCATTGTCCGATAATATTGCAAATCTCAAATCGTCAGGCGACATAACCGACAATATTCCAAGCGCGCCTTTCGGACCTATTCCGTTTACCGTTATAAGCTTCCTAAACATATCCAGGTCGTCCCTGTCAAGGAATCCAAACAATTTAACCGCATCTTCCCTGACGCTCATATATGTATATATCTTAACACTGCTTCCAATGTGCGGAAGCCTGTCCGCTACTGAAAGCGGTATCATAATATTATACCCGATACCGTTACAGTCCACAACTATATTATTTCCATCGCGGTATTCAAGGATACCATTAACAAATGCCAGCATATCTGCCTCCCGTCATAAATATTATACAAGTGTTGAAAACATGTTTAACACGGGTTGCAAAATCTTATCTTTCCGTGGTCTGTTTTCCCATGATTCATAACTTATATCTTCTGATATTAAAAATGTATCTTTAAAATCATCATATATATCTTCAAGTATTTCTTTTTCACTTATCCATACGGCATTTTCAAAATGCAGGTAAAAACTTCTGTAATCCATATTTACCGTACCTACAAGCGCGCTGTTTTCATTAATAATAACTTTGGAATGTATAAATCCCGGCGTATATTCATATATTTTAACCCCTCCTGCAAGAAGCGGCCCGTAATTATATTGCGTAAGCATATATACCTTTTTTTTATCAGGAATCTTAGGCGTAATAATCCTTACATCAACTCCTCTTTTTACCGCTTCAAGAAGCGTCTGTATCATATGTTCCTCTAAAATCAGATATGGCGTCATTATATATACGTACTTATCCGCAGTTGAGATAATCTGTTTATACGTACTCTCAAGTATATGCGCGTCATAAGGATACGGACCATCTGAAATAACCTGGCAGTAACAGTTATTCTTTTCCGCAGCTTTTTTCGGCCTGTACCTGTTGTAGTCCACGGCTTCCTTTGGACGGCATATGCTTAAAACCTGAAGGAATATCATAGTGAGTCCCCAGACCCCGTCTCCTTCTATACGTATACCGCAGTCCTTCCATACCCCGAACCTTTCTATAAGATTAGCATATTCATCTGCAATATTAAATCCCCCTGTATAACCTACATTTCCATCTATTACTACAATTTTCTGATGCGTCCTGTAATTCATTATAAGTTTGTCAGTATACTTATGGATGGGATTAAACACCATTGTCCTTATCCCTTCATCGTTTAAAGTTCTGCAAAAATGCTTGTCAGTCCTTATCATACCTCCAAAGTCGTCATATATAAATATTACTTCCACACCCTCTTTTACCTTTTTAAGCAATATGTCATGAAGCATATCCCATAACGCGCCCTCTGCAACTATGAAAAAATTCAAAAGCACAAACTTCTTTGCGCCCGCTATGTCTTCAAAAATATCCTTAAAAACATCTTCTCCCATTCTGTAATACTTTGCCTTATTATTTCTGCGCAAAGGAAACATATAACTTTTCAGGTATTTTGAAATTCCTTTCAATTCAGGATGTTCGCTATAAAATTCTTTTTCACATTCTTCATCAAATTCGATATACGGATAACTTTCCGCTATTTTAAGTTTTGTATTTTTAATAAGTTTTTTCCGCGTGCTGTTCCGTCCCCACAGATAATACATAATATGTCCCGACCCGGGCAAAAGAAGCGCTATAGCCATCCACGCCACTTTAAAAGAAGCATTTTTATTTGCATTAATAAGTCCTACCGCAACAAAGAAGCTGACAACCTCAAGTATAAAATAAAATAATGCCGTATACTGCCTTAACAGTAAAGGAAGCGTCAATATAACCAGTATCTGAACGAGTATAAGAAGACCACTGACAACAGCTCTTAAAAAGCCACTGATATTATTCTTTACCCGTCCCTTTATATTGGTCATTGAAGCTTCCTTAAAATCTTTTACTTCCTGTTTAATATCCTGCTTCTGCTTTTTATAATCTTCTTTTAATTCACTTTTACGTATTTTATACAGCTCTTTTAAGTTCTGCTTGTCGTCGTCCATATTATCACCACGCATAATGTATGTACGCTTACGGGCCGTATCAGGCACGACCCGACGCTTTTACGAAGATTATACCATACACAGGAATAAATAACAAATATTACATTTTTACTACTTTACACTTAACCTTTTTCTTTTTTAAAATTTTCTTATAATATCTGTATTTCTTATCCGGAACTTTTATTATTGTTTTCTTATTCAGTTTTTTCAGGAATTTAAAGCCTTTCTTTGTAATACCTTTTACTTTGCACCGCATTTCGCCCTGATACTTTATATATGCCGGTATCTTTATCTTTTTTATCTTCTTCGGCTTCTTTAAGCTCCTCAAATACCTGACTTTAACTATCTTATTAACCGAAATGACTTTATAATAAGCGCCGGAAGCCTTATCTTTTATTATATCGCCTTTTTTTAGCGTACCCTGCGCGTTTATTTCTTCATTCCGGGTTTGTTTAGCATATTCTTTATCTGAATTGTTATCAGGCGCTTTAACGGGAGGCTCTACTGCAATATCGTTACTGTCCTGCGGTTTGTCCGTTGGTTTCATTGTACTATCCGGCGCCGCAGAAGATTCAGCCGGCTCTTTAGTAGGTACTTCCGTAGAATCCGGCGTTTCAGACGGTTCTGCCGGCTCTTTAGTAGGTTCCGGTTCCTCTATATTATCCCGGTTTCCGTCATCATTAACATAATCGTCGGTATAATACCACTGAATTTCATCGCCTTCATTTACTATATAGTCATCACAACCTACCTGTGGGATTATTTTGTTTACAATAAATAACCATCCTGATTTACTTCCATTATCAAATTCCCACAAATCGTTAATACTCTGTATATATCCTTTTTCGGCTGTATAAGACATGTTATATTTATTCAGCATCAGCTCAAGAACATATCTTACCGATGAACCGGCAGGTACTGTAATGCTCTCCGGTTCAATCCATGCCTGATATCCGGTATGTCCCTCTTCGCCATGCCTGCTGTCGCCGTAAAGCGAGAATTTAACCGTAACCTGCTTTTCGGTTTCCTTTATGCGGATAATGCTGAAATATCTTTTTGATACCGCATTATTTGCGCCGACGGCTGTTATTTCAATTTCATTAATTCCTTCATTAATCTCTACCGTGTATATCCCATTATCGGCATATACACTGTTTTTATTGGCAAGTACCTGTATATCCGCCGCCTGTCCGTCTGAAGTAGCTGCATTTACATAAAACGAAATTTTTTCATCAGTTGTAGTATGGTTTGTAAGGTCAGTAACTATTTCCGGCATATCGGCTTTTGGCAATACAAGCTTTTTATCGGGAGTTTTACATCTGTATATATCAACCGGTTCATTATTATTTTCAGCCAGATAACTGTATGCCGCATAAGCCCGCACACCCTGTTCAGTAGACATATCATTAGCCTGCACGTTATTATTGTAACCAAGATGGTTATCTTCCGTTATATAATATCTGAGTCCGCCGATTTTCATATATTCAAGCGTCACTTCGTCATATTCCGGAGCCGCCGCACAGGCAATC
>CANPYY010000009.1 GCA_947588675.1 uncultured Lachnospiraceae bacterium | reverse complement strand
CGTGGGAATAACTGCAGGGGCTTCGACCCCGAACAATATAATTGAGGAGGTTTGGCAGGCATGTCAGAAGAAAATTTCGCAGAGTTATTAGAGGAATCATTAGTCACAATCCATACGGGAGAGATTGTAGAAGGGACAGTTATTGATGTTAAGGAAGATGAAATCATCTTAAATATTGGTTATAAGGCAGACGGTATATTAAGCCGGAGTGAATATAGCAATAAACCTGTAAATCTTATTGAAGAGGTTAAAGTCGGCGATAAGATGCAGGCGCAGGTCCTTAAAGTAAACGATGGTGAAGGACAGGTTCTTTTGACTTACAAGAGAATTGCCATTGAGCAGAGCAATAAAAGACTGGAGGAGGCATATAATAATAAAGAAGTGCTTACGGCGACGGTTGCTTCGGTTATTACGGGCGGACTTATCGTTATGATTGATGAATCCAAGATTTTTATTCCTGCAAGCCTTGTTTCAGACGTATATGAAAGAGATCTTTCAAAATATAACGGACAGGAAATACAGTTTGTTATCACGGAGTTCAATCCAAGAAGAAGACGTATTATAGGTAACAGGAAACAGTTGATAGTTGAAGAAAAGCAACGTCTTCAGAAAGAGCTTTTTGAAAAAATTGCTCCGGGAATGGAAGTTGAAGGTGTTGTTAAGAATATTACCGATTTTGGTGCGTTTATAGATCTTGGAGGAGTTGACGGACTGTTACATATTTCAGAAATGTCATGGGGAAGAATTGACGACCCCAGGAATTTGCTTACTGTAGGCGAAAAGATAAAGGTTATCATAAAGGATATTAATGATACAAAGGTTGCATTAAGCCTGAAATTTGAAAAAGATAATCCATGGAAAGACGCTGCACAGAAGTATTCTATAGGCTCAATTGTTACCGGTAAAGTTGCGCGGATGACTGATTTTGGCGCTTTTGTGGAACTTGCGCCGGGTATAGACGCGCTTCTCCACGTATCCCAGATATCATTGGAACATATTGAAAAACCTGAAGATGTACTTAATATTGGTGACGAAGTTACAGCCATGGTTGTTGACTTTAAAGAAGCTTCAAGAAAAATAAGCCTTAGCATTAAGCAGATACTTATCGCTGAAGAAAAGAATGCAAAGGCAAATGATGATGTTGCTGCAGAAGAAGCTGCAGAAGAAAAGAATGATGAAGAAGAAGCTTCGGAAGAAGTTGCAGAATAATTATAATAAAATTATTATGTGGCGTCTGTGTATTCTCAGACGCCATATTTTACTTCACAGGAAGTTTTAGAACCTGTAAAAAACAGAAATAATATAATATGGAGGTTTGTTGAAATGGGTTGCATAAGAGTTGCAGTAGATGCTATGGGAGGCGATAATGCCCCACGCGAGATAGTAAAGGGGGCAGTGCTCGCAGTATCAAAATCAGATAAGCTTAAAGTTATACTGGTAGGCATTGAAAAGCAGGTTAATGACGAGCTTGCCGGATACGAGTATGATAGGGACAGGATAAGCGTGGTAAATGCAACAGAAATTATCGGATTTAATGAGCCTCCTGCAATTGCAGTAAAATCCAAAAGAGATTCTTCCATAGTTGTAGCGATGAAACTTGTAAAAAATAACGAAGCCGACGCATTTGTATCTGCCGGAAGCACAGGGGCTATATTGGTAGGGGGGCTTGGATATATAGGAAGGATAAAGGGTGTTGAAAGAACACCGCTTGCAACAGTCATACCTACAGAAAAAGGCGGTTCGCTTCTTATTGACTGCGGAGCTAACGTAGATGCGCGTTCAAGCCATCTTGTCCAGTTTGCAAAAATGGGTTCGCTGTATATGGAGAATGTCTGTAAAGTGGACAGACCGAAGGTGGGAATTGTAAATATAGGAACGGAAGAAGAAAAAGGTAATGCTCTTGTAAAGGAAACATATCCGCTTCTTAATGAATGTGAAGGCATTAATTTCTGCGGAAGTGTAGAGGCGAGAGATATTCCTAAAGGAGATTTTGATGTAATAGTATGCGAAGGATTTGTTGGAAATGTTATTCTGAAGTTATATGAAGGACTTGCAAAAACGCTTATTAAGAAAATAAAGGCAGGAATGATGTCCACTAAATTAAGTACCTTTGGAGCTCTGCTGTCGAAAAAAGCATTAAAGACGACGCTTAAAGATTTTGATGTATCCGAATATGGCGGCGCGCCTCTTTTGGGACTTAAAAGCCTTGCCGTAAAAACACATGGAAGTTCAGAAGCAATAGAAATATGTAATTCCATAATACAATGTGTAACTTTTGTAGAGAATAATATCAATGATAAAATTAAAGAATGTATTAGTAAGGGAATTGATAAATGAGCGATTTAAACAAATTTCAGGATATTATTTGTTACAGATTTAATAATATCAACTATTTGCGTCTTGCGCTTACCCATAGTTCATATGCTAATGAAAGGGGTATGGCAAAAAATTTTTATAATGAACGGATAGAATTTCTCGGAGATGCAGTGCTTGAATTTATATCAAGTGATTTTTTGTACAGAAACTATCCTGATATGCAGGAAGGAAACATGACTAAACTGCGCGCCAATCTTGTTTGTGAAGAAGCGCTTGCATTTGCTGCGCTCACAATAAACTTAGGCGAATATCTTTATCTTGGCAAAGGCGAAGAAAATACTAACGGACGTAACAGAAAATCTCTGCTTTGCGACGCGTTTGAGGCGGTTATAGGCGCAATCTATCTGGACGGCGGGATAAAATCTGCTACTGAATTTGTTGAAAAATTCGTGCTTAATGACGTTGAAAAGAAAATGGATATGTTTGACAGTAAAACAGTCCTGCAGGAAATCGTACAGGCCAGGTATGGCGTGACGGTAACTTATAAAGTCATTGATGAATCGGGGCCGGAGCATGATAAGAGCTTTACTGTCGCGGTGTTTTTGAAAGATAAAATTATGGCAAGCGGAACGGGACACAGTAAAAAAGAGGCGGCTAAAGAGGCGGCATATAAAACAATACAGATGCTGAAGTAAACTTTATGTTTTCGGGGGAAAAATAATGTATTTAAAGAGTATAGAGGTACATGGCTTCAAATCATTCGCCAACAAACTTGTATTTGAATTTAAAGATGGAATTACCGGAATAGTAGGACCTAACGGAAGCGGCAAGAGTAATGTGGCAGATGCCGTAAGATGGGTGCTTGGCGAACAGAGCGCAAAGCAGCTCAGAGGTTCTAAAATGGAAGATGTAATATTTGCGGGAACAGAGAACAGAAGACCATTGGGATTTGCTTATGTGGCAATTACATTTGATAATTCAGACCATTTTCTTCCAATAGAGTTTGATGAAGTAATGGTAGCAAGGAGAGTGTACCGTTCGGGCGAGAGCGAATATCTTATTAACGGCAGCGTCTGCCTTTTGAAAGATATCAGAGAAATGTTCTTTGATACCGGAATAGGAAAAGAAGGTTATTCAATTATAGGGCAGGGTCAGATAGATAAGATACTCAGCGGAAAACCTGAGGACAGAAGGGAACTTTTTGATGAAGCAGCCGGAATAGTAAAATATAAAAGAAGAAAAAGCCTGGCGGTGAAAAATCTTGAAGCGGAAAGACAGAATCTTGTGCGTGTAAACGATATATTATCAGAGCTTGAACTGCAGGTTGGACCGCTTGCAAGACAGTCCGAAAAGGCAAAGAAGTTTCTGGCGCTTCATGAAGAACTTAAAGCAAAAGATATTCTTATGTTTGTCCTCGATTATGAGCGTATAAATAAAGAACTTTCAGAAGTAAAGGAAAAAAATGATATTGCGCACGATGACCTCGTTAAGACCGGAAATATGTATGCGGAGAGCAGGAACAGACTTGACGAGCTTGAAAAAGTTATAGGTACAACGTCTGAAGAACTTGACTCAGACAGCGCAGCAATAAATAATAATAAACTTAAAGCTGAAAAACTCGAAGGGGAAATCAGGCTTTTTATGCAACAGATTGAATCCGGAAAAGAAAATGAAAAGCAGTTTTCCGAAAGAATAGCAGCATGTAACGAGCAGCTGAAAACATCAAAAGAGGAAGAAGCGGAACTTCTTTTACAGAAAGCCGAAAACGAAAAAATATTTAATGAATATGAAAACAGAAAAACTGAGGCGGAAGAACAGATTAATGAACTTTTTCGTATAATTGGCGAACAGGAGACGGAACTTGATAACTGTAACAGGTATATTCTTAATCTAATGGATAAATCTTCTGAAATAAAGTCTGAGCAAAAGAAATATGAAACAATGCTTGAACATAATTCCATACAGAAAGCTGAGATGAACAGAAATCTTTTCAGGCTTAAAGGAGTGTTATCGCAGGCGGAAGAACAGGCTCTGGAAATGAAAAACCGTATTACCGAATGTTCGGACTGCATAGAGAAAAAGAAAGCTGAAGTTAAGGAATTAAGGTTTGAACTCCATGAAAATGAACGCAAAGCGCGTGTTGAAGATGAAAAGTACCAAAAACAGCAAAAACTGTATCATGAAACAGGTTCCAGACAGCGAGCCCTTAAAAATCTTGCGGAAAGATATGAGGGGTATGGTGAAAGCGTCAAGAAAATAATGGAGAAGAAGTCTGAAAATAAAGGAATAATAGGTGTTGTTTCCGATATTATTTCAGTAGATAAAAAATATGAAACTGCCGTTGAAATAAGTCTTGGCGGCAATATACAGAATATAGTTACCGATAATTCGGATACTGCAAAATTACTTATAGGCTATCTTAAAGATAATAAACTGGGACGCGCTACATTTCTTCCGCTTTCGGATATAACGGCAGATGCGGAATATGACAGAAAGCTTGATAATGAAAAAGGTGTGCTTGGTCCCATGTCTGATTTCGTAAATACCGATAAGAAGTATTCAGAAGTTATTAAATATCTGCTTGGGAGATTTGTGCTTGTTGATAATGTCGATAATGCGCTTAAACTTGCTAAAAAGTACAGGCATACTCTGCGTATAGTTACTCTTTCGGGAGAGTTTCTGAACGTGGGAGGTTCTATATCAGGAGGTTCATACAGAAACAAAAGCAACCTTCTTGGAAGAAAAAGAGAAATTAATGCACTTGGTGAAGAACTGGAAAAAATAAAAGCAGAACTTTACAGTATACGGGAAAAAATCGAAGAATATAATGCAAAGCATGATGAGCTTGCAGTTAAGGTAAAAAGTCAGGAAGATGAAGTTAATGCAAAGCTTCTGGAACTTAATACGCTTCAGGTACAGTTATCGCAGGCAGAAGATGCGCTTGCCGCACACAAAAGTGAATATGAAACTGCGCAAAACGACGTTGCGAAGCTTGAAGCGGGAAAGAAAGATATTGAAGTATCGCTTGATACACTTGCTGACAGGCTGAAACAAAATGAAGTAGAAAATGAAAAATGTACCGATAGAATAAGTCAGCTTAACGATACTCTTGAGGAAAATAAAAAGAAACGTGCCGGAATGCACGATATAATTAATCAGATAGGACTTGACAGAATTGCGCTTATGCAGACGATAGGTTTTGTCGATGAGAAGCTAGAAAGAACCAAAAATACAATAAAGAGCATTGAAGATGATATAGAAAGCATAAACGAAGGCAGGTCGTTTGCAAAGGAAACAATAGATAAAAAGGAAGAAGGCATAAAAACGCTCAGGCAGACGATAGATAATCTTAATGCCGTTACGGAAGAACTTATTGTAAAAACAAAAGAGTCCAGAGAAAAGCACAAAGAACTTTTAAACCGGCAGAAAGCCGCCCTTGAAGAAAGGGAAAAATATGCCGATATGCGTAATGAACTGGAGAAAGAGCAGATAAGGCTTAATAATCAATATGAAAGATTGCAGTCGCAGTTTGACGCGTTGAACCAGTATATGTGGAATGAATATGAACTTACATACAGAGGGGCGCAGAAATTTAAATACGAAGAAGATATTCCGTATGGAAAACTTAAACACGACGTACAGGAATTAAGGCAGAAAATTAAAAACCTCGGTGATGTAAACGTTAATGCCATTGAAGAATATAAAAACGTTTCCGAGCGTTATAATACTATGAAAACCCAGCATGACGATATAGTTGAATCCGAAAAACGGCTGCTTTCGTTTATAGCAGAACTTGAAGAAAAGATGCGGGTTGTATTTACTGAGAAATTTGATAAAATAAATGAGCAGTATAATATTGTTTTCCGGGAATTGTTTGGCGGCGGAAAAGGTATGCTTGAACTGACTGACGATGAAGATATACTGGATGCGGGAATAAGGATTATTGCCCAGCCGCCGGGAAAAACACTAAAGAGCGTATCAATGCTTTCAGGAGGGGAGAAAGCGTTATCCGCCATAGCGATATTATTTGCAATACAGAATCTTAAACCGTCTCCGTTTTGTATGCTTGATGAAATAGAGGCGGCGCTTGATGATTCAAATATAAAGCGTTTTGCAGGATATCTTAATAAGCTGAAAGCCAACTCGCAGTACATAGTTATTACCCACAGGCAGGGGACTATGGCGGCTGCTGATACCCTGTATGGAATTACCATGCAGGAAAAAGGAGTATCGACGCTTGTTTCAGTAGACCTGGTAGAACAACAACTGGAAAAGGATGTGAATAAGTAATGGGTGAAAAAAAAGGATTTTTCGGAAAGTTAAAGGATGGTTTGTCAAAAACGCGTGAAAGTCTTGTAAAAGGGATTGATTCACTTTTTAACGGTTTTTCTGAGATAGATGATGATTTTTATGAAGAACTTGAAGAAATTCTTATTATGGCAGACCTTGGTATTAATGTAACCAATGATATTACTAACAGACTTAAAGAAAAAGTAAAAGAGAATAAAATAAAAGAAGCGGCTAAGTGCAAGGAGTTATTGATTGATACTATTAAGGAACAGATGAAAGTAGCTGAATCCGCATATGATTTTGAAAACAAAAAATCAGTTGTGCTTATGATTGGAGTAAATGGAGTCGGTAAAACAACATCTGTAGGAAAGCTTGCCGGTCAGCTTAAAGAGTCAGGAAAGAAGGTAATGGTTGCGGCGGCAGATACATTCAGGGCGGCTGCTATTGAGCAGTTGACTGAATGGGCGCATCGTGCTAATGTTGATATTATTGCCGGAAGTGAGGGCTCAGACCCGGCGTCGGTTGTATATGATGCAGTAAGCGCGGCGAAAGCACGTAATGTAGATGTGTTAATATGTGATACTGCAGGACGGCTTCACAATAAAAAGAATCTTATGGAAGAACTTAAAAAAATAAGCCGCATAATAAAGAAAGAGTATCCTGAAGCATGTCTGGAAACACTTATTGTACTCGACGGCACTACCGGACAAAATGCGCTCGTGCAGGCAAGACAGTTTAACGAAGTGGCTGACATATCAGGTATAGTGCTTACCAAACTGGACGGAACTGCTAAGGGAGGTATTGCAATAGCAATACAATCAGAGATGGATATACCGGTAAAATATATAGGTATAGGCGAATCCATAGATGATTTGCAGAAATTTGATTCAGAAGCATTTGTCAATGCTTTATTTGAGCTTGCGAAAGAAAAATAATAATTGATATAAGGATGTAATGTTATGAACAATAATTTTTATCATCCCGAACTGCTTCAGACTCCTGAAGGGGTAAGGGATATATATGGCGATGAATGTGAAATAAAAAACCATATACAGAATACAATACACAGCGTAATAAGAAGTTATGGATTTGATGATATACAGACTCCGCTATTTGAATATTTTGATATTTTTAATAAGGAGCGTGGTACTGTAGCGTCCAATGAGATGTTTAAGTTTTTCGACAGGGATAATAATACGCTTGTATTAAGACCTGATATTACGCCGTCGATTGCCAGAAGTATTGCAAAATATTATGAGGATGAAATACTTCCGGTAAGATTGTGCTATAACGGCAATACATATATTAATAATTACAGCCATCAGGGTAAATTTAAAGAGGTTACGCAGATTGGGGCTGAGCTTATCAATGACGATACATCAGATGCCGATGCGGAAATGATTGCAATGACAATAGAATGTCTTATAAAGACGGGACTTAAAGAATTTCAGGTTGACATTGGCCACGCAGGTTTTTTTAACGGTCTTGTTAAAAGCACGGGATTAAATCCGGTGCAGGTTAAGGAGTTAAAGGAACTTCTTATTAATAAGAATGTGTTTGCTGCTGAGCAGTATCTGTTCGATAAAAACATACCGGACGATATTAAGGAACTGCTTATAAAGCTGCCTGAGATGTTTGGAAATCCTGATTATATTTCATATGTGAAGGAAAAATGTGAAAATGAAGAATTTCTGAAAGCCGCGGAACGTCTGGAAAAAATATACGGTATCATTGAAAGTTACGGTCTGCTTCAGTATGTGAACTGTGATCTCGGAATGATTAGCGGATATGATTATTATACCGGAATAATATTCAGGGCGTATACATATGGTACGGGCGAGCCTGTGGCGACCGGCGGACGTTATGACAGCCTGCTTTCACAATTTGGACATTCAGGCGCTGCAGTCGGTGTTGCGATATGTATAGACCAGCTTATGATTGCAATGCAAAGACAGAAGATAGAGATTGACGTAAAAGAGCCGGAAATTATGATTTTGTATATACCTGATGAGAGAATGTCCGCTATATCCGTGGCGTCATATTTAAGAAACAGAGGCATAAGGATAAGCATGATACGGAAAAGTTCCCGTAAAAGCCTTGACGAGTATAAGGCATATGCCTTGCGCAACAGGTTTGATAAAATAATTTTTATAGAAAATTCCGATAGTGCCTGTATAATATATCCGGTTTGTGAAAAAGAAACAAACGTAATGATAGCAGATATTTTGAAAACGGAGGCAGACATATGAGATATATTACATTTGCGCTCGCTAAAGGCAGGCTTGCAAAAAAAACAATGAGCCTTCTTGAGGAAATTGGTATTTTTTGCGAAGAAATGAAAGATGAAAAGACCCGCAGGCTGATATTTACAAATGAGGAGCTTAAACTTAGATTTTTTCTGGCAAAGGCGTCCGATGTACCCACATATGTCGAATATGGCGCGGCTGATATAGGCGTTGTCGGAAAGGACACAATACTTGAAGAAGGCAGAAAATTATATGAAGTGCTGGATTTGGGCTTTGGAAAATGCCGTATGTGCGTTGCCGGTCCTCATAATGCAAAAGAACTTCTTATGCACAAAGCGCTTATAAGGGTAGGCAGTAAATATCCTGCCATTGCCAAGGATTATTTTTATCATAAAAAACATCAGACAGTTGAGATAATCAAGCTTAACGGTTCGGTAGAGCTTGCTCCCATAGTAGGACTTTCAGAAGTTATAGTGGATATTGTGGAAACGGGCTCCACTCTTAAAGAAAACGGACTGGAGGTACTTGAAACGATATGCGAATGTTCTGCCAGAATGGTAGTAAATGAAGTCAGCATGAAGATGGAACAGGAACGTATTACGAAGATTATCACCGATTTGAAATCATTAATTACTGAAAGGCAGGCATAAATATATGAAGATACTTGAACTTAATGAACAGGTAAAAAGCGAAATACTTAATGAACTTAAAATGCGCAGTCATTCAGATAATGATGAATATACATCCGTTGTCAATGATATTATTGAAAATGTAAAAACAAATGGCGATAAGGCAATATTTGAATATACTAAAAAATTTGACGGCGCAGATATTAATAATGATAATTTTATTGTATCGGAACAGGAAATTAAAGAGGCTTATTCGTTTGTGGATGACCGTCTTATAAGCGTAATAAGAAAATCAATTGAAAATATCAGGGATTTTCATGAACGCCAGTTAAGGCAGAGTTTTATTAATGCGAAAGACGGCGTTATTGTCGGACAGCGTATAATTCCGCTTGAAACTGCAGGACTTTATGTTCCCGGAGGAAAAGCTGCGTATCCTTCGTCAGTGCTTATGAATGTCGTTCCGGCAAAGGTGGCGGGAGTGAAAAATATACAGATTGCTACTCCTGCGGGCAAGGACGGAAAGGTTAATCCTAATACTCTTGTTGCGGCATGTGAAGCAGGGGCAGATGTTATATATAAAATGGGCGGCGCACAAGCTATCGCTGCGTTTGCTTATGGCACTGAAACTGTTCGCAGAGTGGACAAAATATGCGGCCCGGGGAATATTTTTGTTGCGCTTGCAAAAAAATCAGTTTACGGACGTGTAAGTATAGATTCAATAGCAGGACCGAGCGAGATACTTGTGCTTGCGGATGAAACTGCAAATCCTTCATATATTGCGGCTGATTTGCTTTCACAGGCGGAACATGATGAAATGGCATCATCGATACTTGTAACTACAAGCAGGGATATTGCATACCGTACGGCGGAAGAAATAAAAAGATTTATGGAGATACTTCCGAGAAAAGATATTATTGGTAAGTCAGTAGAAAATTATTGTTATATAATCATTGCAGAGGATAAAGAAAAAGCAATTGATATGGTTAATGAGATTGCATCCGAGCATCTGGAAATAGTGACAAAAGATCCTTTTACGGATATGACAGAAGTAAAGAATGCGGGAGCCGTATTCTTAGGCGAATACAGCAGCGAGCCTCTTGGCGATTATTACGCAGGACCTAATCATGTGCTTCCTACAAATGGTACTGCAAGATTCTTTTCACCGCTTGGCGTAGATGATTTTATTAAGAAATCCAGCGTAATATCTTATTCGGAAGAAGCGCTTAAACGCGTATATAAAGATATAATTGATTTTGCTAAAGCAGAGGGGCTTTTTGCACATGCAAATTCAATTGCGGTAAGGTTTCAGAAAGACGAATAGCATTCTTGCTTTTTGTAATGGTTTAATATATACTTTAAATATAGTAAAATGATATGGAGATTAATAATGGAAAGAACAGGCAAAGTGACAAGAAAAACGAAAGAAACGGATATTACGGCTTTTGTGAACATTGATGGAAGCGGAAACTATACCATAAATAGCGGTATAGGATTTTTTGACCATATGCTATGCGGTTTTGCGCGGCATGGTCTGTTTGATATTGAACTTACCGTAAAGGGCGACCTTAATGTTGATGGGCATCATACGGTAGAAGACGCCGGCATTGTTCTTGGACAGGCTTTTAAGGAGGCTGTTGGAAACAAGGAGGGCATTAAACGTTTCGGAAGCTGTATACTGCCTATGGATGATGCGCTTGTCATGGCGGCGGTGGATGTATCGGGAAGACATTATCTGGATTTTGAACTTCCTCTGGATACAGATATGATAGGCGATTTTGATACACAGCTTGTAAAGGAATTTTTCTATTCGTTTTCCGATGCGGCAAGAATTAATCTTCATATTAAAAAAATAAACGGCGTCAATTCACATCATATTGTTGAGGCGGCTTTTAAAGCAGTGGCTAAATCTTTTTGCGAGGCTTTGCGTATTGACCCGAATATCAGGGGCGTACAATCGACAAAAGGTGTATTATAGTTATAGTATGGAGGGGTTATTATGGCATATAAAAAATTAATACCATTTATTAATACTGAAAGCGAGGCGCTTTCAAACATACTAAAAAGAGCAAAAAAATATGTTGATGCGGGTGCTGATGAATTATTTGTATTCAGATATTCTGCAAACAGTATTGAACGCGAAGAATTTCTCAGCGTCTTAAAGGAGTTAAATGAATTTGTTGAAATACCTGTTACCGCAGGAATATATTTTGAAAAGCTTGAAGACGCCAAGCGCGCATTTAATACGGGCGTTGCAAAGATTGCTATCCAGAACAAAAAACTTAATGATTATGATGAATTTGACAAGGCAGTACACAGATTTGGCTCAGAAAATGTTTTCCTTGAAATGGATGAGAGGGAATTTATAGAGTCTGAATATACTACTTATTCATATATTGTAAAGCATTTATCTTTGTGCGACGAATTTATAAATAAGGCTGAAGGCTGCGACTGCAATATAATGCTCAGGGACAGCCTGAGGAAAAATGATATGATAACGCTTCTTAGCATAAAGAATGTAACGGCGTTATCTACTAACGCATGGGTTGACAATAACCTTATGTTTATAAAGAAGGAACTTGCAAAAAAAGGACTTGAAATGAATGTTTTTCTGACTTCATTATCATTTTCTGATTTTAAACTGGATAATTCGGGGCTTATACCTGTAATTGTACAGGATTATAAAAATGACGAGGTGCTTATGCTTGCTTATATGAATGAAGAAGCATATAATAAAACGCTTGAAACGGGAAAAATGACATATTACAGCCGCAGCCGTAACCAACTGTGGTGTAAAGGGGATACTTCGGGACATTATCAATATGTTAAAAAAATGTATATAGACTGTGATAATGATACAATACTTGCAAAGGTTGAACAGGTTGGGGCAGCCTGCCATACAGGAAACAGGTCGTGTTTCTTTACCGAACTTGCAAGTCAGAAGCTTAATTGATTTATAAACAATATTAAGGAGAGATTATTTTATGGAAGCATTATTATCGGATATTTCTATGGGACTTGGAAGCGCATATGCAGGTTATCTGATTAAGATAATTATGTATGCCGCCGTAGCGGCAATTGGAATTACTCTTGGAATTAAATTGCGTAAAAATAAAAATAAAAAACAATCGGAAAAGAAGTAATTTATATATGAAAGATGAAGAATATGAACGTTTAAGCAGGATGATGGAATACGAGCATAAATATGATAAAGACTTTGAATATATATGCGGCGTTGATGAAGCGGGCAGAGGACCGCTTGCAGGACCGGTAGTTGCCGCAGCGGTTATTTTACCGAAAGATTGTTATATTGAACATTTAAATGATTCAAAGAAAGTATCTGAAAAAAGACGCGGGATATTATATGATGAAATATATAAAAAGGCAGTTGCCGTTGGCACAGGTGTTGTATCATCAGAAGTAATAGATAAGATTAACGTTCTTAATGCGACATATATGGCTATGAAAGAGGCGCTTGACAATCTTGCGGTAAGTCCGCAGATTATTCTTGTTGACGCGGTATGTATACCGGATGTTTCAGCTCCGCAGGAAAGTATAATAAAGGGCGATGCAAAAAGCGTATCGATAGCCGCAGCAAGTATAATTGCAAAAGTGACCAGGGACAGAATGATGTATGAATATGACAAGCTGTATCCTGAATATGGATTTGCAAAGCATAAGGGTTATGGTACGAAATTTCATACGGATGCATTAAAGATATATGGTAAATGTCCTATACACAGAAATACATATATACATTTCTTATAGGAAGTGGTTCAGTTAGAAAACAAGCGTATTGTTGGTAAAAAATATGAAGATATGGCCGCAGGGTATATATCGGAATTAGGATATAAGATACTTGAGAGAAATTACCGAATTAAATCCGGTGAAATAGATATAATTGCAAAAGATGGAGATTATATCGTATTTGCAGAGGTCAAATATCGTAAAAACAATAATTACGGAACTCCGTTTGAAGCGGTAGATTACAGAAAACAAAACAGGATACGGCATGTGGCGTTGGCTTATATTTATAAAGAGGGCCTGCCTGAAAATACGCCCATACGTTTTGATATAATAGGAATTATAGATGAAAATATAACTTTAATAAAAAATGCGTTTTGAAAAAGAGCCTTCCGCAGGATAACCTAATCGGAAAGCTCTTTTTCTTTATATAAATGTTTTCTAAGTTAAATCTAAATTAAAGTCATTATTTTACTGAAGTTAAGTTCGCGGGCCTTTTTCTGAATAGTAAACCAGTCAACGATTGTCAATATTCCGCAGCATCCGCCGGTTAATAATTTTAAAATACCCATTCCGGTATCGCCTATCATAAAACGGTCTATACCAAGTCCGCCGAGGAAAATTGAAACAAGTAAAAGGACAGTAGGATCTTTCAATTCAATTGTTGATAATAAAGTAAATTTCTGGTCATCCAATGAAGCAAGTTTTTCTTTTAAATATACAATCTTTTCAGCAGGCAAATACTTTTGATTTGTCATAATCCACATATCCAATTTCTGTTGATCCATGTGAGATTGCTCCTTTCGTATAATATACATCAATAGAATTTTATCAAAAATTATATTAAATTGTCAACAATTTTCGTTAAAAATTTCAAATATTTTCTGATTTTCTATTCAAAAGCATTCCAAATCACAGAAATGACAGATGTAAACCTGTATTCAGGCGGACAATGTATACTATAAAAATTAAAATAGCGCAGCCTATTATAAAGGTGTTTTTGATTTTAGCGGATATTTTGCCAAATAACCGGCTGTCTTTAAAGATTATAAATAAAATAAGCAATGGGGCAATAAAGAAAAGAGGATGATAAAAAAATGCGTCCCTGAAATTAAGATGCAGTGCGCAAAACCATGCGCGTGTCATTCCGCAGGTTGGACAGGGAAATCCAATCACATATTTTATCGGGCAGCCAAATCCCATAAATGCAGAAAACCACAGATATATAAGAAAAACTATTGCGGCTAACATAATTTTTGTGACTTTGGCCTTCATTTTATATTCCTTCTTTTCCAAGCAGCCTGTTAATAAGCTTTGACTGGTCTACAATTTCCGATAACGAAGCGTCATGATTCATTGCAATAATAATATTTGCAATCTGCCCGCTCATATCTACAAGCCTGTAATAAGGTTTGTTAATAAGTGCGGCGCTGCAATATGTCAGGTTAGTTGTATATATTCTGTCAAAAAGGCCGTCGTCATAAGCCTTATCAATTTCGTTCAGGCCCTTTGTAAAAAGACCGTATGTAGAAGCAATAATAACTTTTTTTGCGCCCCGCTTTTTTAATTCCCTGCAGGTGCTTATTATACTTGTTCCGGTATCAATCATATCGTCTACTATAATTATGTCCTTACCGTTTATATCGCCGCCCAGAAATTCTACAGCCGCAACAGGATGTTCGCCGTTTATTACAGTAGAGTAGTCTTTTCTTATATAGAACATTCCCATATTGACTTCAAGAATTGATGAGTAAAAAACAACCCTTCCCATGCCTCCGATATCAGGACTTACTATAAGAAGATTATCTTTATTAAAGATAATATCTTCATTTCCGTTAATTATGGCTTCAATAAATTGATATGAAGTAGGGAAGTTATCGATACCCTGTATAGGTATTGCGTTCTGCATACGGGGTTCATGCGCGTCAAAAGTTATGATATTGCTTATTCCCATGTCAACCATGTCCTGAAGGGCAAGGGCGCAGTCAAGGGATTCCAGTTTTTTTCTGTTATTATGGCGGCCTTCGTATAGGTAGGGCATAATAACATTGGTCCTGTTGGCATTACCATGGCAGGCGTTTATTATTCTTTTCAAGTCCTGGAAATGTTCATCGGGGGATTTATTAAGGCTCTGGTTTACAATATCAGTTATAATAAAAAGGTCAGCTCCTCTTATTGATTCATCAATAACGGCCTGACGCTCACCTGTATGTAAAAATTCCATATGGTAGTTTGTAATATAACTGTCGCATGAGTAACCTGAAAGCCCGGATAAAAAATTATTGTCGGAAACATGCTTTTTTCTTGATGATACAATATGGGCGTTGACTGAGTTCCCCAAGTCGCGGCAATTATCCATTACAATAATTTTCAAAGGTGCAACAGGTAATTTTTCCTGATATGCCATAGTATACATATTATGTTCCCCCAATTCAAATAATTTATAAATATAATATCATATATAACAAATTTAGTCAAAATTACTGTTTATTTTTCGTATGCAATATGCTATACTAAAGCGATATTTAATGATATTTTCAGGAGGCAGATATGAAAAAAATTTTATTGACGGCAATTCTTTGTTCTTTGATATGTATAACGGCTGCATGTTCGGGCGAAGAAAAATACGATACAGGTAATGAAGAACTGGATAAGGTACTGGAATCTTCAAAGGAATACAAAGCTCTTGACTATGTTACCCTGGCTGAATATAAGGGTGTTAAAGTAGATGTAAGTGCGTCTGACGAGGATATGGAGTCGCATATACAGGAGATTATTGATGCAAATAAAAATGAACGTATTAAAAAAGGTAAGGTTAAAGAAGGAGATACCGTTAATATCGATTATACGGGATATATGGACGGTGAAGCTTTTGAAAACGGTTCGGACGAGGATTTTAATCTGGAAATAGGCGGAGGCAGGTTTATACCGGGTTTTGAATCCGGACTGGTTGGCGTAAAGGTTGGCTCAACGGTTGATGTGCCGGTTACTTTCCCTGAAGATTATAGCAATAATCCTGATTTTTCGGGTAAACAGGCGACGTTTACTGTAACTGTAAATTATATACTTGGTGAAGAAAAAGAGCGTTCGTTTGATGATGCTTTTGTTACGGAGATAACTGACGGTGAATATACTTCTGCAGAAGCTTACCGTGAAAAAATAAAAGAAGATATTATTACGGAAAAAAAGAGTAATAAAGGCGATACGGCATATGGACAGGTTATATCGGAGTATTATTGACACAATGAAACTCAGACTGGATGCTAATTACAAATCAATGGCGCAAAGTTACGGATATACGGATTTTAACAAATTCCTTACAGAGTCATGGGGAATAGACGAAAATAAATATGAGAGCCAGCTGGTTGAAGTGGCTGAACAGTATGCCGAAGAAATGCTTATAACAAAAGCTGTTGCAGAAAAAGAAAATATTCAGGTTGAGGAAGATGAATATAATGACGCACTTCAGATGTATATGCAGTCGTCAGGTTCAGAAAATGAAGAAGAACTTATAAAATCGGCGGCAGCGCAATATGGTTCATATCTGCCGGATCTTATTAATGAATCAATTATTGCAAAAAAGGTGATTGAACTCATATCATTAAATGCTGTTGAAGAAAATGCGTGATAGTACGGAGTGATTTGATTTGAAAAAACATGTCCATAAAATTACTGATATCGTAAAAGACAGTATTGCGGATGAAATGGGAATAGTGTCGGGAGATACGCTTATAAAAGTAAACGGCAGATATGTACAGGATGTATTTGATTTCAGGTTCCTTGTCAGCGATACTTTTGTTACCCTTCTGATAGAAAGGCAAAATGGCGAAGAATGGGAATTTGAAATTGAAAAGGATTACAATGAGGATATCGGAATAATATTTGAAGAACCTCTTATGGACGCTTATGCTTCATGCAGCAATAAATGTATTTTTTGTTTTATCGACCAGATGCCTCCGGGCATGAGGGAGACGCTGTACTTTAAAGATGACGATGCCAGACTTTCGTTTTTGCAGGGCAATTATATTACGCTTACCAATATGAAGGATGAAGATTTTAAAAGGATTATTGAATATAAGCTTTCCCCTGTAAATATTTCAGTGCATACTACTAATGAAAAATTAAGGTGCCTTATGCTTAACAACCGTTTTGCAGGCAGAGCGCTTAAACGTCTTGATTTGCTTTATGAAGCGGGAATTGAGATGAATGCTCAGATTGTCCTGTGCAAAGGCTATAATGACGGTGAAGAACTTGAGAATACAATACATGACCTTACAAAATATATTCCCGTAATGAAAAGTTTATCGGTTGTACCTGTGGGGCTTACGGATTACAGGGATAATTTAAAAAGACTTGAGGCATTTTCAAAGGAAGATGCGGATAAAGTACTGGATATCATAACGAAATGGCAGGGAATATGCCGCAAAAACTTTAATACAAATTTTGTACATGCTTCAGACGAATGGTATATTATTGCTAAAAGAGAAATACCTGACGGCGAAACATACGAGGGCTTCGGACAGCTTGAAAATGGAGTCGGCATGGTGCGTTCGTTTTTAGATGATTTTAATGAGGCATTGGATAAACTTAAAACACATAAATTTGTATATAATAAAGAAAAGAAAGTATCATTTACATTTGTGACAGGAATATTGTTTGAACCATATCTGAAACAGTGCCTTGATGAATTTTACAACAGGTTTCCCTGCTTTGATTATGAGATATGCCCTATTGTAAACGATTATTTTGGACATAAAATAACAGTTACGGGACTTCTGACCGGACAGGATATAATTAAACAGCTAAAGGAAAAGAAACTGGGAGATTACGTTATACTTCCTGACTCCTTATTAAGGTCGGGCGAAGACGTCCTTCTGGATGATATAACGGTCGGTGATATAGAGAATGCTTTACAAAAAAAGATTCATATTGTAAAATCTAATGGAACTTCTCTTGCAGATATTATAGGGAAGTTTACAGGAAGTATTCAGAATGAGGTAGAATTATATGAGTAAACCAATAGTTGCTATTGTGGGCCGGCCCAATGTTGGTAAATCAACGCTCTTTAATACGCTGGCAGGGGAAAAGATAGCAATTGTAGAAGACACGCCGGGAGTTACAAGAGATAGGATATATGCGGAAATCACATGGCTCAATAACCATTTTACGCTTATTGATACCGGAGGAATAGAACCGGAAAGTAATGATGTAATGCTTTCGCATATGCGTGCCCAGGCTGAAATTGCAATAGATATGGCTGACGTCATAATATTTATGACAGATGTAAGATGCGGAGTTACTGATTCGGATTACAGCGTATGCAATATGCTGCGCAAATCAGGAAAACCCGTTATTCTTGTTGTAAATAAAGTTGATAATTTTGAAAAGTTTTATTCGGACATATATGAATTTTACAATCTCGGAATAGGAGAACCGATACCTGTTTCGGCTTCATCTAAACTTGGAATAGGAGATATGTTAGATGAAGTTTTAAAGCATATTAATGAAAATGATGCGTTAGAAGCAGAAGATGAAAGACCTAAAGTTGCTATTGTCGGAAAGCCTAATACAGGCAAATCTTCATTAATAAATAAGATAACGGGAGAAAACAGGGTTATTGTATCTGATATAGCCGGCACAACAAGAGATGCCGTGGATACAGATGTTGTATGGAATAAAAAAGAATTTGTTTTTATTGATACTGCGGGGTTAAGGCGTAAAAATAAGATAAGCGAAGACCTGGAGCGATACAGTATAATAAGAACAGTTGCGGCAGTTTCCCGCGCAGACGTGGTAATCCTTATGATTGATGCTGTGGAAGGAGTTACTGAACAGGACGCCAAAATAGCGGGCATTGCGCATGAAAGAGGAAAAGGAATGATAATTGCCGTTAATAAATGGGACCTGATTGAAAAGGATACCTATACGGCGAATAAATTTACTGATAAAATAAAAATGATTCTTTCATTTGTTCCATATGCTGAGATAGTATACATTTCTGCACTTACCGGACAGCGTATAAACAGGCTGTTTATGCTTTTGGAAACAGTCATACAGAATCACCAGTTGAGAATTGCAACAGGCGTACTAAATGAGATAATGGCAGAGGCCGTCGCAATGCAGCAGCCGCCTTCTGATAAAGGTAAAAGGCTAAGGCTCTATTATATAACACAGGTGAGCGTAAAACCGCCTACATTTGTTATATTTGTTAATGATAAAAAACTTATGCATTTTTCATATGAACGATATATAGAAAATAAGATACGTGAAGCTTTTGGATTCAGGGGAACGCCTATAAAAATATTTATACGTGAAAGAAAGGAAAAAGACCGATGAATTATAAGTTCATTGTTCAACTGGTTATATTCATAGTAACCGGGTATCTTCTTGGTTCTGTATCTTTTGGCTATATAATAGGAAAAGATGCGGGCATAGATATAAGAAAAAGCGGAAGCGGTAATATAGGGACTACCAATGCTTTAAGGACACTTGGGAAAAAAGCGGCTCTGTTTACTTTCCTTGGTGATTTTCTGAAAGCTTTTATACCTGTATTTCTGGCGCGTTTTATATCTGCGGGTGTTATGGGTGAAGGTTCTGAACTTGCATATGTATTGGGACTTGTTACAGGACTTGGCACTGTACTTGGACACAATTTTCCGATATGGATGAAGTTTAAAGGCGGCAAAGGTATAGCAGTTACTTCGGGAGTAACAGTTGCAGTTGCATATGAGCATTGGCAGTATATTATTATTGCGCTCGTTATTTTTGTAGTTATTGTGCTTGCGACAGGATATGTTTCTGTGGGTTCGCTTGTGGTGCCTGCATGGGCATTGCCTGTATATGCGCTTATATTTAAACGTAATAATACATATTTTCCGGTGATTCTTGTTATCAGCTTTTTATTTACAATACTGGCAGTTATTATGCACCGTGAAAATATTAAAAGACTGATGAACGGAACGGAAAACAAATTATTTTCAAAAAAACGGAAAAACATATAAAGCATTTTACTATAAGGAGGTAAAAAACATATGAGAATTAGTTTTTTAGGAGCGGGAAGCTGGGGAACAGCATTATCTGTACTGGTAGCCCAAAACGGACATGACGTTTTTTTGTGGTCTGCGATAGAAGACGAACTTAATCTTTTAAGCACAAAGAGAGAACATACGGAAAGGCTTCCTGGCGTTAAACTGCCTGATAATGTATATATTGAGAGAGATATTAAAAAGGCCTGTGCCGATATGGATTTGATAGTATTTTCAGTGGCTTCTCCTTATGTGAGAAGTACTGCTGATATAGCAAAAAATCATATAAAAAGCGGACAGAAAATTGTAAATGTCGCAAAAGGAATTGAGGAAAATACATTATATACGCTTTCAATGATACTTAATGAGGTGTTTCCTGATTGTGATGTTGCGGTTTTATCAGGTCCAAGTCATGCCGAGGAGGTTGTAAAAGGAATACCTACTACGGTGGTGGTAGGGGCAAAGACAAAGGAAACAGCAGTATTTGTCCAGAATATTTTCATGAATGAACGTTTCAGGGTATATATAAGTCCCGATATAACCGGAATAGAACTTGGAGGTTCAATAAAGAATGTAATTGCGCTTGCGGCCGGTATTGTAGATGGCCTGGGACTTGGTGATAATACAAAGGCTGCGCTTATGACGAGAGGCCTTGCAGAAATAACACGTCTGGGAGTTGCAATGGGCGGTAAAAAAGAAACTTTCTCCGGTCTTTCTGGAATAGGGGACCTTATCGTTACATGTACAAGCAGGCACAGTCGTAATCATACTGCCGGTTATCTTATGGGACAGGGACGCAGTGCAAAAGAAGCTATGGACGAAGTAAAACAGGTAGTTGAAGGAGTTTATTCTGCAAAAGCGGTAGACCTTCTTTCTCAGAAATATAATGTGGATATGCCTATAGTAAAAGAAATTAATGAAGTTCTGTTTAATAATAAGCCTGTAAAAGAAGCGCTTAAAGATTTGTTTGAAAGGGATGCAAAGTTGGAGTATTCTAACCTTGAATGGTAGAATATTTTAGAAAGATGAGGGTGTTATAAAAATTATTAAGAAGGGCAGATGTAAGGTTACTGCCAAAAGAGGCAGCAAAATTTATATATTTAAGTTAAAAATTGGTTGACAATATTACAGGTTTTATGATATTGTAAGTCAGTGAGCGTTTGTATATGCTCATTTGTGCCGCACAGCGAGGTTTAAGTTTCCGTATGGAACACCGTAGTCTGGCGAGTAATGATTATAGGAGGTGCTTGTATGTACGCAATTATTGCAACAGGTGGTAAGCAGTACAAGGTATCCGAAGGCGATGTTATCAAGGTAGAAAAGCTTGATGCAAATGTCGGAGAATCATTTACATTTGACCAGGTTCTTATTGTCAATGATGGCGAAATGAAGATTGGTAATCCTACTGTACAGGGTGCTACTGTAGAAGCTTCAGTATTGTCCTGCGGCAGGGGAAAGAAAGTTATAGTTTACCGCTATAAGAGAAAGACAGGCTATCATAAAAAGAATGGTCACAGACAGTCTTATACTGAAGTTAAGATTGAAAAAATCAACGCATAATTCTTTTGTAGAAAGATGTGAAAGATGTGATTAATGTAAAATTCCATTATGATTCATCAGACAGGTTGAATGGTTTTACCATATCGGGACATGCCGGATATGATGAACCGGGCAGGGATATTATATGTTCCGCCATATCAGCTCTGGCTGTCAATACAGTCAATTCAATTGAAAAACTTACGGACGATAAGTTTATTGTGAATAATGATGATTCAGGTCTGTTGGAATTAGAGGTTTTAACGTTAACTGATTCTTCCATACTGCTTCTCAATTCTTTGTATATAGGAATAGAAAGTATTGTAAAGAGTTATGGAAACGGATATGTAAATATTGTGAAATGATGAGAGTGAGGTGTATTATACCATGTTGGATATGAATCTTCAGTTATTTGCCCACAAAAAGGGAGTTGGTTCAACTAAGAACGGAAGGGATTCCGAATCAAAAAGGCTTGGCGCTAAAAGAGCGGACGGACAGTTTGTTCTTGCAGGCAATATCCTTTACAGACAGCGTGGAACCAAAATTCATCCGGGACTTAATGTTGGTATCGGCGGAGATGATACGCTTTATGCAAAGGCTTCCGGAATACTTCGTTTTGAAAGAAAAGGACGCGACAGGAAGCAGGCTTCGGTTTATCCTTTAGAAGAAGCAAAATAAATTCCTTTTTTTAATAGCAAATGTGTTAATCAGGGGTTGTTTTCTAACAACCCCTGTTATAATATTTAATTGTCGGAGGTGAAGATATGTTTGCTGATATCGCTAAAATAACGGTAAGGTCGGGAAAAGGCGGCGACGGATGCGTTAGTTTCAGGAGGGAACTGTATGTTCCGGCAGGCGGACCTGACGGCGGCGACGGAGGCCGCGGAGGCGATATAATTTTTGTAGTTGATAAGGGACTTAATACGCTTAATGATTATAAACATAAAAGAAAATACTCTGCTGAAAATGGTATGCAGGGTAGTGGACGCAGATGTCATGGCGCAGACGGCAGTGATTGTATTTTAAAAGTTCCCGCAGGTACGGTTATACGTGAAGCGCAAACAGGCAAAGTGGTAGCAGACATGTCTGCCGATAACAAAGAATTTATTTTACTGAAAGGCGGACGTGGAGGAAAGGGAAACCAGCACTACGCAACGCCTACCATGCAGGCGCCCAAATATGCGCAGCCGGGTCAGCCTGCAAAGGAAATGGATATTATTTTGGAACTTAAAACGATAGCAGACGTTGGCCTTATAGGATTTCCAAATGTCGGAAAATCTACATTTTTATCAAGAGTAACCAATGCAAAACCTAAAATTGCAAATTACCATTTTACTACGCTTAATCCTAATCTGGGCGTTGTGGATATTCCGGGAGCAGACGGATTTGTAATTGCTGATATACCGGGACTTATTGAAGGCGCTTCGACGGGTATAGGGCTTGGACATGAATTTCTTAAACATGTGGAAAGGACGCGTCTTCTTATCCATATGGTAGACGCTGCATCTACAGAGGGACGGGACCCTATTAATGATATACATGCGATTAATAACGAACTGTTTTGTTATAACAGTGAACTTGCGGAAAAACCACAGGTTATAGCTGCTAATAAAACGGACGTATTTTATGGCGATGAGGAAGAAACGGTAATAACCCTTCTTAAAGAAGAATTTGAAAAAGACGGAATAAAAGTATTTCCTATATCGGCGGTAAGCGGAAAAGGTGTAAATGATTTATTGTATTATGTGCGAAAACAACTTGATTTGATGGGAGATAAACCATATACATTTGAACAGGAATATTTTCCTGAACAGGAATACGAATATTCCGATGAACCTTATACAGTCACATATGATAAAGAAGAAGATAAATATGTTGTAGAAGGACCAAGAATTGAAAGAATGCTTGGTTATACCAATCTTGAATCTGAAAAAGGATTTGAATTTTTCCAGAATTTCCTGAAAGATAACGGTATTCTTGACGAACTTACGGAACTTGGAATAAAAGATGGAGATACTGTAAGAATGTACGGGCTTGAATTTGACTATTATAAATAACGGGTGATATTATATGAACATTGGAATATTGGGAGGCACATTCGACCCTGTACACAATGGCCATATAAAAATGGCGGAAACAGCGTATAAAAGCCTCCTTCTTGACAAAGTAATATTCATACCTGTAAGTAATCCGCCCCATAAGAGCAATATTACTGATTCAGTACACCGTATAAATATGATAAATCTTGCTATAAACGGCATTTCTTATTTTGAAATGTCCGATATGGAGATTATGCGTAAAGGGATAAGTTATACGGCGGATACTTTGGAAAACCTTGTAAAACTGCATCCGGATAATAAATACGTATTTATCCTTGGGGCTGATTCGTTATTTTATATTACTGAATGGCACAGACCTGATAAGATTATGAAATATGCAAAGCTTGCCGTATGCGCAAGGGACGATGCCGATTATAGGAAATTAGACGATTACAGACAGTTTCTTGTCAGAAAATATAATGCGGATATAATTATACTTGATTTCCCGTGTATTGATATTTCATCCAGCGGGATAAGAAACAGCATAAGTAAAGGCGTTAAGCCGGATAAAAATTACATTTCAGATAACGTATATAACTATATAATAAAAGAGGGGTTATATAAAAATGAAATATGATATTAATGATTTCAGCGAGAGGGTTTCAAAAAAATTAAAAAAGAAAAGATATATACACAGCCTGGGAGTTATGTATACTGCGCAGGCGCTTGCAATGAAATATGAAATTTCATTGGAGGATGCAGGAGCCGCCGGAATTTTACACGATATTGCAAAAGAAATGGATGGAGAAGAACTGATTGCTTACTGCAACAGGCATAATATACCGGTAAGCGCAACCGAAAAAAAAGCCCCTTATCTGCTTCATGGCAAAGCAGGAGCTCATATTGCAAAGAAGAAATATGGAATCGAGGAAGAATATATACTTGACGCCATAAGGTTTCATACAACCGGAAAGCCGCAGATGACTATGCTTGAAAAAATTATATTTGTTGCAGATTATATTGAGCCCGGAAGGAAACAATATTCGGGTAATACGCTAAGTGGTTGTGGTTCAGGATATTCCGATACGCTTAATACAATAAGAAAAGAAGCGTTTACTGATTTGGACAGAGCATGTGCGCTTATAATGAGAAACACTATAAATTATCTGAAATCTGACAAAAATAAGCACATTGACAGTACCTCGATAGAGGCGTACGAGTATTATAAAGTATTTTTATAGGAGGAGCATTATATAATGAAAAATGATAATGATATAAAGGATATGGTTAAGGCTGCATATGCCGCGCTTGATGAGAAAAAAGCTGAAAATATAGTGATTTTAAATATAGGAGAAGTGTCGGTAATAGCAGATTACTTTATTATAGCTAATGGAAATAATCCTTCACAGATAACTGCAATGACAGATGAAGTTAGTGATACACTTGAAAAACTCGGACATACGCCGGTGAGCATAGAGGGAATCAGAAATACTTCATGGGTGCTTATGGATTACGGTGATTTGATTATTCACATTTTTTCAAGGGAAGACAGGGAGTTTTATGACCTGGAGAGAATATGGGCAGATTGTCAGGAAATAGATGCGGATACTTTATAGAACGGAATATATTGCATATAATAAAATGGATTGCAGAACAGTAAAAGTAAAATTTACTTATCTGCAATCCATTATAATATTCATACGGAACTGATATTTTAAAGACTAATCAGAATTGTCTGTACAGGGCGACTACTTTTCCAAGAATCCTGCAATCATCTACAATTATCGGATCCATAAAATCATTTTCAGGCTGTAAACGTATATGCCCGTCTTCTTTGTAAAATGTTTTAACGGTTGCGTTGTCGTCAATAAGGGCGGCAACCATATCGCCGTTAGATGCATCAGGCTGCATACGTATAATTACCCTGTCGCCGTCAAGAATACCCGCGTTAATCATGCTTTCGCCTTTAACATGAAGCATAAACATCTCTCCTGACGGAAGATTGTCTGCAAGAACCGGAAAATATCCTTCGATATTTTCTGTTGCAAGTATCGGTGCACCCGCAGTAATTGTACCGATAACAGGTACATTGACCATGTCGCGTCTGGTCATATTAAATTCATCATCAATAATCTCAATAGCGCGTGGTTTTGTAGGGTCCCTTTTTATATAACCGTTTTTTTCAAGTGTTTCAAGATGCGCATGGACAGATGATGTGGATTTTAGATTGACTGCTGCGCATATCTCACGTACTGCAGGCGGATATCCGTGGTGCAGTATCTGTTCTTTAATGTATTCCAAAATTTCAAGCTGCTTTGCGCTTATTCGTCCGTTGCTCATATACATACCTCCTATATAAGGGTATTATAGCATATGCGAACACATGTGTCAAACAAATGTTCTGTAGACAATCTGTTTTAAAATTAGTATAATATCTAAGTTATATATTTTAAGGGGGATACATAATGAAAAATTTTTTTAGCAGATTAAAAAGGGAGAAAGATTTAAGATTTGATTTATTTATAGGAATATGGAGCGCAATTATAATATTGATAATTTTGTCTGCTGTAATATATGCAGTTATATATTTTACGGGAAATGCAAGCGGTGATATTCTGCCGATTGAAACTGCAGCGCCGGTTGCATCTGAAGAACCTGTTTCGACAGTTTCTCCGGCACCTTCTTCTGAACCGACAACCGAACCTACAGAACGTCCTTCTTATGAAAATATAGACGATGATGAAGAAGATTATGACAATGACAATGATGATAGCAGTTCCTCAACAAGTACAGTATATGCTACGACAAATGTTAATGTAAGGAGCCAGCCGGATGCTTCATCGACGTCATATGGAAAGTTATTGAAAGGTGAATCCGTTGAACGTATAGAAAAGATGTCAAACGGATGGTCAAAAGTAAAATATAATGGCAGGGATGCTTATATAAAATCAGATTATCTGTCCATTACCAAAACAGGCAGCGCCAATACCGCTACAGCCGCACCTTCCAAAAAGCCGGCAGCTAAACCTACGGCCGCACCTAAGAAAAAGGCCACGGCTGAGCCTAAGAAAAAAGCAAAAGCTACAAAGAAACCTTCATATAAGGTAACGGCTGAACCTGAAATAACGCAAAAACCTGACGGGGATACCATTACCCAGTCTACCCAGGCACCGCCTGAAAACACAAAAGAACCTGCGCCTACGACGGTTCCGGAAAACACACAGGCGCCTACGGAAACAGAACCGCAAACGGAGCAGTAAACCAACATAAATTTAACAAAGGAGATAACGGTAATGGCTGCATTAACGCCAATGATGCAACAATATCTTGAAATAAAAAAAGAATATTCCGACTGTATTTTATTTTACCGGCTTGGTGATTTTTATGAAATGTTTTTTGAAGATGCCAAAATATGTTCTAAAGAACTTGACCTTACGCTGACAGGTAAAAACTGCGGTCTTGAAGAAAGGGCACCCATGTGTGGTGTCCCGTTTCATTCAGTTGATTCATATCTTGATAAAATGGTAAAGAACGGATATAAAGTAGCAATATGCGAACAGGTAGAAGATCCGAAAGCTGCAAAGGGTATAGTAAAGAGAGAAGTTATAAGGATAGTAACTCCGGGAACGAATCTGGACAGTAAATCACTTGATGAGTCGCGTAATAATTATCTTATGTGTATAGTTTATTTATCTGATTCGTTTGGAATATCCGTTGCAGATGTTTCCACGGGCGATTATTATGTTACTGAAATAGATTCTATTGACAGGGTGCTTGATGAAATCAACAAATTTTCACCGTCTGAAATTATTTGTAACGAGGCATTTTTTGTATGCGGAGCTGATATAAACGACCTTAAAGAGAGGCTTAATATAACTGTTTCAAGTCTTGCGGACTGGTATTTTGATGATGAAAACTGTACTAAATGTCTTTTTGAACATTTCGGGGTGATTTCATTAAATGCACTTAGCCTGGATTCATATACCACTGGCATAAGCGCGGCAGGGGGACTTTTACAGTATCTGCTTAATACCCAGAAAACTTCGCTCGCACACTTAAATACCATTAAACCGTATATATCGTCTGAATATATGTTTTTGGACAGGGCGACACGGCGTAATCTTGAACTTACGGAAACAATGCGTGAAAAGAATAAACACGGTTCGCTTTTATGGGTGCTTGATAAAACGAAAACAGCGATGGGGGCAAGGCGTCTTCGCACATACGTTGAGCAGCCGCTTATAAGTTCTTCGGCGATTAATAAAAGGCTTGACGCAGTTTCGGAACTTATGGAAAACATGGTATCCCGTGAGGAAATAAGGGAATATCTCTCGCCTGTATACGACCTGGAAAGACTTATAACCAAGGTGAGTTACAAAAGTATTAATCCGCGTGATATGATAGCCCTTAAAAATTCGCTTTCAATGCTTCCTCATATTAAATATATAATAAGCAATATGAAAAGCTCGCTGCTTAAAGAACAGCATAAAAATCTGGATACTCTTTCTGATATATATTCATGGATTGAGGAAGCAATATGTGACGAACCGCCTGTGACGCTTCATGACGGCAATATTATAAAAACAGGTTATAATGAAGAAGTTGATAAACTAAGAAGCGCCAAGGTTGACGGAAAGAAATGGCTTGCGCAGCTTGAAGAAAAAGAAAGAGAAAATACGGGGATAAAAAACCTGAAAATTAAGTATAACAGGGTATTTGGATATTACTTTGAAGTTACAAATTCATATCAGAGCCTAGTACCGGATAATTGGATAAGAAAACAGACGCTTGCCAATGCAGAAAGGTATATGACTCCGGAATTAAAAGAACTTGAAAATACAATTCTGGGAGCAGAGGACAGATTGTACAGTCTTGAATATGACCTGTTTTGTGAACTCAGGGATAAAATATATACACAGATGCACAGAATACAGAATACTGCAAAAGTAATTGCTGTTATTGATGTCTTTTCAACGCTTGCGCTTGTCGCCGAGCAGAACAATTATTCACGCCCTGAAATAAATAATAAAGGACGCATTGAAATAAAGGAAGGAAGACATCCTGTAATTGAGAAAATCATGTCTGATTATCTGTTTGTTGCAAATGATACATATCTGGATTATAAAGATAACAGGATATGTATAATAACGGGTCCAAATATGGCGGGAAAATCCACTTATATGCGTCAGACGGCGCTTATAGTGCTTATGGCACAGATAGGCTCGTTTGTGCCCGCTGATTATGCCGATATAGGCATATGCGACAGAATATTTACAAGAGTCGGGGCGTCTGACGATTTGGCTTCGGGACAAAGTACCTTTATGGTTGAAATGACGGAAGTTGCAAACATACTCAGGAACGCTACCAAAAACAGTCTTATTATCCTCGATGAGATAGGAAGGGGTACAAGTACATATGACGGACTGGCAATAGCGTGGGCCGTGGTAGAATATATAAGCAATACAAAAATAATAGGCGCAAAGACGCTTTTTGCAACACATTATCATGAACTTACCGAGCTTGAAGATAAACTGCAGGGAGTAAAAAATTACTGCATAGCAGTAAAAGAGCAGAATGACGATATAGTATTTCTGCGTAAAATCATAAGAGGCGGAGCTGACAGAAGCTACGGTATACAGGTTGCCAAACTTGCAGGACTTCCACAGGCTGTACTTGAGCGGGCTGATGAGCTTGTTGCCGAACTTGTGTATAAAGAAACCGGCGTAAAACGCGAAAAAGTTTTTAAGGAAAATGATAAAGAGCCGGAAATAACGGGTATGGCAAACCAGATTTCGATATTTGATATTATTAATAAGACTGAAGGTTTTGACGATATCATACTTGAAATACATGATATGGATATTTCAAGTCTTACTCCTATTGATGCGCTTAACCTTTTATATAAATATCAGAATAAAATGAAGGAGAAATTTTAATGGCTGTAATTAAAGTCCTGGATGAATATACAATCAATAAAATTGCCGCCGGTGAGGTTGTTGAAAAACCTCTTGCGGTTGTTAAGGAACTTGTGGAGAATGCTATTGATGCAGGTTCTTCGCTGATTACCGTTGAGATAAAAAACGGCGGCATTGATTTTATAAGAATTACTGATAATGGAAGCGGAATATCGTCCGATGAGATAAGGCGGGCATTTGAACGCCATGCTACAAGCAAGATTACGGCTATAGATGACCTTAATACATTAAAGAGTCTTGGTTTCAGGGGAGAAGCTCTCGCCAGTATAGCCGCAGTATCTAAAGTTGAATGTATAACAAAAACTGCCGAGAGCCTTATGGGCATTAATTATACTATATACGGAGGAAAAGAACAGGATTTAAAGGAAGTTGGCTGCCCTTTGGGTACAACTTTTGTAGTACGTGACCTTTTTTACAATGTTCCCGCAAGAAGAAAATTTTTAAAAACCCCGGTAACTGAAGGAGGATATATTACAGAGCTTATTGAAAAAATGGCGATGTCGCATCCTGATATAGCTTTTAAATATATAAACAACGGACAGTTAAAATTACAGACGAAAGGAAATAACAATCTTAAAGATGTAATATATAATATATACGGACGTGATATAACGTCCAATATTATTGAGTTTGAAGTAAAATCTGATATTATAAATGTTTCGGGTTATATAGGACGACCCGTTATTTCAAGGGGAATAAGGAATTATATAAGCTGTTTTATAAATGGAAGATATATAAAAAACAATATACTTTATAAAGCCGTGGAAGAAGGTTACGATGGCTATAAAATGACGCACAGATTTCCTTTTGCAGTGCTTAACATAGAGATTGACGGCAGCCTGACGGATGTAAATGTCCATCCGTCAAAAATGGAAGTGCGTTTTAGCGAGCCGGATAAAATATTTTCTCTTATATGCAATAGCATAAGGAATACGCTGAAAGAAACCGACATAATTCCGGAGATAAAAATACCTGTTGAGAGCAGCGATATAAAAAAACCGGAAAAAGAGCGGCTTATACCGGATATAACAAAAAAGGAAATACCGCCGGAGCCATTTGAAATAAACCGGATGAAGACATTAGAAAAAGAAAATAAGGATTATTATGTAAAAGATACCCGTACTGACTATCAAGACAAAAATCCTCTGCCGTTACAGGAAACTTTATTTGATATAAGCGGAATGAAACAGGAGGAACAGAAAAATTACCGTGTTGCAGGATGTGTATTTGCTACATACTGGATTATAGAATACAATAATGAAATGTATATTATGGACCAGCATGCCGCGCATGAAAAGGTTTTATTTGAAAATTTTATGGAAAAAATACATCTTGGCAAAGTTGCAAGCCAGATAGTAAGTCCTCAGATTATAATTACGTTATCGTCCGCTGAAGCCGATATTGTAGATTTGTATCACAATGCTTTTGTAAATACAGGGTTTGAGATAGAGCATTTTGGAGGCAATGAATATGCCGTTTCTGCAGTACCTGCCGAAATACCCGGTATATCCTCTGAAAAAGTTATGCTGGATTTGATAGGGATGCTTTCGGAAGAAAAAAACGTATCAAAATCGGAATCCGCATTTGTTGAAAAAATTGCATCCATGTCATGTAAGGCGGCAATTAAAGGAGGACGCCATATAAGTGAAAATGAAGCTTATTTTCTTGTAAACAGTCTTTTTAAACTTGATAACCCTTTCCACTGCCCTCACGGACGTCCTACAATGATAAAAATGACAAAGCATGACCTTGAGAAGCAGTTTGGACGTATAGTATAACAGTATGTATCAAATAGTAAAGGTAAACAAATTATGAAAAAACCGTTGATTATCCTGACAGGACCTACCGCATCAGGAAAAACTGATTTGTCAATACGTCTGGCGAAACTTACAGACGGCGAAATAATATCTGCAGATTCAATGCAGGTATATAAAAGAATGAATATCGGTACGGCAAAGATTAAAGAAGATGAGATGTGCGGTATACCGCATCATCTGATAGATATAAAAGAACCCTGGGAGGAGTTTAACGTAGCTCTTTTTAAAGAATATGCGGATAAATGTATTGACGATATATTGTCACGGGGACATATTCCAATAATAGCAGGAGGAACGGGGTTTTATATAAATGCCGTACTGTATGATACAAGTTTTACAGAACATAAGACAGATTATGAATTACGGCAAAAACTGTTTGATTACGCGAGGGATAACGGAAATGAAGCGATATATGAAAAACTTAAAGATATTGACAGCGAATATGCAGAAGAAGTACATCCCAATAATGTAAAAAGAGTTGTAAGGGCAATTGAATACTATATTATTACCGGTGAAAAATTTTCTGTCCACAATAGCAGGGAGCGGAAAAAGGATTCACCGTATAATTATGCGTATTTTGTTATTAATATGAACAGAAAAAGACTGTATGAGCGCATAGGTTTACGGGTTGACAAGATGATTGAAGACGGACTGTATAATGAAGTGAAGGAACTTGTGCGTCTTGGCTGTAATGAAGATATGGTTTCCATGAAAGGACTGGGATATAAGGAACTCATTGACTGTATATCCGGGAATGTATCTTTTGACGAAGCTGTAGAAAATATAAAACAGGAAACAAGGCATTTTGCCAAAAGACAGCTTACGTGGTTTAAACGTGAAAATAATATAATATGGCTTGATAAGGATAAAAAAACAGATGATGAATTACTTTCAGATATCATCTGCATTATTAAAGAAAAAGGGATTGGAGCATAATATGGATAATATTTTGGAAAAATACATGTTGGCAGGCGTGGATGAAAAGGTATATAACCTGTGTGAATCTGCATGGGAAAAGCTTCAGGACAGTTTTTCCGAAACAGATAAAATATCTGAGTATAACCAGATAAAGGTTCTTTCCGCAATGAAAAAAAACAGAATAAGCGATGCGCATCTTGCGGGTTCTACGGGATATGGCTATACAGATATTGGAAGGGATGCTCTTGAAGCCGTATATGCAGATATATTCAATACGGAAGATGCTCTCGTAAGGGCGCAGATAACGTGCGGTACACATGCGCTTACGATTGCCCTTTTTGGTAATTTAAGACCCGGTGACGAACTTTTATATGTTACCGGATGTCCGTATGATACGCTTCATGATATTATCGGGATAGATGATAAAAAAGAATGTCCCGGGTCGTTGCGTGAATACGGAATATATTATTCACAGGTTGATTTACTAAAAAACGGGCATTTTGACTATAATAAGATAAAGGAAAAAATAAAGAAAAATACAAAGATTGTAGCTATACAGCGTTCGAAAGGATATGCAGTACGTCCGTCGCTGTCGGTAAAGGAGATAGGAGAGTGTATACGGTTTGTAAAATCGATAAAAAGCGACGTTATATGTATGGTAGATAACTGTTACGGAGAATTTGTTGAAATATGCGAGCCTACTGATGTGGGAGCAGATATGTGCGTAGGCTCTCTTATAAAAAATCCGGGAGGCGGGATTGCGCCTATGGGAGGATATGTGGCAGGAACAGGAAAGTGTGTAGAAAATGCGGCTTTCAGGCTTACCACGCCGGCACTTGGAAAGGAAGTAGGAGCTTCGCTTAATATTAACAGCAGTTTTTACCAGGGTATATTTATGGCGCCGCATATAACCGCAAATGCCTTAAAAGGAGCAATGTTTGCGGCTAAAGTATATGAGGAGCTTGGATTTGAGTGTATACCGAAAAGCGATGAAGAAAGACATGATATAATCCAGTCTGTACTTCTTGGTTCGCCCGAGTCGGTTATTGCATTTTGCGAGGGTATTCAGTCGGCGGCGCCTGTCGACGGACATGTTGCGCCTGTTCCGGGAGATATGCCGGGATATGATTGTGATGTTATTATGGCCGCCGGAACATTCGTATCAGGCTCATCAATAGAGCTTAGCGCTGACGCGCCGATAAAGCCTCCGTATGCCGTATATTTTCAGGGAGGTCTTACATGGCAGCATGTAAAATACGGAATAATGATGTCTGTACAGAAACTTTATGAAAAGAAACTCATTAAACTTTAAAGGAGCAGCCTGTTTATGAATATCCATGTTATTTTTACCGGAGGTACGATAGGAAGCGCCATATCTGATAAAGGAATTATAAGCGCACGGGATTCAATGGCTTACGCGCTTATAGATATGTATTTGGAAAAATATAATAATGACTGCTGTTTTACGGTATCGTCACCATATTATATTTTAAGTGAGAATCTTTCGGCAGAAAATATAAGGCTGCTTATAAAAGAAGTAAATACGGTTCTTAATAATAAGGATTTATCAGGCGTTATTATTGCGCACGGTACCGATACGCTGCAATACAGCGCAGCTATACTGGGATATATTTTCGGCTCGTCAGATATTCCGGTTGTTTTTGTTTCCAGTGATTATGTCCTTACCGACCCGCGCGCTAACGGTCTGTGTAATTTTAAATATGCAGTTGATTTTATCAGAAAAAAATATGGAACCGGAGTATTTGTAAGTTATCGTAACAAAGGCGGACTGCCGATAATCCACAGGGCGACAAGACTTAACGGATATAATCCCTTTACGGCGGATATAACAAGTATTAAATACTACGGAAGATTTGAAAATAACGAATATATACAATGCGGACATAATGAGATGACAGAAATGCAGGCAATGTTTGATAGTACGGATAATGTAAAGCTTGATAATATATCTGATAATATTATAAGAATAACTCCGTATGTTGGCATGGTTTATCCGAAAATAACGGAAAATACTATGGCAGTTTTGCATGAAAGCTACCATTCAGGTACGATATGTATAAACGACAGTTTCAAATGCTTTGCAAAAAGTGCCATGGATAATAATGTACCAATATATCTTACCGGGCTTTGCGGTGATAGCGCGCAGTATGAAACCGTAGAAAAATATAAGGATTACGGAATTAAAGCCCTGCCTGACAGAGCGGCCATTGCACAATATTGCAAATTGTGGCTTGCTCTTAGTAATGGAATCTGCATTGATGATATTATGCAGACGTCTGTCGCATATGACCATTTTGTCACATTTTAATGGAAAATCTTTGTATACAAACCGTCAGTAATATGATATAATTTTTATGTTCGTTTTCTGTACCCTCTTACTGAAACATGTCCATTTACAGAGGAAAAGAGGAGAATGGATAACAAAAAATATTATACGGTAAAAGAATTGCCCGATACTCTAAAACCGTACGAAAAGGTTGAAAGCTTTGGAACGGAGGTTCTGTCCGACGCCGAGCTTCTCGCAGTAATAATAAGAAACGGAAGCAATAAGGAAAGAAGCGTTGACCTTGCCGCCAGGGTATTATGCCACAATGACGGCGCAGGACTTCTTAATCTTTATACTATGAGCCTTTCGGAGCTTATGGGTTTTCACGGTATTGGGCGTGTTAAGGCGATACAGTTAAAGTGTATTGCAGAACTTACAAAAAGAATGGCAAGGACATGCCGAAAAGTTGGAGATTGTTTTACTACTCCTGAGGAAATTGCAACATATTATATGGAAGATATGCGGAATCTGGAACGTGAAATACTTATGCTTGTTATGCTTGATTCAAAATCCAGAAAGATAAAAGACATGGTTATATCTTCAGGCACTGTTAATTCCTCTGTGGTTTCCGCAAGGGATATTTTTCTCCAATCACTGAAATACGGGGCGGTAAATATAATACTTCTTCACAACCATCCGAGCGGAGACCCAACTCCAAGCAGTGAAGATTACCATGTTACTGAAAGAATTAAGGAAGCAGGCGACCTTATTGGAATTTCGCTTTTAGACCATATTATTATAGGAGATAATTCTTATTTCAGTATGCGACATTCCGGTCATGTCTGAATTATCGGGAGGCAAATTTATGAATCACAAAGTTATTGGCATTGATTTTGGTACAAGCACTATAAAAATAGCACAGAATGGTGCCGGGATTGTACTGACCGAAAAAAATGTTATAGCAATTTTAAAGAAAACAGAAGTAATTGCAGTTGGCAATGAAGCGTATGAAATGTATGAGAAAACGCCGGCCAATATAAGCGTATCTTATCCGGTAAAAAACGGTGTTATTGCGGATTTGAGCAATATGCACCAGCTTATGCTTAAACTGCTTGAAAAAATATCGCATGAATCAAGGCATAAGTTAAAAGGTTTTGACTATTATCTGGCAATACCTACTGATATTACTGAAGTTGAGAAACGTTCATACTCGGATGTGGTTTCATCGCCGAAACTGAAGCCGGGGCAGATAAAAATGGTTGAAAAACCGGTTGCCGATGCGCTTGGAATGGGACTTGACATACTTGATTCAACCGGAGTCCTTATTGTGGATTTTGGAGCTAATACGACTGAAATATCCGTGCTTTCTCTGGGAGGCATAATATTCAGTAAACTTGTACCTCTGGGAGGAAAGGAACTTGATGAGGATATAATACACCTTGCAAGGCGTAAATATAATTTTGTGATTGGCGAAAAAACTGCCGAGTCGGTAAAAATGCAGATAGGTTCGGCTATAAATGAGGAAGGAAATATGACTGTATATGGCCGTAATGCTCTTTCGGGACTTCCAAGCGAGCTTGTTATAGAGGCTTCTGAGGTAAATCAGGCTATTATTGAGCATTTGCAGATTATTATTGACCATATAAAAATCATACTTGAACGTACTCCGCCTGAAGTGTCCGCAGACATATATAAAAACGGTATATATATAACCGGAGGTTCGTCAAACCTGAAAAACCTTCCTGAATTTATAAGAAACGCTACGGGACTGAAGGTCAATACAAGCGACGAACCTGAAAATACAGTTATAACAGGACTTGGTACAATCATCGAAAATTCTCATTACAGTAAACTTGTTTCTGATTTGATATGATTTTAAGAGGGGTTTTGGTATGAAACGAAGACGCAGGTTTAATATTCCCGTAAAAGCCATACTGGTTATATGCACGGCTGTTTGCCTGACGCTGATTGTTGTTTCATTCAAATATCAGGAACAACTGAATCCTGTAAAAACAGCGGCAGGCAACGTCATAACTCCTATGCAGAGGGGAATCAATTCGCTTGGTTCCGGAATATATTCGATATTTGACCTTTTCAGTTCAAAAAAGAAACTGCTTGAGGAGAATGACAGGCTGAAGAAAGAACTGGAAGATATAAGGGAAGAAAATGTTTCGCTGATAGGCGACAGAAACGAACTGGCAAGTTTACGGCAGTTATATCAGTTGGACCAGGGATACAGTCAGTATCCGAAAGTTGCAGCGCGTGTTGTAAGTCGTGACGACAGCAACTGGTACAATATGTTTACGATTGATAAAGGTTCTGACGACGGTATAGAAAAGAACATGAATGTTATTGCGGGAAATGGTCTTGTCGGCATAGTTACGGAAGTCGGAAAGTCTTATTCAAAAGTAAGAAGCATTATAGATGACAACAGTTATGTAAGCGGAATGTTTTTACGTACATCGGATACATGTGATGTAAAAGGAAATCTTACCACGATAAATGACGGATATATAGAAGTTGAGAGAATAAGCGTAGATGCTGAGATAGAAGAAGGCTATGAAATAGTTACATCCTATGTAAGCGACAGGTATCTGGACGGAATATTAATCGGATATGTAAAAGATATTGTTACGGAACCCGATAATATGACAATGACTGCCAAAGTAGTACCGGTTGTCGATTTTAACAGGCTGGATACGGTACTTGTAATAACAAAGCTTAAACATAGTGATGAATTGGAGGAAATGACGGATTATGATTAAAAAATGGGTGTCAACCATTTTGTTTATGCTAGTATGTTATCTGCTTCAGACTACATTGTTTAAGCATTTGCAGCTTGCAGGAGTAGTTCCGAACATGCTTTTAATCCTTACGGTATCCTCAAGCTATGTCAGAGGGCAGAAAGACGGCCTTATTACAGGTTTTTTATGCGGCCTTATGTCGGATATGCTGTTTGGCAGCGTTATAGGGCTGCACGCATTGCTGTATATGATTACAGGCTATATTACGGGCTATACATATAATGTATATTTACGGAATTACTTTTTTATTCTTCTTATTATTGGTATAAGCGATTTGTTTTACGGTTTTATTTACTATGTATTTGAATTTCTTACAAGGGGACGTTTCAGTATATTGTATTACCTCAGACATATAATACTGCCTGAGGCGGTCTATACAATGCTTGTTGCCACTTTGTTTTTCAAATTGTTTTTGCTTGTAAACCGGTTAGCAGTCCATAAAAACGTCGAGGAGGCGTTATAATTGATTGACAGATTTACTGATTTTATAAAAGAAATATTCAAATCCAGGGTTATACCTGTTTATATAATATTTTTTTCACTTTTTGTCATATTGATAGTAAGGATGTTTAATCTCCAGATTGTAAAAAGTGATGAACTTACGAGTGGAAATGTCATAACTGATGAAAAGCAGCGTGACATACAGTCCACGCGTGGTAATATCTATGACAGAAACGGGAAAATTCTTGCGTCAAATCAGATATCTTATTCTGTAACAATCGAGGATACCGGTACGATTTCCACTAACGAAGAAAAAAATGAAATGATATATAAAATGCTGCAGATTATATATAAAAATGGGGATGATTTGGATATAGATTTCTGCATTGATGTGAATAAAGACGGGGAATTGTACTATACCGTTAATGAGTCTGCCCAGCTAAGGTTTAAGAGGGACGCGTATTTTGCAAAATCAATTGACGAACTTACCGACGAACAAAAGACTGCCGATGCGCAGACGGTATTTGAATATTTAAGGAGCGATATATCCTCGAACGGGCCAAGATTTGATGTCGATGAAAAATATTCCGTTAAAGACGCATTAGATATAATTAAGGTGCGTTATACAATGATGATAAACAGTAATACTAAATATATACCTATAACGATAGCAAGCAATGTGAAGGATACTACGGTTGTAGCTATTAAGGAAAACAGCGATGAACTGCCGGGAGTTAATATAGATGATAAAACTACAAGGCTTTATTACGACAGCAAATATTTTTCAAACATTATAGGATATACAGGAAGTATATCTAATGATGATCTGGCAGAAATAAAGGAAACTTATCCGGATTATAATTATACTACGGAAGACCAGATAGGAAAGACGGGAATAGAGCTTTCAATGGAGGAAACCCTCAGGGGTGTTAAAGGCTCGGAAACGCTTGTTATTGATTCCTATTCAAGAATATCGGGAATAAAAGACGTAATAAATCCTACGGCCGGAAATGACGTTTATCTGACTATAGATTCAGACCTTCAGAAAGCGTGTTACGATATACTGGAGAAAAAACTTGCAGGAATACTTATATCAAAAATTAATAACAGTAATGATGCGGGAACCAAAGGAGAATCGGCATCCGATATAAGAATACCTATATATGACGTGTACAATGCGGTAATTAAAAACAACATTGTTGACACTGATAAATTTGCTTCCAAAAAAGCAAGTACGGTAGAAAAAAATGTTTACAGGAAGTATACTTCAAGGAAAAAGAGCGTGCTGCGACGGTTAAAAGGCTGTATTGATACCGGTTATACGAAAGGTACGGAAGATTTAAATAAGGAATACGGTTCATACCTGGCATTTATATATGATATGCTTGTTTCAGACAACATGCTGCAAAAAGACAAGATTGATACAGGTGATGAAACATATAAAAAATACTCTGAAGGTAAGATGAGCCTCAGCAAATTTCTGGAATACGCAATAGTAAATAACTGGGTTGATCTTGATGCACTTGATATAGGCGAAGATATGTATACGACTTCTGAACTTTTTGAAAAGTTAAAGTCGTACATCTTTGATGAACTTAAAGATAATACTTCATTTGACAAGCTTATATACCAGTATATGATATATGACTATACGATATCAGGTACGGAAATATGTATGCTTTTAATCAACCAGGGCATTGTAAGCGCAGATGATTCCACGATATCATCAATACTTAACGGTTCGGTTTCGCCATATTCATTTATCAGGTCAAAGATAGTTGAACTTGAGCTTACCCCTGCAATGCTTGCTCTGGAACCCTGTTCAGGCTCAATTGTAATAACCGATATTAACAATGGGGATGTACTTGCATATGTATCGTATCCAAGCTATGACAATAACAGGTTTGCAAATGGAATTGATTCAAAATACTATTCAAAAATACTGGAGGATTCATCATATCCGTTAATTAACAGACCGTCTACACAGAAAACAGCGCCGGGTTCAACGTTTAAAATGGTAACGGCGACGGCTGCGCTTGAAGAAAACGGCATACTTAAAACTCCTCTGGAAAAAATTATGGACAAGCATGAATTTAAGGAGGTAATTCCATCGCCTAAATGCTGGAGTACTTCGTCGCATGGCAATATTAACGTTACAGACGCCCTGAAGTATTCCTGTAATTACTTTTTCTATGAAATAGGATACAGGCTCGGGTTATCACCTAACGGTTCGCTAAACCATGATTTGGGATTGAAAAAACTCAGGAAATATGCAGATATGTACGGGCTTTCGGATACAAGCGGGGTGGAGCTTGCAGAAGCATCACCGAAAATATCTGATTACGACTGTGTGCGTTCGGCAATTGGACAGGGTAAAAACAGTTATACGCCGGTACAGCTTTCGAGATACGTTACTACAATAGCTAATTCAGGAAAATGCTATGACCTTACGATTATAGATAAAACTGTGTCGCCTACAGACAAAGCAGTTACGGAAAATAAGGCTAAAATCCATAACAGGTTGAATATTTCGCAGTCTACATGGAATTATATACATCAGGGAATGAGAAAGGTAGTTACAGGCGGTTCTGTTGATTCGCTGTTTAAAAACCTTAAAGTTGACGTGGCAGGTAAAACAGGAACCGCGCAGGAAAGCGCATATAAGCCGAACCATGCGCTATTTGTTTCATATGCCCCTTATGATAACCCTGAAATATCCGTGACGACTGTAATACCAAACGGATATACCTCAGGCAATGCTGCAGAGCTTGCTAGGGATATTTATACTTATTATTATGATAAAGACAAACGGGAAAAACTCCTTGGCAGCAAAGTAAGCGTACCGGAAAACCAAAGTAATGCTTTTTCTGATTAATCAAAAGGAGAACAGTATGAAAAGTTCTGTTAATATTAAAGGAACAAAATCAGGCATGATTATTGTCCTTGATAAGGAACTTCCGTTTGAAGAAATTAAGGAGGCTGTAAAAGAAAAGTTTTCAAAGGCTTCAGAATTTTTTGGCAAAGCCTCGGTTGCAATTGCATTTGAAGGACGGGATATGTCTGATTTTGAAAAGTATGAAATTGCAAATATAATATCAGAATGTTCAGAATTGAATATTGTGTGTATAACAGAAGATGACCCTGTTGTTGAAGAAAAACTTAACAAGTCACTTAATGACAAGCTTAATGAGCTGGACGTAAGAACAGGCCGGTTTTATAAAGGCAATCTTAGAAACGGCCAGGTGGTGGATTTTGAAACAAGCATAATTATACTTGGCGACGTACATGCAGGAGCGCAGGTGGTGTCAAAGGGAAGCATAATCGTTCTTGGTTCGCTTGACGGTTATGCATTTGCGGGAGCGGGAGGAAGAAGTAATTCCTTTATAGCTTCGCTTAATATGAATCCGACGCGTATACGCATATGTGATACAACAGAATTTTCACTCGGCAAATTTAAAAAGAATAGCAAAAATTATGAACCAAGGATAGCCGTCTGTGAAAACGGTATGATAAAAATCAGACCTATTTCACATAATTCACTCAGTGATATTCAATCAGACTAAAACTTGGAGGATAATTAAAATGGGAGAAGTAATTGTAATAACATCCGGAAAGGGCGGCGTAGGTAAAACAACTACTACAGCCAATATAGGTACGGGATTGTCAAAACTTGGAAAATCGGTAGTGCTTATTGACACCGACATAGGACTTAGAAATCTTGACGTTGTGATGGGACTTGAAAACAGGATAGTATATAATCTTGTTGATGTGGTAGAAGGAAATTGCCGTATTAAACAGGCGCTTATAAAGGATAAACGTAATCCGAACCTTTATCTGCTTCCTTCGGCCCAGGCAAAGGATAAAACAGCAGTATCACCTGAACAAATGAAAAAGCTTGCAGATGAACTGAAAAACGAATATGATTACATACTTATGGATTGTCCGGCGGGTATTGAACAGGGATTCAAGAATGCAGTGGCAGGAGCTACAAGAGCCATAGTGGTTACTACTCCCGAAGTGTCGGCAGTCCGTGACGCAGACAGAATAATAGGACTGCTTGAGGGATATGCCATGTCAGATATACAGCTTATTGTAAACAGACTGCGGCCTGATATGGTAAAACGCGAAGATATGATGTCCAGCGATGATGTGGTTGGAGTTCTTGGAATCGAACTTATAGGAATAATTCCTGATGATGAAAATATAGTTATATCAACCAACAGGGGCGAGCCTCTTGTAGGTTCAGATACCATGGCGGGACAGGCTTATATGAATATAAGCAGGAGAGTAGCGGGCGAAGAAGTTCCCTGGCTCAACCTGTATTACAGGAATGGGATGTTTAACCGGATTTTTTCAAGATTAAGAAAAAAAGCATAAAGTTAATGATGGAGGCTGACTATGTTTTTTGACAGTTTTTTTAAAAAGAAATCTTCCGGAAGCGTAGCTGTTGACAGACTGAAGCTTGTGCTTGTATCTGACCGGGCAGGGTGTTCTCCGGAACTTATGGAACAGATAAAAACCGATATTATAGATGTAATATCCAAATATGTCGAAATTGATAAAAAAGGACTTGAAATTAAAATTACTCAAACGGAATCAGCGGAGGGAAACGGAATTGTTCCGGCTCTTATAGCTAATATACCTATAAGTGAAATGAAAGTGAAAAACAGTTAAGGGTTGGTGTTTTATGCATCGTTTATGGCTGAAATTGAAAAATAAAATACTGGAAAAGGATTACGAATGGCGGAAATACAACTTTCCCCTTATTGCCATAGTAATTATTATGGGAATGATAGGAACATTTTCGCTTTGGATAATTGGTTCAGGTTATAACAACAGGGATGCTGACTTTAAAAAACATCTTATCGGATTGCTTCTGGGCCTTATTATAATGGCTGTAATGTCAATTATTGATTATCATACGATATGCCGTTTTGTCATAATCTATTATATTCTTGTGATAGGACTGGTTGCAGCAACAAGGTTTTCTCCGCTTGGAACAAACAATGACAAAGGTGCGTACAGATGGATTAATCTGCCGGGATTTCAGCTCCAGCCGTCGGAACTTTGCAAAATAGCGGTGATATTCGCCATTGCCGTAGTCCTTACCAAGCTTCAGGATAAGCTGCATACGTTTATACCGTTTTTAGCGGTTATGGCGGTCATATCACTGCCGCTGGTGTTCATACTTATACAGCCTGATCTTTCGTCCAGCATAGTTATTATTTTTATAGCTGCCATGATGTTATTTGCATCAGGGTTGTCATATAAGATTATATTACCGGTGATATGTGTGGCAGTACCTTTGTTTTTTGTGGCAATCTGGTATATACAGCAGCCTGACCCGTTGTTTATTAAACCGTATCAGGTGGGTAGAATTATAGGATTCAGGCATCCTGAACTTTATCCCGATATAGTTTATCAACAGGAAAATTCAATTGAGGCAATATCGTCGGGACAGCTTTATGGAAAGTATATACTTGGAGGAATATCAGACGTACGGCAGTATAACAGAGTAGACGTTACGGAAAGCGATTTTATATGGTCGGCTATAGGAGAGGAGTTTGGCTTTATAGGATGCTTTACGATAATAATCGTGCTTATGGTGTTTATATTCATATGTCTTCATGTTGCAAAAAATGCTGTTGATTATACAGGTAAAATGCTTGCAATAGGAATATCTTCAATGTTTATGTTCCAGATATTTGCAAATATAGGAGTTGCAACAATGATTCTGCCAAATACAGGACTTCCGCTGCCGTTTTTAAGTTCAGGATTAAGTTCAATGTTTACTTACATGATGGCAATAGGTATTTTGCTTAATATAGGTATACAGCCTGTTGCAAAAGTATTCGGGCGCGGATTCCTGGTTAAAAACGAGCCTGCGGATTTGGCGTCAAAAAAATATGATAATTATCAAAATATATGAAATTTATGGGGGTGTATCAATGAAAATAGGCCTTGTGGCGCATGATGCAAAAAAGATTCTTATGCAGAATTTCTGTATTGCTTACAGAGGAATATTATGTAAAAATGAAATATATGCTACAGGTACTACAGGAAGGCTTATAGAAGAAGTTACTGATTTGTCGGTATATAAATATCTGGCGGGTCATCTTGGCGGTGAAAAACAGCTTGGGGTACAGATAGAAAATAATGATATGGATCTCGTTATATTTCTTCGCGACCCTTTTACTGCAAAACCGCATGAACCTGATGTAAATCCTGTAATTCTCCTTTGCGATAAATACAATATACCTTTAGCGACTAATCTTGCGTCGGCGGAAATACTTATAAAAGCTCTTGACAGGGGAGATTTGGACTGGCGCGAAACAGTAAAATAACACCGGAAGTGAAATGGAGGGAACTAAAGAGTGGGAACAAGAATAAAGCTGCTCATATTTAATTTTGTTTTACTTTGCATAATCACGTTTGCAGGATGCTCAGATGGGGAAAATCTTTTTTCATACAGCAATAATAATGCGAAAATAACAGATATTACTTCTGTTACCGGAACTTCATATCTGTATGAAGCTCCTCCATATTACAGTAATGTATGCGTTATACCAAAGGAAGCTGTAGGAGTTGATAAAAAGGATGTTTTTTCTGCTAAAGGGCTGCTTCTTGTAGATGTAGACGATAACTCCATGATTTATGCCGACGGAATATATGACAAGCTTTATCCTGCAAGCCTTACAAAGATGGCTACGGCTCTTGTATGTTTAAAGTATGGCAATATGAAGGATGATGTTAAAGTAAGTTATAATGCGTCGCATATATCAGAGCTTCATGCTAAAACCTGTTATTTACAGGAAGGAGATGTCATAAATTTTGAAACGCTTCTTACGTCCTTTCTTGTATATTCAGGAAATGATGCGGGAATTGCGCTTGCAGAACATATTTCAGGCACAGAGAAGGAGTTCATGAAACTGGTTAATAATGAACTTGCCAGAATTGGCGCGGTGGATACGCATTTTGTAAATTCCCACGGACTTCATGATGATAATCACTATACTACGGTGTATGATATATATCTCATACTTAACGAACTCAGTAAGTATGATAAATTCCTCGAAATGGCTTCAAAAGATACTTATATAGCGGACTTTAAGGATGCGGACGGAAACAGCATAAGAAAAGTATATGACAGTACAATCCAGTATCTTACTGGTGCTCAGAAACTTCCAAAAGGATTTAAGGTGCTTGCCGGAAAGACCGGAACCACAACTGATGCCGGCAATTGCCTGGCGCTGCTTGTAAGCGGTAAAGACGGGCACAGGTATATTGCGGTTGTGATGAAAGCGTATTCATACGGCTCTCTGTATTCACAGATTAATGAACTGTTAAAACTTATAAAATAATTTATGGCATAAATAAGACAGGCTGGCTATATGCAGCCTGTCTTACTTATGTTACAATCAGGCATTTTTACCTATCCTGCCAAAAAAGCTTAATGCATACAGGCCGCAAATACCTATGATTGCATAAATGACACGGGCAAATGCCGTAAGGTCTCCAAATATTGCAGCAACAAGGTCAAATTTGAAGAATCCGACAAGCCCCCAGTTAATAGCTCCTACAACTACTAATACGAGGACAGTATAATCCAATGCTTTCACAAATATTACCTCCTAATATATAATGTATTGCTACATAAATATATTTCCCAAAAACACACATATTATGCCGATTTGGTTTGATTAATTTACTATATTTTGATATACTGTCTTTATGATTGTTCAAAGAGGTGTTTTCATTGGCAAAATCGAATGTTGTAAAATACAGGAGAACAGGTTTCAGTATAGGTTCTGTGCTTTTTGTTATAATTTTATTATATATAATATTTGTTTCGGTTCATTTTCTGAGAAAAGAGCATATAACAATATATGAAGTTACTGAAAAACAGATTTATGATGATAATACAACTACAGGAATAGCTATACGCAAAGAAGAAGTGTATACTGCGCAACAGGCGGGATACGTGGGATATTATAACAGTAATGCCAGCAAAGTGTCCAAGGGTTCTACAATATATACGCTTGACCCGACGGGAACATATAAGGATGAACTATCTGATTCAAAAGGCGCGTCAAAGATATCTTCTGAAAATATTTCGGATATAAGAAGTAAAATAAAAGCATTCCATACAGATTTTGATTATGCTGATTACAGTACGGTATATAATTTTAAATATTCTATAGAAAGTTCGGTGCTTTCTCTGGTTTCCGATAAAATGATTGCAAAGCTTCAAAATTCTAATGAAAACGGCGGAGGTAATTCTTCTTTCTCTTTATACAGCGCAAATAATACCGGAATAGTTACTTATTGGACGGACGGACTTGAAAATATTGATGAATCGTCAGTGAATGAAGATTGCTTCGTAGAGGACAACCATCCGAAAACCACACATAAAACATCCGATTCAATAAGTACGGGAGATGCGGTATGTAAAATAGTAACTGATGAAAACTGGAATATAATTATAAAACTTGATGAGAAACAAAAGCAGAAACTGGAGGATAAGGATACTGTTCGCATAAGATTCATAAAGGATAATCTTGAAACCACAGTCCCATATACGCTATTTAATGCCGACGGTACGGATTATGCAAACATTGCGCTTGATAAATATATGATACGCTATATTGACGACAGGTACATAAAGCTTGAACTTATACTTAACTCGGCCGAAGGCCTGAAGATTCCGGTATCAAGCGTAATTGAGAAGAACTGCTATATAATACCGGTGGATTATCTGACAAAGGGCGGGGATTCGGATAAAGATGTTCTTGTATATGAAACAACAAATAAAGACGGTTCTAAGAGTGCGGCAAATATAGATTCTTTTGCATATAAGGATGAAAAATACGTATATGTTGACGCGCTTTTGATACAGCCCGGGACAAGTATATGTAAACCGTCGTCAGACGAACGTTTCTCAGTTTCGGAGATAAAGGCGATTAAAGGAGTCTATAATGTAAATGAGGGCTATTGCCAGTTTAAGCATATAGAAGTTATTTATGAAAATAAGGAATACTGTATAGTTAAAAAGGATACCGAATATGGTCTTTCCGTTTATGACCATATAGTAGTAAATCCGGGGCTGATAGATGAAGACGACATAATATATTAAGAGGGTGAAGATATGTGCAGTAATGTTAATGTGACAGAAAATATTAAAAATGTGCAGGAGAGAATAAAACAGGCCTGTCTGCGCGCAGACAGGAATCCGTCGGAAGTTACTCTTATAGCTGTAAGTAAAACCAAACCTGTATCTATGATAGAAGAATGTATAGAAAATGGTATTACGGTGTTTGGCGAAAATAAGGCGCAGGAGCTTACACGGAAAATTGAAGCAATCGGCAGACCTCTTGACTGGCATTTTATAGGACATTTGCAGAGAAATAAGGTAAAATATGTGGTTGGCAATGCCTGTCTTATACATTCAGTAGATTCGGTAAGGCTTGCCGAAGCAATAAACAGTGAAGCGGAGAAGAAAAATATAGTATGCGATATACTTGCTGAAGTAAATGTTGCGGATGAAGAATCAAAATTCGGTCTGGCAAAGGAAGAAGTACATGATTTTGTATTGCAAATATCCTCATTTAAGAATATAAAACTGCGTGGACTTATGACAATAGCACCATATGTTGAGGATTCTGAAGAAAATAGACTATATTTTCGGGTTTTACGCAATTTACTTATTGACATTAACAGTAAAAACATTGATAATATTAATATGGATGTTTTGTCAATGGGAATGACAGGAGATTACGAAGTTGCCATCGAAGAAGGGGCAACTATGGTAAGAGTCGGAACCGGAATATTTGGCGACCGGCATTATGCTTAAAAAATATTTATAAAGGAGTTTATTTATTTATGGCGAACATAATGAATAAGTTTTTGGACTTTATGAAACTGGGTGGAGATGAAGAAGATTACGATGAGGATTACTATGAGGATGAAGAAGAAGCAGAAGAAAGAGTAACCTCACGCGCAAGAAGCCAGAGGACATCTGAATCAAGGAGAAGCCGTACGGTATCCGATGATTCATCTTCAGGAAACAACGACATTCCAAGAAGGGAACGTACTAATCTGAGGCAGGAGAGAAGCGGAAGCAAACTGGTTGCGCTTCAGTCCGCACAGAAAAAATCCATGGAAGTACGTATACAGAAACCAACTTCTTTTGACGACAGCGAAGAACTTGCCGATATGATTATAAGAGGACAAGCTGTTGTCGTAAACTTTGAAGGTTTAAGCCATGATGACGCGCAGCGTATAATGGATTTCCTTTTGGGATGTATATATGCAATGGATGGTAAACTTAATCAGGTTTCAAAATACATTTTCCTTTTCTCGCCAAACGGGGTAGATGTATCCGGAGGAGATGTATCCCTGGATAACAATGGAGTTCCGGTATTTAACAGTCAGTTTTAATATTATAAGATAAAGAGTTATACTGTGCTTTCAGATAACTCTTTTAATTCATAAGGATTTATTAAGGAGGATATTATGCTTACACCTATAGAAATACATAATGCACAACATAAAACAGGACGAGGATACAGTAAAAAAGAAATGGATGAATTTCTTGATAATGTTTCAGATAGTTATGAGGCAGTTTATAAGGAAAACATAGAACTGAAAAATAAACTTTCCAAACTTGCAAATGAGATAGAATATTATAAGTCAATGGAAACGACATTGCAGAAAGCTTTGGTTCTGGCGGAAAAAACTTCAAAAGATACTATCGACACTGCGAGAAAAGAGGCCGGTGTGATTGAAAAGCAGGCTGCGATGAAGGCAGATAAAATTATAAATCAGGCGTCAGCGCAATATGATACCACAAGACAGAAATGTATACAGCTTATTCAGCAATATAACCAGTTTAAAATGCAGTTTAAGCAGATTGCCATAAAACAGATTGATTTGCTGGAAAGCGATTTTTATGAAATATATTCAAGCGACCTTACGGCAAGTCTTAATGAGGCGATAGATAAATCAGAGGAAAATTCAGTAAAACCTGAAAATGCTGAAACTGCTGAAATGCCGGAGAATAAAGAACCGGAAAATAAAGAATCGGAAAATAAAGAACAAGATAATAAAGAACCTGATGAACCGGAAAATATCAACTCAGCCGATACCAGGAATATACCTCATCTGGATATTGACGAATCGGCAGATGATAATGGCGAAACCAAAAGTCCTGAAATAAAACAGCCTGCAGATAAAGAAACCGAGCCGGAAAATATTGAAACTGATGATATAGAGATGGATGATATAGAAATAAACGATATTGAAATAGACGATATAGGTGAAATAGGCGATATAGGCGCGGAAGAATCTGATAAACCTGAAAAGGACGAGGAAGAAAAGAAAGAAAAAGATAATATTCCTCCTGTGGATTTGGAATCCATAGATTCCCTGTTAAGGGATATAAGACAGGATTTTGCCGACAGACAGGAAGAAATCAGTAAAAATGACGGTAATGATACACAGTTTGAATTTCTTGATAACGAATAAACGGGGTAAAAAGTATTGTTTGAATCGATTACAATAAAAAGAGATAATAAACCGATATATGATATAATCTTTGACAGTACCTTTAATATGCTGTCAAAGGTTATTTATGACCTTAATATATCAGACAGAAGAATTTGCGTTATTACAGATTCCAATGTTGAAAAATATCATCTCAGTGACGTGCTTTCCGTATTAGAGAAAAACTGTGACAGAGTATATTCTTTTTCTTTTGAAGCGGGAGAGGAGCATAAAAATCTTGCTGTAATTGAAAATATGTACTCATTTCTTATATCGCACCATTTTGACAGAAACGATGTTGTATTTGCGCTCGGAGGCGGAGTCGTAGGAGATATGACAGGTTTTCTTGCGGCTACATATTTGCGCGGAATAAAATTTGTTCAGATACCCACTTCGCTCCTTGCAATGGTTGACAGCAGTATTGGCGGTAAAACCGGCGTTGATTTTAAAGGCTATAAAAATATGGTCGGCGCGTTTCATATGCCTTCATATGTCTGCATTAATACTTCGGTACTGGAAACATTGCCTGACAGAGATTTTATTTCAGGATTTGCAGAAATAATAAAACATTCAATCATTAAGGACAAAGAATACTTTTTATATCTTTCTGAACATGCAGATGCAGCATTGAAAAAAGATTATAATGTGCTTACATCAATTATTTACCGAAGCTGCCAGATTAAGAAAAGCGTAGTAGAAGAAGACCCTACTGAAAAAGGGGTAAGGGCGCTGCTTAATTTTGGACATACAATAGGACATGCAATAGAAAAGTATTCGGATTTTAAGCTTATGCACGGCGAATGCGTATCTCTCGGAAGTATTTGCGCGCTATATATATCAATGAAGCGTAATCTTATTTCCCAACAAGAGTATGAAGCCGTATGCAATCTTTTTGCGGCGTACGGTTTGCCGGTTTCTTTATCGGATATAACATATTCTGATATTCCCGATATTATAAGTATTACTAAAAATGATAAAAAGGCCGATAATAATAAAATAAAATTTGTTCTGGCTGCTCATATTGGCAATGCATTTATTGACATGAGTGTTTCTGATTCTGAAATGTCAGACGCCATATCTTCACTTATTGTAATTGGAGGAAGCGATGAATAAGAACGGTATTGTTAAAAAAGTTGTCATATTTATTATTTGCTGCGCGGTATTAATATTTATCGACCAGATTACAAAATCGCTTGCCGTACATACGCTTTCTGACGGAAATGTTAATATCATAAATAATTTCATGTATCTGGAACTTGTTTATAACAGCGGAGCTGCATTTGGCATTTTGAATAACTGGAGAATAGTTTTTTGCATACTTACCGTAATATTCTGTATTGTTATTGAGATATTTTATTTGCGCCTGCCGGAAAAAAGAACTTATTTGCCATTAAGGATAATAGGTATTGTGTTATTTTCAGGCGCATGCGGTAATCTTATTGACAGAATAAAAACCGGAGTGGTTGTAGATTTTATTGCATTTGATTTTGGCTCCTACAGTTTTCCGAGATTTAATTGTGCGGATATATATGTGACGTTATCAGCCATTGCATTGTTTATAATGCTGATTTTCGTATATAACGAAGAACAGTTAAGGGAAGCTGTGAGAGGAGAGTAATATTGTTAGAATTTGATACAGTCTATAATATAAGTATAACAGAAGAATACTCGGATAAAAGAATAGATAAATATCTTTCGGAAACTTTCCCTGAACTTTCCCGTACCTATATACAAAAACTTATAAAAGACGGATGCGTTTTATTAAATGGGAAAAATATAAAACCAAATTGTAAACTTATCTGTAATGATATAGTAAGCGTTACTTTTCCCAAACCATCCGTTCCGGATATTATTCCTGAAAATATTCCAATTGAAATTGTATACGATGATGATGATATTATAGTAATAAATAAACCTAAGAATATGGTAGTTCATCCCGCGCCGGGACATTATACCGGAACTCTTGTCAATTCTTTGATATATCATTTCGGAGATAATCTTTCCGGAATAAATGGAGTTATGCGTCCGGGAATAGTACATCGGATTGATAAAGATACTACCGGACTTCTTATTGTATGTAAAAATGATTTTTCACACCGAAATATTGCGGAACAACTTTCAAAACACAGTATTAACCGCAAATATCACGCCATTGTGTGCGGGGTTATAAAAGAAGATTACGGGACAGTAGATAAAAATATAGGAAGAAATCCTAATGATAGAAAAAAAATGGCCGTAGTAAATGATAAGACCGGAAAACGCGCAGTTACCCATTATAAAGTATTAAAAAGATATAAAGGATATACATATATTGAATGCAGCCTTGAAACAGGAAGAACGCATCAGATACGCGTTCATATGTCATATATTGGGCATCCGATTCTTGGGGATACAATATATGGTTACAGTAAACAGCCCTTTAAAACCGAAGGACAGGTTCTTCATGCAAAAAGCATAGGAATAATCCATCCTTCAACCGGGAAATATATTGAGTTTGATTCGGAAGTTCCGGAATATTTTAAGAATATTTTGAGAATATTAGACAATAAACAAATTTGAAATTTGTATAAAATATCTCTTGACAATTAGTTTCTAATTAAGTAGAATTAATTTGCTTGGTAATATAATACAGTTATAGAAATGTATTTCCATTATACTACAACTGTATAAAATGTACATTCGATTTGTAATAATATATATTGGAGGCATCAGAAAATAATGGAAAATGCTCAAGATAAAAAAATCAGGCTGCATGAAGGTGAACTTAACGTAATGGAATTATTGTGGTCAAATAAAGAGTTGGCCGCAAAAGATATTTCCAAAATAATTAAAGAGTACATAGGCTGGGAAAAAAACACTACATACACAGTAATTAAAAGACTCATTGACAAAGGCGCTATAGAGCGCAGTGAACCGGGTTTTATCTGCAGAGCAATTATTTCCAAACGTACTGTACAGAAAATTGAAACTGAAGCATTGTTCAGTAAATTGTTTAATTCGTCGCTTAGTTCATTTTTTACCGATTATCTTAGAAACGAACGTCTGTCATCGGCAGAAATTTTTGAGCTTAAAAGGATAATAGACGAGCAAAGCCGTACATGAAAGAGTGATAACTGCATATTGTATATACAGACTGCAAATAAAATATTTCAAACACTATTCGGAAAATTATAAAGGTCGGATAGTGTTTTTTAATTATATTTATTTATATTTACCACATAGAACTCTCTTGGACAAACTCCAGTTTTTCAAAAAGAGCTTTACATAAATATGGAAATATGCTATAATTCAATTAAATGAGGTGATTATTTATGGCACGAGGTCTTTCTTACCATGAACAACAGGCGGCTAATAACACACTTAAACTCAGGGAAGTTCTTAAAACAATGCCTGATTTTTCTTATGCGTATTTCAGGGCTATGGAAACAACAACTACAACAAAGACACGCATATCATACGTATATGATATACGATTGTTTTTTAAATTTCTAATTACATGTAATCCCGTATATAAAAATTATCAGACAAAAGATTTTTCTTTATCTGATCTCGAAAAAGTACAGCCTGTAGATATTGAAGAATATCTGGAATATTTAAAAATATATAAAGACGAGAATGGAAATATCAATAAAAATGATAATAGAGGGCTTCATCGTAAGTTATCTGCACTAAGAAGTTTCTATGCATATTTTTATAAAAAGGAAATGATATCTTCCAATCCTACCCTTTTAGTTGACATGCCTAAACTTCGTGAAAAAGAAATTATAAGGCTTGATTATGACGAGGTTGCGCGATTGTTAGACCTTGTTGAACATGGCGGCGACAATCTTAAAGGAATGAAAAAAGTATACTATGAAAAGAATAAAGTACGTAATCTCGCTATATTTACACTGCTTTTAGGCACCGGAATACGTGTGAGCGAATGCGTCGGCCTTGATATAAATGATATTGATTTTAATAATAACCGTATAAAGGTAATAAGGAAAGGCGATAAAGAGGATTATGTGTACTTTGGTACAGAGGTTGAGGAAGCGCTGCGTAATTATCTGGATGTGAGAAATGAAATAATTGCGGTTTCAGGTCATGAAGACGCCCTGTTTTTATCTATTCAGAAGAAACGCATGAGTGTTCAGGCGATAGAAAATCTTGTAGGGGATTATGCAAGCCAGATTACTACATTTAAGCATATAACCCCTCATAAATTAAGAAGTACCTATGGAACTAATCTGTACAGGGAAACCGGCGATATTTATCTTGTTGCAGAGGTCCTTGGGCATAATGATGTCAATACTACAAGAAAACATTATGCCGCACTTGATGAGGACCGTAAACGCATGGCTGCAAAAGCTGTTTCTCTAAGAAAAGAATGATTTTTATTATTTGCTGAAAATACTTACCGCAGCGTCAAATATGGATTTTGCAGCAATCTGTTGTTTTTCTGCATTCGTGAGCATTTGAAAATCGCTTCCGTTCGTTATAAATCCAAGTTCTATAAGTACCGCAGGAACGGTATTGTTTTTAATTACATAGTAATTAGCAGTTTTAACCCCGCGCTTTGTAGTTCCAAGGTTTGGAATCAGATTGTTTATACATGCGGACGCCAGTTTATAACTGGAGAAGCCTCTGTCAGATGTCTTGTTATTGGCTGCCGAATAATATACCTCTGTTCCTTTGGCTGATGATGATGTGCTTGAATTCATGTGAAGGCTTATGAACATATCAGCGCCGATTGTCTGGGCGTAGGCAGCCCTGTTTGCAAGTGAAATAAATGTATCATCAGTTCTTGTCCAGTATGCTTTTATATTTGACTCAGGTGAATCAAAGTATTCCTTTGCACAGTTATATAATATTGTAAGGTTAAGGTCGCTTTCATTTACCCCATTACTCTGAGCTCCCGGATCTTTACCGCCATGTCCCGGGTCAAGAACAACAATATTTTCATATACATTATTTGGATTATCTACAATAATTCCTATTACAGTACCAAGACTTACTATTTTATATCCCTGCAGTTTTGTGGTATTAACTACAATTTCAGTAAGGTCTGTAGATGAATTATATGAAATTCCTGTATTCTGAACCGTCTTGGAATTAACCGATATTTTATTTGCGGCATAATAATCAACATGATTTCCCGGGATATATATGTAAAAACGATTATTCATATAATCATCCTGTGTAGTAATATCCGCAAACTGTACTGTATCGGGTCTGTTTAATCTGATTGCATAGTCGGTACTCACTTCTTCTGCTACTGTTATAATAATCATATTATCTTTAATCTCGTATTTGTAATCTACACTTGGGTTGTTAAAGGTTATAACCAATTTTGCAGAAGCAGAAAGGGCTTCATTCTGACTTAAACTAACGGAATAAATCGTTTTTCCGTTTATAGTGTAATCAGAATTATTGATAAGATTTTTGGTGTAAGGAATTTCAAATGCAAGAGTCCTGTCGAGTGAAATATTATCGGTTACCGTAATATCCTCCTGGTTAATAACTTTCTCCATATTGGCTGTAATTACTATGCTCTTGTTATTTAAGTCATATGTCGCATTTACGCCGGTAACTGAGTTTTTGTATACACTAGTATCATATTCACCTAAAGATGCTTTCCATGAAAAATAAGTTTTGGTATGTATTGTTACAATGTTAAGTGACGAATTCCAGTCGTAATAATATCCGAGCAGATTAATAACATCACATGCCGGAATCATTATACTCTCCGCTCCCGTATCTTTTCTTTTTACGATAAGGGGAGCCGTACTCAGATTTACCTGCTGCGAATCATCAAGCTGCGCTGCGGCTGAATTTAAGTTCATTTTAAGGCTGTGCTCAAGCGCCTTTACTGAAATAACACCTGAGGTGGCATCATACTGATAATCCAGTCCCATTATATCTTTAAGTACCTGTTCTGCCGGTATCATAACGTTTCCGTTAATAGACATTGCGGGCATATAACTCATATCCATGGTAATATTGTCGTATACCAGACCGCCAAAATACTTATTGTATATATGCCAGTCTTTGTTATAGTATATAAGATATGGACTTACAAGTGATAATTTCTGTTTGGAAGATGAATAAACATATGTGTATCCAAACGCATTAGCAAGAATTTTGGCAGGAACAAGCACCTTTGTTTTTTTCTTTTTTATATATCTTACTTTTACAGGCGCCTGTTTAAGAGTTTTCTTTTTGCCATTTACAGTAGCTTTTTTGCTTCCTACTTTAAGCTTTACTGTTTTTCCGTAAGCTTTAAATGTGAGTTTTCCCGTAGATTTATTATAAGTAGTCTTTATACCGCATTTTTTCTTAAATACATCTTTATATGAAACTAATACTGTCTTATTAAGTTTAATTCCCTTTGTACCGTCAGTCTTTGCTTTTTTATTATCTACATAGGAAACTATCTGCTTTCCTTTATATGAAACGGTTTTTCCGTTATACTTTATTTTTAGTGTCTTAGCCTGTACAGTACCCGTACATGTAATAAAAGATGCCAGAAATACAAGTAAAAAAACTGTCAGAAATCCACAGATATAATTTATAAGATTAAATGATTTATTGTTTTTATATGTATATTTTTTCATAACAAGCACCCTCTTTATAACTATTTAGTATGTCATCTTCAAACAACAAACTACATGTTAGACATATTAATTGTTAAAAATGTGTCATCTTATTTGAAAAAATATTACATAATGTCGAATATTTGTTATATCTTAAAATCCGTCGTACTGTTTCAGTTTTATTTTGAATAATGCGGAACAACCAGATAATTACCGGTGTGTATTGTATCTCCTTTAAGGTTGTTGGTATGTTTAATTTCTTCAATGTACGTATCTATATCTTTATAATCAGAAGTGTAATATTTTTCAGCAATACTCCAGAGGCTGTCCTGCTCCCCTATCTTGACTGAAGTACATATAAACTTATTGCATGTGGTTTCAGCAGTCGCCGACTTTACATTTTTAGTAATCTGGAATAATGCTATAATAAATAATGCAATTACAAAGAATTTTACCGTCGTTTTAATAGTGTTTCCGTATAGTCTGTTCATATTATTACCTCCAATGCGAACAAGCGTTTGCGAACGTTTGTTTTGTTTATGGTAACATACGAACAAATGTTTGTCAACAGGTTTTTATTATTTATTTGTAAGAAGTCCGAATTTATTAAAAGGATATATTCTCATTACTACGCGTCCTGAGATATCGGATTTTTTTACAGGGCCGAAATCTCTGCTGTCGCTGCTTACTTCCCTGTTATCTCCCAGCACAAAAAATTCATCGTCGGCAAGCTGTATCGGTTCTTCTGCTTCGCCTGCTTCGGTAATCGGGTCTTTTCCATAATGTTCTTCAAGTTTAGTGCCGTTTATATATATATCCGCTCCGATAATCTGAACGGTTTCCCCCGGAAGTCCTATAACTCTTTTTACATAATAATCTTCAGGGTCTTCTTCTTTACCGTAAGGGTAAAAAACTATTATATCGAACCTGTCAGGATTATGAAAATGATATGATACTTTTTCTACAAGCAGGTTGTCTTTATCGTTAAGCGTTGCCTCCATGGATGTTCCGTCCACTTTGGTACGCTGTATAACATATTTCGGAACTACAGATACGCATATGATAAGTAACGCAATATACAGTACCGCTTCACAGATAAATCTGCCCGGAGATATCTTTTTGGTTTCCTGAACGTCATTTTCCTCAATATCTGTATTGTCTTCAATAAATTCTTTTTCATCTTCCTTACCAATATCTTCTATCGGTTCTTTTTCATTATTATCCATAGATGCCTCCCAATTATTATTTTGATTTTATAAGACCGAATCGGTCGAACGGATATATCCTGAAAACAATTCTGCCGCACAAATTTTTTCTGTTTACCGGACCTATTTCGGCATACCGGCTGTCATAGCTTTCATTCCTGTTATCGCCCAATACAAAAAATTCATCTTCAGAAAGAGTTAAGGGCTCTGTTGCAATACCTGAGAAAATCATGGGTTCTTTTCCGTAATCCTCGTAAAGCAGCGTACCATTAATATAAATATCTGAATCTTTAATCTGAATGGTTTCTCCCGGAAGTCCTATAATCCTTTTTACGTAATGCCTGCCGTCTTCCCTTCCATAGGGATAAAATACCGCTATATCAAATCTTTTTGGGTCATGAAAACGATAAGACACCTTCTCCATAATAAGGTGTTCTTTGTCGTGCAGGGTATTTAACATGGAATTACCGTCAACAACAGTTCTCTGGACTACATATTTCGGAAAGAAATATACACTGAATACTATCGCTATAATATATATGATAAGTTCAATTTTAAATCGGTTTTTATGTTTAATTTTGTTATCTGCTTCAGTGTCTGCCATTAAAATCTCCTTTAGGCCTGCGTCAGTCTTCTTCCTCTGTTTCTGATAAAATCTTTATTTTTGAGTCGTTAAGTTCAGAAATAGCGATGCTCAGCGGCTTTTCATCGCTTCCGAAACCTCCTATAAGCGGCTCTGCGCCGTCAATAAGCTGTCTTGCTCTTTTTGCGGTAGCCAGGACAATAGAATACCTGCTGTTTACGACAGGCGCCTCATTCTCAGTATCGTTGTTTACCGCTTCCATTAAATCGCTATAAGATGGATGTAACATAAAATTATCTCCTTTCAAATCTTTTATAATCTTTAATTATAGCATCTTTCAATTCGCTGTTATATCTTATTTTCTTTTTTTCGTTTACAATTATATCATGGATAGATTCCGTACATTCCTCAATATTTTCATTTACAACAATATAGTCATACGAATCTATATACTCTGTTTCCTCATAAGCGCGGGCAAGTCTTTTGTTTATTTTATCAATATCTTCCGTCCCGCGGTTTATAAGACGGTTTTTTAATTCTTCCGCAGAAGGCGGAACCATAAATATCATTACGGTATCTGGTCTTTTTTCATGAACCTGCAGGCCTCCGTTTACTTCTATTTCAAGTATTACGTCTTTTCCCATATTTAACATTTCATCTACATATCCGGCGGGAGTTCCGTAGTAATTGCCAACAAATTCAGCGTGCTCCAGAAAACCATCTTCCCTGATTTTTCCCAGAAAATCATCTTTTGAAACAAAAAAATATTCTATACCGTCCCTTTCTCCCGGACGTGGGGCACGCGTAGTTGCAGATACCGAAACGACATATCCGTATTTTTTAATTAGTTCTTTAACTACGGTTCCCTTTCCGGAACCGGAAAAACCTGAAATAACAGTAAGTATTCCTCTCCTACTCATAATACTCGCCTTTCATGCTGTCATTGTTATTAATTCTTAATGCTATGGTTTCAGGGAGAAGGGCCGATAATACCACAAGCCCGTTTTCAATAACAATAACAGATTTTGTCTTTCGTCCGCATGTGGCGTCAAGCGCATTCCCACTGTCTTTTGCCTGTTGTATAAGACGCTTTACCGGTGCGGCGTCCGGTTTTATAATACTTATTACCTTATCGGCATTAACCATGTTTCCATAGCCTATATTAATAATAGTTCTCATTAAGCACCTCCGAGTGCTATTCTATATTTTGTACCTGCTCACGTATTTTTTCAATTTCGGTTTTAAGGTCAATTGCTTTATTTGAAATAGCAACGTCTGAAGATTTGGATAAAGTGGTATTTGCTTCTCTGTTGAGTTCCTGCGCTATAAAGTCGAGTTTACGTCCTATGCTGCCCTCGTTTTCAAGGACTTCTTTCATAGCGTCAATATGGCTTTTCAGCCTTACCATTTCTTCATCTACGCATATTTTATCTGAATATACGATAAGTTCTGTTGCAAGTACGGACTCATCGATATTTACCGAACCTAATAGTTCTGTTACTTTTGAATAAAGTTTTTCGCGATATTCCTCGAGTACCTTAGGATATCTTTCTTCGATAAAGCCAACACATTCTGCAATATAATCTAGTTTATCGAGAATATCTTTTTTCAGATTGACGCCTTCGGCTTCTCTCGATTCAACAAACTGTCCGGCAGCTTTTTCGGTTGCGTTTCCAAGTATTTCTTTCAGTACGTTTTCATCAGCAGTTACTTCTTCTACGGTTATAACCTCTGGATATCTTGAAAGCATTGCAGCGTTAATTTCATCTGAAAGTCCGAAATCGGTTCCAATCTGTTTAAGAGCGCTCATATATTTTTCCGCAATATAATTGTTGTATTTAATATTTACGCCTGAGTTACTGTAATCTTCATAATTTACATATACGTCAACTTTACCTCTGGAAATATATCCGTTAAGTATATTTCTGATATATGCGTCAAACATATTAAGATGCCTTGGAAGTTTGACATTGATATCACAGTATTTATGATTAACTGATTTTATTTCAACAAGAATTTTATATTCATCCGTTACATTTTCATAACGTCCGTAACCGGTCATGCTTTTAATCATTGCAGTTCTCCTTTAAAAGTGTTCATACATTATTTCATTATAAATTATTGCTCTGCCGTAGTCAAGGAATTATTCCTGAATATGGTGTTTTGCTGAAATCATATGCTTTACGAATTAAATATTAGAAGGTATAATAGACAATAATACGGACAAGGAGTATTTAAATATGGCTTTTGACGGTACTACTATTGCCTGCATAGTACATGAACTTAATAATAAAATAGCAGGCGGAAGAATATCAAAAATTGCACAGCCGGAAAAAGACGAGCTGCAAATTACGGTGAAAGGAAATGACAGACAGGTATACCGGCTGCTTATTTCAGCCAACGCCAGCCTGCCTCTTATATATCTGACTTCAGACAGTAAACAGTCGCCGCTTAGCGCGCCTAATTTCTGTATGCTTCTGAGAAAGCATCTGAGCGGCGCAAAAATTACGGAAATATCGCAGGCGGGTCTTGAAAGAGTGATTAATATAGAACTCGAACACCTTGACGAACTCGGCGATTATTGTAAAAAATATCTTATAATAGAAATGATGGGAAAACACAGTAATATAATTTTCTGCGAAAAAAACAGCGAATCCGAAATGATAATAATCGACAGCATAAAACGTATAAACAGTTTTGTCAGTTCCGTAAGGGAAGTTCTGCCGGGAAGAAAATACTTTATTCCAAACACAATGGATAAATATGAACCTTATGATTTTTCGCCTGAAATAATGGCAAAAATTATCGGAAAACCTCTCCCGCTATCCAAAGCAATATATACTACCCTTACGGGTTTTAGTCCCACGGCTTCCATTGAAATCTGTGTAAGGAGCGGCCTGGATTCTGATTTTCCCGCCGCATCGCTGTCAGACAGTGAACGTATTCTTTTATATAATACAATAGATAATTTTATTGATGATATTAAAAATTCACTTTTCTGTCCGAATATTGTATATGACGGCAGAAAGCCTGCTGAATTTGCTGTGTTCAGACTTGACAGTTATAAAGACTATGAATGTGAAAAATTTGAATCCGTAAGCCGTATGCTTGAAAGCTATTATTCCAAAAAAAATAATGCGACTAGAATAAACCAGAAATCATATGATTTAAGAAAAATTGTCAATACCCTTTTAGAAAGAGCAAGAAAAAAACTGGATATACAAAACAAACAGCTTGAAAGCACAAAAAACCGTGACAAATACAGAATATACGGAGAATTGTTACAGACATACGGTTATGATGCCGAATATGGCGCAAAGTCAATAACATGTAATAATTATTATACGGGTAAAGATATTACAATTCCTCTCGAGCCAACCATATCTGCTATTGATAATTCAAAAAAATATTTTAACAGATACGGAAAACTTAAAAGGACATATGAAGCGCTTGCCGTACAAACCCTTGAAACGGAAGCTGAAATAAACCATCTGGAATCGATAAGCAATTCACTGGATATAGCTGTCAATGAAACCGACCTTAATATTATAAGGGATGAATTGTACGAATCAGGATATATAAAGAAAAACCCGGGAAATAAAAAGGTTAAAAAGGTTCAGAAAAGTCCGTTTTTACATTATATATCCAGTGACGGATTTGATATTTATGTCGGGAAAAATAATTACCAGAACGATGAACTCACATTTTCAAACCAGACGCATGGAGATTGGTGGTTTCATTCAAAAGGTATTGCAGGCTCACACGTGCTTCTCAAAGGCAGGGGCAGGGAAATACCAAACAGGGCGTTTGAAGAAGCGGGCGCACTTGCAGCTTACTATTCAAAAGGAAGAAATTCCGGTAAAGTTGAGATTGATTATACGGAAATACAAAATGTTAAAAAGCCAAAAAATAGCAAACCCGGATTTGTAGTGTATTATACTAACTATTCACTTGTTGCATATGCTGATATAAGTATGTTAAAACAGATTGATGATTAGGGGTGATATTAGTGATAAAATCAGATTGCCATTTACACACTTCGTTTTCTTCGGACTCAGATGCAGATATGAGCGATATGGTGTCGGAAGCGGTTAAATGCGGACTTGAAACCATATGCTTTACGGAACATATGGACCTTCAGTTTCCGGCGAAATATGACCTTGAATTTATATTTGACCCGGATGAATATATAAATCATATTAATACGATTAAAAATACTTTTAAAGGGAAAATAAATATACTTACAGGTATAGAAATCGGCATGAAGCCGAATCTTACATGCGAATATGAACCTCTCCTGTCCTCATATGGGTGGGATTATGTAATAGGTTCGACCCATCTTATAAACGATATAGATCCATACTATGATGAATACTGGGAAGGCATGGATGAAAAAGCTGCGGTAAATAAATATTACGAATGTGTATATAAAAATATATGCGGATACAATAATTATGATTCTCTCGGACATCTTGACTATATATTGAGATATGCCCCGTCAGGAAACCAAAAGTTCAGTTACAGAACATTTGCCGACATAATAGACTGTATATTAAAACATATTATAGACTGCGGAAAAGCCCTTGAAATTAATACCAGCGGATACAAGGCGGGTCTTGAAGCTCCTAATCCGTCGGCGGATATAATAAAACGCTATATGGAACTTGGCGGCGAACTTTTTACTATAGGTTCAGACGCGCATTGTCCTAAGCATATAGCGTACGGTTATAATTCAGTATATGTTCTTCTGGCATCCCTTGGAGTAAAATATTATATGGTATATGAAAACAGGAAACCCAGAGCCTTTTTATTAAAGTAACATTAATTTTGTTTTACGCCGATTTTTTCACCAAGTTTCACAGGAATTTCATATCCCGCGCGCGTTGCCCCAAAAAATATTTCAGGAAACTTTACGGCGTCTTTTTTTACAAGTAAAATTATCGTGGAACCGCCATACAGAAACTTGCCTTTTTCAGTTCCTTTTTTTATTCTTTTTTTGTTATGATAATTTACAATTTTGCCAACAAGCATTGCCCCGATTTCCATCTGGATAATTTTACCGAAATTTTCAGTATCTATTATCGTATATTCCCTGCAATTTTCACAAAAGACCGGAAATTCATAAAGCGCAACAGGCCGTACCGTATGAAGTTTACCCTTTATAAAATGATTATTACCTTTTATTCCGTTATCTACATAACAATATCTGTGATAGTGGTTTACGCACAATCTGAATACAAGACATATTCCTTCTCTGTATTCCTCATATATTTTATTTCCGGACAATAATGATTTAATTGAGAAAAAACTCTGTTTTACCGGAATCACAAGATTTTTTTTAATTCTGTATGCGCTTAACAATCCGTCGCATGGCGAAATAAATGCTTCTTTTGACATATCGACGGGACGCGCACTGTTTTTCATTTTTCTTGAAAAACAGTCGTTAAAACATGAAAAATCCGTCTGTTGTAAATCGTCAGTGGAAATTTTATTGTTTTTAATAAAACTGCGTATAAATATTTTTGAAATAGGGGAATCCATAAAACTGCCTGCTATTTTAGAAAAGGCAACATTGTTAAATAATTTTAAGAGTAATCTGCCGATGGGATTACCATACAGAAAATTTAATAAAAACCCCGTTTTATCCGGTTTTACAGGCGCTTCCATATATTACCTCCCTGATTATCTGATATGCAGAGTATATATGAGTAAAATAAACTCTGCCAGCCCAATGACAATCATTATGCAAAGACCTTTTATTCCGGGTTTCTTTATTTTCAGCCTGGATATGAATAAAAATGTCATGACAAACATAACGGCAAAATATATAAGCGTAATATCTTTAGGAATCAGATACTGTAATAAAAGTACAGTAGGAAAAACGAGAGCAGAGGAAGTGACGGGAAGACCCGTAAAATACTTCCTTGCAGAATTTTCTGAATTTTGACGTTCTTCTTCGGTAACATTAAAATAAGCAAGACGTATTAACGTAGCAAGAGTGTACATAACCAGTATAACATATAATAAAATTTCTATAGGAAGTCCCGGGCCATTTGGCCTGTGTATATCGGGAATCTCAGAAATAGTTGGGCATACTCTTATCATGGCATTTCCTATACATGCAGGAAGCACGCCAAAAGCAACCAGATCGGATAACGAATCAATCTGTATTCCGTATTTTTTGGCAAATTCAGTTCTGTCTTTTTTCGTTCTTGCTACTCTTCCGTCAAATGCATCGCAAAGTCCGCAGAGTAATAAAAAGAAAACTCCTATGTAAGGATGTCCCGATTGTTGAAGCGAAACAACAATTCCCATAATGGACAATCCCAAAGATAAATATGTCAGCCAGACCGTATAATCAAATATTCCTATCATTTTGTATTCCTTCTCTTAATAGTATTATATATTATTCCTGCAAGTACCGTTAATGCGCTGATAAACATGCAGACGTAAAATGAAACCCCTCTGCTTATCAGTTCAAGATTTATTGCCTTTGTTTCATCAAAAAATGCACGGAAACCATCAATAAGCAGATAATCTGCTACCCCCATCCCTCCGGGAATCGGCACGCTGTATGTTCCTATTGTAACAAAACTTTGCGTAAGCCATATATCAAACGGTGAAGCCTGCTTGCCATCAATTGCCATAAATACAAAAAGAGTTACTGTTATTTGTGACAGGCGCTGTAACAGATTAAAAATAAATGCTTTTAAAAACATAAGTTTATTATTAATCATAATATTAGCACATTGACGGTATTCTGTCATTGTTTTATATAGTTTTTTGATTTTTTTATCTTCATTCTTTATAACGTGTATTTTTTTGCCAAGCCTGATAAAAAACTCACATATTCTCTCAAGAATACGCGGTTTTGCGATAAGCATATAAAACGCTGCGGCAAGTCCGCATAAAACGATATATCCTGCAGCTATAAGTATTCTTCCGGGAATGTTAAAGTTTAAAAACATTGATGGACGTATTATAATTCCCGCTGCGCCGACGGTAATAAGCGACAGAGTATACATTATAAGGTTTAAAAGTAATGATATTGTAATTACGGCGCCGCCGATTCCGTCTTTTAGCATAAAATAAGCGCTGGCGGGCTGTCCCCCGGTTGCCGACGGAGTAATTGCCGAAAAATATATATCTGCTGCAGAATATAGAAATCCTTTTCCAAATCCCTTACGGTATCCAAAGGCTTTAATAATGCAAAGTATTGCCGCTCCTTCAAATATTATATAACACAGCATTGTAATTACTGAGGCTGCCATCCATCCTGCCGATGATTCAAACAGTGTATTTTTAAACTGTGTAAAGGAGAAACTTTTACTTTGAGATATTATTGCCCATATTGTTAAAAATGCAAGGGCAATGAAAACCAATCCCCATATTTTCCCTTTTTTCATGCTAATCCTTTCTTATATTCAAATTTTTAACAGGAAGCCTGTCTGCAATAAAAAGTCCTATACAGACTGCTGCGACGCCGCCTGCGATATCAAGCAGCACATGCTGTCTTACAAGTACGGTAGAGGCAAATACAAGCAATGTCATAATAAGCATTGTAACTTTATACCATTGCGGTATGTTTTTAATTCTTACAGCGCCTGCCAGACAAACAAAACTTTCCAGACAGTGTATGGAGGGAAACAGGTTATCAGGCGCATCCAGTTTGTAAACCGCCGCCGTTATTTCGCTCCATATTCCATGTCCGTAAAGCGACGCCTCATCGGGTCTTAGTCCTTCGATTGTAGTAGGAAATACTATAAAACATATTAAAGCAATTGCCTTTGCTATAAGTTCTGCTGTAAATATACGTACGCTTATATCCTTTTTGGCTCTGCCTATTACTATAAAACCTATAATCCACTGTGCATAAGCCAGTATATATATACTTATGAATACCGGAACAAAAGGTATCTTTTCGTCTAAAGGAAGGGCGATATTGTAGTGTTTCAGACCGGTCGTAAATAGCCTTGTTCCAAAATATGTGACAAAATTAAAAATCACAATGATTGAAAGCATAATCCACGAATGTTCCGGCATAATCTTCAGTAAAAATTTTTTCAAAACATATCCTCCTATAAACTTTTCTGAAACATTTTGTATTCTAAAGACATTCCTCTGAGCTTTGCAACTATATCTTTGAGCTTATCAACCGTATAATCTATTTCGGGCACGGTATTAAATTCCGATATTGTAAACCGTACGGAACCGTGTATATACTGTTCCGGTACACATATTGATTCAAGAACATGCGATGCCGACTTTATACCCGCGTTACAGGCTGAACCGGTTGAACAGCATATACCATGCAGGTCAAGCTGTATCTGTATGGTTTCGCCGTCCAGATATGCAAAACAGAAACTTGCGTTTCCGGGAAGCCGGTTTTTCTGAGCCCCGTTCAGTCGAACATATTTTATCTCATTAAGCACCCTGTTTATAAAATACTGCCTAAGGCTTGTTATATATTCAGTATTATATTCAAGCCTTTGTTTCATAATGTCTGCAGCCGTACCAAATCCTACAATTCCGGCTACATTTTCAGTGCCCGCACGTAACGTTCTCTCCTGCTTTCCGCCAAAATGAAATCCCGGGATTCCCGTTCCGTTTCTGATATAGAGAAAACCTACGCCTTTAGGGCCGTGGCACTTATGCGCACTGGCGCTTAACATATCTATATTCATATCTTTTACATCTATCGGAAGATGGCAGAATGCCTGCACGGCATCGGTATGAAAAAGTATATTATGCTTCCTGGCAATTTTACCAATTTCTTTAATTGGCTGAA
>CANPYY010000008.1 GCA_947588675.1 uncultured Lachnospiraceae bacterium | reverse complement strand
ATATGGCCATATAGTTTTACTTTTGAAAGGCATTGTTATGCCTTATTTGAAAAAACTGAAATTTCAGATTGTTTATTATTGCAATACATTGTTTTTGCGTAATGCAAGTTTTTATGATAGCAAAAATTTTACACAGAATTCCCCTGTAAGTCATCTTAGTTTCGACCGATACGGTCTGCGTTATTCTGAAAGGCACAGATGTGCCTTGTCTGAAAATACCGAAAACACAAAGACTTTTAATTAATTATTCATATTCCTTAATCCGTTTAAAAACATCTCAATGGATTCTGACCTTGCTGCAAGTCTGAACATGGCTTTAAGCGTTAGCTCATTATCCTCGGACTTGATCTTTGCCTTGAGGTCATCAGATACACTGCCAAGGTCTGAAAGCAGATCAAGTATATATTCCGAAACGGCCTCTTTTCTGCCCATGGCTCTGCCTTCTTCTATGCCTTCCTCTCTGCCGGCAGTCCTCTCATCATCCAACATTTCTTCAAACAGCATATACCCACTCTCCATTTCTCTGTCTTTCTTTATGTTGACAATGCTTTCCTGCAGTTTCCTTACATAATCGTCCTCAAAATCCTCCAGACTTTCATCAAGGTCTGCCGCGACATATTTCAGAAATCTTACAAGTTCCTCCGGTACTTCGTCGTCATTTTCACCCCGGGTACTCAGAAATATCGTATGGCTCCCGTCTTCAAGCGTATATCCGGGTACCTCCCTGCATGTATGCTCAAATGTATACTTGTACTTTTTCCTGCCCACAGGGTCATACTCACATATAAATATCACATATGCATTAGGAAGTATCCTGTACTTTTTTCCGCTCCCAAGCAGCTTCATGTCAAGCTGGCTGTGATAGTACCTGCTTCTCTTTTCAATCTTTTGGTTTACTGTCTGGATTTCAATATTATACTGTGAACCGTCGTCATCAACTGCAAGTACATCCAGACGTATTCCCTTGTAATCCGGATTATACATTATGTTGTACTCATAATCCACAGAAACAACCTTTACCGGGAATCCAAGCACCATCCCTAACAGCCTGCGGCAGTTCTCTTTGTCTGACATCACGGCAGTAAACATAAAATTATCTTTTATTGTAAGTTCCTTAAATGTCTTTTTCTTGTCTTCTTCATTTGTATTATTTTCGTCTTTCTTTTTTTCTGCCAATACACCAGCCCCCTCATATTTGAAATTGGGGAATCCCGTGTATAAATTCTTTACACACTTATTGTAACACGATATTTTATGTAATGCAAGAACTTTTTGCTGCTAAATTAAAAAACTTATATTAAGTCTGCGCTGCATGTTTGGCAATAATACCGGGTGCGTTGCCGTTTGTAAGAGCAAAATGAGTTCGTATGGATAAAACTGCGGAACCTTGGTCGCTTTTGTTGCCCGGTCATAGCAATTGTATTATAAAAAAGAAGAAGGGTTCCCGGAATTTTGGAATTTTTTGAAAGATATTTTTAAAATAATACTTAAAAGAGACGATTGTGAAAAATTACAAAAACTCAAAGCTAATGTAGCTTGAATTTTCATACAATTTGTGCTATAACTCTATTATGTATAGAATCTGCTCAATGTAAGAGCCCATTCTTAAATTATCTTGTTTCGCAAAAGTGAAATACTTACTAATCTTACTAAATAATTGAAATAGTGAGATAAATCCTGATTATATATGACGAAAATAAATACATCATGCAATTTCTTGTAAAGGAGCGTGCATATTATGAATAAAATCGCAAAGAGAATAATCGCCGGGGTATCGGCGGCGGCAATGTTTGTGTCTGCGGTCAGCCTTGGTGTGTTTACAAATTCTTTCACAGAAACATCATATGCCGACAGTGGTTCAGAAGGCAAAAATGGTAAATCAACAGGATTTTCAAATCTTGAACAGGATACAGATAAGGACAATAATTACAACACTGGTTATGGCTTACATACGAACAAAACAGCTACGGAAGCAGGTGCAGACGGAAGGACATTTGACGTCAATCTGGAGTCTTGGTATGTGGGCGAGAACCCCGTGGACGTTGCAACGGTTCTTGATGCTTCCGGTTCTATGGCGTGGACGGTGGATACACTTGATCCGCTTAAAATTGATCCAAGCTCTAAAGAGTTTGATGAATTAATAACTATACAAAATAATAATGGCGGCTACCTGACGCAGGACGTTGTCGATAAAATTTTAGACCCCAACAACACCGACAACAGCAAACTCAGCTATGCCGGATATAAATACTACATCTACGAATCCCGTTCCTCTGTTTCAGAGTTTGTTCCTTTGGGATATTGGGACGGGGGAAAAGCTGAATTATCTGAGTTCGGTTTGATAGGCTATTATCCTTTTGAAGGTTCGCTTGAAAATATAGCTGATTATGGTAAGGGCGGTAAATTAATAAGTCAGAATAGCACAGGTTTCAATACTGAAGAAAATGTTGAAATTGCTCCGGCTGAGTTTTCTGGTGGCGGATTATATTTATATGATACAGATAAAAAAGGTAATGTTGTTTTGGATATTTCCTCTTTGGGAGAAAAAAATTTTGAACTGTCTTTTGAGTTTAAGGCTGTCGAAAAGCATGCAGCTTGCTATAATACTCCTTTAGTATATGTTGGCGATGCTGATAAAACTGATTATTATGCACTATATAGGGGCAATAGTAGCTCTGCTACGAGTACAGGTAGTTCAAAACAATTCAGAGTGGTAAATGAAGAAAAAAAATCAAATGCGTTTGGTGATTTTGCTGCAAAGTATAATCAGTGGATTGACTGTAGCATGACATTCACTTATGATAGTGCAACCAATCAATACACGGTTAATTGCAAAGCTAATTCAACAAGTCCTACGGATATAGTTAATGATACGTTATTTTTGAAAAAAGACTTTTATTTAGTTTTAGGCGGAAATGATGTGCTTGATTATGGAGCAGGGGAAGATATTAGTAAAAATTATATAAGAAATTTATCTATTACCGTTGATTCTAATAAAGTAGCAAATTTCCCGCTTACAAGTGATTTGAAAAATACTGTTTCTGGAAGCGATATTAAAGATGCTGTTTTAATGCAGAACAGTGAGAATACGTTTAATGTTACTGATAAGGTAGACAATATTCCTGTTGAACCAACTTATTACACAAAGGATGGAAATAAAGCCTTAGACCTGAATGAAACCGCAAAAAATGGTGCGGTTATGCTCGATGCTATACCTAATGATATCAACAATTTTACCATATCTATGAAGCTTTATAAAACAGGTACATGTAACGATGAAAAACGGAATATTTTTTATTTGGGAAATAAAGACCAATCAGAATATTATCAGTTTTTCCGTTCAAAGAAGGCAGGAGGATATTTGGGCTTATCTTGTAATGATAATTCAGATTTTAGTAACAGCCCTCCGAATGATACCGACAAGGCCTATTATCAGGGAGGATTGGAGAATAGTGATCAATGGTTTACCAATACTCTTGTTTTCGAGAAAAAATCGGGTGAACCAGATAAAGTTATAGTTACTCCATATATAAATGGTGAACCAAAGTATCAGTCAGGAAGTAAGTATAATTTTGAAATTCAATCTATTGAAATGAAAAAAGAAGAAGCTGTTCTTTTGATTGGTGCACTGCAGAGTAATTCTACAGGCTCAGAACATTACATTGATGATCTGCTTATTTTTAATAAAGCGTTAAATGCTGAACAAGTTAAGTCAGTATATGATAAAATGACGTTAACCCCAAAATCTGGATGTGGTGAGTACCATGCTGAAACGGTTGATGGTAAGGAAATAGCACAGATTACTGAGGATTTGGCGAAAAATGTTGATTCTAATCGTAAAGGTTGGTACTATGTGAACTCTCACTCTGCCTGGGACGATATAAGCGGTTGTCTTGAAAGCGGTAAGCAATATTTAGGCGTTATTAATGACAATTATCTTGGAAAACTACCAACAGTAGAAGATTTAGAAGGTGACCCTAAAGAAGAAACAATAGACTCTTCTGTAAAAGAGAACGATATAAAAGATGACAATAAAAGCATTGCTAGTATTCCAAGTATTTGGGATGCCGCATATAAGGCATTTGAAAACGGTGAAAAATTAGATGGCGTAGACGATGATACATTAAAAAAATATCATGACCTTTATGAAGTACTTTCTGATGGAAATGACAAAGATAAAATTTTTACACCACCTTCAAATGAACGCAGTATTCAGTTTTATGTAGATAAGAAAGGTCTTCTGCGCTGTTTCTATTGTACAGGGGAGGGCTCATGGAAAAAATCAGGTAAAACGTGGAACTACAACCCCCGTACGTTCTGTTCCGCAGTCTATGTGAAAAAAACGGATGCATCGGATGAACAGATAACAAAATATGAACAGTTGAATATAGCGTTGAACCAATTCTATGAAAATCTGGCTGAACACTCTGATCTCACAAATTCTGCTATTGTCCGTTTCAGCACGAATAACGTGGTAGACAAAGATAGTTCTGCGAAAACATCTGAAAACCTTAAAATGCTTATAATGAAGGATTGGACGAACTGGTCGGACGAATATATTAGGGATGAAACATTAACGAAAAATAAATATTTGGAAAATCTCTTGATACCGGATGAAGGAGAAACATCTGCAAAGACTAATAAATCGACAAGCCGTGAAGATTTTTTTGAATACCCTTATGTTATGACCGGTGGCACCTATACATGGACGGGACTGAAAGCGTTCTATGATAATATGGTAGATACAAAAACGGGAAGTTTAACAAGTGGGAACAAAGTTTATGATATTGCAAATGATGCCCGTGATAAATATCTGATTATCTTTACAGATGGTCGAGATAATACTGTAGATCAAACTAATAAAAGTAGTTCGAGCCATACAAATAATATAGGATATGCTCCCGAAGGAACAAAGGCAGAAACAAATAGTGAGCTTGCCAAATTATGGGCGGATAAACTCAAAGAAGAAGGTTACACGATTTATTGCGTTATGATGGCAACCGGTTCTATTTCTCCAACGGCAAATAAGGATGAATATGATAAAGCGCATGATTTCCTGACAACACTTGCCGGAAGTACAGAGGCAGACAAAGAGTTAGCTGATTTAAAGCAGCAGTTAAAAAATGCGGAAGAAGAAGCAGCAGCAGATCCTAAAATAATAGATGAATTGAAAGAGCGAATAGCTGAATTTGAGAAATATGTCATTGTTGCTGACCCATCAAGTAAGGGAAACACCACTGTTGATGCATTCCAAGAGATTCTGACACAAATTCAGCAGCCACGTAAGGACTACACAGTGCAGGACTACATTGACCCGCGTTTTGATCTCATTGACAAGTCCGGTGAGATATACCATCTTGGCGCAGGCGGTAAAATTACAAAATCTGATGGAGCAGAGGTAAAAACTGTCGGCAATGTAATTAAAGAACTTGATGAAAACCCGGGAAAAGAGGAAAGTTATTACAAGAGTTTAGGTCTGGCATACACACCACAAGATAGTTACATGGTGAATCGAAGTGAAGAAAGTGGAGGCGGCTATACTACTGGTGATGGCGTAGGTACAGGTTATCTCTACTATGACGACGAAAAAGATATGTACTACTTGCGTTGGACAGATCAGATTATACCGATGGAAAATAAAGCATTTGATACGAAGACGGACCCAAGTAACAAAAAACTTGATGTTTGGAGCGCAACTATACGTCTGAAAGCAAAGGACGATTTCATCGGTGGAAATGACATTCTCACCAACGGAAACGAGGCGGGCGAAAACCTCGTATTCAGCGAGGCAACTATTCAAAACATGGATAAAGGCGAGAATTATAAATTATATGGTTTTGAAGAGGGCGATTTAGATACCACTAGTAAGAAAATCCCTTATTGTAAGAAGCTTGCAGCTCTTTCCGGCACAAACAGAAAGATCAATGCGGTAGATGCCGGAGGCGTTTCACAGGCGGTTTACGGAAATGGAATCGACATCCCTTCTTCCGGTTTCCCAAGAGTGGTTGTGGACGTTAGATTGAAGCCTCTTGATGCTAAGAATTTGAATGATGTGGTCTATATGGGTGAGGTGATTTCACCGACGATGATGCTTGCTGACCTTGAAAATGGTTACATGACCGGCTCGTATTATCTGGAATATTTGGAGCGGTACGCGTATAGGATTTACGGTTATGATGCGGCAAAAACACCTCTCTTGGATCTTCTGAATCAGTGGCTGAAAATCAATAAGGAGGATGAAGAAAAAAAGACATTTACGATTCCTTATATGTATTTGCCCGGACCAAGTTATAATGGTGACAGACTTGAAGTTGATGGCGACAACAAAGTTAAGGTAAAAAACAGTACAGGTATGAGTACCAAAACTTTTGAGTCTGGCAGTGACGAATATATCATAGCAGATTTTACTGACCTGAATCTTCGCGATGTTACCGGGTTTATTACCTATACATGGAAACGTGATGATGACGGGGAGGAACAGCAGAAAACGACAGATACAGCAGGAAACACTATACACGATATCACTAAAGAATATGTTGTCAAAAATACAAAGCAAATCAAATACAATCTGCAATTAAAGTTTACGCCGTTGAAAGATAGTGGATTGAAGGATTTCGAACTTGACCAGAATTTTATTACGCCTGATGCGGCTGGAGAAGGCGGCGAAAAGTTCTTTGATATTGTTAAGGATGAATTTAATGATAAAGGCGTTGATAAATGGAGCATTGATTACAACCGTACCAATTATCTGAAAGCCATGGTACATGAAGAACAGACTTACGAGCCACACGTTATGTATGATACAAGTCAGGAAAAGTGGGTACTTGTTGATGATAGCAAAACAGGTTTTGCTTCGGAAGATGCAGTTAAGGCCTATACAGAGGCTGACGAAACAGAACAAACAATTGCAAAAGGAGATAATGAAGTCATCGATTCAGGCGTTTACGACTGGGATAGTGGGTACAAGAAGACCGCGGGCGAAGAACAGATAGAAAAGAAAAACATTAAAGGTTACTATACAGAAACAACGGAAAACGTTCAATTAGTCGATGATAAGGGCAACCCTGTCACTGACGAAACTGGCAACCTAATTGCCGGAAGCGGTGATGCGTATTCCCTTGAAGCCAACACCACCTACGTTAAAGACGTTGTCAATGGCGCGCTTGCATTGGAACTGGTTGTTGATGGAAAGTATTTGGGCGATGATTCGCCAATAAAGACGAAAGGCGTGACAGATGGATACACATTTACCGCTACACGTTACTATAGCGATCCAAATGACCCATTGCCTTATGGTGATAATAAAGAGATTAAGGCAAATACAGGCACAGACGGCAAAAAGTATCAGCTTACATTTAAGGTAAATGCGGATTCCATACCTGTTGAACCAAAAGACGGAGAAATTTATACGGTCTGGGCGGAACTGAGTAAAGTGAAGGTGGAAAATGGCGCAGGTGGTTATACCGATATTACCGAAGAAGCTACAGAAGCCAATCCATACCTTGGCTATAAAGATAGCGATGCAAAATCGCTTCCAATCGGTACATATGTCATTTCAACTACAGAAAATGATTTGGACGCAGAACAATTCAAAATAGGTACTACTGCTGCAGGAGAGGATGTAAAATTTGAATACTTAAAACTCGACAATATCCCTGCAAGTTACACCTACGGGAGATTTCCGGAAAATGTTTATAATGTCAGCAAAAGCGCGGCAGATGATACGAAAGACGGCGAGTATCTCATCAATAACGACGGAACAGACTATGCTCCGAAGAATATTGCTGATTGCAATAGAACAAAAGCCACAGATAAGCAGGAATTGACATTCTACTTTGGCACTGTCGCCGAAAGAACAATCAGCGAAAAAACTTTAAACAACACCAAAGGCTATGATAGAAATGACAAAGTAAATAGTGGAAAAGATTACGCCAAAGACCGTCTTGGAATCATCATGTTGTCAAATAACAACAACGAACTCGAAATTTCGAAGAAAGTGACGAATACCAACGTTGATGATAATAAAAATCATTTCTGGCAATTTAATATTACCTTCAAACCGGATGACGATGCAGAGAATATGGACGAATTTAATGGAAAAAATGATACCGGCGATGGATTCAGTCTGACATGGTATAGACTTGACACAAGCGGCAATTGGGAGGTAAATAGAGATACCGCTACGGATGGTTTACATTATCCTGAAACAATTAAATTTTCCGGACCAGATAGTGAAGGGGCATATACAGCAACACTTTCTGTAAAGCACAACGAGAAAGTAAGGATTAATGGCCTCCCCGAAGGCACATGGCAGGTAACGGAAGAAGAAAGCAGCGACCTTTTCTACTCCCCGCACAACAATGCCAACGGATTGGGTGAGGGCGAATGGGAATATGAAAGGTCTAATGCGACAAGTCCGGACATTCTGCTGAATCCCAACTCGCATGTTGATTTTGTCAACGAGTTTCCGTATTCGCTTCCTTCCGCCGGGGGAATGGGAATTAACCGGTTTATCTTCCTTGGTACGATGGCGACGGTTACGGTTGGCCTGACGGTTATTGCGTCATATTATAGACGCAGAAATCGCAGGAGAATTAACTAGCAATTATTGCTTAATGCTATTGTTTATAAAACGCAATACGCCGCAAACGATATTTTATCGAATTATTGTTTTGTTTTATATAAAATTTTATGTTTTTTTGCAAATGATAAATAGGCTTTTAGCCGATTATTCATTGGGATAGCGGTAAGATAGCAGCATAATAATATAATTAAATCATAAAGTTCAAATAATTATCAGGTAAATTCTGCATAAATCAGCAGTAAAACCAACTCGTTTCTTTCTAAATTACTTGCAGTTTTTTGATTTTTATGATATAAATTATTTCGTATTATGCGTTACCTATAATTTATAATTTGATAGTCGAAATTGACAGATTGATTTAAAAGAGAGGTGTGCATACAATGAATGAACTCATTAAGAAATGTTTTTCAGAATGTTTGTCGCAGCGATACTTGTCCTGCGATTGTTTTTGATACATTTTTTTGTGAGATGAACATTATGCTGTCTGCCGGTTATAAAAAACCGAAACAAAAATATGGCAAAGTGGTTGAACTTACTTTAACGGCAGCATATTAGGGGCATTACCGAATGAAAGCCATTTGGTTTTAATAAGAGGATAAATCCAATATAAACCTTAGGGAGGGGGTATGCCTATGAACGATGAAAAACCAAAGAAGCATACCCGTAGGAGAAGATTTTTGAAAATCATGGCAGCAGTGGCAGCGAGTGCGGCAATTACCGCAATTGTCATTATGCTCCTTGTGATTAATATATTTCCTGTGATGCGTATCTACGGCAATACTATGAGTTCTACTTTATTTGACGGAGATATTGTTATCGCATATAAAACAAAATCACTTGAAAGGGATGACATTTGTATATTTCAGATTAATGGCAGTATTCAATGCAAGCGTGTGGTTGGTATGAGCGGTGAAGAAGTAAGTATCGATGAAAGCGGTACTGTTTATATCAATGGCACAAAACTTGACGAGCCGTATCTGAACAGCGTGAGTCTTGGCAGCAGCACGGTAATGTATCCGGCTAAAGTCCCTGCAAACAGTTATTTTGTAATTGGTGACAACAGACGGATATCCATAGATTCACGAAATACCGCCGTTGGATTCGTTGACAGCGGACAGGTAAAAGGAAAGCTTATTATGCGTATTCTGCCAACTCCTGAAATGTTGGAGTAGGCGATTAAAAATGATAAAATAAGGGAGATGATTTTACATGAAGAAATTTGCAAAGAAGTTCTTGGGGATAGCAGTAGCTGCTGCGCTTTTAGTGGGTTCTGTGATGCCGACGGTAGCGGTTATGGCGGATAGTAGTCATGCACACCATGCAGGTGAAAATACTCTTGAAGGACCAAGTGATGGTTATACAATTACATTGACCACGCCGAAAGACTATAAAGTTGCTGCAGGGAAAAATCCTGTTTTTGGTGCATATCAGATTTTTTCCGGTAAGGTTGAGAATGAACCAAAGAAAGGTGAACCTAATTACACTGATCCCGGAACAAGTAGCACGCCAATCCCAATTACAGATATTAAATGGGGTAATGCATTCTTAGCAAAAGAAAGTACAGCAACTGATCCTACTAAAGATAGCGACGGAAGAACTAGAATTGTGAAATTTGTCTGTGAACTTGCGAAAGCTTCTAAGGATGGACCTAGTCTTAGTTCAGCTTTCAGAAATTTCGAAGGCTTTAGCGATTTTGCAGGTTCTGAAGAAAACACTCTTGCCGATAGATTTTATGAGGCAAAGACTTCTGATAAGACAGATTATACGAAAGTAAAATTTGATCTGCTTGCTACAGAAGTAGCTGATGTAATTTCAAAGCATCCGGGACATGAATGGTTACAGGCATTTACCGATATTCTTGGCGGATATGGAGAAGAATATGAAAAGGGCAATTATGTAAAGCAGTGTTATGATAGCAAAGGCACATGGGATAGTAGTGCTGGAACATATACGATGCATGTTCCTGCCGGTTACTATATGGTACTTGATATGACTGATATTGCAGATGATGGAACAAACCCTGATGAATCCTACTCTGCACGTATGATGTTTGTTGCTGAAAATATTAAACAGACGATTAAAGAGGATGTTCCTCAACTTGACAAGACGATTCTTAGACAAGGAGAAGCAGCAGGGGTTGATAATGGTCATGAAACAGATGCTGCTGGAGTCGGTGATGTAGTAACATATAAACTGACAGGCTCACTTCCTAGCAATTATGACTATTATACTTTGGGTTATAAATTTGAATTTGTTGATACTCTTAGTAAAGGTTTGACACTAGAAAATTATGGTGGTACTTCATTAGTTGGTACTGATGTGGAAGTGGAAGTAAAAGCAAGAGGATGGTGGAAAACAACAAGCAGCGGTCCTGCTGAGTGGGTTGATACAGTATTAACTATAGATAAAAATAGTTTTAGTGTTGTTGCGGGTGAAAGTCATGAGCATATTAAAGAAGGCGGCTCAGCATATACTGCAGTCAAAAGTGTAACGGATGGAAAAGATGTTCTCACGGTCACTTTGCCTTGCTTGAGAGAAATTGTAGTTACAGGTAATGGAGCTAATGGCGATGTCGGTGCAACTTATCGTCTTGGTGTACCTAAAGATACTACAACAAATAAACCGTCAGAAATTTATGTAACTTATAAGGCAAGAATAAATAAAGATGCAGTTGTAATTCCTGCAGCTGATAAAAATACACCAAATGGTAATAACAATACAGCAACGCTTACTTATTCCAACAACCCACAAAGCTATACCGACAATGATAAAACAACTCCTGACGGTGCAACTGCCTATACGTTTGGTTTGGATATTGTCAAAGTAGATGCAGCTAAATTCCTAAAAAGTGAAAAACCCTATGAACTTACAGGTGCAGAATTCGTATTGGTGCGTCCAGAGGGTACGCCTATAACTACTGACGAGAACACGAAATGGGAAATTGCACAATTAGATTTTATAGATGCGACTACAGCTGCAGCAACAGATGGACTTCCAGATTCATTTAAAAATGGTTATTATACTATAAAGTCTTGGAGCTTAATAAGTGATGTTAAAGGTAAAGAATTTAATAATGCATGGCTTGATGGTAAATATACAGAAGATGGATATCGTATTGAAACAAAAGAAAACGGTATGCTCAATATTTCTGGTCTTGATGTTGGAGTAACTTACACCATGGTTGAAACAAAAACACCAGGTATGGATGGGCAATATGCAAAAATTGATCCGTTTACAATTACATTGACCCCTGCAATGGACGGTACAGAATACACTGGTAAGATTCAAACGGCTACAACTAACAAAGAGAAAGAAGGCGAATCGTTTAGCCTTAACAATTACGTAGAGATAACAGATCCTGTCGCTGGTAATGATGACACCGACGGCAGCGCAAACATGCTCGTAGCCAACTTCAAATATGTTGACCTCCCATCCACGGGCGGTATTGGTATATATCCGTTCTACATAATCGGTGGCATCGGAATTGCAGCTTCAGCAGTGCTGTTTGCTCTTTCAAAGAGAAAGAAGACTGCATAATAAATTAATCTTATATTAATTATTCTGCTGTAATGGGAGAAAACTCCCATTACAGCAGTAAGGAGAGACTCGTATGAAACAGCGTATTTTTTCATTTTTTGCATTTGTAATGCTGATTATGGGTCTGTCTTTACTGCTGTATCCCACAGTTAGTAATTACTTTAATACACAGAAACAGAGAAAAGCTATTTTTAATTATATTTCTTCAGCGGAAACCATTCCCGAGGCGGATTATTCGGCAATACTTAAACAGGCGAAAAAGTTTAATAAAAAGCTTGCCTCAAGCCACTATTTACTTATGAATCTGCCTGATAAGCTAAGGGAGGAATATTATTCCGCGCTGAATATTAATGGGGATGGTATTATTGGTTATGTCGATATACCGGATGCGGACATTATGCTCCCCATTTATCACGGTACAAGCGACGCCGTTTTGCAGGAGGGAGCAGGACATATCGAAGGGTCTTCCTTTCCAATTAAAGGAAATTCGGTTCATGCGGTTATCTCCGGCCACAGAGGTCAGCCGTCGGCATTGCTGTTTACCAATTTGGATAAATTGGAAATCGGCCAGACATTTATTATTTATCTGTTAAATGAAGCTTATATGTACAGGATTAGGGGTATTGAAACAGTGGTGCCTGAGGATGTGGCTTCGCTGCAGATTGAACAGGGTAAAAATTATTGTACTCTGGTGACCTGTACGCCGTACGGAATCAATTCCCACAGATTGTTGCTCCACGGCGAGCTTTTGGGTCAGATGGAAATGGAACAGGAGCTTGTTGCCCAATCCGGCGCGCAATATATTCCGGTTTATAAGATTGTGATTATTTTTGAAATTCCTGTAGTGGTGCTTGCCGTGCTGATTTCATCACGGCGTACCCGGAAAAAGAGGTGATTTTCGATGAAACATCGATTAATTAAATATTTGCTCGTTGCATTTTCAACGATATGCCTGCTATGCGGCAGTGTGGTTTCATATGCGGAAAGTCCGGCGCTTTCGCTTCAGATAAAATTTATTACTGAATCGGGTCCGGTTGTGGATTCTGCATTTAAGCTGTATCACGTCATGACGACGGACGGAGAGAATTTAATCGGCGAATTTGCAGAGCTTAATATAGAAAAAGGCGATTTAGGCGATAGTGAAAATATAGGAAATCTTGCGTACACCCTTGCGTCTTATGTTGCAAGCGGAGTGGGCAAACCGGTGGCAACTGCGTCAACTGATGCGCTTGGATGCGCCGGTTTTGGCAAATTAACTTCCGGTATTTATCTTGTGACAGGTTCATCCGCATATGTGGGCGATAATATGTACACTCCAAAGCCTGCGCTTATAAGAATCATTGGCGGTTCAGAAGAAACGGTAGTCGCAGATGTTAAATATACGATAACCTCAAATGTTGATACGAACCGGACGTACACCGTAAAAAAAGTATGGGAAGACGGAAACGATGCGGCGCGTCCTACCTCAGTCACGGTGCAACTGCTGCAAAACGGGGAAATTTATGATGAAGAAACCCTTTCTGCTGAAAATAACTGGTCGTACACATGGGAGAAGCTTTCCACATCTTATGAATGGAACGTCGTTGAAAAGGATATACCTGCAAATTACGCCGTTTCTATCACATTAAATGACAGTACCTTTACAATAAAAAATACGGGAGCGGTTTCTTCCAAAACGAATCCCAAATCAGATGAAAAAACAAAGGAAAATCAGAATCTTACGCAGGTTTCGGATGAAAAGGAGCCGGCAGATAAAGACGGTAATTTATCGGAAAACGATACTTCAACTGTAAGCGGCAGCCAGGCTAAGCTTCCGCAGACCGGTCAGTTATGGTGGCCTGTTCCGGTTCTGCTTTTTGCAGGAGCATTGTTATTTTTTATCGGATTTATTACAGATAGATTGAGTGAAAATGATGAAGAAAAATAAAAGAATTGCGCTTATGATATCGGGAATTGCCCTGATATGTTCAGCAGTTATCCTTACTGCATATAATATACATGAGGATTATAATGCGGCAGAGGCCGCATCCTCAGTTCTTAAAGAATTTGACGATGTTATGAAATCTAATGCAGAAAATGCGCTTCCCGCAGGCATATCGGGAGAAATTATCATTTCTCCGGATACTCCCATGCCAACAATCACCATCAAGGGAAAAGAATATATCGGCACAATCAGGATACCGACATTGAGTTTGGAACTGCCGGTTGCAAAAGACTGGGATTATACGCAGATGAAAACGTCGCCATGCCGTTATTCCGGCTCGGCGTACAGCAATGATATGGTAATCTGTGCGCACAATTTCAGTACGCATTTTCGGAATATCAAAAATCTCCATTCGGGAGATACTATTATTTTTACCGATGCCGTAGGAAATGAATTTTATTATGGGGTCGATAAAGTAGAAACGCTTGCGCCTACGGCTATAAGCGAGATGCTCTCACCGGACTATGATTTAAGTCTGTTTACCTGTACTTATGGCGGAAGCGCGCGCGTTACTGTCAGATGCAGTATAGGTGGTTGATAATTTCTCCGAAAAGTGGTAAAATAGGAATGAAAACTGTTAAAGGTTGCAAAAATCCTTCGCTTAGGAGAACTCGTATGGAAATTAAACGTGATTTTTATCTGAATAAACTGATAGACCGGAAGCATAACTTGAGGATTTATTAAATATACTTTCTTCGGCTATCGGTTCTCTGACTAATCCTGAAAAATTGAGAAATACATTCAAAACTGTAAAAAAATCAAAAATTACCGCAAATACTATTAAAAAATATCTTGATTTTTTTGAGGATTCTTTTCTTATTGAATCGGCGCAAAGGTATGATATCAAAGGAAAGGCATACATTGAAACTCCCAAAAAATATTACTTTTCGGATTTGGGACTTCGTAATGCGCGCATTAATTTCCGTCAATTCGAGCAGACGCATACTATGGAAAATGTAATTTACAATGAACTGCGCAGACGTGGCTACAGCGTTGACGTAGGCGTTGTGACTATTGCTGAAAAGATAAATGGAAAGACGGTGCGAAAGCAGGTTGAAGTTGATTTTGTGTGCAACTTAGGTTCTGCCAGATACTATATTCAATCTGCTTATTCCATTCCCGGCGAAGAAAAATTATTGCAGGAAATCAGACCATTTCGTAAAATTGATGATTCATTTAAGAAAATCATCATTACTAAGGATATAGTGCCAAAGCATTATGATGAACACGGGATATTGACACTGAATATATATGATTTCCTGCTTGATGATGCCAGTATAAGCGGTTAGGATTTCTTCTTTCCGCTTTTTGTATTCTGATTTTCCTGAAGCGTCTGTTCGGCTTTCATTCTCATTCTGGCAAGTCTTCCCATCTTTTTGCCCGCGGTTTCAAGATTGTTTCTGGAACCTTTGATATCCATGATGTATATACCGCTTACGACTGCTTTTACTTCTTTCTTTACGGGAAGTACCGGAAAGATTTTATCGTCGCATATAAGCGACATTATCTTAGGTCCGACTTTTGCTTTTACAATAGGAAGTTTTGCTCTCCGCATGTACTTTGGAGTCTGCTCCACAACAATCTGCGGGAGACCGGCTTCTTTAAGACGCATCCGTTTTTTATCAATGATAAGCATTGACATTATCTGTGAAGCCTGCTGCATTGCTTCCTGGTTGTCAGCCTGTTTTTTCTGCATTTTCCTTCCTAAAATGCTAAGCACAATAAATATTGCGAGAACAACTGCAAGTATTATACACAGAACAGTAAATACCGTACTCCATGCAAGAAAAACAGGGATAGGTGTTCCGTTAATCATAATTATCTCCTTTCGTCATACATCTTCTGAATGATTTCACGTAACTTTACCCCAAGAAATTTCTTGTCCTCGCGGCTCATGCCTGTGATATCAACAGGGTCGCCAAACTCAATTGTTGCCGTAGTTTTTCTGACCCATGGAAAATGTGTTTCAAAAATATTCTCTGTGTTAGTATAACACACAGGAATAATTTTGCAATTAGTTATTGTGGCAATTTTAAAACTTCCTTCTTTAAAAGGAAGAAGCGTGTCGGTAGGATTTCTTGTACCCTCAGGTGAAATATATACGGATATACCCTGTTTTATTAGCGATACGCTGTCTTTTATCATCTGCATTCCGCTTTTTATGTCGTCGCGTTCAAGAAACATACAGCTTAAAAAATACATCCACTGCGCTATGCAGGGGAATTTTTTTATGGAAGCTTTGGAAACATATGCCGTAAGCGTAGGAACATATGCGTAGCTTAGAATAATATCAAAAAAAGAACGGTGATTGGTAATATACAGGACAGGCTCGTCTGTGGGAACCTTATCAAGACCGTATACCGTATATTTTGTGCCTGATATCCATAGCCACATCTTAAATACAATGCGCACCAGAGTTTGCGCGAAAGCGTGTTTAAGATGCGGATTAAATCTGCCTATTATAAATTCTACGAGATATAAAGGAATACTCAGAATAGAAATGATTATAAGCGTAATAAGGATTAATACCGTTCTCAAAATAAACTCCTCTCCTGCTGTTACTGTGCATCGGATATAATTTCGTCTTTACTGCTTTTAGATGGAATATATCCGTAATATTCTTCCAGGGTTATGCCGTTTTTCATAATATATTTTGCGGTTTTTTTACCTACATATCTTATATGCCAGGGCTCATAAGAATATCCGGTGATATTTTCCCTGTTTTTCGGATAACGTATAATAAATCCATATTTTGCGCAATGTTTGGCAACCCACAGACCTTCGGCAGATGTGCCAAACTCCTCGGAAAGAGAACCTTTTAAAGCATATGATGATATGTCTATGGCAAGACCTGTCTGATGTTCACTGTGTCCGGGAGAAGCCGAAACCTTGTTAGTTTCGTCCTTGCCCCTGGCCAGTACGTTGCTATTGTAGATTTCCTTCTGCCTTGCGTACGAGCGGTAGCCCGATACGCCGTAAAGAGTGATTCCGTCGTCAAGAGCGGCGTCAAACATTTTTTCAAGGGCCTGCGCAGCCTCTTTTCTCATATAACGTTTGTCAGGTACGTCATAAGAGTAAAATTTTATGTCCGGCATGATAAGATTGTCAGGCACATAATCTTCAGGCAGGGAATATTCTTTATTGACAAATACTTTAATACTGTCTGGCGCGGTATTAATTGCTCCTGCCCCGTTTCCTGCTGCCGGATTACCGGTTGGTGAGATACTATCCATAACATCCTCTCCATTATCAGTATCGTTATAATAGTATTCATATTCAAACTCATCCGATTCATTGCCTGCCCGAACTTGATTTTCTGATAAATCCTGTAATCCGGTTATAAGCAATATTAATAATATGCCGGTGACGGCGGCAGCTAACTTTTTCATATATGCCTCCACAATATAAAAATCAACATATTGAACAACTACAAATCATATTATACCATATATTGTTGAAAAAGCATATATAAAACTAAAAAATATTCCTTTTTTGTTTTTTTAGGGCGGAATAAAGCATAAGACCGAGTATACCGCAGGATATAACTTCACCTGCGCCGACCGTAAGCATAAAGAAAGGAATGGTTCCTTCCGACTGGTATACATATCTGATTACGAAAGGAATGATAAGTGTATTTGCGGCAATCGGCGGAATGGGGGTAAGGTACTTATGGTGTTTGAGAGCATATGTGCCAAGCGCTCCAAGCAAGGTTGCAAGGCTTCCGAAAATTATGTCGTAAAGCGCGCAGCCGGTAAGAAGATTTGAGAGGATACATCCGATAAAAAGTCCGGGTATTGCCGCCGGAGTGAATGCCGGAAGAACAGTAAGAGCTTCTGAGAATCTTATCTGTATTGCCTGGCTTGCGAGCCCGAGGGCTGATGCAATAAAAGTAAGTATTACGTAGAGAGCCGCAATCATTGCAGCCTGGGTTAGAAATTTGATTTTTTTGTTCATATTAAATTCTCCTTTAGTTTTGTTTATAGTGAGGAAGGTCTCGAACTCACTTATTTATAATAATACCTTTTTTCTTGAATATATGCAAGGTTAGTGTTACTATAATTGAATGATAGTGTAAAAATATATGGTGGTGGTACAGGCATGGCAAAAGAGAAAGTTAAAAAAGTGAAAAATAAAAAACGAAGATTTGTAGTACGGCTGATACTGCTTCTTTTTCTGATTATTACCGTCTGCTTGGCTTTATTTCTATATGTAAGATACGGCGATGATATAATTGAAGCAAAAAGAGATGCGGCAGAGCTTGTAAGGGATTCTACCGAAGATACTTTCCGCGCATCGGAAACGTCTATTGTGTATTCGGCAAATGGTAAGCAGATTGCTACATTAAAGGGCGATAAGAATATGTATTATGTGGAAATGAGCCGGATTCCGCAATATGCAGTTAATGCAATGCTTGTTACCGAGGACAGGAAGTTTTATAAACACAAGGGTATTGACTTGAAGGCGATAGCCGCGGCCGGTATTTCGCTTATAAAAAATGGAGGGGAGATAAAGCGCGGCGGCAGCACTATTACGCAGCAGCTCGCCAGAAACGTATTTCTTAACAACGCTAAAGAGTTTTCAAGAAAGATTAAAGAAATATTTATAGCGCTGGAGCTGGAGAAAAAATACAGTAAAGAGCAGATAATGGAGTTTTATCTGAATAATATATATTTTGCAAACGGCTATTATGGGATTGAAGCGGCAAGCAGGGGATATTTCAGCAAAAGCTGTAATGAATTAAGCCTTGCGCAGGTGGCGTTTTTATGCTCCATACCGAACAGTCCGACGAGGTATGACCCTGTAGCCAATTATGATAATACGATAGAAAGAAAAAACAGGATACTTGACCAGATGCTTGCAGAGGGGAAAATTACACAGGATGAATATAACATAGCTTATAATGAAGAAATTGAACTTGACAGGCCTGAAGTTAAAAAACGTAATTTTATTGAAACATACGTAACGAACTGCGCGACGAAGGCGCTTATGAAAATGTACGGGTTTAAGTTCAGGTATGAAAAGGATATAGACAAAGACAGCGAATACGAAGAAAATTATAATGATATGTATTCGCAGTGCCAGCAGCTTCTTTACCGTTCAGGATTCAGGATATATACGTCTATTGACATGCAGTTGCAACGACAGCTTCAGCAATCTATAAATGAGGAATTGTCGTCGGATAAACGGAAAGCCGAAGACGGAGTGTTTAAATTTCAGGGAGCGGGCGTATGTATTGATAATGACAGCGGCAGGGTCGTTGCGGTAGTAGGCGGACGAAGCCAGTCGCAGATAACGGGATATACGTTTAACAGGGCGTATCAGAGCTTCAGGCAGCCGGGAAGCGCAATAAAACCGATAGCGGTATATGCGCCGGCGTTTGATAACGGGTATGAGCCTACAGATATAATACGTGATGAGCCGATTAAGGACGGACCTGAAAATTCTAACGGAAGATATATGGGAAATGTGTCGCTCCGCACGGCGGTCGAATATTCGACCAATACTGTTGCATGGAAACTTTTTGAAGAATTGTCGCCGCGAAAGGGACTTTCATATCTTATTGATATGAATTTTTCAAAAATAGTTTCCGGAGATTATACGCTTGCAGCGTCGCTCGGAGGACTGACTAACGGAGTAAGTCCGGTTGAAATGGCGTCGGCGTATGCAACCATAGAAAATGAAGGCGTATTCAGGGAACCTACCTGTATAATCTCGATTACTGACTCGGAAGGCAATAAGATACTGACGGATGATATATTTGATGAAAAAGTTATATACGACCAGGATGCCGCCAATACTATGACGGATGTACTGCGCGGGGTACTCGTCAGGGGTACGGCAAAAGGCTATGGACTTGATGAAATGGCGTGCGCAGGAAAGACGGGAACGACGAATGAGCATAAAGACGGATGGTTTGCAGGATATACCCCATATTATACGACGGTTATATGGGTCGGCTGTGATACGCCGGAGAGTATAGACGACCTTTTAGGAAATACGTATCCTTTACGTATCTGGCATTCATATATGGAGGAGATACACGCCGAACTTCCTGCAGTTGAATTTGAATATAACAGATATACCGGTACTGAAAAACATGTTACGGCAACTGCGAAACCGACGGAAGAACCCGAGGAAGATTATGAAGAAGACTATGAGGATGAAGAACCGCAGGACGTGGTTACTGACAATCCGGAGGATACTTCTTCACAGTCGCAGGATACGGAGCCGACCCAGGCTCCCCAGGTAACGCAGGTTCCGGTAACGCCTGAGCCTGCTCCTACACAACCGCCTGAAGAACCAACGGAAGCTCCCGTTAATACTGAAGAAGATTATAATATGTCTTTACAGCAGGAATCTCAATGATTCCTGCTGATTTTTATTACATTCCATGACTGTCTGGGAAGAATAAGCTGACATATTCCGCCGTCACAGGTATCTTTATCAGAATGTACGGGTTTTACGTTATATGGCTCCGCTTCAGTATTTATGGCTTTCAGGTCGTCATGCGTAACGACAATGTGTTCATTTACGGATATATCGCCAAACTGTCTTAAATCGCATTTAAGCTCCATATCTTCATCAAAAGATTTATTTACGGCGAATACCGTGATATTATCTGTTTCTTCATTCCAGACTACAGCGCAGTCAACGTATGGCACATTGCAATAATTTTTACTGTCGTATACAGGCGAATCAATAATTGATTTAAGTACAGTTCCGCGGCCATAATTGGAGGCGTGCATATAAGGATAGAATATTGTCTGCCGCCATATTCCCGTATCGGAAGTCATAATAGGCGCAATAACGTTTACAAGCTGCGCCAGACAGGCAATACGTACTCTGTCGCAGTTATTAATTAGCGTAATAAGCATACTTCCGACTAACAGGGCGTCCTCCATATTATATATGTCCTCCAACTGATGTGGAGCGTGAGTCCATTTTTCAAGTTTCTTATCGGCTTCACTTGAATGATACCATACATTCCACTCATCAAATGAAAGGTTAATCTGTTTTTTGCTGTGTTTTTTGCCCTTTATAAAATCGCACACTGCCACTACTGATTTGATGAAATCATTCATTCCCATGGAATTGGCAAGAAAATCGCCGGAATCGTTGTCGTAGTTATTATAATAAGTATGCAGCGATACATAATCGACAGTATCATAACAATAATCGAGAACGGTAGCTTCCCAGTCGCCGAAAGTAGGCATCATAAGACCTGAGCTTCCGCAGGCTACAAGTTCAATATCGGGGTCGAGGCATTTCATTGCCTTTCCGGTTTCCCAGGCGAGGCGGCCGTATTCATCGGCAGATTTGTGTCCAACCTGCCACGGACCGTCCATTTCGTTTCCAAGACACCAGACTTTTATATTGTGAGGCTCGTTATAACCGTGTTTTTTTCTGAGGTCGCTGTAATAAGTGCCGCCTTTGAAATTACAGTATTCGAGAACATTTCTTGCGGCGTCTATTCCTCGTGTTCCGAGGTTTACCGCCATCATTGGGGAGGAACCCGCGAGTTTTGACCAGTCCGTAAATTCGTTAAGTCCAAATTCATTGCTTTCTATTACCTGCCATGCAAGTTCCGCCCTGCGCGGACGTTCGTTTACAGGACCGACGCTGTCTTCCCAGTTATATGCCGATGCAAAGTTGCCTCCCGGATATCTTATAATGGGAACGCCGATTTCTTTTATCAGGTTCAGCGTATCGGTTCGGAAGCCGCGTTCGTCTGCAAAAGGGCTTCCCGGCTGGTATATGCCTTCGTATACCGCGCGTCCCAGATGCTCTATAAAAGAACCGTATATGCGGGGGTCGATTTTTCCGACTTTAAAATATTTGTCAGTGATTAAAGATGCTTTTAACATAAGGAACCTCCTTTGATAAAATTTTTTAAAAGTATAACATATCCGGGAAGAATTTGCTACTGATAAAATATACATTTTCTGAGCATGTTATATTTTGAAATTCTTTTTGGAAGAAGGGTATATTATGCTTGAAAAAATACGGACGGAATCAATAAAATTTATTATCGGAGGAGCAATATATTTTTTGCTTGAAATGCTTGTAAGGGGAAGGTCACATTGGACAATGGTACTGCTTGGAGGAGCATGTTTTATCGTATGCGGAATAATACATGAAAAGGCTGCGGGGGAAATATTCATGTGGCAGCAGATGGTATTGTGCATGATAGTTATTACGGTACTGGAATTTGCGGCAGGGATTATAGTAAATATTATGCTTGGCTGGAATGTGTGGAATTATTCGGGTATGCCGTTTCAGGTGTTGGGACAGATATGCGTGCCGTTTATGTTTCTGTGGTATATAATCAGTTATCCTGCGATTATTTTGAATGAAGCGTGCGACAATATTCTGCAAAAACCGGTACGGGGTCAGCATATGTCATGAGAAACAGAGCACAAAATATAGCATTATTTAATCTATAATGTTAATATATCTAGTGGTAACCGTAAAAAATATTGATTACGGTATATGCCATATTTAGGGTATAAATGAAAGGAGTAGTGGAGTAGCAGTGTATGAAACTTTTTGTGAAATGCTGACAGATATTGATGGTAATGAGTACATAGCTTGTGGAATAAAATGCACGGATAATAATTATTCAATATCTGATATATCAACTGACAGGGATAAAATTAATAAATTTGTTGAAACACTGAATACCGAGCAGCTTGATTATATCCATTTTGAAGATGTAGTTGAAGATTTTCTGGATGAAATCCAATAAAAATAAAAATTTGACCAAAATATGGCAGTTATTTTGTCAAAACGGTCATATTGCTGACATATTAGGATAATATTATTGCATTATTCAAAATATAGCAGGGAGGAATAATGTGATGATTAAAGACATTTTAAAAAAAGCAACCAAAGCAGGAATTATACTGGCTGCAGTTCTTATGACGACGGGTACGGGACAGGCAGCGGAGGATACAGCTAAGTCCGGAATTGCAATTAACGCAACCAATTTCCCGGACAGCGCATTTATGGCATATATATCGGATAAAGCGGATGCCGATAAAGATAATATCCTTACCGACGCCGAGATAGCGGCAGTTACCGACATGAATATAAGAACAAAGAATATATCTGACCTTAAAGGTATAGGTTATTTTACGGAGCTTAAAGAACTTAACGCCGGCGGAAATATGATTAAGGAACTGGATTTGAATGCAAATACGAAGCTTACTTATCTGAATGTTTCCAATAATGACCTTACTTCGTTAAAGATTGATAAAGTCGTATCGCTGAAAAATCTTTTATGCGGAGGCAATGACCTTTCTGATTTAGATATAAGCGCAAATACGGCGCTTGATACCGTGGATGTATCGGGCAACCGTCTTGCAGCTCTTGATATATCGAAAAACGTACGCCTTACATCATTGGATGCATCGGATAATGCGCTCGCAAAATTAAGTACCGATGCAAATGTAAAACTTAAAAAGATAAATGTTAATTCCAATGAATTAACGGTATTAAATCTTAAAAATAATACGGAGCTTACAGAACTGGACGTAAGGAGCAATAAACTTATAACGCTTGATTTGCAGGCAAATACTGCGCTTAAATATCTGGAATGTTCTTATAACGGAATAGTTTCCCTTGCGCTTCCCGATTCTCTGGAAACGCTTCTGTGCAGCGATAACAGACTGTATGTGCTGTCAACCGGCGCACTTACACAGCTTAAAGAACTTAATGCGGGCAACAATGAGCTTTACAGTCTTGATATAAGCAACAATACCGAACTTACAAGTATTGATGTATCTGGCAATCATCTTGCAGCGCTTAATCTTGAAACAAATACAAAGCTTACTGAAGATGTAAATGCGCAGGGAAATACAAGAGAGGTATATGTAGGCACAGATAAGAATCTGTATATCGACGGACTTGGAATAAATACTGAAAAAGTAAAAGGGCTTACCGGAGCAACATTATCGTCTTCTGAGCAGGCGGCTATTACCGTAGAGGATATTGCTAAGCTTCCGGATAAGATTACGTATACCTACGACATGGGAAATAAGTTTGAACAGGAATTTGTTCTTATACCCGTAGTTACTAAAAAACTTGTTCCGGGCAAGATGGATATTGACTTATATATTTCTGACGAAACAAAGGATTATGAATATCAGTTAAATGTTGTAAGCCTGTTTGAAACGCCGGAGGTTAAGTGGGAAAGTAATAATATAACGGTTGCAAAAGTATCCGGGGACGGAAAAGTAACGCCTGTTGCGCCCGGAACGGCAGTTGTTACCGCTTCGGCAGAAGGATATGAACCGGCAGAGTTTATTGTAAAGGTATATAAAACGGTTAAAAATATAGAAAATATAGAAGTAGAAGACATACCTGCCCAGTATTATACAGGAACGGCAGTAACACCTGAACCTGTAGTTAAGGATGGTAATTATACGCTTGTTAAGAATATTGATTATACGGTATCATATTCTGACAATACGGCTGTAGGCGATGCTGTTATTACGATAAAAGGCTGCGGCAAATATTCGTTTACAATAAGTAAGAATTTTAAAATCTGTTATAATATAGAGCTTCTTACGGCGGACACCATTGCTGACCAGATATATACGGGTACGGAAGTAAAACCGGATGTGGTAATTAAAAACGGAACTTATACACTTATAAACGGAGTAGATTATACGATTGCATATACTAACAATACGACAATCGGAACAGGTATAGTAACCATTACAGGAAAGGGTAATTATCTGGGTACCAAGATTCAGGCGTTTAATATAATTGTTCCGCAGGTTACGAATCTTGTAAAGGCTGGCAATAAGAAAATGCAGATTACGCTTACCTGGACGGCTATTCCGGGCGTAGACGGCTACAGGATATATAAATATAACGAACTTACAGGTAAGTATAATTATCTTAAACAGCTTAACGGCAGCGCTACAAACAGATATGTAGATACCGGACTTACTGCAGGAACAAGGTACAGATACCGTGTAAGAGCGTTTGTTAAGGTAAATAACCAGAATAAATATGGTAAATATTCAACAAAGTATAAGACCGCTACAAGACTTAAAAAAGTTACTCCGTTAAAAGTCAAAGCAGGAACGAGGAAGGCAATTCTTTCATGGAAAAAGACAGATAATGCGGAGGGATATGAAATTCGCATGAAGACCGGAAACGGTGCATTTTCTAAGATTAAGACGATAACAAAAGGAAAGACGGTCAGCTATACAAAGACAGGCCTTTCTAAAGGCAAGGTTTATTATTTCAGGGTAAGAGCATATAGAAACGTATCCGGAACTAATATATACGGTTCGTGCAGTAAAATAAAATCGGTTGTTGTAAAATAACCGTATAATAAATAAGCTGTATGGCATATAATAATTTACAGATAGAAAACCTTAATTTTTCTATTGATTTGGGAATTGGAATATTGTATTATATACTATATAGAACCTGGGATGTACGAGGACCCCTGTTATTTGAACCTACATTACTTTAAAAGGGATTCCGATATTTTCATGTGGATGCCGGACCGTCACTGCTACTGCGTGTAGTATCTTCATTTGTAAACAACGGAGGGCAGAAGCATGAGTGAGGTTGCCCACCTAGCATCAGCTAGGAGTCAAAAATTGGGGAACGGCATTTCGGGCGAACATATAATATATTGCAATATAGGGCTGCTGTGGTAATGTTATTTACTGCGGCAGCTTTCGTTTGCATTGTAAAGGAAGCGATGATATTATATAAACGAGGTGACAGACTATGAAACAGGGATATATAAAAGTTGCGGCGGTAACGCCCGATATAAAGGTTGCAGACTGTTATTATAACAGATGCAGCATACAGAAAGAGATAGATAAATGTATAGAAGCAAAGGTAAAGATTGCTGTTTTTCCTGAGTTGTGTATTACGGGTTATACATGCGGCGATTTGTTTTTGCAGGATACGCTGCTTAATTCGGCAATAAAGGAACTGGCGCTTTTGGTAGATGCTTCCAAAAACAGTGATATACTGTGCATAGTCGGACTTCCGTTTGCCGTAAGCGCAAGGCTTTATAATGTTGCGGCAGTATTTCAGAAAGGCAGGCTTCTTGGACTTGTGCCAAAGACACATATACCTAACTATTCTGAATTTTATGAAATGCGTCACTTTGAAAAAGGTATGAAGGAAGTAAGCGAACTTACTATAGAAGGTTTTGATTATCCGGTTTTATTTGGGACGGATATGTTATTTGAATGTGAAAACGTAAAGGACCTTATAATAGGCGTTGAGATATGCGAAGATGTATGGGCGCCGGCGCCGCCGTCAGGAAGCCAGGCTCTTGCCGGGGCTTTAATTATTGCTAATATATCAGCGAGCGATGAAACGACCGGCAAGGATAAATACCGCAGGGACCTTATAAAAAACCAGTCGGCAAGGCTGGTCGCAGGATATATATATGCGGATGCGGGAGAGGGAGAGTCGTCAACGGACCTGGTATTTGCAGGACATAATATAATTGCAGAAAACGGTATATGCCTTGCGGAAAGCGAGAGGTTTAAAAACAGTTGCATAATAAGTGAAATAGATACGGGCAGGCTTGTGGGCGAAAGACGCAGGATAAGAAGTTTTGACGTTGTTTTACCCCAAAAGGCAGGATACCGTACGGTAAAATTTAAGTATGAGATAGAAGATACCACGCTGACAAGACATATTGACCCCGCTCCCTTTGTGCCGGGTATAAAAAGCGACAGGGACAGAAGATGTAATGAAATTCTTAATATTCAGGCGATGGGATTAAAAAAGAGGCTTGTTCATACCGGTTTAAAAAGCGCAGTCATAGGAATATCGGGCGGACTTGATTCCACGCTTGCGCTTCTGGTTACGGCAAAGGCGTTTGATTATGCCGGCATACCAAGGGAAAATATATACGCCGTTACCATGCCGTGTTTTGGAACTACGGACAGGACTTATAACAATGCCGCCGCTTTAATAAAATGTCTTGGGGCTACGTTTAAAGAAATTGACATTAAGGATGCCGTAAGGCTTCATTTTGAAAATATAGGACATGATGAAAGCAATCATGATGTTACTTATGAAAACAGTCAGGCAAGGGAACGGACGCAGATACTTATGGATATCGCCAATGTGCAGAATGCGCTTGTGGTAGGTACGGGCGATATGTCGGAACTTGCCCTGGGCTGGGCAACTTATAACGGCGACCATATGTCGATGTATGGGGTAAACAGTTCGGTTCCGAAAACGCTTGTACGTTATCTGGTTTTGTATTATGCGGAAACATCCGGTGACGCGCAGTTAAAGGATGTGCTTATGGATGTTTTGGATACTCCGGTAAGTCCTGAACTTTTACCGGCCGTAGGAGGAAAGATAGCGCAAAAGACCGAAGATATCGTAGGCCCGTATGAACTTCATGATTTTTTCCTCTACTATGTAACGAGATTTGGTTTTACTCCGTCCAAAATATATCGTCTTGCAAAACTTGCGTTTGCAGATGTTTATGACAATGAAACCATATATAAATGGCTTAATGTATTTTATAAGAGATTTTTTGCTCAGCAGTTTAAACGCTCCTGTCTTCCTGACGGACCGAAAGTTGGTTCGGTAGCCCTGTCGCCGAGAGGCGATTTGAGGATGCCGAGCGATGCATCGGTTTCGCTGTGGTTAAAGGAGCTTCAGGATATTATTGTATAGCCGCTTTCTGTAAGGTTGTGTCAATTGCGTTAATAAGCAAAGTTTGGGTATAGCGGCTGTTATCTGATATCGTCAGGTTTTCGGTACTCTGGGTTTTCAGAATCTGGCTTTCAAGATCTTTAAGCGCGGGTTCGAGCAACGGGAACATTGTAGTTACGGCGTCGGATATGTTTACCAGCCTTATTGAGGTAATTTGTTTTGAATCAACGGTTACTTCAAGGTTAAGGGCAGTATTGTTGAGGGCAAGCTGTGAAGTATACGTACCTGCATTAAACCTTGCTTCGCTTTGATTTTCGCTGCCGGTATTTTTGGGTTTGAAAATGAAAACCAGTAAAATTATTAGTAATATGGTAAGCCCTGCAAGTAATGCGGTATATATTATTTCTTTCATTTGAATTACGACAATTTTTGTTTTCGACATGCCTTTCTGCCTCCAATAGATAGTGCATATATTTATTATTATATTGTTTATGCTGTTAAAATATGACTGTATTTCAGATAATTGAAAAAAAGGAGTAGGTATGGCTCTGCATTGGATATTTGGGTGTTCAGGCTCAGGTAAAGACCATTATCTTTACAATACGATAATTAAACGTTCAAAAAAAGAAGTTTCGGGTAAATATCTTGTTATTGTGCCGGAGCAGTTCACTATGCAGACACAGAAGGATATGGTAATGCTTAGTGACAATAAGGGTATCATGAATATTGATATTCTTAGTTTTATGCGGCTTGCATACAGGGTGCTTGGCGAAACTCCGGAGTTTAATAAACCCATACTTGCCGATGAGGGTAAGGCGATGGTTATAAGAAAACTGCTCAGGGAACATGCGGATGAATGGAAAACCTTTGGCGGAAATATTTTAAAACCCGGGTTTGTTGAAGAAATAAAATCGCTTATTACGGAATTTATACAATATGGGGTAAGCGTTGAAGAAATAGACGATATAAATGTGTATGCGGATGCAAAAAGGCTTCTTGGCGACAAGCTTTCGGATTTGGCGCTCCTATACGGTTATTATGTGGAATATATGAAAAACAGATATATTTCTGCGGAGGAGATGCTTAAACTTCTTGCCGGATATGCGCAGGAATCCACGCTTTTAAAGGACAGCGTAATTGCTATTTCAGGGTTTACGGGATTTACCCCGGTGCAATATCTGCTGCTTGAAAAACTGTTTACGGTATGCAGCGACGTATACATAACGGTTACAATCGGAAAAGACGCCGACCCGTTTACACCCTGTGAAAAACATGATTTGTTTTATATGAGTACGGAATTTATAAGAAAATGTATGGATATTGCAGTGCAGTGCGGAGTATATATAGAAACTCCGGTATGGACGGGTAAAAATAACGGGGAAATTCCGTGGAGGTTTGTTAATAATCCGGAGATGCGGTATCTTGAGAAATATCTTTTCAGGGATAATTTAAAAAATACGGATAAGCCTGAAAAAAACGGGGCGGTTAGCATATATGAAGCCGTGAATCCGTATGAAGAAACGGGATATGTGGTCTGGCAGATAAACAGGCTTATAAGGGAGAAAAATTTAAGGTATAGGGATATAGCGGTAGTAACCGGCGATATAGCTTTGTATGAAAGGCTTTTTGCAGTTGAATTTGAGAGAGCCGGGATACCATATTTTATAGATTATAACAGAAGTATTCTGCATAATAGTTTTGCGGATATGCTTTTGTCGCTTCTGGCAATATGCGAAAGAGGTTTTGAATATGGCACGGTTATAAAATTTTTGAGAAATGGTATTGTAAAGGATTATATGGGATATGAAAGCTGCAATACGGATATTCTGGAAAATTATGTGAGAGCGTTGGGAATACGCGGAAAAAACACCTGGGACAGAGAGTGGATATATACAGGCAAAGAATATTTTGATATGGAAGTAATCAATGCTTACAGGGAGCGGGTTGCAAATCTGCTTATACCATTTTGCAACAGCATGTCGGAACAGGAAACCGTACTCGGTTACTGCAGGGTTTTATATTCATTCCTTAAAGAAAATGATATAAGTAAAGCTATAGAGGCTATAGCGGAAAAATACGGAGCAGAGGGAAAAGGCGCGCAGAAGAAAGAGTATGAGCAGATATACCGCATATTTATAGCCCTTATTGATCAGATGACGCAGCTTATGGGTGATGAGAAGCTGAATATAAGGAATTTTACGGAACTTCTAAAGACCGGGATAAACGAGGCGTCCGTAGGCGTGATACCAATGGGAACGGATGCGGTTATTGTAGGCGATATTGAAAGAAGCCGTCTTAAAGACATAAAGGTATTGTTTTTTGTCGGCGTTAATGACGGAATAATACCAAAGGCGGTAAAGACGGGAGGCTTTATTTCGGATGCGGAAAGAGAATATCTTGCGGATTTGGGGACTTTGCTTGCGCCCGTAGCAAGGGAAAGGATATTTAATGAAAGATTTTACCTTTACCTTAATGCGACGAAACCTTCGGATAATTTGTACATATCATACAGCAAAAAGTCGTGCGCGGGTGATGAATTAAGACCGTCGCTGTTTGTAAAACAGATAGACGATATTATTGGCGGAATAGAAGTAAAGAGCTGTTATACCAAATGGGGAATCGCAGGGAAACTTGCCAACGATAAAGGTATGGGCTGGTGGCTTAAAGGACTGCGGGAGTGCGTAAGGACGGACGATATATATGCCGCGGGCGACGAAGCGTGGTTTGATTTGCATAAGAAATATATGCGCGGGGACGCTGACAGAAAATTATTTGAAAGGGCGTTTTTTACCGGGGAAACAAGTTTTATATCAAAAGAAACCTGCGGGATTTTATATAATCATGAGCTTGTTGCAAGCATAAGCAGGCTTGAACAGTTCGGAGCATGTGCTTTTGCGCATTTTCTTAAATACGGGTTAAGGCTTAGGGAGCGTGCGGAATACAAAATTAAAATACCCGACGTCGGTATAGTTTTTCACAATATTATAGAGAGTTTTTCAAAAAGGCTTGCGGAGAATAATATGGGCTGGCGCGACGCCGGTGATGAGATAATAGATACATGGTGCGATGAGATTGCCGTTAATGTATGCAGCGAATACAATAATGGTATATTTTTGGAATCGGCTAAGAATGAGTATGTTATAAATCGTATTAAAAGAATATCAAAAAGAACGGTAAAGGCTATTGCTTACCAGATGAGGAAAGGCAGTTTTGAACAGAAAGCCTTTGAAATATCGTTTGAAAACCTGTCGCAGATTGCATCGCTTAATTATGATTTGGGAAATGGCGATGTAATGCATCTTACGGGGCAGATAGACCGTATAGATACGTGTGAAACAGGGGACAGGATATATATACGTATTGTAGATTATAAATCAGGAAAAAATGATTTTGACGCAGGAAAAGTATACTATGGAATCGGAATACAGCTTCCCATCTATCTTATGGCGGCAGGTGAAATTATTGAAAATAATACGGGTAAAGAAACGGCGCCTGCAGGAATGTTTTACATGCACATTGACGACCCGGTGCTTGAAGAAGCGGAATCGGACGAGGATATAGAAAAAGGCGTGTTTAAGGAGCTTATAATGCGCGGCCTTATGAACGGAGATAAGCCGGTGCCCTATATTACTGACAACAGTCTGGGAAATGCGGACGGGGAATTGTGCGGGGGCGCTGCGTCGGATGTTGTTAAGGTGAAAGTTACTAAAGACGGCTGTATAAGTAAAAGCGCAGATGTAGTTCCGAAAAAATATTTTGCGTACATGAAGGAAGCGGTTACGGATAAAATTAAAGATTATGGCAGGCGGATACTTGACGGTGATACAAAAATAGAGCCGTACAGGATGAATGATAATATTCCGTGCGTATATTGTGAATATGCTCCGGTATGCGGTTTTGATATTAAAATGAAGGATAATTCATATAAAAGGTTTGCCGATATTTCCGAAGAAGATATATGGAATGAATGGGAGGATAAGTATGGCGGTATTCACGGACAGGCAGCAGAAAGCGATTGACCTTAAAAACAGGAATATACTTGTATCTGCTTCTGCAGGAACGGGAAAGACCTCTGTCCTGACAGAGAGGATATTGAAGCTTATCCTTGATGCAGATAATCCTGTAAATATAGATGAGATGGTTGTGGTTACGTTTACGCGGGCCGCAGCCTCCGAGATGCGGGAACGTATTGAAGCGAAACTTTCCGCGCAGATGGGAAAGGGCGATAACAATAACATAAGACGGCAGATAGCCCTTCTGCCGCATGCGCAGATAACTACGCTTCACAGCCTGTGTCTTAATATCATACGTAATTATTTTTATACTATAGGTATTGACCCGTCGTTCAGGATAGGGGACGAACAGGAAATAAAACTTATGATGAGGGAAACTCTTGAAGAACTGCTTGAAGAAAAATACAGCGAAAAAAGTCCCGAATTTATACATATGACAGAAGCATTGGCTCCGGGTAAGCAGGATAGTGCGGCAGGCGATGCGATAGCCGATATGTATAAAAATGCTGAAAGCCATCCGTGGCCGTATGAGTGGCTTATGCAGTGTAAACAACTGTATTCGGCGGATGAAGTGGAGGAAATGGATAAATCTGCATGGCTTATAAGGTCAGGTCTGTTGTCCTATACGGAAGCGATACTTAAAAGCGCGGAGGAACTGTTAAGCGAAGCTATGGATATGTGCAGATGCGAACCTGATTTGGATAAGGTGTATGTATTTCTGGGGGAAGAAAGAGAAAACATATGTGAAGTTTTAAAATGCAATACATACTCGGAATATAACAGAAAACTGCGGGAGTTTGTCTTTGGACGTTTTCCGTCTGTAAAAAGTACAGATAAAAAAATGCTCAAGGATGAAATAAAATCATTGCGCGATACGGCAAAGGACAGGATAAATAAATTAATTAAAGGTTATTATTATAAAGACGCTGAAATTTTTTGCGCAGAGCTTAAAGAATGCAGGGAGATTATAGACGGACTATGTGATACTGCGGCGGAATACAGGGAAAGGTTCATCAGTAAAAAACGTGAAAATAATGTGATGGACTTTAACGATATTGAGCATTATGCGCTTGAGATACTTCAGGATAAAGACGGTATGGCGGCAAGGGAAATAAGGGAGAAGTACCGTTATATACTTGTAGATGAGTATCAGGATATTAATGAAGTACAGGAGACGATTATATCATTAATATCAAGGGAGGAAGACGGAGAGCCGAACGTATTTATGGTTGGAGATGTAAAACAGAGTATATATGGATTCCGTCTTGCAAAACCTGAGATATTTGAAAGTAAAAAAAACGCATATACGGATGAAGACAGCCTGCATCAGAGAATAATGCTGAAACGTAATTTCAGAAGCAGTCCCGCCATACTTGGAACGGTTAATTTTATTTTTTCCCATATCATGAAAAAAGAACTTGGCAAAATTGAATATGACGAAACCCATGAGTTTGAATATGAAGTACCAAAGCCGCATAAATATTGCGGCGATGAAGTTGAGGTAATATATGTTTCGGAGGAAGGTATTAAGGGAACGGAATATAATAAACGTAAACTGGAGGCGTCTTGTATAGCCGCCAGAATAAAGCAGATTACCGACCCGGAAACGGGAATAAAGATTGTCGATGCGCACAGCGGGATTAAAAGAACTGTCGTATATGATGATATAGTTATTCTTTTAAGGAGCATGAAAGGGTGGTCCGAAGAATTTACCGAGGCGCTTATGGAAGAACAGATTCCGGTATCGGCAGACGAGCATACGGGATATTTTTCTGCAAGGGAAATACAGCTTACTCTATCGATGTTAAAAATTGTCGATAATCCGCATCAGGATATTGCGCTGGCCGCCGTATTGAGGTCGGTATTTGGGGGATTTACCGACGACGAGCTTGCAGCGATAAGGGCGGGGAGAAAAAAATGTGATTTATTTGACGCAGTATGCAGTAAGGCGCAGGATAACAGCGGCGGAATGCTTTCAGTAAAGTGCGGAAATTTCCTTAAAATGCTTGAAAACCTCAGGAATGATGCGCCGTATGTGAGAGTTTACGAACTTATTGAAAAAATATATGGAATAAATGATTTTTTCCTGAACATGGAAGTGATGCCGCAGGGAGAAAGACGTGTGGGAAATTTACGTATGTTAATTGATAAGGCGGCAGGATTTGAAGGAACGGATAAGAGAAGCCTGTTTGACTTTCTGGAATATATTGAAAAAATGAAAAGCGCTGAAATTGATTTTGGAGAGATGGGGACAGATGAGTCAGGAAACGGCGCGGTAAAAATAATGAGCATACATAAAAGCAAAGGTCTTGAATTTCCTGTAGTATTTGTTGCGGGAATGGGAAAGCAGCCAAATCTGTCCGACGTTAATAAAAATATAGTTATACATTCCGACGCAGGACCGGGTATTGACTATCTGGATATTGAAAAAAGAGTTAGGTACAGGACTCTTATTAAAAAGGCAATATCCCGCAGGGTAATTGACGACAGTTTAGGAGAGGAATTAAGGGTGCTGTATGTTGCATTTACGAGGGCTAAGAATAAACTTATTCTTACCGGAACAGTGCCCGATATCGGAAAGTTATTTGAAAAGAGTAAAAGGAAAAGGTATTCATATGCGGATATGGCAGGTGGGAAGGTTTCATATTATATGTGGCTTACTCCATGTTTTATGATACATCCGTCATTTCCGTACGGAGATAATGCGGAAGGCGGTTTTAATGGGTACGCCCCGATGAAATTTGAAATATACGGACTTTCGGAAGCGCAGATACAGGAGGGGGAACGCCTTTCGGGGAATGCGGCTATAAAAGATATGCTTATAAATGCCGGATTGCAGAAATCTGAAAACAGTGAATTTGCCGACTATGTGGAAAAAGAAGAAAAATACAGATACCCGTATGAGAAAGATGCAGGACTTGTATCGAAAGTTTCAGTGTCTGAAATAAAACGCCGCGCAGCGGAAATTGTTGATGAGGAAACAGTGAATGCGGTATGGGCGGAAGCGGAGAAACCTGAATATATACCTGAATTTGCGAAAGAAGATGCGGATGAAAATATAACACGTACACGCAGGGGAACAATATACCATAGTTTTATGGAACATATTAATCTTGTGGAGATAAAGGAAGAAAAGGATATAATAAAGCTTGCGGACAAACTTATAGAAAAGGGAATCCTGCCGGAAAATGTAATAAGCGGAAAGATAGTATCCGTGAAAAAAATTCTTTCATTCTGCAGAAGTCCGCTTGCAAAGCGTATGAAGGATGCGCAGGAAAAAGGACTATGTTATGTGGAGCAGCCTTTTGTAATGGGTATGCGCGCAAAAGATATATATCCTGATACGGACAGCGAAGAAATAATTCTTGTACAGGGAATAATCGATGCGTTTTTTGAAGAAGACGGACAGATGGTGCTTGTTGATTACAAGACGGACAGGTTGTCTGCAGGTGAGGAAAAAAAACTTATAAAGCGGTATCGTGCGCAGATGGATTGTTATAAATCAGCGATAGAGAAATCGACCGGCAGACAGGTAAAGGAAATGATACTTTATTCATTTTCTCTCGATAAGGAAATAAATATATGAATGAGGAAGATATTATTGTAAAAAGATTTAAAGAGCTTGCGCAGCGGGCATATGCGGGGAATTATTATACATGCACCGGGTTTTTGGGAATTGCGCAGATAAGCCTGCTGAAAAAGCTGTTTGCATCGGACGGAGATATAAAAGACATGCCGTATATGCTTTATGGCGGTATGGACGGATGCGAAAGATGTATGGCGGCTTTTGGGAGCAGTGAACTTTTTGGATATGAATATGAATTTCCGATTGATTGTGTTATAATAAAACCACGTATGCAGAAATACGCAGACAGGCTTTCACACAGGGACGTCCTGGGAGCGGTGCTTAATCTCGGGACAGACAGGTCTAATACGGGCGATATTTATCTTAAAGATAATGTTGCATATATGTTCTGCGCGCAGAGTATGTCGTCTTATATAACGGATAACCTCGAGAAGGTAAAACATACTTTTGTGATGTGCAGCGTAGCGGATACTCTGCCGGATTTTATGGATAACCGTATAACGGAGAAGTGTCATGCCGCATCGGAAAGAGTCGATGCGCTTGTATCAGCGGCGTATAAACTGTCCCGTGGGAAAGCGGCGGCGCTGATTAAAAGCGGACGGATATATATTAACGGATTTTTATGTGAGAGCGCGGGCCGTGCTGTAAAAATAAATGATATCGTGACAGTACGGGGATTTGGAAGATTTGAATATATGGGCGTTGAGAAGACAACGGCAAAAGGAAGATTTGTCGTTACAGTATGTAAATGGTGTTGATTGTTATAAGAAGGACAGTGCTATGTTAAAAGACATGATATTAGGCGAACTTATTGAAAACGGAGATACCGCCATATCGGGACAGTCACTGGCGGAAAAATACGGGGTATCAAGGAATGCCATATGGAAAGCCGTAAAAGCGCTTAAAGAAGAAGGATATGAGATATCGTCTGTAACTAATAAAGGGTACAGGCTTGTTTCGGATAACAATATATTGTCAGGGCAGGCTATAAGGATGGCGCTGTATCCGGATTACCGGGATATAAGGATATTTGCGCTTGACAGCATAGACTCTACAAATAATGAGGCTAAAAGACGGCTTGCAGATGATAATGAAACGGGGAATATGCTGATTGTTGCGGAAGAACAGAAACAGGGCAGGGGAAGATATGGAAAGAGTTTTTATTCTCCGCGGGGCGGTATATATATGTCGCTTGTATTTAAATTGTCGGGAGCTATAAGCGAGCCTAAAAATTTTACTAAAAAAGCTGCAGTTGCCGTTGTACGCGCAATAAAAAATAATACGGACGCAGATTTGGAAATAAGAGGAATTAATGATATATATTATAAGGGTAAAAAAGCCGGAGGGATACTTACGGAGGCGGTGGCAGGACTTGAAACAGGCTGTATTGAACATGTTATAGTGGGAATAGGGCTTAATCTGTTTACGACTTCTTTTCCGGAAGAAATAAGCGGAAGGGCAATATCCCTTATGGAACTTAACCTGTCCAAAAATAATCTGATTGCGCAGATTATTAATGAAATAATACCGCTTTATGAGATGTGTGACGACATGGGTTATGTTGATGAATATGAAAAGTATTTATGCAATAAATAAAATAAAAAGGAGAGCTGCATTATGAGAAAAAGGATATTTGTATTGTTTCTGAGCCTGCTTATAGTAATATGCAGCGTATATGTTCCGGAAGGCGGCACGTATGCAGCGCATAAGGTAAAGCTGAATAAGACGAGGCTTAATTTAACTGTTGGAAAATCGTATAAGCTTAAAGTCAGGCATTTCACCGGCAAAGTTAAATGGAAAAGCAGCAAAAAGAAAATCGTAAAAGTAACAAAGAAGGGAAAGGTTACGGCTAAGAAAACCGGTAAAGCAAAAGTATGGGCAATTTTACCGGACAGGAAGCTCAAATGTAAAGTCAGGGTCCGTAATAAGAACGCCGTTTCCGATATGGACGACATTAAAGGAAGCAGTGTTATGCCCCAAAATAATGGGGGAGACGTTTATGTGCCGTCTGCAGATAATGATAAAGGCGTAACGGGAGTGCCGGAAACGGCAGAACCTTCTGTTTCCCCGACGGAATCCGCAGAAACCCCCGGTATAACTTCAACACAGGAACCGACAGTTACGCCGGAACCTGAACTTACGTCTGAACCGACGGAGAAACCGACATCTGCGCCGACAGAGAAACCGACATCTGCGCCGACAGAGAAACCTACATCTGCGCCGACACAGAAACCTACGTCTGCGCCGACACAGAAACCTATATCTACGCCGACACGGAAGCCTACAGCTACGCCGACACGGAAGCCTACAGCTACGCCGACACAGAAACCTACGGCTACGCCGACACAGAAACCTACGGCTACGCCGACGCTGAAACCGGGCGAAACCCCTAAACCTACTCCGCCTTCGGATATGCTCGATCATTATTCTGCGCCATACTCACTTAAACTCAGTAACGATACGTTAAGCGTTCAGGGTAATGCATCATATGAGTTAAACAGCGACGGTTCAGTTACAATACAGGTAAAACAGCAGTATAGCGGAATTGCATTTATTGTGCCTGTCGATTTGTTGGAAAATAATTTTGACACTGTGACAATTACATATAAGGACGCTAAAAATGTAGGAGAAGGATATGGATGCGGTCTTTGGAGAAAAGACGGCGATAAAGATTCGGAAGATGTAGTAGCATGGAATGGGTTATTTTTAAATCCTTCATCAGGCGTATATACGGCAACCATAAGCGGACGTGATACGACAAACGCCTGGTATGTCAACAAGTGCCTCTTATTTAATAATACAGGCAACGATACTCTGGGTAATGCGCCTGCAACTGTCACGATAACCTCGGTTGTATTTTCTCATTCGGGATATAAGGAACAGGTTGATAATACCGTTACGGCGTCGGATTTTAATAACAGGGAGCTGGTATACGGAGAAGACGCCGATACTAAAATCGAAACAAATACGAACGATAATTCCTGTACGGTTACGCTGCCTGCATTTAAGGCAATAATAATTAAAAATCCTTTAAAAGAAACAAATAACTGTAAAGCAGTAAAAATTACCTATACAAGCGACGGCGATATAAACACATATCTTTTTGATAATAAATTTACCGACGGCACCGGTCAGACGGCGGCAGGACAGCATGAGGTTGACAGCCTGAAAGCTGTATCGGCATACAACACGGTAACATATAAAGTGGGAAGCGATTATTCCGGAGATTGTATTACTGCCGTTAAACTGGTCAATATTAACTGGGGCGAAGCGGTAAGGACAATAAAAATAAAATCTGTGGAATTTCTTGACGGGGAATCCCTGCAGAGCGTTGCCGATAAAGCAACAATAGTAAAAGATATACCTTCTGATTTTAAGGAAAAGAAGGATTCGGTAGCATATGGTGAGTTTAGGAGCATAAGTTATTATTCTGATATAACGAAATCATACAGAAGCGCTAACGTAGTATTGCCGCCGGAATACAGTACGGCTAAAAAATATCCTGTCGTATATATGCTGCATGGAATTGCATGTACCAAAGAGATGTTTGGAACAGATATTAACGGAAGCTCCATTGCAAGAATATTTGCTAACCTCAGGGCAGAGGGCAAATGCGAAGATATGATAATAGTATTCCCGGGAATACGGGTATCGGATGAGCCTGAAAAAGACGTACATTCAAATGAAAATTATAAGCACTATGACGATTTCAGGGAAGAACTTATAAATAATCTTATGCCGTATATGGAAAAGAATTTTTCTGTTAAGACAGGACGTGAGAATACCGGAATATGCGGTTGGTCAATGGGAGGCAGGGAAGCTCTTTATATCGGCCTTTCAAGACCGGATATGTTCGGATATATCGGAGGATATTGTCCTGCATATGGACTGCTTCCGTATACCAATCCCGAAGTGGGCAAAAGCGAGGACGGCCTTCTTACCGTTCCCGGAACAAATGGCGAAGTAATAACGTTACCTGAACAATATATCAATAATACATTTATTCAGGTATGCCATGGAATATATGATTCGGTCGTACACGATGAGCCTACAAGATATCACAATGCGCTTACTGCCGGAGGAGTTCCGCATATATATTCAGAGTACCCTTCGGGACATTCCGACGGGGTGTATGACCCGGGATTTTACAATTTTGCGCTTAATGCGTTTAAGCTGGTAAAACCTGAAAGCGGATATTCAACGGAACTTTTCAGCGTTACGGTTGATAATGGGAATGTGGAAACCGTAGATGGAAATACCTGTAGAGTGGATATGCAGTATTTTACGGGGAGCGTTTCGGGCAAATACTTTAACGGTGAAGTTTATAAAGAAAGTTCGGATGTAAAAAAGACATATGCGGATGGAAGTACAACGCATTGCGCAAGATATATTTTATCAGGTACCGACAGCGCCGGAAAATCCTGCAGCATATTTATACAGGATAGTGAAGACGGACTGGTTCTTCTTACTGACAGCGATGAACTGTCATGGATTGAAAAGGCGGACATAAAAAGCGTAGAGCGGGTTAATGCGTCGGGTAAAAAAGTTATAAGCTATATGTGGGATAAGGAAAGCACAAAGGAAAATACCCCGCCCAAAGTGGTAAGACCTGATGAAACTAAAGATTATACAAGAGAAATATTTACTTTTTATATTGATATCGGCGGTTCAGATTCCGTAACGGGTAATGCGGGAAGCGCTACAATGATACATTTCGGCGGCCGTGGGGAGTGTCATAATTTTAATGGAAATGTTGTTGCCGACAGTGTTGATACCAGACTCAGGTTTCAGGGACAGATAGAAACGCTTTCTGCAAGATACATCCTTTCGGGAACGGATGCAAAAGGAAGACCGTGCCGGATATATGTTGAGAATAACGGTATAGATGACAACGGCATGGTTACGGAGCCTGTAATAATTACTGACTGTAAAGATTATGAATGGGTGGAGAGCGCACCTTTACATGGTACGGTAAGCTGGGAAAAGGGGCTTACGATACACATGTGGACTACAAAGGATGCGCAGCCGCTTGTAAGTATGAAAAGCGTGGTTGACCCCGTGTTTGGCAATATAGGCAGCTGCGTCAATTACAGTCAGTTAAGACAGTCTGATACGCTTAATTATATTAAAGAGAATTATTCAAGCATTTCACTTGAAAATGAAATGAAGCCCGATGCGATACTGGGTTCATGGAACGCCAGATTTATAAGTACGGAGGAAGCAAGGCGAAGGACTTCCGATTATGTAATACCTGACAATTATAAAGAGTCAACTGTGCCTGAACTGCATTTTTCCACAATAGACGGCGTGCTTAGGATTGCAAAGGAAAACGGACTTAAACTGCGGGGGCATACGCTGGTGTGGCATTCCCAGACGCCTGAGTTTTTCTTCAGGAAGGATTATAACGGGTCAGCCGGATATGTTGATAAGGACACGATGAATGCAAGGCTTGAAATGTATATAAGAAGTATTATGCACCATATATATACCCTTGACGGCGGAGCATATAGAGATGTTTTATATACATGGGACGTAGCCAATGAATATATGCATAATAATGAATATAATGGCGGGACAAACGGTAACTGGTCTGCGGTATACGGCAACAGGTCCGTCCTTAAAAACAGGCCCGGGTATATAAAACTCGCTTTTCAGATTGCATACGACTGTCTTACCGAATATGGCATTAATGACAAAGTAACGCTTATTTATAATGATTATAATACATACTATGACTGCCGCGATAAAATCATTGAGATGATTAATTATATAAATGAAGAAAAAAAAATATGTGACGGAGTTGGTATGCAGAGCCATCTGGGCGTTACTTTTCCGACGACGCAGCAGTATCTTAACACCGTAGAGAAATTTATCGATTCTGGTTTTAACGTACAGATTACCGAACTTGATATCGGCATTGCTCCAAACGATTCAAACCAGACATATGAAAAGCAGGCTGAATATGTGTCGGCGATTATGAAAGGCCTTCGGGATATCCAGCAAAGAAAGCATGGAATAACCGGAATTACATGGTGGGGACTGTGTGATGCGGTTTCGTGGCGCGGAGGTTACAGCAGCAGCGGCAACAATCATCCATTGTTATTTGATGAAACGATATATGACGCCAAACCTGCTTACTACAGTTTTATTGAAGCGTTTGACTGATAATAAATAAAGTTATAAAAAAAGCTATTGTCAACCTAAAAATAAAAATGGTTGACAATAGCTTTTTTTTCTGATACTTTATACTGGACAACGTAAGGAGGATTATAATTATGAAACAGGCTCAGACGACAAAAAAACTTATTTTATGCGCAATGTTTACAACTCTTATTGTGGTGGGAACATTTATTAAAGTGCCGCTGCCGTTTTTACCATTTACAATGCAGTTCTTTTTTACGATGCTTGCGGCAATGCTGCTTGGAGGCAAATGGGGAGCAATAAGCGTGGCGCTTTATATGGTTCTCGGGCTTATAGGTCTGCCTGTCTTTACCGAAGGGGGAGGCATATGGTATATATTTAAGCCTAGTTTTGGATATATACCCGGTTACGTTATAGGTACGTTTGTAACGGGGAAAATGGTGGAAATGAGAAAGGATTATAAGCTTGGCTGGCTTATATTGTCTAATTTCATCGGCGTAATTATCGTATATTTTGTCGGTATGGTTTATTATTACGCAATATGTAATTATGTCATTGATACGCCGATTGGGGTAATGCAGGTAATTCTTTACTGTTTCCTGCTTATAATTCCGAAAGATATTATGCTGTGCGTCGTTACGGCTGTTATAGCAAAACGATTGAAACCCGTTATAGATAAAATATAAAAATTCTATTGATTTTTTCTGGAAAAAATAGTATCCTAAGCCTAGTAGAATATTTTTAGGAGGATATACTGATGTTTGGAAAACTTATTAATATTCTTAGGGAAAATCCTAAAAAAATAGTTTTTCCCGAAGGTACTGATAATAGAATACTTGAAGCTTCATCGAGGCTTCTTGCAAGTAACTTTTTAACCCCTGTTTTAATAGGTAACGAGGAAGAAGTTTTCAAGGCTGCCGCTAACAGCGGATTTAATATTAACGGCATTACGGTTGTAGACCCTGAAAAGTATGACAGAATGGATGAAATGATTGAACTGTTCTGCGAACTGAGAAAAAGTAAAGGCGTTACACCTGAGGATGCCGAAAAGATTCTTAAAAAGTCAAATTATTTTGGAACAATGCTTGTAAAAATGGGTGAAGCGGACGCGCTTCTTGGCGGAGCTACATATTCAACTGCGGATACCGTAAGACCGGCGCTTCAGCTCATTAAGGCAAAGCCGGGCAAGAATATTGTTTCTTCATGTTTCATACTGGTAAGGGAACGGGCTACGGGAAATAATGAAGTTATTGCAATGGCGGACTGCGCAATTAATATTAATCCGACCGAAGACGAAATTGTGGAAATCTCACTTGAGGCAGTAGAATGTGCCAGAACATTTGGAATAGACCCCAAGGTGGCATTTTTAAGTTATTCGACGCTGGGTTCGGGAAAAGGCGAAACAGTTGAAAAGATGCGTAATGCGTGCAGGAAAGCGAAGGAGAAAGCACCCGATATTCCAATGGAAGGTGAGATACAGTTTGACGCGGCGGTTGCGCCGAGAGTTGCGCGTTCCAAATGTCCTGATTCAGATGTAGGAGGTCATGCGAATACATTTATATTCCCTGACATAAATGCAGGTAATATAGGTTATAAGATAGCGCAGAGATTTGGGGGATTTGATGCGTACGGCCCGATACTTCTTGGGCTTAATGCACCGATTAACGACCTTTCAAGAGGATGTAATGCGGCGGAAGTTTATTCGATGGCAATCGTTACGGCTGCGCTTGCATAATTGCAACAGATAGTATATAAAATTATAAATTATAAAAATTTCATATAATACTTTACAAACAAAAATAAATGTGATAATATTAAAAACGAAAGGGAGAGGTCTTATGGAAGCATGCAAAAAATATGTAGCTGAGTTAATTGGTACATTCGTGTTGGTATTTTTTGCTTGTGGAACTGCTGCAGTTGTAGGATGTGAGGATACAGGATATCTGCTTACGGCATTAGCATTCGGACTGGTTATTGTAGCAATGGCATATTCCATCGGAAATGTTTCGGGATGTCATATAAATCCGGCGGTTTCAATTGCAATGCTTATCAGCAAAAGGATGAGTGTAACTGATTTTGTAGGTTATGTAGTTGCTCAGTTTATAGGTGCTACGGCCGGTGCGGCAGCGCTTATGGCATTTGCAGGCAGGGACAGCGGTTTAGGCGCTAACGCCCTGTATAATGGTGAAATAATACCGTCCATTATTATTGAAATTATATTAACATTTGTATTTGTTATTGCAGTTCTTGGCGTAACATCCAAGACAGATAATAGTGCAGTTGCCGGTATAGTAATCGGCTTGTCACTTACGCTTGTACACATACTGGGAATCAGTTTTACCGGTACCAGTGTCAATCCGGCAAGGAGCTTCGGTCCGGCGTTATTTGTTGGCGGGGAAGCGCTGTCGAGTGTATGGGTATTTATAGTTGCACCTCTTATAGGAGGAGTACTTGCAGCATTAGTGTACAATTTTCTTGCAAGCGAAAGTGACAAATAATTAATTTGATATCGCGCCAATAATATTTATATTATAGGTGAAGATATTTTATAATCATTTTTCCAAAAGGGCTATGGCACAGGGAAACCTGTGCCATAGCTACGTTTTTGTGCATTGGAATTATTTTTATGTAGACTTTTAAATGATAAATATGTAGAATTATATGTATGGTAAAAGCGTATTTATATGATTTGAATAATCTTAACAGCAAAGAAGAATATATGTACAGAAATGAACGGGCGTCTGATAAAAGAAGGCCGGCTTTATGTGTGTACGGTAAAGATATACATAGTAAGGCGATAGTGAATCTGGGAGTGTCTGCAGTTTTGGACGAGGCATTAAGGGAATATGGCCTGAGAGAAAAAACCGTAGAAATCGAGTGTGGAAAATATGGGAAACCACGGCTTAAAGAGTATAAAGATATACATTTTAATATTTCACACTCCGGAAAGTACGTCATGTGTGCGGCGGCAAATGTGCCTGTAGGGGCGGACGTGCAGGAAAATCTGGGCAGTAAAAATATTATTGCAAAGAGATTTTTTTCGCGCGAAGAATATGAAAGGATAATAGCCTGCGCGGACGATAATGAGGCGGCAAAGCTTTTTTACAGATACTGGACGTTAAAGGAAAGCTATGTAAAAGCCCTTGGAGTGGGTATAGGGGATGCGTTTGTGAATGCAGTGTTTGTGCCTGACAGAGAGGATGGCAGCCTATATGACGGAGGGTTAAAACTTTTGCGCAGCCCGGACGGCGACAGACGGGATTTTATTTTCAGGGAATATGATTTATGCGGTTACAGGGCCGCAGTATGCTCGGTGGGAGATAAGAATATAACAGACATAAAATTAATTGGGGGAAGACAAAATGGGTAACGTTCAGATAAGTATTAACCAGACGGCGATAAAGGAAATGAAATATAGCAATATGCTTATGGCTGTTACGGCAAAACCTGTCAGGCTGGAGGTTAAAACTCATGCAAAAGTAAAGCTTAATATGGCGGCGCCGTTATCGGCAGTATTTGAAGTTACTTTTCAGGCTGTAGAGCCGGAGGAAGAAAGAATTTCGCTTGAAATTCAGACTAATACTCCGGTTACGGTAAGCAGTTATATTGATAATCTTGATAAAGTTCTCCAAAAGGAATACCTTCCAAGTATTATGCTTGCGGTAAATGAGAAAATCCGTATGGTTACGTCAGCCTTAGGGCTTAGTCTGCGGATTCCAAATCTTACTTTTGCGTATGAAAATGAACATCACGACTAATTCATATAACATAAATCCATTGAATTGTATTTAAGGTTACAATATTATGTACAAAAGCAAATATGAAAAAACACAAGGAGATTGAAAATGGGGATTTTATTTAATAAGGAGCAGCGCATATTTAAGCTTGATACAAATACTACAAGTTATATTATGGGGATTGAAGGTGATTTGGGACACCTTGTACATATCTATTACGGGAAAAAATTAAGAGGTGAAAATAATCCCGTCGGTATGCCGCAGATTAATTTTAAGAATAAATTGTGGTTTATGGACGGCAATGCTATGGAGTATCCTGCAGGGGGATGCGGCGATTTCAGGGAACATTGTATCGAGATAAGGACTGAGGAAGGATACAGCGCGCTTGAACCCTTATATATATCACATGATATATATAAGGGAAAACCAAAACTTTGCGGACTTCCGGCAACTTTTGCAGACGAAGAAAGCTGTACGACGCTTGAAATTATACTTGGAGATTCTCATGCAGGTGTTGAAATAACTTTATTGTATTCGGTTTTTGAAGACGTTGACGCTATTACGAGAAGCGTCAGGGTAAAAAATACCGGTAATAAAGAAGTCATGCTGACCAAAGTGCTGTCTGCATGTCTTGACGCAGTGAATGATAATTACGAAGTGATTACGCTGCATGGCGCATGGGGAAGGGAAAGAAGCATACAAAGGCAGAAGCTTGGGTATGGCAGATGCGGCGTATTTTCGGAAAGAGGGGTTTCGGGACATCAGAATCATCCGTTTATTGCCCTTGTTTCAGAAAATACTACACAGAAAACAGGCGATGTTTATGCGATGAATTTTGTATATTCGGGTAATTATGAAGCGCAGTGCGAGCGTACAAGTAATGATATGGTGCGTATGGTTATGGGTATTAATCCTTATAATTTTGCTTGGAAGCTCGAAAGCGGGCAGGAGTTTACCGCGCCCGAAGCGGTCATGGTGTATTCTGATGCTGGACTTGGAAAGATGACAAGGAACTTCCACGATTTGTACAGAAACCATCTGATACGGGGAAAATATAGGAATATTAAAAGACCGATACTTATTAATAACTGGGAAGCCACATATTTTGATTTTGATACGGATAAACTTCTTAAAATAGCCCGGGAAGCAAAGAAACATGGAATAGAAATGCTTGTAGTTGACGACGGATGGTTTGGCAACAGATTTGACGATAACAGGGCTTTAGGAGACTGGTTTGTAAATGAAGATAAGATAAAAGGCGGACTTAAATATCTTGTTGACGAAGTGAATAAAATGGGCATGAAATTCGGAATGTGGTTTGAACCCGAGATGGTATGTCCTGATTCTGAACTGTACAGGGCCCATCCTGACTGGGCATTGCATATACCGGGCAGGGACGGTGCGCTTGCAAGGAGCCAGATGGTGTTAGATATGACAAGAAAAGAAGTGCGCGACTATATATTTGACAGTATGGCAAAAGTATTGAGAAGCGCAAACGTAGAATATATTAAGTGGGATATGAACAGGGCTCTTACTGATGTTGCAAGCGCCGGACTTCCTGCCGACAGGCAGGGTGAAGTATATCACAGGTATATGCTTGCCGTATATGAACTGCAGGAGAGGCTTGTAACGGAGTTCCCATATATCCTGCTTGAAAATTGTTCGAGCGGCGGGGGACGTTATGATCCGGGTATGTTATATTACAGCCCTCAGATATGGTGTTCTGATAATGCAGATGCGATAGACAGATTGTCGATACAGGAAGGAACTGCGCTCATATATCCTCTGTCTACGATGGGGGCGCATGTTACGGATTGTCCTAATCACAGCGTTGGAAGGACGACCCCGTTTGAAACAAGAGGAATCGTTGCCCTTGCGGGAACCTTTGGTTATGAACTTGATGTTACTAAGATTGATGAAAGGGAGAGGGAGCAGATATCGGAACAGACAAAAATGTATCATAAGTACAACGACCTTGTAAGGGAGGGCGATTATTACAGGCTTGCATCGTATTCGATTAATAACAGGTATGATTGTTATATGGTAGTGTCAAAAGATAAGAAAGAAGCGCTTGTAACATATGTACAGGTAAAGACGGTGGCTGCCATGCCGGCGCCGACGATTAAGCTTGACGGCCTTTTGGAAGATGTCATATACCATATAGACGAAACGGATAGCAGTATGCCCGGTGATGTGCTTATGAATATGGGGCTTCCGGTAAAGCCTGAACATGGTGATTATAAAGCAAGACTGTATCATCTGGCTGCCGAAAAGACGTTATAATAAACAGACGTTATAAATATAAAGAAAAAAAGGACCCGGTATCATATTGAATACCGGGTTTTATATTCTTCAAAGTATTTTTTAAATTCAGCGTTATCTATTTCTTTTACGGAGTTATCTTTAAGCGCGTTAAGATATTCGTGCGTATCAAATACATCTGACTGCAGCTCAATCATTGCAACCGCAATATTTGAACAGTAATCGGCTATTCTTTCATAATTCGTAAGCAGGTCGTTAAATATGAATCCCTGGTTAAGGGTGCAGTGCCCTGACTGTACACGGTGTATATGCCGCGCTTTAAGTTCATAACACAGGTGGTCTACGACTTCCTCAAGCGGTTCTACCTTATAAGCCATGCTCATATCATTCTCGATATATCCGTCTATTGCCAGGTCGAGTATATCATTTACCGCACGTTTTAATACTTTAAGTTCACGTATGGCGTCGTTTGAGAATTTAATCTTTTTGTCATGGATTTCATTTGCAAGGTCCGCAATGTTTACGGCGTGGTCGCCTATGCGTTCAAAGTCGCCGAGTGTATGCAATATAAGCGAAACTTCCCTTGTCTGGCTTTCTTTAAGTTCAACTCCGGTAATTTTTACAAGATATGTTCCGAGCTTGTCCTCGTATTTATCAATAATTTCCTCTTTGGAATATACTTTACTATAGTGTTTTTTATCATAGTCAGAGAGAAGCGATATTGAACGCGCCACATTTTTACGCGCTTTTTTTGCCATTGAGCATACGGCCTGACGGCTCTGTTCAATAGCAAGGGCGGGATGGGCGATAAAACGTTCTTCAAGCTGGTCGATTTCCTGGATGTCTTCAAGTTCTTCAGGATTTTCCTTGAAAATAAAGCATACAAGCTGTTCGAGTTTGCCTATAAACGGACTCAGGGCAAGCATGGTTGCCGTACGGAAAATGGTGTTTATAAGTGCAATCCATACCGGGTCCATAGGCATGTCCATGAAACCAAAGTGTACGAAAGCGTTGACGGTATAGAATATTGTCGCCCAGATTATCGTACCGAATAAGTCGTTAAACAAATATATAAAAGCGGTTCTTTTACCGTTTGTATTAGTTCCTATGGCTGAAAGAAGTACAGGCGCGGAAGCTCCGATGCCCATACCCATTATAATAGGAAGGGCGGTCGAAAAGTTGATTGCCCCGGTAATTGTAAGCGCCTGGAGTATTCCGACAGAAGCCGAGGCGCTTTGCAGGACTGCTGTTATAAGAATACCTATGAGTATTCCAAGAATCGGATTAGAAAAAGCGGTCAGGGTACTCATAAATGCCTCGCTGTCTTTAAGAGGCGCAACGGCAGCGCTCATAGTCTGCATACCGAACATGAGGACGGAGAAACCGAGAAATATATTGCCAAGGTGCCGTGTAGTCATTTTGCTGCAGAACATTCTCAGTATTATGCCTATAATCGCTATAATCGCCGATAATGTAGCCGTCGATAAAATGCTTGCAACCCCGCTTGCATCCGTATTTATATAAGACAGGCACAATATCCATCCGGTTATACTGGTTCCGATATTGGCGCCCATGATTATTCCTATTGCCTGAGCAACTTTCATCATTCCGGAGTTGACGAAACCGACAACCATGACTGTAGTTGCCGAAGAACTCTGTATAACGGCGGTTACGGCAGTGCCAAGAAGTATTCCTTTTATTGGGTTGTTGGTAAGTTTCCATAGTATAATTTCAAGTCTGTTACCTGCAACCTTTTTAAGCCCTTCGCCCATTACGGACATTCCAAACAGGAACAGGGCAACGCCGCCAAGTAAAGAAATCACATTAGATATTCCCATTATATTCTACCTCCAATTCTCATAATAACAGATTTGCTATAAATGTAAAGTCGTTAAATGTAGAAAAGGAGGCATAATGGTGCATATATTATAAAAATATAAGCCATGCGAATTGTTTTATAATATAATTTTAATGATAAATTAGTAAATATACGCTAGAATTAAAATGTTTGTTTGTATATTTGTCGGATTAGGGTAATAAAAAAGAAAAGGGCGTAAGACAACATGAAACTAATGCTTAAATATATGAAACCGTATAAAGCCAAAGTAATATTTACTGTATTTCTCAAATTTGCAGCGGTTATACTGGAACTTCTGATACCGTATATGCTTGAATATATGATTGATGAAGCCGCTCCCAAAAAGCAGATAATACATGTGATAATAGCAGGGATTATTATGGTAATACTCGCTCTGCTTGTGCGCGCAATGAATGTTTCGGCAAACAGGCTGGCAGCGTTTACGGCAAGGTCTTCAATATATACGCTTAGAAAAGATTTGTTCAGAAAAACAATATATCTTACGGGAACCGGATTTGACGAAATCTCTTTGCCGTCTCTTATTTCACGAATGACCTCGGATTCATATAATGTACAGAGTTTTATAGGAATGATACAGAGGATAGGGGTGCGCGCACCGATAATGCTTACAGGCGGTCTTTTGATAGCGGGAATAATGGAAATACGTCTTTCGGTGGTGCTCTTATGTATGATACCGGTTATGATATTTGTGGCAGTATTTGTTTCGGCTAAAGGTATTCCGGTTTTCAGAAATGTACAGGCAAAACTTGATAATGTGGTAAGGATTTTGCGGGAAAATATTACCGGAGTCAGAATTATAAGGGCGCTTTCAAGGTCAGAATATGAGAAGAAACGTTTTTCTAATGCAAATAAGATTCTTACGGATACGGATATCCGCGCAGGTATGATGATGGCGCTTCCTAATCCTCTTATGAACCTGTTTTTAAATATAGGATTTACGCTTATAGTAGTTATAGGCGCATACAGGGTTAATGCCGGCGATATGAAGCCGGGCGTCATACTTGCATTTCTTACATATTTCAATATGATACTTCAGGCGGTAATGGGTATTAACAGAATATTTATACAGTATTCAAAGGCGGGCGCTTCGGCAGACCGTATAGGCATGGTGCTTGCGGTTCCTGAACAGGAGAGGAAAAACGATGTTTCAGGTGATTATGAAGAATATGATGATGAAAATGTTATCGAATTTGATAATGTAAGTTTCAGATATGATAAAAACAGCGCAGAAAGCTTAAAGAATATAAGCTTTTGTGTAAAAAAAGGCGAATCCTTAGGTATTATAGGCTCTACAGGCTGCGGAAAAACAACGCTGCTTAATCTTTTGCTTGCATTTTATGACGTAAGCGAAGGAAGCATAAGAATACATGGGAAAGATATAATGAATATGTCTTTATACGACATAAGGAAAAGATTCGGCATAGTTTTTCAGAATGACACAATATTTAACGATACGTTTTACGAAAACATTAATTTTGGACGGGGAATAAGTATAGATAAAGCAAAAGAGGCAGCAGAAGCGGCAATGATAGATTCGTTTGATATGGATTATCCTGTTGCGATAAAAGGAATGAATCTGAGCGGGGGACAAAAACAGAGGCTTCTTATTGCAAGAGCTTTGGCGGGCGATTCGGAAATAATTGTATTTGACGATTCTTCGAGCGCGCTTGATTATAAAACCGATGCCATAATCAGAAATAATATCAGGAAGAAATATGGTAACAGCATAAGGATTACGGTTGCGCAAAGAGTAAGTTCGGTTAAGGATATGACACATATACTTGTGTTGGAAGAAGGCGAAATGATAGGCTTCGGTACGCACGAGTCGCTTCTTAATGATTGCAGCGTATATAAAGAGATATATATGTCGCAGATGGGCGCATTTGAATGAGGAGGTGAGGGAAAATGCCGCCATTTAGTACCAAAACAGATAAACCTAAGGATGCGAAAGGCGCAGTCAGACGTCTTGTAAAGTACATGTTTAAATACAGGGCGCTTACGGCGGCTGCAGTGGTTCTTTCGGTATTTTCCAATATTTTTGCGCTTTTAGGCCCCAAACTTTCAGGAAATGCAATAGATGTAATAGCTAAGGGATACGGCAGGGTAAATTTTAATAAAGTTTATTATTATGCAGGACTTATGATATTGTTTTACATATTGTCGGTAATAATGTCATATGTGCTTTCCTCAATTATGATTGTTATAGGCAGGCGTGTGGCAAGAAGAATGAGAAAAGAAGTGTTTGACAAGCTTACGCGTATTCCGGTAGGTTATTATGATACTAACCAGACTGGCGATATCATAAGCAGGGTTTCATATGATATTGATGTAATAAATACTTCGCTGTCTGCGGATGTGGTTCAGATTGTTTCGAGTTTTATTACTGTTGTATGTTCTTTCGGCATGATGGTATATATAAGCCCGAAGCTTGTTATCAGTACGCTTATAACGATTCCGTTCTCGATTATATATACGCGGTATATGACAAAGAAAACAAGACCGCTTTTCGCCAAACGTTCCAGAAAATACGGCGAGCTTAACGGATTTACCGAGGAGATGTTTTCAGGACATAAAACCATACAGGCGTACGCGCATGAGGAGGGAGTTATATCAGGATTTGATGATATTAATACGGCGGCTGCCGACGCATTTTATGATGCGGATTATTATGGAACGATTATTGGCCCGGGGGTAGGTTTTATAAATAACCTGTCGCTTGCGCTTGTAGCGATTACCGGAGCGTTCTTTTACCTGCATAATATGGCTTCGATAGGGCAGATATCTTCATTTGTTTTGTATTCGAGAAAATTCTCAGGACCAATCAATGAAATTGCAAATATGTATAACGAGCTTATGTCGGCGCTTGCGGCAGGCGAAAGGGTATTCAGGCTGTTGGATGAAAAAGAGGAAACTGCGGATGCGGCAAATGCGGTTGAGCTTAAAGATGTTAAGGGTGAAGTCTGCGTAAAAAATGTTACATTTGGATATGATAAGAAAAAACCTGTTTTAAAAAATATGAATATGACTGCAAACCCCGGAAGCGTTATAGCAATAGTAGGCGCGACGGGCGCGGGAAAGACTACAATAATTAATCTTTTAATGAGATTTTATGATGTTGATAAGGGAGCTATTCTTCTGGATGGAAAGGATATAAGGAATATTAAGAGGGATTCGCTCCGCAGGGCATATGTAATGGTTCTTCAGGACACATGGGTATTCAGAGGCACGATAAAGGAAAATATTGCGTATGCAAAGGAAGATGCGACAGACGAGGAGATAATAAGGGCGGCTAAGGCAGCAAAGCTTCATTCATATATTATGAGCCAGCCAAACGGTTATGATACGGTGATTACAGAGGATGGAAATAATATATCAAAAGGTCAGAAACAGCTTATTACAATTGCGAGGGCTATGCTTGCCGATGCTTCGATGCTTATATTGGATGAGGCGACTTCCAATGTAGATACAAGGACTGAAAAAGATATTTCCGAAGCAATGATTGCCCTTATGAAAGGACGTACATGTTTTGTAATTGCGCACAGGTTATCTACTATACGTGAGGCAGACTGTATACTGGTTGTGAATAACGGCGCCATAGCAGAAAAGGGAACGCATGATACTCTCATAAAAGAGAAAGGACTGTACTATAATATGTATATATCGCAGTATGATTGACATACGACACAAAATTGACAAGATTTTATTAAAAATTATGCATGAATTTAGATAAATTATCCATTAAAATATACCTATATGTAACATTTATGTAACATTAACGCACTTGTATATACTATAAATGGAGGAGTGGCTTCATGGCTTTAAAACCGTTACTGAAAAAAATCAAGCACAATATTCTGTATACAAAATCAATCACTTATCTTGACGATGATTATCTGGACAGCCGTTTCAGACGTTATCTGAGAAAAATTACCGAGGAGAACAGAGTTGCTTTCACAGACACAATTGAAGATATTACAAATATCCACATAAAAACTTTGGCCAGGGAATGCGTTATTAATGAACTTTCGGATTCAGGAGAATACAACCTGAAGAATATTCTTGTATTAAAAAATCCATATGGATATGTGCCTCTTTCAGCAATGGCAATATTTAATACTGAGAAACCATTGAGTGCAAAGGTATGGGTGGAAAGCAGCGAGGATATACTTGTTAAGGGAGAACTTCCGCCTACTACAAATCATAGAATACCTATATTTGGTCTGTTTGCAGATGCAGTAAATAAAATTCATATAGTATTGTCTTCGGGCGATAGGAAGGTAAAGCATCTGAGGTTTGATATAAAGACGGAGCCGCTTCCTGAAGATATGGAAAAGCTTGCAAAAGTATTTTTGAAAAAAGGCGAGCCCGCATTTCCTTTTTATTATATATCGGGGGTGGATGTATGGTTTCCTACCGTAATTGATTCAAAGGGAAATGTCAGGTACTATATTAAGAAGCCGAGTAAGAATTACGGCGTATTTCATTTGGCAGACGGACTGTTCCTGCATATGGACAGGGCGATACTAAGACCGGGATTCGGAGTGCCTCACTCGACGGTTGCATATGAAAACGACCTTTGGGGCAGGGTACGCCGTACGCTTAATGTAAAAAATGCGCTTCATCATGATGTTTATGAGATGAGCCCTCATGGAAACCTTCTGATTGCAACAAGCTCTCTTGTAAAATATTGTGAGGATGTAGTGGCGGAGCTTGACAGGGTAACCGGTAAGATTGTAAAAAAAGTTGAAATGGATGACATTATTACAGAGCCTTCAGTCAAGGACAGCGCGGACTGGGCGCATATGAATACGGTTTCGTATCAGAGACAGGATAACTGCGTTCTGGTTTGCCTGAGAAACCTTCACAGCGTTCTCAAGATAGACTGGGCGACGGGAAAGCTTTTATGGATATTGGGAGACCCGTTTTTCTGGAAAGGAACGACAATGGAATCATATGTGCTTAAACCTGAGCATGAAGATATTAAATGGTTTTATCAGGCGCATGCAAGTTACCAGATGGACAGAAAACCCGATGACGACCCGGATGTATCGCGGATAATGCTATATGATAACCATTATCAGAGCAGAAGGCAGACGGACAATTTCGAGGATGACGGATGCTCATATGGCAACGTATATTTTATAAATGAAAAAACTAAGACGGTAAAACTTCATAAAAGATTCGTAAGTGAAAAATCTACGGTTCGTTCCAATGCAGTATTTTCAAGGGAAAAAGACAGGTTCCTTTTAATGAGCGGATGCCTTGATAAAAAATACAGGAAGATGCCTGCACTGATATATGATTATTCGTATTCGACAGGCGGGCTCGAATATCTTATAGGAATAAAAAACAAGTATTACAGGGCGTATCCGTTTGAATTTAATTTTAATTCGCTTGCAGAGAAGATAAGTACGACTCCGGTTTCTTTTGGTGAGGTTGAATATCCGGAAAAGACGGAACCTATAGATGTTACCGGCGCAGGTTTCCTGCCGCAAAGACCGGATGACGCTAACCGGATGGGTAAGCGCGATGGTAAGATGAAGACCCGTAAGCAGAGGGAAGAAGAATTTGAACGTATGCTGAATGGACGTAAATGGGAAGAACTTGACCATACGGAAAGAATTGCAAGAGCAGATTTTAAAGTATTCGGCAATACGTTGTATATGTACGGCGTGGATCATATAATATCGCATTTGTATTTTGTCGGGGATAATAACACCTATGTTGTGGATTATACAGGAACGAAGCAGGAACTTCTGGCTATAACTTACAATTATGGATATTATATGACGGTTGGTATTGACAGACTTGAAAAAGACAGATATCATCTCTATATACGGTGTCTTGGAAATCTGTATGACACGGAAAAAGAATTTGAAATTAACAACCAGGAGGAGAATGATGAGTAACTTATCACAGCTCGACAGGCTGGAAGCGGAAGCAATCTACATTATGCGTGAGGTTGCCGCTGAGTGTGAGAAGCCTGTAATGCTTTATTCCATCGGAAAAGACAGTTCGGTAATGCTTAGGCTGGCGCAGAAAGCATTTTATCCGGAGAAACCTCCGTTTCCGCTTATGCACATTGATACGACATGGAAATTTCATGAAATGATTGAGTTCCGTGACAAAATGGCTAAGGAAACAGGAATGGAAATGATAGTATATACAAATGAAGAAGGGGTGAAGAAGGGCATCAATCCTTTCGACCACGGTTCGATATATACTGATGTAATGAAAACGCAGGCGCTTAAACAGGCGCTTGATAAGTATGGATTTACGGCTGCATTTGGAGGCGGAAGGCGCGATGAGGAAAAATCACGCGCAAAGGAAAGAATTTTTTCATTCCGAAACAGTGAACATGCCTGGGAGCCTAAAAACCAGAGACCGGAAATGTGGAAGCTGTATAATGCTCAGATAATAAAAGGTGAAAGTATAAGGGTATTTCCTCTTTCCAACTGGACAGAAAGAGATATCTGGCAGTATATAGAGCGTGAAAATATACCTATTGTTCCTCTGTATTTTGCGAAAGAAAGACCTGTCGTGTACCGCGACGGCAATATTATTATGGTTGACGATGACAGGATGAAACTGCGCGAGGGAGAGAAAGTCCAGATGAAAAAAGTACGTTTCCGTACGCTTGGCTGCTATCCTCTTACAGGCGGAATTGAATCGGACGCGGAAACGCTTCCGGAGATTATAGAAGAAACACTCAGTGCAGTATCTTCTGAAAGGACAAGCAGGGTTATAGACTATGAAGGAGCTGCAAGTATGGAAAGAAGAAAAAGGGAGGGATACTTCTAATGAAAAGCCTTCTTAAATTTATTACGTGCGGAAGTGTTGATGATGGAAAGTCAACATTGATAGGACATATGCTTTACGATGCGAAACTTATTTTTGCAGACCAGAAGAAAGCGCTTGAGATGGACAGTAAAATAGGCAGCAATGATGGCGAGCCGGACTATTCGCTTTTGCTCGACGGGCTTATGGCGGAACGTGAGCAGGGAATTACCATAGATGTTGCTTACAGATATTTTACAACTGAAAAGAGAAGTTTCATAGTAGCTGACACACCGGGCCATGAGGAATATACGAGAAATATGGCGGTTGGTGCGTCTTTTGCTGAACTTGCAATACTCCTTACAGATGCTTCAAAAGGCGTGCTTATACAGACCAGAAGGCATTTAAGAATATGCGCGCTTATGGGAATTAAGCACTTTGTTTTTGTAATTAACAAGATGGATATAGTTAATTATGACAAACGTGTATATGATAAGATTAAAGCCGATATAATGGAACTTATGAAAGATATAGATTCAGAAAGCATATATGTAATTCCGGTATCGGCAACGAAAGGCGATAATATTACCGAAAAATCTGAAAAGACGCCATGGTATGACGGAGTTCCGCTTCTTGCATATCTTGAGGATATTGAAACGGAAAAAGAAAATACCGACAGGGATTTTGTTATGCCTATACAGAGGGTATGCAGACCTGATTATAAATTCAGGGGATTCCAGGGACAGATTGAAGAAGGCGTTATTAAACCCGGTGATACGATTAAATCGCTTCCAAGCGGTGAAACTGCTGTTGTAAAGGAAGTTTATGTATGCGATAAGAAAGTAGAGGAAGCTGTCAGCGGACAGCCTGTGACGCTTGTTATCGACAGGGAAATGGATATATCCAGGGGATGTGTCCTTGTAAATAACGATGATAAGGCGATAGTTGCAAACCTGTTTAGAAGTGAAGTGCTTTGGATGGATGATACCGAACTGCAGACAGGAAAAAGCTATTATCTGAAGCTGGGAACCAAAAAGATTCTGGCTTCTGTAACAAGGGTATGCCACAGTATTGATATTAATTCAGGAAAACGCAAGACTTGTGAAACATTAAAGAAGAATGAAATAGGCGTATGTGAGATTATGACTGCTGATAAAATAGTAATGTCTTCATTTACAAAGATTAATTCTCTCGGATGTTTCATACTTATAGACAGTGAAACAAATATGACGTCTGCCTGTGGAGTTGTAAAGCGCGAACTTAAACGTGAGGATAATGTAGTATGGCAGAATATGGATATTACAAGGCAGATACGTGAAAAGGAGCTCGGACAGGAAGCTAAGACAATATGGTTTACGGGGCTTAGCGGCGCAGGAAAATCCACGCTTGCCAATGCTCTTGAAAAAAGGCTTCTGATGCTTGGAAAGCATACGATGATTCTTGACGGCGACAATGTAAGGCATGGTCTTAACAGTAACCTTGGTTTCGGTGAAGACGACCGCGCAGAAAATATAAGACGTATTGCAGAGGCGGCGCGGCTGCTCAATGATGCCGGAATTATAGTTATGGTATCATGTATAGCTCCTTATGAAAGGGACAGGAAGAATGCAGCCGATATACTTGGAGAAGCATTTAACGAGGTTTATGTATCGACGCCTAAAGAAGAATGCGCGCGTCGGGATGTAAAGGGACTGTATGCAAAGGCTGAAAGTAATGAAATACTTAACTTTACAGGCGTAAACAGTCCGTATGAGGCTCCGCGTCATGCAGATCTTGTCATAGATACGACAGGAAAGGAAATTAATGATTGTGTAGATGAACTTATGAAACTGTTCATCTAAGGCAGGTATATTATGAGAGTAATATTTATAAGGCATGGGGACCCGGATTATTCAATAGATTCGCTTACCGAAAAAGGATGGCGTGAAGCAGGACTTCTTGCCGAACGTGTAAGTAAATGGGATGTTGCCGCCTTTTACTGCTCGCCTCTTGGCAGAGCAAGAGATACGGCGTCCTGTACTCTTAATAAGATGGGAAGGACGGCAATAGAGTACCCATGGCTAAGGGAATTTGAGGGACATGTGGTAAATCCGGCTACCGGACATGATTATATATGCTGGGATTTTATGCCGGATTACTGGACCGGAATGGAAGACATGTATGACAGGGATAACTGGGCGGTATCTAAACTCATGTCTACGGGCTCAAACGACATTAACCATGAATGGCAGAGCGTATGCAATGGTATTGATGAGATACTTGCCGGACATGGTTACATACGTAAGGGAAGATATTATACATTTGATAAACACAGCGATGATACGATTGTTATCTTCTGTCATTTTGGAGTAACGATGGTGATGCTTGCGCATATACTTGGGATATCGGCGCCGGTGTTATGGCATGGCACATTCCTTGCGCCAACGTCAGTTACGATACTTAACAGCGAGGAAAGACAGCCGCACATAGCGTATTTCAGAAGCCAGGTAATAGGGGATACAAGCCATCTGGCATTTGCAGGAGAACCCGTATCAGGTTCGGGATATTTTTCTGAAACATTTAACGAGGTCTGGTAAATATGTATACGTTTAATGCAAGAATAAGATACAGTGAGGTTGACAGAAATGGATTTCTGTCGCCTCTTGCTCTTTTGGACTACTTTCAGGACTGCGCAATATTTCATTCAGAAGATGTGGGAGTCGGACTTAAATATCTTAATGAACGTAATATTGCATGGGTATTAAATTCGTGGCAGATTGATATTAATGAAATGCCAAGATTTGGCGACGAGGTTTTAGTATCTACATTTGCCTACGATTTTAAAGGATATTTTGGTTACAGAAATTTTTTGCTCAGGGATATGGATGAAAATATTCTTGCCCTTGCCAATTCAATCTGGTCGCTTATTAATATGGAAAAAATGAAACCGCAGCTTATAAGTGAGGAAATGTTATCGGCTTACGGTATATGCGACAGGCTTGATATGGAATATATGGACAGGAAACTTAAAATATATAAAGACGCCGATATAAATACGGCAGAGAAGATTACAATCGGGGTGCATAACCTTGATACGAACAACCATGTAAATAACAGCCAGTATGTTCATATGGCTTCAGACTATATACCGCTTAATCCCGAAAAGGAAAACAGAATAAAAAGGATACGCGCTGAATACAGGAAGCAGGCGTTTCTGGGCGATGTATTTATTCCTGCAGTATGTAAGCAGGATGATAAAGTAATGGTAATGTTTAATGATTCTTCAGGGAAATCGTTTGCAAATGTCGAATTTACAGTATCATCAATACTTTGACGATATCTGTCTGCTTATATCCTGTACGGTCTGTGAAGGCTCGTAGTTCTGAGTGCCGAACAGGTAATTGTGAAGTTCGGTTACATTTGACGATAAAGAGGTGCTTACTACTACGGATGCTTTATTGATTGTCATGACTGAATTATCAAACGGAAAACCGCTTTGCTCGTCAATTGAATAAAAGGGGAAGAACAGGGCAAGTTTTGTAAACTCCATGCCTTTCATGCCGGTACATATCTGTGGAAGGATTGTATCGGCTGCTTTTATAAGTTTTACGGGATTTGAGTGTTTTGCCCTTTTAAGCATGGCGTCGATAACTGTCCTCTGGCGGTTTGCCCTCGTGAAATCGCCGCCTTTGGTATATCTTACACGTGAATAACCGGTAGCCTGTACCCCGGTAAGGGTCTGCTTGCCGGGTTTTTTGATTTTAGTCCACTCTTTGTTGTTTATATTTGCAACATCTTTTGCATATTTGTTGACATAATCAAGTTCTTCTTCCGTAATGTCGATGGTAATTCCGCCGAGCGCATCAACGGCGTCGGTAACGGCGCTGAAGTTTACGGTTACAAAATCCCTGATATTTAAATCAAAGTTCCTGTTAATGGTTTCTACGGCAAGTTTAGGTCCGCCGTATGCGTAGGCATGGTTGATTTTGGTGTATCCGTGGTCAGGGATATATACATAGGTATCTCTGTATATTGAAAGCAGTTTAACCTTTTTGGTCTTTTTGTTAATGCTTGCAACTATTATGGAATCGCTCCGGGTATTTTTGGTTAAATCGTTTTCCCTTGAATCTACGCCAAAAAGGGCAATATTGGTATAATCGCTGATATTGCCGTCGTTTATGTCGTTCATATAAATATCTTTATCATTCCATTCGGTACTTTTGAGTTTGCCAAATACGATTGCGATTATAGCAATAAAAATTGCAATCAGAATAAGAATGATTTCAATAATAAGTAATACCTTGCTTGCTTTATGACGACCTTTTGCTGACAATTTATTACCTCCCTGTTAATATGCGTTTTTGTTGACAAAACCTTTAAACAGTGTCATAAAAAGTATTTTAATATCAAATCCCAGAGTCCAGTTTTCAATATAGTATATATCGCAGTCAATACGTTTTTTGATTGAGGTGTCGCCGCGGTATCCCTTGACCTGCGCCCAGCCGGTAATTCCGGGGCGTACCTGGTGTTTTACCATATAACGCGGGATTTCCTCTTTAAACTTGTCCACATAATAAGGCCTTTCGGGACGGGGACCCACAAGGCTCATATCGCCTTTCAGTACATTAAAAAACTGTGGAAGTTCATCAAGGCTTGTACTCCTTATGAACTTGCCTACAGGGGTAATACGGGGGTCGTTGATTGTTGTCCACGCCTTTTTTTCTTCGGCAGCATTTTGCACTTTCATAGACCTGAACTTGTACATATTAAATTCATGGTTGTGGAGCCCGACTCTTTTTTGTTTAAATATCAGGGGACCCGGTGAAGTGAATTTAACAAGAGCGGCTACTATAAGCATTGGTATAAAAAATATTATTATACAGATAAGTGAACCGAATATATCAAATACACGTTTTATAGCTCTGTTTACAGGACTGCTTAAAGGCACTTTACGCACGTGTACTACAGGCAGTCCGTCCAAATCTTCAGTATAAGGGCGCGTGGGGATAATGTTGTTATAATCCGGTACAAATTTAGCGTGTACGCCAAATTTTTCGGTAGTAGCGACAATCCCCTCAAGTTTTTCATATTCATCTATATTGAGCGTAATGATTATTTCATCATATTCATTGGTTTCCAATAGTTTTGTAAGATTGGAAACGGGTCCGATTACCTGGGTTTTTTTGTAGGTTTTACCAACAGGTGTATTATCGTCAAGTATGCCATGTATAAAAAATCCCCAATCCGGATGCGCAAATATTCTGTCTACATATGCTTCGGCAGTACGTCCGTATCCTACAAGCAGAACATGTTTTAAGTTATGGCCGCGGCGTCTGAGTTTTTTCAGGCATCTGGATACCAGATGTCTGAACAGAAAGTCAAGCATTGTATTTAATATGAAGAAAATTGCCAAAAATAAACGTGCATAATTTATTTCCTTAAAGAAATATAATATAGCAGTACAATATAAAACACCTATAGCGTTTGCCTTAATAAGCGCCCATAGTTCCATCTTGCGCCCGAGAGTTCTTTTTGGATTGTACAGATTAAATAAATAGTAAGCAATGATATAAAAGGGAATCATATATCCCAGCATAGGCACATACCTGGATAAGGCCAGATATCCGCCGTAAGGTCTTGTGATAATCCCAAGCCGTATCAAAAAACTGTATTTTTCATTAAACCTGAGAAAGAAGGCAAAGTAAAATGAAAAAACAATTATCATTATATCTATTAAAAAATGAAGAATATTTAACAATTTCTGGTTTTCTTTAATCAAACCTTCTCATCCTTTCATAGTGACAGGTAAAATCCTTATGAGTTAAATAATAACCCAAAATCGTTAAATTCACAATATAAACTTTTACTATTCACAAAGTGAACACAAATAGAAAATATAATTAGCGACATGATAACGAAAAGGAGATGTGGTTATGGACGGTTATAATAACGGGGACAATTACTGGGATAATAATCCGAATAATGACGATAAGCACAATACTGAGCAAAACAATACTGACACTGATAATACGGAAATGAATAATATGAATCAGAGCAGTATGGATAATGACGGCATGGGACAGAATAATTCAACGCCGAATAATTCAATGCCAAATAATTCAATGTATGATAATATGGGTTATAATAATAAGAAGAAAAATAAAAAAGGCCAGAAGTTTTTAATAATATTCGGCAGTATATTTGCAGGTATTGTTTTCATTGCGGCTGTGTTTACCGTGTGCAAAAATGTTGTAGATTATGTGGGCGCTGTAAATAACCGTAATGTTGCCGTTACAGAAGACGGTAAGAAAAAAACTGAGGAAAACGCCGGTGATAACGGCAACGATGCCGTTGCTACAACAAAACCTGTTTCGGTTGTTGAATCGGACAATATTAAAGGCAGCTTTCTGGATGTATCGGATATAGTTGAGGAAACAATGCCAAGCGTAGTATCTATAGTAACCACAACGTCTGTTGAAGGCTATTCGGTATTTGGACAGCGTTACCAGCAGGAAATGGCTGCAGGGGGAACCGGTTTTATCGTCGGACAGAATGACAGTGAACTGCTGCTTGCAACGAATAACCATGTTGTAGAAAACGCTACGGCAATACAGGTTACCTTTGCAGATGAAAAAACGGCTGAGGCTGTTGTTAAAGGAACTGATGCGCAGGCAGACCTTGCAGTTATTGCAGTATCGCTTAAAGATATAGACGATGATACAATGGCGGCAATAAAAGTTGCAATACTTGGTGATTCCAATGATGTAAAAGTAGGACAGATGGCAATAGCAATCGGTAATGCACAGGGAATGGGACAGTCTGTAACAGTAGGATATATAAGCGCAAAAGACAGAAAGCTTGATATGCAGGATGAGAGTACCGGCGGAACAAAGACGATGAACTTTTTACAGACAGATGCAGCCATTAACGGCGGTAACAGCGGCGGTCCGCTCCTTAATGCCAAAGGCGAAGTAGTGGGTATCAGCAGTGCAAAGATAAGCGATACACAGGTTGAAGGAATGTGTTTTGCAATCCCGATATCTTCTGCAATCCCTATAATAAATGACTTAATGAACAGGGAAACGCTTACGGACGACGAAAAAGGATATATGGGTGTAAGCCTTAAAAATATTTCAAGCGAAGCAGTTGAGCTGTATGGAGTTCCGGACGGAGTATATGTTGCTTCGGTAACGAAAGACGGACCTGCAGATAAGGCAGGAATAAAAGAAGGAGATATTATTGTAAGCGTTAATGACGTTTCGGTTAATTCAAGTTCTTCGGCAGTGGATAAGGTGACAAGCTACCGCGCTGGAACTGAAATAACGGTTAAGGTATACAGAAAAGATGAGCAGCAAAACGGATATAAGGAGATGGAAGTTAAAGTAACTCTTGTTACCGCTGAAGAAGCGGGTGTAAATAAGAGTACAAATCAGGGAAACAGTCAGAATAATGTAAATCAGTATAATGATGACTACTATGATGATTATTATTACGATGATGACGACGCTTCGGATTATGACGATTTCTTTGACAGTATACTTCCGTGGTAACAGGCTGTATTTCATTTAATTATATGTCTTGAAAAGCAGGTTCCTTTAATGGAATCTGTTTTTCTTGATAATAGCGGGAAGGTTATGTATAATATATACTTAAATAACTGAGGTGATTGATAATGGGAACAGATAATAAAGACGACAGGAATAAGCCTGAAGATGTATGTTATATATGCCACCGACCTGAGAGTAAGGCGGGACGTATTATTAAAATGCCAAATAATATCAATGTATGCGTTGACTGTATGCAGACGACGTTTAATCAGATTAACAATAACGGTATGCCGTTTATGATGGATATCCCAAATATGGAAAATATCAGGGAAGAAATGATGAAAAGGCAGACTGTCAAAAAAAGCAGGGTACAGGAAGACGCAAAGGAAGATAAAGAGGAGGAGGCAGTTCCGCTTACGCTGGATAAGCTTCCGCCGCCGCATATAATAAAAAGCAGGCTGGATGAGCATGTAGTCGGTCAGGAAAAGGCGAAAAAAATACTGTCGGTTGCAGTATATAACCATTATAAGCGTGTATTTTCTGAAAGTAATAAGGACTATGACGACGGTGTGAATATTGAAAAGTCAAATCTTCTTATGCTTGGACCGACGGGAAGCGGAAAAACTTATATAGTAAAAACTTTAGCAAAGATGTTACAGGTTCCGCTTGCTATAACGGACGCTACGGCGCTCACCGAAGCAGGTTATATCGGAGATGACGTTGAAAGCGTTATATCAAAGCTTCTTGCCGCAGCAGGCAATGATGTTGATAAGGCGGAGCATGGAATAGTATTTATTGATGAAATAGATAAAATCGCAAAGAAGCATAATACCAATTCAAGGGATGTAAGCGGAGAATCGGTCCAGCAGGGACTTTTGAAACTGCTTGAGGGAAGCGATGTGGAAGTACCCGTGGGAGCCACAAGTAAGAATGCAATGGTGCCGCTTTATACGGTTAATACATCTAATATACTGTTTATATGCGGAGGGGCTTTTCCGGATTTGGACAGGATAATTATAAACAGGCTTAATAAAAGCAGTTCGATGGGATTTCAGGCCGACATAAAAAATATGCACAAGGATGATGAAAGCGTACTTGAAAATGTGACGGTTGAAGATTTACGCGAATTTGGCATGATACCGGAATTTTTAGGAAGGATTCCAATAATAAGCGTGCTGCATCCGCTGGACGAAGATATGATGGTTAAGGTTCTTGTGCAGCCTAAGAATGCGATACTTAAACAGTATCAGAAACTTCTCCGTATGGATGAAGTGGACCTTGTCTTTGAGGAGGATGCGCTTAGGGCTGTTGCCAAAAAGGCTGTTAAGAAGAAAATAGGAGCAAGGGCGCTTAGGGCTATTATTGAGGAACTTATGCTTGATATAATGTATGAGATACCCAAGGATGATATGATAGGAAGGGTCATTATTACACGTGATTATATTGAAAATACAGGCTCTCCGATAATAGAAATGAGAGGCAGCAAAAGAATCGGCCAGGCACCATTACATGCAGATAACGTATAATAAATTAATGAATATTTTGCAGGTAATGTTATGGCGTCTTTTGCGGAGGAATGTGAGGAGATTGTTTATTCAGAGGAATATATAGACCTTATTGTGGATAACGACAAAGGATTGCTGTATGAATTGCCATATGCTACTGCATCGTGCGTGCAGCAGATAGATAACAGACAGGCTGTTGTATATTCGTCTATATTGCAAAGTGAATTTTCTATTAATAACATAGGCTACCGTTTTTTGCCTAAGTGTTACGGGTTCCTTAATACGGATGCTCTTGAGGAAACCGGAGTGCTTATGCTAAGGCGGCAGCCTTTTATTAATCTTTACGGGCAGGGAGTGCTTATAGGAATAATTGATGCCGGGATAGATTTCAGACATGAAGCATTTATATGGGAAAATAATACAAGCAAGATAGTATCCGCATGGAATCAGCAGGACAGGCAGGGAAATGCGCCGGAAGGATTTTTTTATGGCTCGGAGTACAGCCGTGAAATGATAAACGAGGCATTAAATGAGGAAAATACAGAGATTGATTCGCTTATTGACGAGAGTGGGCATGGTACTGCCATAGCTGCGGCGGCAGCGGGAAGAATTATAGAAGAACAGGATTTTTCGGGAGTTGCGCCGCTTGCGGAGCTGGTTGTGGTAAAGCTGAAACAGGCTAAAAATATATTTCGTAACTTTTACAGGATTGAACGGGATGCCGAGGCTTTTCAGGAAAATGATATACTTCTGGGGATAAAATATATAATGCAGGTAGCAAGGCGGCAGAATAAGCCTGTTGTTCTGTGCTTTGGCCTGGGAACTAACCAGGGCGACCACAACGGAAGCGGATTCCTGGGAGAATACATGAATTCCTTAGCGGTGACGCCGGGGATATATATGTGTACTGCCGCCGGTAATGAGGGAGGACGCGCGCATCATTTTGGCGGAAATGTACTTTCACGTGATGAATCACAGGAAGTTGAGATATACGTCGGAAGGCAGTCGAAGGGGTTCGTAATGGAATTGTGGGGAAAAACGCCCGCAACTTTTGCCGTACAGATTAAACCGCCTATCGGTATTTTTTCAGGAGTAATAGAAGCCAGGTTTAATGAAAGGCGGTCGCTGGAGTTTCTTCTTAATAATTCAATTGTCCACATTACATCTGAACTGGTGGAAAGGGGCTCGGGTGATGAACTGCTGTTTTTCAGGTTTGTCAATCCTGCGCAGGGCCTGTGGGTTGTAAGGGTAATACAGACCAATGAGATACCAAGCAATTTTGATATATGGCTGCCGATAGAGCAGTTTAATTCGGCGGGCGCGGTGTTTGTAGAGCCTGACCCGAATATGACGATATGCGAGCCGGGTAATGCGGCGGCAGTGATTACGTTTGCCGGAAGTAATGTGGCGGGAGATTCTCTGTATATAAATTCTAGCAGGGGATATACAAGAAACGGAAGGATTAAACCGGATGTGACGGCTCCGGCGGTAGATGTATATACGGCGCTGCCCGCAGGAAGCATAAACGGATATGGCGGGGTGACAGGTACGAGTATGGCATGTGCAATAGGCGGAGGAGTTGTCGCGCTTATTGCCGAATGGAGCCTTACAAATCAGACGACAAACAGTCTGAGCGCCAAAAACCTGCTTATAAGGGGCGCCGACAATCAGGGAATATCTGTACCTGACAGAAGCTGGGGATATGGTTTTATAAATATATATCAGACGTTTGTAAATATAGGTGAATAATATTATGTGATATGCCTGCGCCTGTATTCTGACGGGGTGATTCCGGTAAACCTGTAAAATTGCCTGCAAAAATGCTCTGTATTGTTATAGCCGCAGGCGTAGGAAATCTGTTTTATATTCTGGTTGCTCTGCGCAAGGAGATGTTTTGCCTTTTCTATTCTGCCTGCGATAACATCCTGTTTGCATGTGGTAGAAAATAATTTTTTATATAAAAGATGAAGATAACCGGGGCTCATATGCAGGCTTTCCGCCATGTCGGAGAGTTTCCATTGTTTTTCCGGCGCCTGTGAAATAGCCTGTCTTAATTCGTAAAGTTCGTTTCTATATGGTATAATATCGGTTTTCGGTACGGAATCATATATTTTTAAAATAATGGTTTTCATAAGAAAGTCAATAATGAGGTCGCTGTTTTCATTTCTGAAAAAATTTTCAAACGCTAAAAGTTCCGTAAGTGTTATTATATTAGCGGCGTCCTGCAGATACACGGGTTTTCCTGCAGGAATGAACCAGTTCTGCATAAAGTTGGCGTCGCTTATAAATTGTATAAAACAGTCTTCGTATAATTCGCCTTCCTTGGTCGCCGGGGCATAATAATAAGGAGTGTTTTTCGGAAAATAAAATGCAGTAAAAGGCGGATATTCATTAATTTCAGAATCTACCCTGACATATATCGGACTTTGTGGAATAAGAAGCAAATCATAATCTATGCCGTTTGGCATATCGGATTCAGAAAAATATGTGGGCAGACTGTGGGACATAACATGTTTTGTACGAAACATATGAACACTTCCTTTGCTTATAATATCGCGGCGGAATTTTTATATAAGATAAAATGATTGTAAGAAAAATCAATTATATATTAGTTTATATCATTGAGAATTTGCTGTCAAGCAAATATAATATCGGTATAAATTAAGAGGAGGCAGGGTTTTATGAAAAAGTATATAAAATCAATAATTGCAGTTTGTACGGCATTGGCGCTGTGCTGTGGCGGTATATACATGCCGCAGGTATCTGTCAAAGCTGAAAATCCTATAGTACAGACTATTTATACCGCAGACCCTTCACCGCTGGTTGTTGGAGATACTATATATGTGTATACAACACATGATGAAAGAAGGGAAACGAAATCGGATGACTGGAGCCTTATGAATGAGTGGAGGTGCTTTTCATCAAAGGATATGGTGAACTGGACTGACCATGGACAGATAGCTCATCCGGAAACTTTTGACGGGACAGGCAACTGGCGCGCATGGGCTCAGCATGTTGTTAAAATACCCGTACAGGTAGAAGGAGGACGCTGGGAAGACAGATATTATCTTTTTGCTCCGTTTAACGGAACGAAAATTGACGTAGCAGTATCAGAAAATCCATGGGGTCCGTTTGAAGATGCAACGCCGGGCAAATATCTTATTGACGGCGACTGGGGAGGCGGAAATATCGACCCCGCAGTATATATTGAGGATCATGGAAGACCAGATGATGTTGCGAATTATGACATATATCTTTACTGGGGCAATCCGTATCTTCGTTATTGCAAGCTGACGAATGATTTGCTGGATGTAGACCCTGATACGGATGGCGACGGAGTGATTTCCGACGAGGAAGGAAAAATTGATTCGAGATTTTCAAACGCTGATAACAGGATACTCGGAGAGGTAAGACCGGGTCTTCACAGTTTCCAGATATTTGGAGATGAGGGATATGAAGCTTTTGGAGAACCTACGCAGGGTAAAAACAATATAGATAAGGATAAAAATAAATTTCCTATGGAAAGCGCCGATGAGCTGAATGAAAAAAGATGCGCTTTTGAAGAAGGACCATGGCTTACCAAACATGACGACGGAAAAGAAGGTACGGACGATTACTTCCTGTTCTTTGTAGGCGGACGTATTCCCGGTGAAACAGTAGAGTATTCAAGCGCTCCTACGCCGATTGGACCGTGGACGTACAGGGGACTTGTAATGGACAGGGAAAACGGATATTCGTGCATACATCCGGGAGTAGCGGAGTTTAAGGGGCATAATTATCTTTTCTACCTTAATGAAATGCTTGTCGGCGGAACAGGTTCAGACCGCTCGGTATGCGTTAAGGAATTTTTCTATGATGAAAATAACCTTATCGTAAAAGAGACGGACGATAATGTTGCAGCGCTTCTGTGCCAGGGTATAGAAGATACGACGAAAGGAACGCCGTTTTTCTCAGTAGAGCCTGTAGATACTTTTAATCCGTATGAAATAAATGAGGCGGAAACAATCTGCTGGACATCGAACCTTGCAGGGGCGGAAGGCGGATTTAACGGTACGGGACTTGGAGTTAAGACAAAGGCGAAAGAAGCTTATACTGAAACAGACCCCGTAACGGGCAAGGAAGCTTTCTGGCAGTCAGCGGCGCGTTATGGCGTAGCTGTTTGCGATATTGACGACGGAGATTATATTAAGGTTGCGAATGTTGACTTTGGAGATGAGGATGTAACCGGATTTAAAGTATATGCAGCATGCGGTGTGGGAACTCCTTTGGAAAACCCGGTGTATGACGATAACGGAATAGAAATATTTAATCCTGAAAGCGATACGGTGTCAGGTAATCTTGAACTGTGGCTGGACTATGGTACAGACGAAGCAAAATTTATCGGTACGGTAAATATTACCGATACGGGAAGCACAAACACATATCAGGAATTTCAGATTGATATAACCGAGGATATAAAAGGTATTCACGACCTGTATATGATTGGTGCCGGACAAAGCGGTGCAAAACTTTTTAATCTGGACACATGGCAGTTTACCAAAAAGGAAAAAGCGCAGGAACCTGATAATAATAGTAACAGTAACAATGGTAATAATACAGTAAATCAGGATAATTCCGGTGGAAACAATAATAATAATACAAATAATACAACGTCCGCGACCGGAAACGGAAACGGTAATGCAGGGCAGACAGCCGGAACAACCGCTTCTGAAGTTAAACAATCAATAAAAATAAAAGGTAAGAAAACGGTTAAGGCAGGAAAAAGCATTAAACTGACCGCAGAATTAAAGGGAGTTAAAGGAAAGGTTAAGTGGAGCGTAAATAAGAAAAAACTTGCAAAACTTACAAATGCCAAAAAGAAGACCGTAAAACTTAAAGCGATTAAAGCAGGAAAAGTTAAAGTTACCGCTAAGGTTGGAAAGGTTAAAGGAGCGATTACAATTAAAATTAAGAAGTAAATTTTGTTTCCCTGTGTAAATGTTATTTACACAGGGAAACAACTGTTTCGGTTAATAATCCTGCAGGGAAATTCTATCCTAACGATTTCTGAATGATTTTTATTGATTCTGTCCATAAGAAGGGTGACGGCCATGTGCGCCATTTCTTTACGGGGGATGTTTATCGTTGTAAGAAAAGGTGAAGTATCCTGGCTTTCCTCGATGTTATCTATAGAAATAACCGATATTTTATCTTTAATTTTTCTTCTCTCTTTGTGAAGTACATCAAGTACGCTTATTGCAGTAATGTCATTTGCGCAGAAAACTGCCGAAAAACCTTCTGAATGTTCGATAAGTTCGTAAAATGCCGCGCGTCCGCTTTCGCCGGTCTGATTAGTCTGTTTTATCCATTCGTAATTTATTGGTATGTTATGTTCAATCAGGGAATGGCAGTAGCCTACATAACGGTTTTCATAAGAACAGTCGCCGATATATGCAATATTTCTGTGGCCAAGGGATATGAGATGGTTCATTGCAAGTTCAGCGGCTTTTTCACCGTCGCATACTACTTCGTCTACTTTAAAATCCATACTGTTCCGCCAGATTGCAACTACATTTTTGTTCGCGGCGGTAATCCGGGAAAATAATTTTTGCGAGCAGCGTCCCAGAAGGATTACGCCGTTTGATTCAGATATATTTTCGTCAAACGTTTCTTTTGAATAAATAACGTGGTCAATTGTAATATTATTCTTAAACAATGCGATTTCAAGTTCGCGGAACAGCTCGTAAAAAAACGGGTCGGCTTTCAGGGTCTGTATGCGCGCAAGTACAATGCTTACATGAAGTTTGGGTTTTGTTTCTGACGTTAAAGTACGAAGATTCCTGGCATTTTCGTTTGGATGGTATCCAATCTTGCGTGCGGCTTCAAAAATTTTATCTTTAACTTCTTTTGAAGCGCAGGTTGAGGATTTGTTGTTGAGTACCCTTGATACTGTAGATGGCGATACGTTTACCATTTCTGCAATTTTTTTTAAAGACATAATTAACCTCCAAATTAAATACATAACGGTATAATGTTATGGCGTCACATAAGAAAACGTTTGCATAAAAACGTGTTGAAAATTTTTGAAACAGGAGTTACACTCTATCCATATAAGTAAAATATAAGCTATTTTACTGAAAAAGTCAACAAAAAACTATACGCAAACGTTTGCGAAAAAGGAGGAGCTAAAATGAATAAGGGAAAATATTTTGCAGGAAAAGTAACAGCTATTTTGTTGACAGTTGTTTTGTCGATGGGAATTTTTACAGGATGCGGCGGAAGCAATGAAGGACAGGATAGCGGCAGTATTACAATTACAAATGTTTCATATGACCCGACGAGAGAACTTTACACAGCGTATAATGAATTGTTTGCTGCGCATTACAAAGAAGAAACCGGAAAAGATATTGAAATAGTACAATCCCATGGCGGTTCAGGTTCGCAGGCGAGGTCTGTTATCGAGGGAAATGACGCAGATGTTGTTACACTTGCGCTGGCGCATGATATTACTTCTATTGAAGATGCGGGTATGATTGATGCGGGATGGCTGGATGAGTTCCCTTCAAATTCATCTCCGTACACATCTACGATTGTTTTTCTTGTAAGAAGCGGTAATGAAAAGGGTATTCACGATTGGGATGATTTGATAAAAGATGGTATAGAAGTTATTACGCCGGACCCGAAATCATCAGGAGGAGCATGCTGGAACTTCCTTGCAGCATGGGATTATGCAGATAAAAAGTATAATGGCGATGAAGAACTGATGAAAGATTTTGTCGCCAAATTATATAATAATGTAATAGTGATGGATTCCGGAGCAAGAGGAGCTACTACTACTTTTGTTGAGAATGGACAGGGCGATGTGCTTCTTGCATGGGAAAATGAAGCGCTTTTGGCGCTTGAACAGTATCCGGGCGAGTATGAAATTGTAACGCCAAGTATAAGCATACTTGCAGAACCGTCAGTGGCAATTGTGGATGAAAATGTAGAAAAGAATAATACTGCAGATGTTGCAAAGGAATATCTTGAATATCTGTATACGGACGATGCTCAGAGGATAATAGGTGAAAATTATTATCGTCCGTCCAATGAAACAATATTAAATGAATTTGCAGATACATTTGATCTTTCGGTTAATTTGTGCACAATTGATGATTTTGGCGGATGGGATAAAGCGTATGCCGATTTCTTTGCAGACGGCGCAATTTTTGATGAAATATATCAACAGTAAATAATTTAAACAGGACAGGAACAGGAGGCAGTATTATTGAAAAAAGCAGGCAGAAGGAAAGGGAAGGTAGTTATTCCCGGATTTGGAATAACAATGGGAATTACGGTTTCAATGTTGTCTATTCTTATCCTTATTCCACTGGCATCAGTGATGGCGTATTCATTTAAAATGTCGCCTTTCGAATTTGTAAAGCTTATTACAAAGCCGGGTGTGGTAAACGCATTTGCTACAAGTATAGGATGCGCGTTTGTTGCAGCAGTTATAAATGCAGTGTTTGGAGTAATGATTGCGTGGGTGCTTGTAAGATATGATTTTTTTGGAAAACGTTTTATAGATGGAATAATAGAGCTTCCGTTTGCGCTTCCGACTGCAGTTGCAGGTATTACGCTTACTAAAATGTATTCCGACAATGGATTTTTGGGAAAGGCGCTTGAAAGAATCGGAATAAAAGCGGCATACACAAAAATAGGAATTATTATTGCAATGGTATTTATAGGCATTCCTTTTGTGGTAAGAGCTATACAGCCGGTTCTTGAAAAGCTGCCGAAATCCTGCGAGGAAGCAGGGTTGATGCTGGGGGCGTCCAGGGCTGTAATATTCAGAAAAATAATTTTCCCTGAAATAATGCCTCCGCTGCTTACAGGATTTGGCCTTGCGCTTGCGAGGGGTATAGGAGAGTATGGCAGTGTAATATATATTTCAGGTAACAGTGAAAAAAATAAGACGCAGGTAGTTTCATACATCATAATGCAGAAGCTTAATTCCGGAAATGTAGATTATGAAGGGGCGGCGGCAATAGCATTAATACTTCTTATCATATCCTTTATAATGCTTTTTGCCATAAATATAGTACAGCATGTTGCAAGTAAACGGACAAGCGCATGATGGCAGGGAGGTAAGTGAATGAAAAGAAGCAGGGAAAAAATTGTAAAATGGTTATTGATTGGAATAACGGTTATATTTTTATTGTTTATGCTTGTACTGCCTATGGTGGAAGTTATTTACCGTGCATTAAAGGATGGGCTTGAAACATATAAAACGGCTCTTACGGCAAAAAATACATTGTCGGCATTAAGGGTTACGCTTATTGCTACGGTGATAGCCCTTACGGTCAACACAATACTCGGCATTATTATGGCATGGCAGGTGACAAAGTTTGATTTTAAGGGTAAAAATATTTTGTCAACACTTATAGATATTCCGTTTTCAATATCGCCGGTAATTGCGGGACTTGCATTTATTATGACCTTTGGAAGAAGCGGATGGGCAAAACCTGTTATAGATGGAATAAATAATGCGCTTGGAACCGATATTGTGCTTGTATTTTCGGTGCCTGCGGTTGTACTGGCTACGATATTTGTAACATTTCCATTTATATCGCGTGAAATTATCCCTATACTTCATGCGCAGGGAAGGACTGAAGAAGAAGCGGCGGCCCTTATGGGAGCGTCGGGAATGACAATTTTCAGAAAAGTAACATTTCCGCATATAAAATGGGGACTTGTGTATGGTATGATTTTGTGTACGGCAAGGGCGTTCGGCGAATTTGGCGCGGTGTATGCGGTATCAAAAGCAAGAGGTAAGACTTTTACGCTTCCGCTTGAAGTGGATGCGCTGTATATGTCGGGTACGGCAGATTCTATTACACAGGCATTTGCAGTATCTTCGCTTTTAGTAGGAATGGCGGTAATTGTACTGATACTGAAAAATATCGTTGAGTATCGTGGAAAGAGTAAAAAGTCCGTATAATTTTGGAGGGATTAACCATGTATGTAGAAATGAAAGGGATATGTAAAAAATTCGGAAACTATGAGGCGGCAAAGAATATAAGTTTTGATATTGAGAAAGGAAAGCTTGTAGCGCTTTTAGGACCGAGCGGAAGCGGAAAAACGACGATACTGCGTATACTTGCAGGACTTGAAACGCAGGATGAGGGAGATGTCATAATTGAAGGAAAGGTTATAAACGACATTCCGGCAAGTAAAAGGGGTATAGGTTTTGTATTTCAGAATTATGCTCTTTTCAGATATATGACAGTGTATGATAATATTGCATTTGGGCTTAAAGTTCAGAAAATGAGTAAGGAAAAGGTTCATGAAAGGGTTATGGAGATGATATCGCTTATAGGTCTTTGCGGACTTGAAAAGAGATACCCGGACCAGCTTTCCGGCGGACAGCGCCAAAGGGTGGCGTTTGCAAGGGCAATCGCGCCAAACCCGCAACTTCTTCTTCTTGACGAACCGTTTGCGGCTATTGATGCAAAGGTAAGAAAGGAGCTCAGGAGCTGGCTTAAAGAAATGATTCGGAAGGTTGGCATAACAAGCATATTTGTTACACATGACCAGGAAGAAGCAGTAGAGGTTGCAGATGATATCATTATTATAAATGAGGGAAACCTTGAGCAGATGGGGACGCCTTCCGAGATATATAAACATCCGGAAACTCCTTTTGTAGCTAATTTTATAGGAACTTCAATCGTACTTTCAGACTTATCGGGATTTAAAGGATTTGAGGAAATAGAAAAGGGGAAAAAAGTGATTGTACGTCCTGAATTTGTAGAGGCGTTTAAGAGCGATAATAAGAAATTTCATGATTTGATACCTGCTGCGGAGGAAGGCGTTATAGAAAAAATTGAATTTCGGGGAAGTTATCTTGAAGTTACGTTGAAAGTTGGCGATGTAAGACTTGTTACAAACCGTTCGCTTGAACGAAGAAGCATATCGGTGGGCGAAAAGATGTATGTGCTTTTACACAGAATATATGTATTTGACGAAGGTACTGCCCAAAGATATAAAAACAGCCTGTTAAAGGACGTGGATATTGAATTGATGTGACCTGCGGAAGCGATACAAAAGATAAAATTATTAAATATCTATTTAACTTGACGAAAAATTTTGAGTATACTATCATAATACAAATAAAACCGTAAGGAGAAAATGTATGAAAAATATAAGATTTGCAACTGTGATATCAATTTGTTTTGTATTATTGACAGTATGCTTTATGCAGCCCGTAAAAACTCAGGCTTCCGGTATGAAGATTACTAAAAAGAATGTTAAAGTAAACGAGGGAGATAGTTTTAAGCTTAAAGTAAAAAAAGCTGTCGGCAAGGTTAAATGGAGCAGTAGTAATGCGGATGTTGTAAAAGTTGTAAAAATTAGCGGTAAGAAGAAAGAACAGGCTTCATTTAAAGCGCTAAGGGCGGGAAAAGCAAAAATTACTGCTAAGATTGGTAAAAAGAAACTTAAATCAAATATTACGGTAAATCATATACACAGTTATTCGCAGGCGACATGTACGAGCCTTGCAACCTGCTCGTGCGGAGCGGTTATCGGAGGATTTATGCCGCATAATCCTGTTCCTCAGTCTGCAACATGTGTGCAGCCGGCGATATGCAGTAATTGCAATACGGTTGTAGAGAATGCGAAAGGTCATAACTATTACAACGGAATATGCACTTTATGCGGCGATATTGATTTGTATTATTTTATGGACTTTACTCTTGTTGGGGCAGACGGAGAAAGAACTAATTATGTAGGCGTTATATTAGATACATACTATGATGCAATATCAGCGGCTGATTATATTGAATTATCAAATGCCAATTGTGCCGGCGGCGAATATGCATTATTAAATGGAAACATTAAAGCTCATTTCGGCGATTTTGATGAAGAAGGATATTGGGTAGACCTTATCAGTACAATAATTTACTCTGAAAAAAATAAATATGCTACGTTGTATTTCAGATTTGGCGCTGACTCAATTTCCATTCCATATGGTTCTAACCTGTCATTCTATATAAAATTTAAAAATCAGTTATATCAGATAACTGTTAAGGAAGAAGATGCAAATGGAAATACATATACATATAAAAAGGTATGATAATATAAGAAATAGCGTCGGCAGATGATTTAATCAATTTTTCAATGTTATTTAATCAAAATGCAATGTCTAAAAATGAGGAAATGTATTATAATCAGAATACAGGCAGTGTGGCATGGAAAACCCCTTTCCGTACCCGTGCTGCCAAAAAATTTTCAGGAGGTAAAAAGATGAAACAGAGAAAAATTA
>CANPYY010000007.1 GCA_947588675.1 uncultured Lachnospiraceae bacterium | reverse complement strand
CGTCGCATTGCTGTTTCCCTTATTTACCTGCGGTTCGCCTGAAAGATAATTTCTGTAACTTCCCATAAGTTCAAACGCCTTTTTAATAGCGGCGTCCACCTGTTTTTCACCGCGATAAGGCGAAAGGGCGGTAACTGCCATTGCAGTCATATCAAGATTTTCCGTTACCGGCTGTCCGGGGTCATATTCCTGTTCCACGGACCAGCTTCCGTCATTATGCTGGACCGATAACAGCTTTTCTTTTAACTGCTTTCTGAAATTACCGTCATCATACTCATAGTTACCGCTGTCAACTGCAATAAGCGCCCAAACAATTGCATTTACCGTATCAGAATCCATATTAAGCATATTATCTATATTCTCAATAAGATTTATTTTTCTTCCCGATGCAGTTGTAATATCCGTTACGTCGTATCCAAGCGAGGTAAGCACAACCGCTTCCCTTTCAAGTTCGGTTACCGTAACAACGTTTCCCTCAAACATAGCCGCTATGTTTACAAGATACCCTTTCTCATTAATATCCTGTACATGTCCTAAAAGCTGCATGTCAAATATACGCCAGGATTCACATGTACCCTGCCATTCCGCCGCCAGGGTATTTATTACTCTGTTTCCGGTTACCTCTGAATTTGATACGCTTACAAGGTTATTAATTGCCGTCTGCAGTTTTTCACACGCCGCAAACACTTCCTCTTTAGTGGCATCAGCCTTTTCAAGAACTTCATACGCCCTTTTTACAGCGTTATTCAGACTGTTTACATTGCTTATGGAATAGTATTCCGGTCTGTACTGCCCGCATTCGTCAAGCAGTTTTATAAGAACGGTTTTATCTGCGCCAGACCGTGGCATAAGCCGCCCTTCAGCCTTTTTAAGAGATTCTGTTATATAGGAAACCATTGACGTTTCCGCATAATCATCACTAAGAACATCATAAGCCTGCATAAGGGTATCATAAAACTCCTGCCATGCAGATTCATAATAATCATTTTCATTAAACGTCTTTGCATCCGATACAAGGCTCTCTAATTCTGTTTTATCTATTTTTTCAGGCTGTAAATTATTAATTGCATCCGATAATTTATCTATCGCAGCATTTACTTCATATGCAAGAGCCGTATTCTCTGCCTCTGCAACCTTATTTGCATACAAAAGCGCTTCCGTAAGATTATCCCAACTGTTTTTCCACTGTCCATAATTTCTGTAATCATCTTCCGACATGGTGTAAGCCTGGGCAATCAATGTTTTTAAACCGTCTATATCCGTATCCGGGACAAGATTCTTATCTATTGGATGTTCATCGCCATACGGCGTATACATAGGAAATTCTTCAGCATTAAACATAACATCCGAATCTCCGGTGTATTTCCAGTATACTACGCTTCCTTCTTCTACATAAGATTCTTTACCGCCTTTTGAAGTATTTATACCGTTTCCGGTGCCTCCATATATCCAGCCGCTTCCGTTTCCTGCATCAAACTGCGACAGTCCAAGTATTGAGCCGTAATACCCCGAACCTGTTCCCTCGCGGATACAGTCGTATCCTTTTATCATAGCCTGTGTAATATCTGCAACGCTTGTTCCCGCCGGCACAAGAAGTTTGCATTTTTCCACAAACCATCTGAATCCTGTAATCCTTTTATTTGCAATATCCGCTCCCACTATGCTGAAAGTAACGGTCACCGGAAGATTGTCAAGCTTCTTTTTAACGGCGTTAAGAAGTTGTATGTTCTTAATATCCTTTTCTTCATTTCCCTGCTTTACGGCCTCATCCGTAAGAGCCTGCGCCTCTTTTACCAGCGCTTCTGTTTCTTTACGGCTGTCAACCGAAACCGTAAGCGCGTCGGGCAGTCCTGCAATTGCCGTTTCTGCCGCCATACATGCTTTTTCTTTATCTGTAAGGCCTAAGATTACAAGTTTAAACTCTGCAATATCTCTACATTCTCCATACGACAGTTCTGCCCTAAGCGTTACCTGCGCATCTTTGTCCGACCTGTTCACAACGCCCTCTTTAGTTACGGCGTTATTATCAGACGACCAGGATATAGCACTTCCCATTACTCCTGTTCCGGGCAGTATAAGATTGCTTTTTATATTATCTTCTGAAAGGTTTTCCCCGCATATTTTTTGAAACGTAAGATTTTCTTTGTCATACGCCAGTTTTTCAGCGTCAGTATCCGCCTTTTTTGGTACCGTCGCTTCAAATTCCCTGGTACCGCTTACATTACCCGCCGTAACCGTTGCCGTAAGAGTAACCTTGGTATCTTTATCCGGACGCGTTACTATTCCACTGTCGGACAATACTTTACTGTTGCTGCTCTCCCAGGTAATCACAGAACCGCCAAAGCCGTTTTCAGGAAGATGTATATCTGCGGTAACACAAGACAATCCTTTAAGCTCAAGCTGTCCGATTGCATAATTCAAAGTCTTTTCGTCCCGGCTTTCATATTTACCCTTTATAATAAAGGTAAATGATTTGGTCTGTTCTTTCAACAGACTTTCTATTGAGGCAGTAAGCGTTACCACCCTGTTGGAATCTCCCCTTACTACTTCTCCTGTAGATACATCGACTAAAGAACTGTCTGCGCTCCACGTAATCTTACTTCCGCATTTTCCTTTTTGCGGAAGTACAAGTTTATCCTTAACAGACAAACGGCTTTCATTTTCACCTAACAGCAATTCATATGTAAGATTATTTGCGTCTATAATTTCCGAATTGGCAAAATCATAATCAACAGGATACGAATCCGGCAGAGCTTTCACATAATCTCCCCGGTTAAACCGCGCGGAATCCGCTTCGGTAGTATAATATATTACCAGATTATCCCCCTGCTCCAAAGTCTGGTTCTTTGCAGATGAAACGCCTGATATTTTTCCCATATCACGGCCGTTTACCGCATAACGCCAGCCATAATCGCCGCTGTTTGATATTTTAGTCCCGTTAATAGTAATTACAATACTTGCGCTTACAATACAGGGAAAAAGGTTTGCATAATTTTTATTACTAAGTCCGGTAAGCACCGAAGCCACATCATTGGAAGCTTCTCCCTGATTATTTCCGGAAATAACAACTTTTGTCTTTTCAAAAAAGTAATCCCCGCTGTATGTATAATCACTTCCGTTCTTCGTAACATCCGGTATTGAAACCGTAATTGTTTTTGGAAGTTTCCTAAGGCCCGCTTCCGCAGAAAGATATTTTTTATAAAGAGGAAGCCTGTTAATTTCTTTATTCACAGCCCCTGCATTTATTGCAGCCTCATACGCCGCTTTGATTTCATCCCTTCGTGGAACTACTATGCCTGTAACTTCCGCCTGATTGCTTTTATTTACTTTATCAGGAAGATTCATTGCCTCAAGTATGCCGTTTAACACGGCTATTTTTTCATCGCAGGCAGCCCTTTCCTCGTCGGTCCAGGGAAGAACCATTACAGGTATTTCAATACTTCTTTCATAGACAGGCGTACTTGACGTTGTAATTTTTGCCGTAAGCGTCGCGGTAAGAGTTGCCGTAGCGGCTTTTTCTCCCGCATCAGGTCTGTATATCGTCCCGTCAGCCTCAATTACCTCCGTATTATCAGAAGACCAGGATATAGCCGTGCCATTTTCACCTTTATCCGGAAGTACGACGGTTTCCTTTACGCCTTCTGCAATATGGTTATACGCGCTCCAGTCGTTACCAAGCCATAATATATCCTTATCAAGATTTACTTCATTATCGCTAACCGCAAGTACGGTAAGCGAACTGATAACCTTGCTGTCATGCAGACCGCCCGTCTGTATATCGGCAGTCAGCTTTATACCCGAAATATTTTTACTGCCGTTTGCCGGACGTTTTACTTTTCCCGACGCGTCAATAGCGGACTCATTGCTGCTTTCCCATGTAATCGTAAGTCCGTCGTATCCTTCTATCTGCGACGGCAGATACAAATCATCAATAATTTTCGCCTGAGCCGTATTTCCATTACTTATATAGTTCCAGGTCAGCAGATTTTTTACATTTTTTATTGCAAGCTCGTCTTTAGAATATGCCTTTACGTTAAATGTAAATACATGTGTATAAACATCCCTTAATACGCAGGTTACATTAACTTTTACGTCATTTTCGTCTTCCGGGCGCGTAACGGCTCCCTTATTGCTTATAACCTTTATATTATCGCTGTTAAACGACATACGATATTTCTTTCCGTTATAAATATAAAAATTGTCCGGAAATGAAAGATTTTCAGTAACGTTATCATAATCAGGGTTTTTACCTGCAATCACACTGCCAAGGCCGTTAAATATTTCTGAAATTTCTTCTTCATTAAGCGTCAGATTTAACTTGTTATCTACATTTTCCGCCCAATCCCAGTTAAGGTCGGCAGGAAAAGTTTCCGCTCCATACGGGTCTTTGTAATCCTGCGATGTAGTAAGGATAATTATATCCCCGTCGTCAATATTACGGTCGCGGACATTCAGAAAACCTTCTATACTGCCATCTTTCCTCTTTACATATCCTCTCCATCTTGCATTGCTTACGCCATTTAACCCCTGCAGCCTTCCGTCATAATCTCCTGCAGCATATGTTATGCTCCTTTCAGTAATATCCGCTACAAGATTTCCAAGCATGGTATTTTCCGGCAGCGTCACCTCTGTCGGTACAATGCTGTCTTTAAATACAGAATTTAATTTACCGTTTTTATCATATCTTTCCACAGCCCATATTTTTACCGTTTTTACCGCCGCGATATTTTCTTTTGTAGTTTTTTCTTCCGATATTTCCTTTGCATATACTGCCTCCGTCCAATTCGGCGTTACTGCCGAAGCAAATAATACCAAGGCGAGGACATATGCTGCAATTTTCCTAAATCTTATATTCCTAAATCCTATATTCATAAATTCTTTTCTCCTATTTCTTTTTAATCTGTTTTCAGCCTTAAATCTGATATTTTGTCTTTATCCTGTTAAGTTTTTTTATCATGCTCTTTTGCAAAAGTGCAAGAAAAAGCACTGTTGACAAAGCATGTATTATATTTACGGGTATTCCGCTGATATAGGCGGCGGCAAATGAAGAAACTGTAATATTTCCCGTATACATAAGTACCGACGCCGTATCCATAATTACACCGTAAATTACAACGGTTGCAATTAAACCAAATATACATACCACGTATTTATACTTTTCATATGTATATTTCTTTGAAAAAATAATACCGGCAAGAAATCCTACCATTCCCATTGCAAACATCTGCCAGGGCGTCCAGGGTCCCTGCCCAAATATAAAATTTGACATAAACGCAGATAATGTCCCAGTAAGCACTCCCGTTTCATATCCCATTCCAATGCCGCTTATAATTACAAGCGCAAGCATGGGTTTAAAAAACGGAATCATAAAAAATACCGAACGCGCCAGTACCGTTATTCCGACAAGCACCGCTATAAGCACTATTTCCCTTGCCTGAGGCCTCCGTCTTTCAAACATAAGAAAGAAGGGAATCATAGACAATACTATTATTATAAGCGATATTATGTAATACTGCATAATGAAACCACCTCCCCCGGCGTTACCGCGGCAGGAAAATACTCCCTTACCATTCTGTTTGCAGAAGTAGTGTAAAAACTGTTCCCGGCAAAAAACTGCTTCGCATTTCCCGATGCCGTAATCCCGCCGTCAAAACATAACGCGCATATGTCCGCATATTCAGCGCAAAATTCTATATCATGCGATACCATAAGTATCGTTACCCCATCGTCAAGCAGCTTTTTCAATATTTCTGCAAGCTTTCTTTTATGGAAACCGTCAAACCCTTTGGTAGGTTCATCCAGTATAAGGATTTCCGGTTCGGTAAGAAGCACTTTCGCCAGGGCGCATCTCTGCTGTTCCCCGCCGCTTAGGTCATACGGATGTTTATCCAGTATGTCGTTAATATCAAGCAGTCCGCTTATATACTCTATCTTTTTTTCCACGCAGTTTTTATCCGCAATACATTCCGCCATATCTTCATATACATTATCCTTTACGAACAATGCGGCCGGATTTTGCGGAAGCATACCGATTAATTTTCCATACAACCCGTCAGCGCTCCATTTTTTAATATTTTTTCCTTTTATAATAATCTTTCCGCGATAAGGCGCAAGAATCCCGCACAATATATACAGCAGAGTAGTCTTTCCCGCGCCGTTTCCGCCAAGTATACATGTAAGCTTTCCTTTTTCAATAGTAAAATCGAGGCCTTTCAGGACATCATCGCCATTTTTACCATATCTGAACCACACATCTTTTATTGCAATTATATTTTCACGTACCGTTTTCCCGCAATGTACGCCGTCGTCTTTTTTAACGCATTGTTTTTCACTGACATATTTTTCAATAAAACGCCTTCCTTCATTTACATTGACCGGAACATTATATGGCTTCGCCCCAAGTTTTGCGCATATCTTTACCGGAACGGGCATTGCATCAAAAAAATCATTGTCCTTAATATTCTCAATGGTCTGCTGTTTATCGCCCAGGGAAACAATTTTACCCTTATCCATAACTACTATTCTGTCGCACATCGGGAATACGTTTTCAAGCCTGTGTTCGACTATTATGACCGTAACCCCAAATTCCTCATGTATTTTACCAAGAAGCATCAGAAATTCCCGCGCCGCTATGTCGGAAAGCTGTGAAACAGGCTCGTCCAGTATAATTACATCCGGATTAAGCGCCATGATGCAGGCAAGGTTCAATATCTGCTTCTGACCTCCCGAAAGTTCCTTGGTTTCCCTGTGAAACCAGTTTTGTATTCCAAAATAGCTTGCCATTTCGGCAACACGTATTTTTATTGCTGAATTTTTAAATCCTAAGTTTTCAAGTCCGAATGCAAGTTCATGCCAGACCTTATCAGTCACTATCTGACTTTCAGGATTCTGCATCACATAACCGATTTTCTGCGCCTGTACCCTATCGGGAACTTCGTTTATTAAAGTTCCTTCATAATATATTTCTCCGTCTTTTTCTCCTGCCGGTGAAAGTACGGTCTTAAGATGCCTTATAAGGGTAGTTTTACCACATCCCGACTTACCGCATATAAGCAGAAACTCACCTTTTTTTATTGTAAGATTTACAGAATCAAGAGCACAATTCCCGCTTTTCGGATATTTAAACGTCAGATTTTTGATTGTAAAGACTTCCATACCCTTTCCTCCATCCATATATCAAATACAGGCAGAATACATACTGCCGCATACAGAAAGTACGCAAAACCCGCTGCAATTTTACTTTGCTCCATTTTAAAACAGGGATAATACTGAACATATACGGCTCCCGACATAATGGCATATACCATATATCCGCAGGCTGCAAGTATAACTGCTATAATTACAATATCCTTCTTTGTATACCTGAATATTGAATAACTGCTCCTCCTGCATATTCCATAACCTCTCGCCCTCATTGAATCTGATTTGTCTACCGAAGATTCAAACGCCCATGTCGCCATAATGGACATTACCGTGCAGGCGTTTCTTATCTTTTTCATCAGATTTTTTTCATTTAATCCCTTTCCAATACATTTTCTGGCAACAAGCACTTCCGATAAATGATGCTTAAATTCAGGTATAAACCTTAATACCATAGAGATAACAAGAGCAATATACGGAAGCACGCATCCTGTCAGATACATAACCTTATCCGAAGTCATAACTTTATTAAACGAAAAAAGAAACGTAAATATACTTCCTATCATGATACCCGCCATTACCCCGTATATTATTGATTCCGCGGTAAGGGGATTACCATCCGGAAAATACCATATAATACTTACGCCCTCATGTGAAAACAGAGGATTTATTATAATACCTGCAATAACCGCCGGTATATACAGACAAATAAACATCTTTAGAAATCTCTTTCTGTCAATAACAATACCGAGAAATATTGCCGATATAAATGATATTCCCGTAATCACAGGATGCATGATAAATACTGATATTCCAAATACAAATACATAATATGCAAGCTGTGAAACAGGATGCCATCTTTCAAACTGATTTTCCATTATCTCTCCCTGTGTTATAAATCTGCCCCAAGGTCGCATGTATACCTGATTTCAATGTTATCGCCGTCGGAAATCCGGTATCTGCTAAGCCCGTAATTGGGCAGCCATCCGTTTACCTTATATGCCCATCCGGATAAATTTCCACAGTCATATTCATACAGATTTGCTATACCCTCAATATAGCTGCTGTTATATAACGGCGTAAAAGAATACTCCATATGTATACGCCTGTTTCTTGTTTCCCGAAGCAATACATCAAATACAGATTCCCCGCTTGAATATGTAACTTCCGTCTTTTTAAGTATTATTCCGTCTTTCGGAAGAATATCAATCTTTTTATCATCAAAGTCATCCATATTATCAAGTATTGTTTTGCAGTCTATCGTAATAGTGCACGTATGCTTATCCTCTGTATCAATTACGGCGTCCTCAGGCTCAACAGGCTCCGGTTTTCCGGAAGGTACGGGTTCGGTATTATACATGTCAAGCATCTCAGGTTTATCCGTTACGCTTATTTCATTGCTTTTTTCTTTATTTTTTTCCCTGTTTTCCTTTTCCGTATCACTATTTTTTTCGGTGCGGTTTTTCGTAATCTTTTCGGTAACCTCTTTATCAGAAGCAATATTATACTTATCATAATCCGAAACAGAGCCGGAAACGGAATCAATATCAAGATATTCCTCCTGCGATTCATTATCGTTACTTTGTGCAGTATTCATATCTGATTCATCGTTTCCGGATTCCGTATCTTTTTCCGGCGATTCCGTATATGTTACGGTATCCTTAGGATTTTCTCCGTCTGCCCCGCACCCGCAGGCAAACATAATCATACATATGATAAAAAATACACTATACTTTAAAATCTTTGTCCTTTTCATTTTTTGCCTCCGTTTCCGGACCTGAAAATGCCTTTACGCCATCCGATATAAATTGCGGCAGATGCAGCGCATATACATAAAGTACATATAATTGCAATAAAAATATTATTATTTTTCGGAGGCACGAAAACCTGCGCCGATACGCCCGAAGCATCCTCTTTAGACTGACTTTCCGCGGTTTCACTTATCCCGCCGTCCACCTCAGACGGTACACTTATACTATTATCAGGCGCTGCATTAATCTTTACCCTCTTTGTGACAAAATAATCTCCGCCCGAATCAATGACAAACCTGAGAATTTTATTATCGGAACTTATCTTATTTATAAATACCGGTTTATCCTCTTTTTCATCATATTTCATCAAAAGATATTCTCCGTCTTTAAGGTCCGCCTTAATCTCCACAAAAGCCTTACATTTCAAACCGTTTTTTTTCACAACGGATATTATATACGGTTTTTCTGCAATACTCTTAATCTTATCTTCATATTTACTTTTGCCGCTGATATAAAATTTCATATCTGACGCCGCAGTTATATCTTTACCGTTAAATGTAACCGAATACGGAATTTTTTCTTTTGTCTTTGTTTTAATTTTAAGATTATGCTTTGTTCCCGCTATTTTTTCAAGTTCCCCGGCAGTTACATAAGCTTCTTTCCTTTTGATAACCTTATCCTTACTTTTTATGATTTTTGTTACTGTTATAACTTTTTTATGCGCTTTTTGTGTTTCGGATTTGCGGTTTGTATTCCGCTTTACAGAACTTTTCCTCACTGCAGCGTCCTTATGTACTACAAGATTTTCATTCTTTACCAACATATTATTCTGCAAATTATCTTTCTGTTCTGAATAAGGGTTGTATGTACACTGTACGCATGATGTATTCTGCGGTTTTATATCCGGCGATGATTCCGGTTTCGCTTCCGGCGACGTTTCCGGGCTTGCCTCCGGCGGCGTTTCCGGGCTTATATCCGGATTTTTATCTGTAAAATCATAAAGCCTTCCCAAGCCGTTTTCATAACGGAAATAACTTATCAGGGCGCATATTGACTGATATGTCGCCATATAATTAATTCCGTCACCGTGTATATGACAAAATCCCTCATTGTTTTCATTAAATGACATAAGGCCGTCAAGCACCGTATTTCCCGACGCTGTAATAAATCTTTCGTCTTTCAGCGCATCTATATTAAGCGAAGTAAGCGCAATAAGAACCTGCGCGGTACTTTCCGCAGTATCTTCCCCATAAGATGCAAAACATCCCTGTTCAGTCTGCAAAAGCGATAACCTGTCAAGCGAACGCTCTACAGCCTGCTTTACTTTTTCGGATGTTTCATAATATGGCGCAAGCGCCTGAAGCGCTATAGCGGTAACATCAGGGTCCGCTTCATCCTGTCCAAGCGAAAATCCCCCGCCGTCAAGTTCTTCTCCAAGTATATAATCAATACAGTCTTCTCTAGTATATAGTGCATCGTCAGGTATTTCATACTGTTTTGAATCAAGCGTTATAAGAGCATATGCAGCGCCGTTAATTCCCTGTTTCCAAGGCTTGCCAACCTTGCAGTTATAAGTACCGTCCGCAATAAGATTAATGGGAGCTCCATTTCCGTCATTTCCAAATTCTTCGGGATTGCCTCCGCATGCAAGTACAGTAAGCGCAATCCTGTGCCACTCTGTAGCCTTATTCCTGTTAAGAGCATAACTGTTTTTCTGATAACATGAAGTCACATAATCCCTAAGCGCGCCGATATATACATCATAGGCATCCGCTCTTTCATATCTTCCACAGGCAAAAGCCAGCCAGTCGCCGTCAGTGCCGCCCGCATATGAAATAATGTCGTCGCAAAGCATATATCCATTTTCATCTTCAAGGGCGTTAAAACAACTGTCTATTATATTTCCTATATCGTACTTTTCATCCGCATTACATTTATCAGAATATACGAAAAAAAATTCTGCCATTGCCGCCAATGCCAGAATAAGGATAAATATTCTCTTTTTACATATCTTCCAGAGTTTTAAATACATAATAACCTCCGCTTTATATAAGCACGCTAAATATGAAAGATATACCGGCGTATACCTCTCCTAATCATGCCTTTAACAAAAAAGAAATTTTTCCTCACCCGGAAAAAGAAACTTTATTCAGGTTATGGCAGGTCTCCTGACTCCACATCATCCCTTAAAGCACCTTCCCGGCATACGCCAGTGGTATATAACGCTTCTTAGTCCGTGTTACAGTAGTGGTGACTGCTCCGGATTCTCACCGGATTCCCTATTAACGATTGTGAAATCGACCATATCCCGATTGTTATCAATATTAAATTATGCCTATACTAGCACACCCCAAAAAAACAGTCAAGCAAAAATCTGTTTTTTCTGCTATACTGTATATATAAAATACAAAGGAGCCTGCATTATGGTTACATATACACACACATTTCCTCTTAGCGATATGATATCTCCGGCAGACGGCGGCTGGAACTTCTCCCCATATAACGAATACAGCCTTAACGAAATATGTTTTTTTGATATAGAAACTACCGGTCTTTCACCCGACACTTCAAATATATATCTGATTGGCGCCGGGTTTTACGAGGATGAATATTTTAAAGTAATACAATGGTTTGCAGACGATTATAACAGTGAAAAAGATATGCTTGTAAGCTTTATTGATTTCATAAAATCCTACAAAGTCATCATGCATTATAACGGCGCCGCCTTTGATATACCGTTTATTCAGAAAAAATGCAGACGGCACCGTTTAAATTCCGCGCCTTTAGGGAATCTTAAAAGCATGGACCTGTATAAATCCCTGCGTAAATACGCCGCCCTCCTTAATCTTCCGGATAAAAAGCTTAAATCCTTTGAAAAATATATAGGTCTTGACAGGGATGATACATTTGACGGCGGCCAGCTTATAAGCGTATACGCGGAATATATGCAGAACAAATATCTTATAAAAGAAACCGATATGCTTCTTAAACTGCTTTTACTGCACAATTATGAAGATATAACCGGTTTGTCACAGGTTGCCTCGCTTTTGTTCTTAAAAGAACTTGCAAACCTTCCGGTAACCGTAAATAACATATCCCCCTCAGAGGATAATTCCGATATTACGGTCACATATAACTGCCGCCTTTGCGGAAATTATAATTTTGCATCGGAAATACCGGTTTCAGATACCGGAAAATCAATAAAAATCTCGTTTTCGATGAACCGGATAACCCTTACCATACCTGTATTTACAACTACGCTCAACTATTATTTTACCGATTATAAAGACTATTATTATATGACGGAGGAACACACCGTAATGCATAAAAGCATTGCGGTATATACAGACGCCTCCGTAAGAAGGAAAGCCAAAAAATCAGAATGTTATGTTTCCAGGGAAGGCATATTTATACCCGTAATAAAAGCCGGCTGCTTTTCCTCCAACGTTCATATTTTCCGAAAAGATTATACTTCAAAAAATTATTTTATCGAGCTTAATGACACTATGTATGAAAATACCGATTGGCTGCTTACTTACTACCGGCAGGCGGTTTATTAAGAGCCTTTTATCTCTTATCCCTTTCCTCCTGCAGTATTTTCATATTTTTCTTTTCAACATTATTAAATAATTTCGTTGAGAAATCCTCGGGCTTCACCTGTTTTTCATACCAGTCGTATTGCTCATAGTATTCTCTTAAAGCATCATCATTAAAAATATATCCATGCCTTGCATAAATTTCATTTATAGCATATCTGAGTTTTTTGTCAGACAGCTTTTTTACGGCCTTTTTGCTCAAAACTTCTTCTGAACTGTTCGGAAATATAATTCCCTCCTCCGCGGATGACTTCTGTTTTTTATCAGCTTTCACTTCCGCAGCATTTACATTAACATTATCCTCATGATTATATAATTCAGTATTGGAAATGATTACGGTTTTGTACAATTCGTCTAATGTTTTATAACCATAATAAGTCCATGATTTAACGTTCCACCAGCCATCATTCAAGCCCGAATCAACGGTAATTACGTCATTCGGCGTTTCATAATCCGTAACATCTACGGTAGTGACGCCGTCCGGGCTTACCAGCAAATCATTATAACAAATGTACCAGTAAATATCATTTATTTCATCATATGCCCCATACTCGTCAAAATAACTATCTTCAACCTGCACTTTATAAACTAAATAAAAGAGATTTTCAGATTCTCTGTAGCCGTCGCCTTTTTTCCCTGTCAACAGATAATTTCCAATGTATGTAAAACTCTGAAGCATCTCATCATCACCCCAGTTTTGCGCTATCCTTGCATAATATACATCTTTTGCCTGGTCCTGCATATCTTTAAGCGCCTCATCTGAAATATCATTGACAGATTTTACATAATCGTCAAGGCCTTCCACCGCATATGTCTTTGTCAGCGGCGAAGGTACCATACCATAATTCTCAATAAAATAATCTACAGGGTCGCTACCGTTTACCGACGCCGTTACCGTAACAATATCTCCATTTGCCAACCCTTCATAAATATTTAAGTCATATTCCATATCCGCAGCCGCAGGCACGGAAGGAACGCCGGAAACATTTGCCGTTCCATATCCGGAAATTCCTTCAAAAGTTACGCCTACGCCGTCAAAAGGGTCGAATGTCACAGTTTCCTTTAAACCTGAAACCGTATACGTTATATCTGTGTATTTAAGTTTATATCCGTATTTCCCAATTGAATATTCATCATTACAGTTCCATTTATATGTGACAACATCTCCATTACTAAGTCCGCTGTCTTTATCAAGAGAACCTTTAACGCAGTTGGATAAAAATATATCCGAAGCCGAATCGTAATATGTATCAGGGTCTGCATCTGAATTATATGAATATCCAAGATATTCTTTTAAGTATTCAAGATATTCATCAACAATTTTATATCCGTCCAGCTTAGAAGATTTTTTATCTTCCTTTACAATTAATTTTTTCTCATAGTCATCTTTAAATCTTTCGATATCAAATGTAACAACTGCTTCTCCTATCGTATTATATCCTTCAAAAGATACCGTAATATATTTATTCAGGTTAATAGTCGGTTTGATAAATACAGACGCGGCATAAATCAATGCGCACAAAATTAATACGGCGCATGATACCGCAACAATTATCCTGTTACGCTTTTTTATTTTAGCAGCCTGCTCAGGCGGCATTTCCGCCCCGCCGCTATTCTTAGCCCCGCAATTTGCGCAAAACAGGCTGCCGTCGGGGATTTCATTGCCGCACTCCTTACAAAACATGACATTACCTCCTGAATTTTATATTTTTAATATAATCCGGCAATTTAAACGACAAAATAATTATTGCAAGTGTTAAAGCAAGCATAAACCAGCCTACTACAGTCAACGAAATATGAGCCATATTTCCATATTCACCGGCTGTACCAATTGATAAAATCAAAATCAGCAAAAACCAGAACATTGTCCAGCACGCCGTGATTTTAGACGGCAGCATATATACAGGTTTCCATATTTTTTTCAATATTACAGGATATAAAATACTTATAATTGATATTATATGAATAATTACCGTTACAGGCAGTACCAATCCTAAACCTTCATAATCTGAAAAACCCATTTCTACATTTAATTCCAGAATTGTGCTGACTTTATATATTGGCATTGCTGCAAATATACAGTTTAAACCCAACAATACTGCTATTAAAAAATGCAAGTTATTACTAATCTGCTTTTCAGTATCTCTGATATTTGCCCCGCATTTTGAACAATATTTTTCATTTCCCTCTAACTCGCTTCCACACTTTGAACAATACATTATGCCTCCTCCATTTAAAGCCGGCAAATATTTTTACCTTACTACTCCATGTACTTTTTTAGACCATTTGCCATAGACGGTTTTTGTTCCAACTTTCTTATAGGCCCTCACCTGAATATAATATTTATGTCTGCGTTTTAGCTTTTTTATAACCTTTTTGGTTTTTCCTTTAACCTTTACCGTCTTAACAGAACGCTTCATTTTTTTGTTTGTTGAATAACGAATCTGATAACCGGTTGCATTTATTACTGAATACCATCCCAGATTTATCTTTCCGTTTTTTGTTGTACCATACACTTTGGAAACCTGTCCCAGCTTCAACTTTTTCGTGTAATTACCTTTATAGGAATAACCGCATTTTTTACAGGTATACGTTGTATATCCCTTACTTACATATGTAGCAGCCGAATATTGTGTACTATATTCATGGCTGCAGGCAGTGTTATTTACTTTATTAGCATTATTGCTATTATTATAATTATTATTATCTGTAATTCCGCCTTCGCTTACATTATTTTCTCCTACCATTACTTCTATATAATCTTCCTGTCCGCTTTCTGTCCGGATTTTAACTGTTGTATAACCGCCTTTCAGACACCACATCCTATTTTGCGCATCTATGCTTACAACGCTGCTGTCGCCAATTATCCATTCCACGGATTCATTGGTCCCCTCCGGATACATTGTATAGGATAACTGAACCGAACTTCCTAACGGAAATGCATATGTGTAAGTATCAGAATCCCAATCATAATACTCATAATCTGATAATGAATATCTATCAATTCTTACAGAACTGCAAAGAACAATAACCTTTACATGACACACCGCCTGCTGTCCGTTAGAAGCTGTGGCAATTATATCCGTTTCCCCATTTGCAAGCGCCCTTACTTTTCCCGTCTGGTCTACCGTGGCTACACTGCTGTTACTTGAAGACCATTCCACAATCCGGTCAGTTGCATTAGCCGGAGTAACGTCAGCAACCAGTGTTTCCGTATCGCCTCTTTCCATATACAATTCCGTTATGTCCAGACTTACACCCGTAACAGGAATAGGTTTTATGTTAATTTTATATGTGACCGCCAGATTTCCTTTTTTTATGGTAATAGTTTGTTCTCCAATCTGCATCATGTCACAGCCGCTAACCATATATTCAGTTATCGGACCCGAACTTTTGCTTCCGTCTTCATATGTATAATTCAGTACTCCTCCCGACAAATCAAGCTTATCTCCCTGATTATATTCCTTCCTGACCGGTTCTTTCTCCCATTCAAGACTGGTAAGATTAATCTGCATACAATTTCGCAGCTGCGGATAAGGATATAATGAATCGCTGTCAATTTCCCATATATTATCAAAATCGAAGTTTATATAATAATTGGCGTCTTTCATCTGCGTTTCAGTTAATGGGGTGGCACTTCCTGAATCTGTACCTGTACCAATAAGATAGACACAACCTTCATCAGAAGGAGAAGAAGAATAAGTATAGGCTATTGCTGCACCTGTACCATTATTAATACTTCCCCGGTTATAGCATTTTTCGATACTGCCAGTAAAAAGTCCTGCAATACCTCCTGCATTACCGTCTGCTTTTATTTCCACATTGCTGTAACAATCTGAAATAGTTGGGTAGCAATATCCACAAATTCCCCCAACAAAAGAATAACCTTCTGTTGTTATCCTACCTGTCGCAAAACATTGCTCTATTCTTCCGCTTCCTGCTATAGCACCGCAATAAGAAGAACTATAACCATTATAACTAACATCAATATTTACATCAGTAAGCCCCAGACGCTTTACCCTGGCACTACCATACAGGTCTCCAAACAGACCGCAATATTCACCTGCGTTGCCATATATATTCATTCCCTTTATCCTGTGACCGCCGCCATCAAAAGTTCCGTTAAAACCATCTATAGGCGTCCAGCCATGACCCGTATCCATACTTCCGCCCTTTGACGTCGCTTCCGTCAAATCAATATCGTTCATAAGAATGTATTTGCCGGAAAGATTATTCCGGATTCCGTATAATTCCGATACTGTATAAATAGGAGTATACCCTTCCGGGATATTATCAGCCGCACAAACAGTCCGACTGCGGTCAGGCAGATATGTAACTCCCGATATAACAAGCGCCATCGCCAGCAATAAACTAAAACACCTTTTTCCCATACTTTTCATTTCACTTATCCTCCTTCTTTTATATAGCAGTAAATCTGTGTTTCTTTTCCCTATCTTTTTTTAAGACATCCTTACCCAGACCAATACGCTCCGCCGCATAACAGCTTACGCTCTTTCCATCATCTTCTATCCAAAGAGGCGAGTTAGAATCAAGCAAATCCCTACCGTGCATCTCTTTATTTATACCAAGAGTTTCACACAGCAAAACAGGTCCTTTACAACATTTACTTTCATCTCCTGCCTGTCTAATCAAAACATTATCCGGTTCATCAGGTTTACCACATACGATTAAAAGCATATTTGCATAAATACAACAGACACCTCCTTTGTCAAAAAGCGGCGCAGTCGCATCCGTTATTTTACCGTCTTTACCATAACATGCCGAATCGTCATGGCAATACGCTTCCGTTTCGGTAATCCTGAAACGCAATTCCGAACCGTCAGACAGGCGGCGGCATAACAGCTTGCCTATAAGCCACTTACCAAAATCATCTGCCGGTTGTGAAAAAATATCTCTGTCTTTTTCTGTATAACGCATAATAGCCCTCCATTTCAATTATTGAAGTAATCTGTATTGCAACATAATCAGCATTATGTTGCAGTATGATAAAAAAGAATGCGTACACAGCTATTTTACAGGTATGTCAGAAATTAAAATGAGTATAAAAATCAAAGCCTTTTCATCTTTTACATTTGAACAGGCTTTTTGGCGTTGATTTATTCAGACAATTTCCGTATAAAACATACAGTATATCAAAAAATCATTGAAAAAAGAATAAAATTGTGTTAAATTATAGAATGTATAGGGGAATTGTTACGAGCAATAACCGATACGTATACAACATAATGCTGATTATGTTGCTTCAGTATGACTGCACGGATTTTCATAATACCAGCCGCATACTCTCCATCCGTTTACGATGTTCAATTCCGGTAGATATTATATAGATACGGGTAGTATTGATGTTACTGTGACCGAGTATATCCGCCAGCCTGGCAATATCTTTCTCAAGTCCATAGAAAACCCTTGCAAACAGATGCCGCAGATTGTGCGGGAAAACCTTGTTGGGGTTTACATCCGCCTTGGCGCAAAGCGCTTTCATTTCTCTCCATATATTTGTACGGCTTACCGGTCTTCCTGTACGGGTAACAAAAACCGCTCCGGATTTAATTTTTTGCTTTGCTATATAATACAACAGTTTTTTTTGCAGCTTTTTGACCAGAAATACTGAGCGTGTCTTACCTTTCAGCGATACGCCAACCTCGCCCGATTTAACTGCTTCTACGGTAATATATTGCAGTTCGCTAACCCGAATCCCCGTTCCGCATATAGTCTGTAAAATTAAATACAACCGTTCATTGTGATTCTTCTGCGCCGTCCGGCACAGACGTTCATACTCTGCTTTAGTCAGTTCCTTTTCTTCCGGACAAAACACCTGCCTTTGAAGCTTTAGCGACTTTACCCCGAGACTGTGCCAGCCCAGAAATGAAAACAGACTGTTTAAACTTGATAATATGGAATTTACACTCCGCGCGGCATATCCGTCGTCGATAAGCTGCTGCTTATAGGCTATTACCGCTTCTTTAGTCACTTCCATACCGTTCTGATACTCATAAAAAGCCATTACGTCCCGTATATACTTTTCCACCGTATTTTTGCTCTTTTCTCCCAATCTAAGCCATACCCCGAATTTTTGAATAATGTCCTGTGTTATTATCCTTCCCATTATATTTACCTCCGAAGAAATCTGCCGATAAATAAAATAAAAGCCTGCTATCATACAATAACAGGCCTTTTGCAGTCATATTTTTTTATGCTTCTTCTGCCATCTGAAGAACTTCTTTCTTGTTGTATGAACCGCAGCTTCTGCATACACGGTGCGGCATCATAAGCTCTCCGCATTTACTGCATCTTACAAGATTAGGTGCCGTCATCTTCCAGTTAGCGCGTCTTTTATCTCTCCTGGATTTAGATGATTTATTCTTAGGACATATTGACATTCTATTACACCTCCTGATAAACTATTGCAGAATTATACATTAACTCCGCTCACACCTCACCTATTATACTGGGTAAAATGTGATTTGTCAACAATTTTATTTTATATAAGTTCCACCGTCTCTCTTGCTATCGCAAGTTCTTCATTAGTAGGAATTATATATACTTTTACCTTGGAATCCGGAGTTGATATCATAACTTCCTCAGCGCGCTTTTTATTATTTTCTTCATCAACTTTAACTCCCATATATTCAAAATAACTCATAATCTGTTTTCTTACTACATGGTCATTCTCACCAAGCCCCGCGGTAAATATAATTGCATCCACGCCGTTCATTACGGCAATGTAAGCGCCTATATATTTAGCGGCATTATAACAGAATACTTCCACAGCCTGCCTTGCAAGCTCATTTCCTTCATTTGAAGCCTTATCCAAATCCCTGAAATCACTTGATACTTTTCCTGACAAACCATATACGCCGGATTCTTTATTAAGTATACGCATTATTTCGTCTATGCTCTTATTTTCCTTATGCGCAATAAATTCTATTATCGCAGGGTCAATATCTCCGCTTCTCGTTCCCATTATAAGTCCCTCAAGAGGAGTAAGTCCCATTGTTGTATCTACAGACTGTCCGTTCTTTACAGCGCTTATACTTGCGCCTCCTCCAAGATGGCACACTATTATTTTACTGTTTTTGGGGTCAAGGCCGATAACCTCACACGCCCTTTTTGATACATAGCTGTGGCTTGTTCCGTGAAATCCGTAACGGCGTATTTTATATTTATCATAATATTCAATAGGAAGTCCATACAAATACGCTTTCTTTGGCATAGTCTGATGAAATGCGGTGTCAAAAACCGCTACATTCGGAACGCCCGGCATAATTGACTGACATGCTTTGATTCCTATAAGATTGGCAGGATTATGAAGCGGCGCAAGTTCATTACACTCCTCAATAGCCTTAATCACTTCGTCATCAATCTTTACTGACGATGCGAATCTTTCCCCTCCGTGAACTACCCTGTGTCCTATCGCGTCAATCTCGTCAAGGCTCTTTACAACCCCGTACCCGGGATTAACCAGTGCGTCAAGAACCATACATACAGCGACCTCATGGTCCGGCATATCTTTATTTATAACAACTTTATCTCCTCCTGCCGGCTCATATTTGAATATACCGTCTTCTATTCCTATTCTTTCACATATTCCGGCAGCGAGCGCTTTTTCAGTATCAGAATCTATAAGCTGGTACTTTAATGAAGAACTGCCGCAATTAATAACCAAAACTTTCATAATAATTTAACCTCCTGAAAAATATTCTTTACAAACAACAACCATTATACGCCAACTGAAAATATTTGTCTATGTTTATTGACCATAAAAAATATAACTGATAAAATATATAATATTATCGCAAAGGAGCTTATTTTATGAAAGTTGCAGGTATCATCTGTGAATACAATCCGCTTCACAACGGACACTTATACCATATAGAACAGACACGTGAAATATGCGGGACTGACTATATAATCGGCGTCATGAGCGGGAATTTTACACAACGCGGCGAACCGGCGTGCTGCGACAAGTATACCCGTACCGCAATGGCTCTTTTGGCAGGATGCGATATTATACTGGAACTGCCAGTAAGATATTCTACTTCAAGCGCGGAAGGCTTTGCTGTTTCCGCAGTAAACACCCTTACTGCCTCCGGTATAGTTACTGATGTATGCTTCGGAAGCGAAGACGGCTCTCTTGATACGCTGTCCAAAATATCAGATATACTTGCGGACGAGCCGTCCGAATACACATCCGCATTAAAAAGCGCTTTAAAATCAGGAATTTCATATCCCGCAGCAAGGCAGAAGGCTATTTCAGAATATATGGATGAACCCTTTGTTTCTTATACTCCAAATAATATACTTGCCATTGAGTACCTGCGCGCATGTAAAAATACGGATATCATACCCCACACGGTAAAACGAAACGACAGCGGATATTTTTCCGAAAATATCTCCCGCAACAAAAACGGCGTATGCAGCGCTGCCGCCATACGAAAATATATATCAGAAAACAATAATACAAAACGCCTTAAAAATTATATGCCGGACTCATCATACAGACTTCTTCCGAAAAAAATAATTGCCGCAAATGATTTTTCAGCGCTTTTATATTCACAACTCAGAAACAATTCTCATACGCTGGCAGAGTATTCTGACGTAAACTGCGGTCTGGCAGACAGAATATCGAAAAATATCATTTCCTTTACTGATTTTGAAGCATTTGCCGCCCTTATAAAAACAAAGCAGATAACTTATACAAGGGTGATGCGCGCTCTTATCCATATAATGCTTGGCATAAAAAAATGCGATGATTTCAGCAAAAACTCTCTCAACAAAAAATACCCCGTTCCATATATAAGGGTACTCGGTTTCAAAAAAGGTTCCGAAAAACTTATGAAATTACTTGTAAACAACTCATCCGTCCCTGTAATAACGAAGCCTGCCGCTGCAAAAAGCGTTATCAGCTCAGATTACGGGAATATGCTTTTCGACGAAGATATACGTTCCGCGGATATTTACCGTTATATACAAGACGGCATGAACATAAGCGGCTCCGCACAGAAAAACGAGTACGCACACGGACTTATAATCATATAATATCAATTTTAAAGTCCTAAATAAATCCGCCGTATCATATAATATCATATGAAAAAATACCCGCACATTATTTTATTAACAGCAATATTTACATCGCTTATACTTCTGATAGTAATTCCGGATATATGCGTTGACGGAGCAAAAAACGGCATCCTTTTGTGGTTTAACACTATTATTCCAACGCTATTTCCGTTTTTTGTCGTAACAAGACTTATTATAGAGCTTAATCTATGCCCGGACAGGTTAATGCCTCTTTATCCTGTATTCGTCGGTATGCTGTCGGGATATCCTGCGGGTGCTATGACCATAAGCGAAATGATAAAGCGTAACAAAATTTCAAAAGAAAACGGCCAGATTCTTATGATATTCTGCAACAATGCAAGTCCTGTATTTATGATAAGCTATGTTGCGCTATATTGTCTTGGGACAAACGAAAACAGATATATTATATGGTTATCAGTAATACCCGCATCTGTAATTACCGCCGTTATAATAAAACTGTTATACGGTTTTATACATGCTGATAACCGCAGCCGCCATAAATTATCCGAATATTCCTTACAGGCAAAAAAAACCGCCGCCCATACTACAGGCGGCATATCATTATATGACTTATTTGAGCAGGTTATAATAAAAAGCTGTGAAGTTCTCCTTATGATAGGAGCTTATATAATAATATTTTCAATTGCGGCAAATATCATTTTACAGCTTCCAATACCCGGTTTATTTTCCGTACTTATATCTGGATTTCTGGAAATCACAACAGGAATAAACCTTATTGCGGCTTCAGATATTGCATTATCAGAAACCACACGATACATTACTGCCGCTTTTATATGCGGCTTCGGCGGCATATCCGCACTCCTTCAGACAATGAGCGCGGTAAAGGCTTCAGGACTGTCAATTTACAGATATTTCATCCATAAACTTATATGCGGCGTAATAAGCGGAGCAATATGTTATATTATGTACTCCCGCCTGCGTTAAAATTAAGCAGGCTGTACCGTCATTGTCTGTACATCATAGAACAGAGCAACTCCCGAACCCGAATAAATCTTATAAAACTGGTTAATAACCCTCTCCGCAACTTTTTTACCATTATCAATATCTGTATCGACAAGTATAACTATATACTGCACGCTGCTGTATCTGCTTCCGACGTCTACCATACGCAGTGAATATGCAACAGCTACTTCAAGCGCTTCCATAGCTTCCTCACATATGGAATTATCCAGATACTCCCTTCTTTCATTTCCCAGAGTAAACAAAAGTACCTGTACTTTCTGTCCTTTACGTTTAACACAACGCGATAAATAATTGTACAGATTACTGAAATCTTCATATGGCACCTTAAATACACCCTGCGCGTTATCCATCCTGCCTTCAATAATATAACGGATATGGTCCAAATCTACGCTTGGTCTGTTAGTAAGCTTACCTGTATAGGCATCCCTGAAGAAGCTGTAAGAATTTTTACCGCTCTTTTTAACATAATACAAAGCTTTATCGGCGTTATTATATAACATTGAAAAACTTTTACCGTCGGACGGGCTTACTGCAATACCTACAGAAATATATACTCCGTTACCGCATCCCACATCTACCATATTTTCCGAAAAAGCATACATTATATTCTTTACGCGTTCCTCAATGATATCATGTTTTGAAATATCCGTAAAAAACATTGCAAATTCATCTCCGCCAAGACGGCATATAATATCATTTTCTTCAGCATTCGATGATAATGTTGCCGCCAGGACTTTAAGCACTTTATCACCCATAAGATGCCCATATGTATCATTTATTCTCTTAAAGTTATCCAAATCAATAGCAAGAAGCGCTCCTTTATGCCCCTCCTCCAATAGTTTTTGGATTTTGGATTCACCGTAATTTCTGTTACTAAGACCTGTAAGGAAATCTGCGGAACCTTTGCCTGAATTATATTCTAAAAGCACTTTATTAAGCAGATTGCTGCTTTCAGAAGCCCAGTCGGATTTCTCATCTCCTCTATCCTCGCTTCTCCTTCTTTCGTTGCACTGTATATAAAATCCATTCTTTAACATGCCTATAAATACATTTGCTATATCAGGGTCAAACTGCGTTCCCTTACAACGTTCAAACTCCGCTATTACTCTTTCATCAGGCAGCTTTGCGCGGTAAATACGGTTAGAAGTCATGGCGTCATAAGCATCCGCTATGGCTATAATCCTCGCGCAAAACGGAATGTCTTCGCCCTTTAGTCCAAAAGGATATCCCTTTCCGTCATAACGCTCATGATGATACAATGCGCCGTCCGCAACTCCTTTAATCATTCGTATATCCTTTAATATTTTACTTCCAATAACAGGATGCTGCTTAATAAGCGCAAATTCTTCATCATTTAATTTCGTAGGTTTATTAAGTACTGAATCAGGCACGCCTATTTTACCAATATCATGAAGCAGACCTATCTGATATATATTTCTTACTTCTTCTTCACTCCAGCCGAGCTGTTTGGCTATTTCCTCCGAACATTTGGCAACCCTGAGCGAATGTCCCGATGTATATGCATCTTTGGCATCAATAGTATTCGCAATTGCAAGTATGGAATTAAGCGATATTTTTTCAACCAACTGCGTTTTTTCGTTAAGACGGTTTTCCAGATTATGTCTAAGGTCATAAAATTCTATGGTACGGCTGACACGGCTTTTCATGATTACCGGAATAAAAGGTTTTACTACAAAATCCGCCGCTCCCATCTCAAAACATTCCTGCTCTATTTCCGGCATATTATCTGAAGTAAGAAATATTACCGGAATCTTACTCCATTCTTCATTCTGCCTTATTCTGTTAATCGTTTCTTTACCGTCCATATCCGGCATGTGCAGGTCAAGCAAAATAAGTTTTGGCTGGTATTCATCAAGAAGTTTCAATGCTTTTTCACCCGATTGCGCAACAATAATACTATACTCGTCCTTTAAAATTCTCTCAGCCAGTTTCACATTTATAATATCATCATCCACTATCATAATATCTATTTTTTTCAAAGATGCCTTAGTCATATTCATTCTGCCTTTCATAAAAAGTCATATACCATATAAATTATATGTTATAAATCTGTCAAAAACCAATTATTCATCCTCTAAAAGCGCCTCTATGCTTTCCTCAATATCTCCGTCCTCTTTTTCAATTTCTGAAAGCATACTGTTTGGAAGGTCTCTTTCCAGTTCCTTCTTATTAGTTTCAATAATATCAAGATCTTCTTTTAAAGCGTCAAATACAAGGTCGTATCTTGCTTTTGTGCTCTTGTAAGCATTCTGTACAATACTTTCCGCATTGGTAAGAAGGTCATATGTATACTGAATTGCGCCTGTACGGATTTGTGTAGCTTCTTCAGTCGCTTTTGCAATAATACTGTCCGCCTCGCTGTCAGCGGCGTTAAGTATTTCTGTGGCGCGGATGTTAGCCTGATGAACCATTTCACTTTCATCAATAATAGCGGCCGCGCGACTGTTCGCCTGTTCAATAATGAGATTAGCATTGTTCTGAGCATCGGAAAGAATCCTTTCCCTGTTAGCTATGATTTTCTGATATTTTTTTATCTCCTCGGGAGTCCTGATTCTAAGTTCGTCAAGCATATCATACAATTCATCCCTCTGCAGTGTTACCTTATTGGGATTTGCAAACGGCGATTTACTGTTCTCGACAAAATCAAAAATATCCTCGATTAACTGTTCAATTTTACTAATACTCATTTCTGCTGCACCTTCCTTATTTTTTATATTTTATTGTTATCTCTATATTGCAAAAAAACATGCTGGTTCGTTTTGTATTTTTTCACACGTACAACGCTAAAATTGTAATTATTAAACCGTTCTTCATCCGTACGCAGTGAAGTTTCTATAATAATTACCGATTCCTCGTCTATAATTCCGGAGCCGTCAAGAGCTTCAAGTACGGAAAGCTCCATATCCTGTTCATACGGCGGGTCCATAAAAACCAAATCAAAATATTGTTTTCTCCTCATCAGATTCCTTACCGCGCTTAGCGCATCCATTGGGAGAATCTCCGCATTTTCGCCAAGTCCCGTGCGCTCTATATTATATTCTATGCATTCGAGGGCATCCTTGCTTTTTTCAACAAATACAGCCTTCCTGGCTCCCCTGCTTAACGCTTCTATCCCTATTGCACCGCTGCCGCTGAACAAATCAAGAAACCTGCTGTCGTATATATCGCCCTGTATTATATTAAATAACGTTTCTTTTATTCTGTCAGTCGTAGGTCTTACACTGTTGCCTGCAGGGGCTGCGAGAGTCATTCGCCTGGACTTGCCTGCTATAACCCGCATGAGAATATTCCTCCGTATTAAAATATATTATTTTGATATTAGTATATATTCTTTAGATATAAATATCAAGCAATAATACTAAATAATGTCAATTCTGTACATTATGATGAACCTGCGCCGTACTGTCAGTAATAGCCCTAAACTCGTATCCATGGGATTTTCCATATTTTATAATTGCATTAAGGGCATTTACAGTCTTTGCATTTCCGGAAAAATCATGCATCAGCACTACATTATCCCTGTTCTTCCTAAGTCCGCTTACTACATTTTTATATACCTGCCCTGAAGTATGCACACCCCCTGCATCGCCGGAGCTTACATTCCAGTCAAAATAGGCATATCCGTTTTTATCTACCGTTTTAACAAGCCTGCGCATTATACCTTTGTTATATTTCCGGCTGACAAGATTGGAGCTTCCGCCCGGAAATCTTGTGAGCCACATCCTGTAACCAAGCGTTTTATACAGCTTGTCCTGCAGTTTATACAGATTATTCATGTACGCTTTTTCTGAAGTATATATGGCGCCATAATCATGCGAATAACCATGTATGGCTATCGTATGTCCTTCTTCTGCCTCTCTTTTAATAAGCTTCTCTCCTGCCGAATCATAGTTAATTACAAAAAACGTTGCTTTTACGTCATTCTTTTTTAGTATGTTAAGAATTTTCGGAGTAGAACTATACGAAGGGCCGTCGTCAAATGTAAGATATATTACGCTTTTCTTTGCAGGCGTCACTTTGATGTCTATACTGTATACGGAAGTTTTCGTATAAGCTCTGATTCTTGCGTCACCCTTTTTCAGCGCTTTAATATACCCTCTTTTTACCGTTGCAACTTTCTTATTGTCAGTGCGCCATCTGACTATTCTGTCATTGCCGTTTAATCTTATCCTTAAAGTTTCTCCCTTAGGGATATTATATGACGGATAAGGAAGTCCCGTATTTTTTACGCTCACTTTATATACCGCCTTATTCCCGTCTATGGATAACGTAACATTTGCTTTGCCTTTGGCAATCCCTCGTATACAGCCGTTATCATTTACTTCCACAACAGAATCGTCTGAAGATTTGCACCTGACGTCACACAAATCCTGATACTCATCATCTATAAGTTCATATTCCTGTCCTATTCCCAGCTTTACAGGTTCGGTAACCGACAGCGCGCTGCCTGTAACAGGTTCCGCGCTTTTATCCGACGCCGCACATATATTCATATTCAGCATAAACATAACTGTAAATACAAACAAAAATCCCGTAATTTTTTTCATAACAGCCACTCCCATACCAATATGTAAATATCAGCCGCAGACATATACATTCGTCATTGTTAAATATATCCTCACCCTTTATTCTGATCGTCAATAAGGTGTGAGCTGTGATATATTTCCCTTAATTTGGGTTTTTCTATTTTACCGGTAGGATTACGCGGTATATCTGCAAAAATAATTTTTTTAGGACGCTTGTACCTTGGAAGTTCTTTACAAAATTCATTAATTTCTTCTTCGGTACAGCAAACGCCTTTAACAGTTTCAATAATGGCTGCCGCAATTTCTCCCAATCTTTTATCGGGAAGTCCGATTACCGCAACATCCTTTACTTTACTGTTCTTACGTATAAAATCTTCTATCTGCACGGGATATAAATTTTCTCCCCCGCTTATTATTACGTCCTTTTTACGGTCCACAAGATATATAAAACCATCTTCGTCCATCTGCGCCATATCGCCTGAATATAGCCATCCCTCTTTAAGTACTTCGGCAGTAGCTTCAGGATTATTGTAATAACATGTCATAACGCCCGGTCCTTTAATAACAAGTTCGCCTACCTTACCCTGCGGCACTTCATTGCCATCTTCATCAACAATTTTAACTTCCCAGCCATATCCTGCCTTTCCAATGGCTCCAACCTTATGTATGTTCTCAATTCCAAGATGCACGCATCCCGGTCCGATAGATTCCGACAGGCCGTAGTTCGTATCATAATCATGTTCAGGGAAATACTTTTTCCACCGTTTTATAAGGCTCTGCGGAACCGGCTGCGCTCCTATATGCATAAGCCTCCATTGTTTCAAATCATAATCTGAAAGAGATAAATCTCCTATATCCAGTGCTTCTATTATATCCTGAGCCCACGGCACCAGAAGCCATACTATGCTGCAATGTTCCTCGGATACCGTTTCAAGAATTGTTTTTGGATTGACGCCTTTAAGAAGTACCGCTTTTCCGCCTGACACAAGGCTTCCAAACCAGTGCATTTTAGCTCCCGTATGGTATAACGGAGGTATACACAAAAATACATCCTCTTTAGTCTGTCCATGATGTTTCTGCTCGACTATCGCCGAATGCGTAAGGCTTCTGTGCTTATGTAAAATCGCTTTTGGAAATCCCGTAGTACCTGATGAAAAATATATCGCCGCATTATCTTCATCAGTAATATGTATATCGGGAGCGATACTTGAACAATTAGACGCAAGACCGTCGTAACTTTCCGCAAAATAGGGACAGTTATCACCGACGAAGAAAAGCAGCCTGTTATTAATAATATCATCCGCTATGTTTTCAATTCTTCCGATAAATTCAGGTCCAAATACAAGCACATCCGCTTCTGCAAGTTCAAGGCAATATTTAATTTCCTCAGAATCATATCTGAAGTTAAGAGGTACTGCTATTGCTCCCGTTTTCAATATTCCAAAGTATATCGGAAGCCATTCGAGACAGTTCATCAGAAGAATCGCTACCTTATCATCCTTTTTTATTCCGCGCTCAAGTAAAAGATTAGCAAATCTGTTTGCCTTTTCATTAAATACATGCCATGTGATTTCCCTTCTGTAATGGCATACGGGGTTAGTTTCAATCAATTCATAATCCCGCCAGGTAACCCTTCTTCTTTCCTGTATTTCAGGATTCACTTCCACCAGACATATATCATTGGCATAATCCCTTGCATTTCTTTCCAAAAAATCTGTAATAGGCATTATTAGTATTTCCTTTCATAAATAAAATGTCAAAATAATTATTTTTCAAAGCCTGCTATAAAAGCTTTCTGATTAATCCCGACGGTTTTTGCGGGAACGGTTTCGCTTATTACCTCAAGCCACTGTTCTTTTGTAAAATCCATACTTTTTGCAGCGACTCCCAGTATAACTACATTAAAGCATTTGGTATTGCCAAGTTTCCTTGCCTCTGCCATAGCGTCTATAGCAACAACTTTTCTGTCTTTTTTCAAATCTTCAAGTATATTCTCGGGATATTTTGCGCTTCCCGTGACAACAGTCATAGGCGCAATTTCCTGGTCGTTTACAATAAGCACTCCGTCTTTTTTAAGAAAATGCGCATAACGCCTGGCTTCGAGTTTTTCAAAGGCAATCAGTACGTCCGCCTGACCTTCCTCTACAATCGGCTCATATACTTTATCGCCATACCTTACAAAGGTAACGACGCTTCCGCCACGCTGCGCCATGCCATGCACTTCAGATAATTTCACATCATATCCGGCTTTTGTAATAATTCCTCCAAGCACCCTGCTCGTAAGAAGTGTACCCTGGCCTCCCACACCAACAATCATAATATTTTTCGTTTCCATATAAACACCTTATTCCTTTCATATATACAGCTATATTATTTTTCATTAGGTACAAATCCTATAGCACCGAATTTACATCTTTTCATACAAAGTCCGCAACCGTTACACATCGTATCGTCAATCGTCACCGTATTATCTTCATTACGTGTGATTGCAGGGCATCCCGGAACAAGGCACTGCCCGCATTTTACGCACTTATCAGGAATCGTATGGCATTTTCCTTTTGGAACAAACGTCTTTAAGAGCGCGCACGGAGCTTTAGTAATTATTACCGATACCGCATCTCTTTGCGTTTCACGTTTTATAATTTTCTCAAGCTCATCTATATCAAATGCATCCGCTTCATATACATGCTCAATACCCATTGCCTTACATAATTCATATAAATTAATGGCGTATGTTTCTTCGTTTTTAAGTGTACGTCCTGTAGCCGCATGCTCCTGATGTCCCGTCATGCCCGTTGTAGAATTATCAAGAATAATAACTGTTCCCGTTGCTTTGTTATATACCATATTCATAAGTGAATTAACGCCCGTATGAAGGAACGTAGAATCACCTATTGTAGCAACCCAGTTTTTAATATAATCTTTTCCTTTTGCCTTCTCCATTCCATGAAGTGTAGATATGCTTGCTCCCATACATACTGTAGTATCAACCACATTAAGGGGCGCAACTGCGCCAAGCGTATAGCAGCCTATATCTCCCGCCGCATGAATTTTAAGTTTTTTCAGTACGGAATATACGCTTCTGTGAGGGCATCCCGGACACAGAATAGGAGGCCTTGCCGGCGCATCCTTATCTGCAGTATATAAAACCGGCTCTTTTAAAAGCTTTTCCCTTATCATATTTGCGCTATATTCACCCTGTACCGTAAATATGTCTTTACCTGATGCTTCTATTCCCCAGGATTTTACCTGTTCTTCAATAACAGGTTCAAGTTCCTCTATTATGTACAATTTATCAACTTTTTCCGCAAATTCGCATATAAGCTTCTTTGGAAGCGGATGTACACAGCCGAGTTTAAGCACCGACGCCGACGGCATTACTTCTTTTACATACTGATAAGCAATACCGCTTGTAATAACGCCCACCGACGTATCATTATACTCGGTCTTATTAATATCAAATGACGAAGCGTCTTCAGCCATCCTTTTAAGTCTTTGCTCTACAAATATATGTCTTGACTTCGCATTTGCAGGCATCATGACATTCTTCTGCATATTTCTTTCATATGGTTTATCAGGTATATTTTCCCTGTCACACAGATTTACAACTCCCTGCGAATGTGAAAGCCTTGTTGTCGTACGAAGTATAACCGGCGTATCATATTCTTCGCTCAGCTCAAACGCACGCTTTGTAAATACTCTTGCCTCCTCGCTGTCTGAAGGTTCGAGAACCGGAAGCATCGCCGCCCTCGCAATCATACGCGTATCCTGTTCGTTCTGTGAACTGTATATTCCCGGGTCGTCAGCGACTATTACCACAAGTCCGCCGTTTACACCTATGTAAGAACACGTATACAGAGGATCTGACGCAACATTAAGTCCTACATGCTTCATTGATACCATTGCACGCACTCCCGACAGCGACGCGCCTATAGCTACTTCCGCAGCAACCTTCTCATTAGGCGACCATTCTGCATACACCTCATCATATTTTGCAATAGTTTCACTCACCTCAGTACTTGGAGTTCCCGGATAAGCCGCGGATACCTTAACGCCTGCTTCATATGCTCCTCTCGCTATTGCTTCATTCCCAAGCATTATTTTAGTTTTACCCATATCGTAAATCTCCTGTTTATTTAATATTTACACAACGCTTTTATTGTACCTTTTTTAACGAAAAAAGTCAATTAAAAGGACGCTTAATACATAAAAAATATAACTACTTAACTGTTTTACCTTTTTGTGCTAAAATCTTTTTAACAATATTATGTACGAATGGAGCACCAAATGACACGTCCGCTATATTTAACAGCCTCAATAATGCTATCCGTATTTATAACGGCATTACTGTGCGGATGCGGCGCAATAAATAACAATACGCCTTATACGGATACGGAATATGCCATGGGGACCATAATAAACCATACAATTTATTCAGACCTTAGTACCGGGAGAAAATTATCCGAAAGCATTACAGACTCCCTTGATTTTCTTGAAAAAAAATATCTTTCATGGCGTATAAACGGTTCGGTAATAAGCAGCGTTAATAATACCGCATATACCCAAAGCCCGGTTGCACTCGACGACAGGGCCGCTGATTATTTCAATAAAGTTCTTGAACTTGCCGCAAAAAGTAACGGGGCTTTTGACCCTGCTATTGGTAAAATCATTGATTTGTGGGGATTTTATGATAATAAACCCCATCTTCCCGACGCCTCGCTCATAAATGCCCTTCTTCCCAAATGCAGTTATGAGAATATTAAATATACCAATTCAGGGACGTCTTCTTATGTAACCCTGGCTCCGGATATTAAACTTGATTTTGGCGCCGTTGGCAAGGGGATTGGTTGTGATGAAGCATATCAGATACTTAATTCTTCGGAATCACAAGTATCCGGAGCCGTCATATCTGTGGGAGGAAGCGTTCTCGTATATGGCAGCAGGCCGGATAACCGCCCATGGAATATAGCCGTTACCAATCCCGCAAAAGATACCGGCGACGAATATTTGGGAATACTTAATATCAAGGATACCCCCGTCTTTATATCCACTTCCGGCGATTATGAAAAATATTTTGAAAAGGACGGAGTACGTTATCATCATATAATAAATCCCGAAACAGGATACCCCGCCGACAGCGGCCTTACATCGGTTACCGTCATATGCGGCAACGGTCTTATATCGGACGGACTTTCTACTGCCTGTTTTATACTTGGCATAAAAGACTCCCTTCCCGTCCTCAAAGAATATAACGCTGAAGCCGTGTTCGTAAGCTCTGACAAAAAAGTTACGGTTACCGACGGCATTAAAGATAAATTTACTATTAAAGCCTCTGAATACACAATGGAATAGCCTTTTAAAAATTGTTTGACGTATATTTCCATATGTGATATATATTATAAGATAAATAAACCCGTATATTTTTAAGTTTCGTAATATGAAAGGAAGATGCCCCATGAGGAAAACCCTAATATTATTTATCACAATGCTTCTTACGACGGCATTTGTTTTAACAGGCTGTTCTTCATCCAAAAAACAAGAATCCGACAACGAAAGTACAGCTCAAAATTCTGAGCCGAAACAATTCCAGGACGGCGGCGCCGCTATAACGCTTACAACCGATTTTGTAAAAAACGAACAAGACAAATATACGTTTCAGTATTCAAGCCCGTCTTCTTTGTGTATAGGCCAGAAGGAACTTAAAACTGATATTGCCTCTACGGGCGTAAGCGTATCTTCTCCTGCTGATTATGCAAAGGTAGTGATGCAGAATATCGGCATAGATTCAGAATATTATGAACATGGCCAGGCATTATATTTTGAATGGGATAAATATATAAACGATACTTATTACTCCTATATAGGCTTTGTAACGGAAACTGACGATTCATACTGGATGGTTCAGTTCGCCACTCTTAAAGAATCTTATTCAGAACTTAGAAACGATTTTTTCAAATATTATGATTCATTTACGATTTAAAATATTTTGACCTGAGGTGTGTATGCAATGAATAAAAACAAATCATATAAACTTACAATATCCGCTCTTTTTGCAGCGCTTGTATGTATAGCTACAATGATAATACAAATAAAAATATCAGAAAACGGTTATATTAACCTCGGTGACTGCGTGGTACTTTCAGCCGGCTGGACGCTCGGACCTTTATATGGAGGCGCGGCTTCCGCTATAGGCGCAATGCTTGCGGATATATTTTCAGGCTACGCCTTTTATGCGCCCGCAACATTTATTATAAAAGGCATTATGGCTCCCATTTCATATTTTCTCTATAAACTCATTGCAGGAAAGTCAAGGCTTTCATCAATTATTGCATCGCTTATAAGCGCTCTTATAAGCGAATCTGTAATGGTTTTGGGATATTTCATTTTCGAGGCGTTTTTCCTTGGTATAGGAGTCCCTGCGGCAATAGCCGATATTCCGGGAAATACCATACAGGGCGCGGCAGCGATTATATTAGCCTCCATTATACATGAACGGCTTAAAAACATAAAAATAAAATAACCGGAAAGGACAATAAACACTATGAATATAGAAGAACTGGATAATATAAGGCTTCAGGCGTATAACGCCATCGAAGAATTATGCGAAAAGGCTTCATTAAAAAAAGATAATATTCTTGCAGTCGGTTGCTCGTCAAGCGAAGTTATCGGCGAGCATATAGGGACTTTTTCAAGTCCCGAAGTTGCAGAGGCAATATATGACGGCATTCAGTCTGTACTTATACCAAGAGGCATCTTTCTTGCCGCGCAGTGCTGCGAGCATCTTAACAGGGCAATTGTTATTGAAGCTTCCGCCGCCGGAAACAGCGAACCCGTCAATGTAGTACCACAGCCCAAAGCGGGAGGCTCTTTCGCTACAAAGGCATATAACAGCTTTATTAACCCTGTAGTCATTGAAAATATTAAAGCCGATGCCGGAATTGACATAGGGGGCACTTTAATAGGTATGCACCTCAAATGCGTTGCGGTTCCTGTAAGGCTCAGTATGGATAAAATCGGGAACGCAAGTATTATATGCGCACGTACAAGGCCAAAATTTATAGGCGGCATAAGGGCCGCCTATGATGAAAATATGTTATAAATTAGTTCTTACTACCTTTGGTCTGTAACCTTCCGTTTCAAGCCGTGATACAATACGCTCTTTATGTTCATAGCCAAAACTTTCAAGGGTAATTCTGAGCTCCACCGCAGCATTTCTGTTGATGCTCACAAACTGGTTATGTTCAAGCTTAACTACATTACCCTGTTCTTCGGCTATTATATTTGATACCTGCGCAAGCTGTCCCGGCTTATCAGGAAGCAGCACCGATACGGTAAATATTCTTCCCCTCTGTATAAGTCCGTGCTGCAGCATAGAAGACATGGTTATTATATCCATGTTACCTCCGCTAAGTATGGATACGACCTTTTTATCTTTAAATTCAAGATGCCTTAGCGCCGCTATCGTAAGCAGTCCGGAATTTTCACATACCATCTTATGATTTTCAACCATATCAAGGAACGCGTCAATAAGCTCGTCATCTTCTACCGTAATTATGCTGTCAATATAACGGCTTACATATTTAAAAGTCATATCACCGGGAGTCTTTACCGCAGTACCGTCCGCTATTGTCTGCGCCTCCGGCAATGTAATTACATGCCCAGCCTTAATTGATTCCTTCATACAGCTCGCCCCTGCGGGCTCTACGCCTATAACACGTATGTTAGGGTTAAGGTATTGCGCAAGCGTACACACTCCTGTCGCAAGTCCGCCGCCGCCTATAGGAACAAGTATATAATCAACTGTAGGAAGTTCCTTTATAATCTCCATCGCAATGGTACCCTGTCCGGCCGCAACAAACATATCATCAAACGGATGTATAAAAGTATATCCCTTTTCCAAAGCCAGCCTGTTTGCTTCAGCATAAGCATCATCATAAACATCACCGTGGAGTATAACCTCTGCTCCATAACTTTTTGTTCTGTTCACTTTCATAAGAGGAGTTGTCGTAGGCATCACAATAACAGCCTTAGCCCCAACCTTCTGCGCCGCAAAAGCAACTCCCTGCGCATGATTGCCTGCCGAAGCTGTTATAAGCCCTTTTCTTCTTTCCTCGTCAGTAAGCGTGCTTATCTTATAATAAGCTCCCCTAATCTTATATGCGCCTGTATGCTGAATATTTTCAGGTTTGATATATACCTTATTATCGCACTGACCGCTGAAAAATTCACTGTATACAAGCGGAGTAGGAAGCACAACCTCCTTTACCTTTTCAACCGCATCTTCAAATATGCTTATATCCAATTCTTTAACTTCCTCTTTCATGGCATCCTCCGGATATTATACTTCTGCTATAACTTCAACTTCGCACAGCACATTTTTGGGAAGCGTCTTTACTGCCACGCAGCTTCTTGCCGGTTTTTCAGTAAAATACTCTGCATACACTTCGTTAAACTGCGCAAAATCATCCATATTTGCTAGAAAACATACTGTTTTTACAGTTTTTTCATAACTGCTGCCGCAAGCTTTAAGCAGCTCTCCCAGATTTTTCATTACCTGCTCTGCCTGCTCTTTAATAGTAGTACCTTCAATTTCCCCGCTCGCAGGATTTATAGGTATCTGCCCTGAAGAAAAGAACAGATTTCCGGATATAATACCCTGTGAATACGGTCCTATGGCAGCCGGAGCTTTGTCAGTCGCTATTTTTTTCATTTTTATCATCCTCCATATTATTAGAATTTTCACTTTTACCATATAACTTTGTAAGCATTTTTGCAACAGGCTTTGGCCAGAATTTGCAAAACATAATAAAATCTTCTTCGCCGCGTTTGCTCTCGCTAAGTATTTTTGTCGTTTCGGATTCCTGATGTATCCGGTGATACGTCAATATTTTATTACAGAATATAAACGAACCCTTATATCTGCTTAAATTTTCCCAGGTTTCCCAATCCTCGTCGGCCCTGAAGCCATTATTAAAAACCGTTTCGGGAAGGTTGCTTTTTGCAAACGAAACCGACGGACAGCATATCGGAGTACCAAGCGACAAAATTCTTCTGCGCACCCATCTGCTTTTCCAAAAAATTTTGAATCGTAAAGGAAAAAGCATTACTCTCTTTATCCTGAGCAGGGTATTGGTTTTTACTATTTGCTTTTCCCTTATCTCAGCGTAGTCCGTAAAATATATAAGCGGCTTTTTCCCCGCTTTCATATACTCCAACAGATTTTTAACATATTCCTTATCATATACGTCATCCTGATGCGTTATCGTAACATATTCCGTATCGGCAGACATATATGCAAAGTTCCAGTCCTGTGTTATTCCGGTTTCGCCTTTGTTTACATACACTTTTATCCCATATTTTTCCGCTAATTTATCTATATATTCATTGGGAGTCGAAGTAGCTATAATTATATTTGTTTTTACCGTCTGGTTTACAAGCGATTCCAGACATTCTTTAAGGTATGGGCTTTCCTTATATGCGCACACCGCAAACGTATGGTTAGTTTCCACTGTTTTCTCCATCTCTATCATTTTCCCCATTCTTTTTTCCTGCGCCGCTAAGGGCTATTTCCTGCGCCATTTTCCTTAATTTATTGGAGTTATGCGATAGTGCTACGGTAAGTGTAAACGTAATTATTAAAAGGAAACAGAAGCCAAGGAAAAACACCATGTTCATAACACTGTACACGCCCATTAATGCGGCAATGCCATCTAAAAGTCCCGGTATCAGGACAATTATAAGTACGATAACATCAACTATAATCCATGACAAAACATATTTTAATTCAATACTCCTTTTTCTTACCATACGTATAATACCGATAAGAGCCAGTAATAGTATAAGTATTAAAATAATCCTGAATTTATTAGTCATCATACCTTTATACCCTCTTTCTTAAAATATCGACAAGTATTGCAAGAGTTACCTTTATCATATAATATATAGATTTTTTAGGTGAAATCGAAGATACGCCTCCCTGACGCTTACGCATTATAACCGGGATTTCTTCCACCTTATAACCTTTTCTCAGAACAGTTACTACCGTTTCCGGTTCGGGATAGTCTTTCGGATATTCCTTTGCAAATTTTTCTATCACCCTTTTTCCTGCCATTCTGAGCCCGGAAGTAGGGTCAGTTATTTTTTTACCGGTACATATTTTTATCAGACAGGTGAAGTAATTAATGCCAAATCTTCTAACCGCCGACGACTGGAATCCTTCCTTATCAATAAACCTTGAACCAATGACCATATCAAGATTATTTTTAATAAGATGTTCCGCCATCTCATGCAGATACTTTGTATCGTGCTGTCCGTCCCCATCGACCTGTACCGCAATATCATAACCGTTACGGTACGCATATATATATCCCGTCTGAACTGTATTTCCTATACCCAGATTAACAGGATGGCTTATATAATTAAAATTATTCTCCCTGCATACCTGCGCGGTATTATCAGTAGAGCAGTCGTTAATGACAATATAATCAAAATCCGGCGCATTTTTAAGTATATCGCAAACGGTTCCTTTAATATTTTCGCCTTCATTATATGCCGGAATAATTGCTAACTTTTTCATCCGTTTCTCCCTTTCCGCTATTTATTACTACAGTTTCACATACAATAATCAAAAATAATATATAAACAGCAAATACAATAAGCTGTGTAAAACTTACTCCGTTTTTTCCGAAAGCATTAACGCACGGATACACTATACACAGGCATATGGCAAAGTCAATAACCATTCCGATAAGTAACAGCATATTTTTCCTGAGCGCGGTAACAATTGCCGCAAGCACCCATATAATCGCCGTCCCTAACGTACACCACACTATAGGCATAAACAGGTAATAATACCTGAGTATATAATTTCCAAACAGCAGTTTAAGTCCAAATTTTCCAATCAGAGCCGCGCCTGACGTCACAACTGCAATGAGTATTAAAAACGCCGCATATACTTTATGGAGCATTTTTGAAAATTTATCATAATCTTTCGCCGCATACACATCTGCAAAACCCGGAAGCAGAGGATTAAACGCTACCGAAGCAAATACCTGCACAACAAGCGTAGGCGACGCTATTGAAGAATATATACCCAGTTCATCGGTACCGGCAGTCTGCTGCAGGACCATTTTGGGAATAAGATTCTCAAGGCTCAATAAAAAAGCATATATAACTATCGGCAGGCATTTTTTTAAAAGTTCAAACACTCTCCTGCTTATGATTACCGGCTTTAATCTGTTAAGCTGACAGGTTTTTCTCCAGTCAAAACCAAGAGCTATGGCAAGATTAAGTACAGCCATTACAAATAAAGTTATATTTAACTCCTCCGTAATTTTAAGCACCGCGCAAAAAGATGCAATAGTTACAATACCTCTTAATATAAACGACTTTCCTATAATATCATATCTGTCATACTTCTGGTTTACCCCGTGAAGTACATCTACAAACCCCTCGGCTACACGTATCAGCATAAAAGAAGCCGCACATAATGTCTGATATACCGAATTAGTAATAAAACATACCAGAACACAGCTTACAAACGCTATTGCACATGTAAATATCCTGCTTCCCACATACTCGTTATCAGTATACTCGCCGGTTACATCGGATATCTGATAATTTCTCATGCTGAATAATGATATTGCAGAAAAACTACTGCTTGTAGTCATGGCTATCGACAGATAACCTGCCGCCTCATATGACGACAAATGTACTACAACAATAGTTATAAGCCACTGGCACGCACAATAGAATATGCTTCCAAATGTATTCCATATTATATTTTTTTTAATATTTTCTCCATTATTACCCATATCACAGCATTATACACACTCCGCTAAATATCGTCAACTTATCTTATATAACATAAAATCGCCATATTCATATACAAATTCGGACATGACGTCTACATCATCGTCAATTAACGTATCTTTATATAAAAGTACATAATCCGTATTAAAATTACGCAGGCTGTCATATATATATTTATTAAATATCCTTTTTTCATACATCAGGTCATATACTTCCTTAATCCTGTCATAAACGCCTTCTTTCTTATAATAACTATGGCTGTACCGCGACCATATCATAATAATCTTTCCGGAATACTGCCTTATTCCATACCCGTATTCTTCTGGCATCACAAGCGACTTTGGCATATACTCTCTTTCAAGTATAACGTCCGCAGTATTTTTTGTAATAACGTCTATTTTTTCAAAATTATCTGCGGTTTTAAAAAACTCTTTCGTAAAAATCGGTTTCCCGCATAATATAATTGTCAGCGCAGCGGCCGTAATATATACCGCTTTATGTTTTTTTACATGTTCATATACTTCCATAATAGCTGCGCATATAGTAATATTGAACTGCAACAGCCAGAATATTCTCCAGTATACGGTCGTTCCCGTTATATAAGCCGCAACATATCTGCATATCAGGGGATTTGCAACAGTACACATACATACTAAAGGATATAAGCCAAAAATATATTTTTCAGTTTTATTATTATGCAGCGCAAAAAACACCGCGCATATTACAAATACCGGAAGTATTATACCCGTTCCATTTATACTCCGTAATATCCCGATATATGACAATTTATCCGCATTACCGGCAGCATCCTGTACAATTCCACCGCTTAATAAAATATATAAATAAAAAGCCACAAACGGAAGTATACATATAACCGGAATTGTAAGCATAAATATTTCTTTTATACCTCTGCGCCGAATTAACATATATATTGAAAATACCGTAAAAAATAACGCATACTCAAGCGGAATAATATATAATCCCACAACTGATATAAACAAGCCGCTTAACAAAATGCAATACAACATTATTTTATCATATTTACTTCCGTATCCCTGCCTTAGTATTTTTATAAAAATAAGCATTAAAAACGGCATTATTATATTAATAAGCACTGCCTTTCCCTGCCACAGTCTTAACATTGCAAACGCCCCCTGGGAATATACGGAATAACCTCCCAGAAAATCGAAGCACATAATAAGTATAAGGAACACGGACGCCTTATCTTTAAACAACGCCTTTCCTATATCATACATAACCAAAAAGTGCATAATAATTAATATAACAGGAAGTAACGAGTGGTATAATACCGCCGTATTAATATTAAATATCAGGCATATTACCGCCGTCCATATCTCATATCCCACAAGCGAGTACTGTGTACAGTCGGGAAATGTAGTAATCCCTGTTGACTGTTCATAAGGATTGATACGTCCGCTTTCCAACATTGCAGACGACTGCGCAATATAAAAAGAATCATCCGCATCCGAATGTCTGAGAACCGCAAGAAGCACTATAATAATAATTCCCAAAATAACTGATATTATAAAGAACGGATTATTTTTCATCCGCATAAAGGAAAAAGTCCCGGCATACTTCTTTCTTTTATAACATATATATAACGACCTGCCGAAAACAATACACATACATACCGCATATAAAACCGCAAGCAATATAAGGCTTCCGTGCGTTATCATAAAAGGAAACGCCAGTATATAGAAAATTGCCGATGACAGTAAAAACCCCGCCGTAAGTGAATTACAATTAAACCCTGCTTTTAAAACAAAGCCTTTTCCTATGACTGAGAATATAAACATAATAAAAAGAATAACAAGCATCCCGTACATATAAGGCAGCAGCGGCAACATTAAATCCCTCCTACATCAAAAACAGATAAACGGTTGTCAGATATTGCAGAAAAACAAGAGCAAATATATAAATATTATCTATATTCTTCTTTATTACAATATAATTATTTCTCAATGTCAATGCAGCCGCAGGAAGTACCGGCAGGAAATATCTTCCCTGTAATCCCTGAATCTCATCATAAGATTTGGGCGTCCAGTACAGAAGCATTGCAGCGGCGCATGCAGCTATAGCTGATAACACAACCACCCATATAACTATACGCTCCCTTATATTAAAACCCGGTTCTTTACTATCACTGTATTTTACTGTACCTAAAAGCAGCATAAACAAAAATGAATAACACAGCGTATCAGGCAGCATTATATTTAGCCAGCCTAAAGGACTTGCCACCATTGATTGCACCAGGAAATCAAGCTGGCCCGCAACAGTATTTTTTATAATACGAAACAGTATAAGCGGATTATGAATATATTCTTTAATGCCGTAAGCATATTCCTCAGCCCATTTAATATATGCACCGCCCTGCTCAGATACATTTACAGCCGTATCTCCGCCTGTATAACCTGTTCCCATATACAATCCTCTTGCCATAAGTAATATGACAAAAAGGGTAATTACTGCTGCAGCAATAATATTTTTCCTTTTAAGCCTGCTTTTATTAAAGCCAAGAATAAATGGCAGAAATACAAGCATAAAATATGCGCCGCCCTTTGACAAAACAAGAAAGAAGGATGCAACTGCATATATAATAAACATACTTCTTTTCATTTCATTTTTTAACGCATAATTTATTGCGATTGCGGTAACAACAAACGACATGGATATTATCATATTATCATATGATAACGAACACGTCTGCTGAAGCGTAATCGGAAACATAGCTACTGCAAAAAGGCACTTTTTACCAAAAGGCAGTATTTTCATAGAATAATAGACGCATATAACAAATAATATAACATTAAACAATCCGCCCATAAACAGAACCATTGCATAATTCATGTTAAACAATCTTGCAAGCGCCATGCCGGTACCGCTTACAAAGTACAGAATAACAGGGCCTGTTACTCTTTCCGTAACAGTAATCCGCTTATCGGCGTTATACGGCTTTTCAAACAGGTCAGAAAGATACTTCTCATAATTTTTATTTTTTGCTTTCTGAGAATATATTTTCGATATATCGCACTCTCTCATAGATACAGGCATATTAACAATATTTGAATTGGCAAACAATAAACCTTTTTCTTCTTCAGCTTCTGAAAACAAAAGCATATTTGAAAAGTGATATGCGGAACTAATATGGATTTCTTCGTCCGGAGTAACGTATGGCGGTATAATAAATAAATACAGACACCCTATCGTAAGACCGCATATAAGATACATCTTTTCAATATTAAAAAAATGCAGCACAGAATTAATAATAATCAGATACATATCGGCTGCTAATATAATCATTGCTATAATTATAAACGTATATAAACACGGATACTTATCACAAATCTTCCCCGCCAATATACAGCCTGAAACTGCGATAACCACAGACAGGATAAAGCCGGTTATCAACCGCAGTTTCTTCTCAGCGATTTTTGACATCAATTCCTTATTCATTTTTCTTATCTCCCACTTTAAATGCAAATACTTTAAGTATTATAAATGTTACAGGAATCCCTATAATTGCTGCAAGAGCATACGCTATAAGTTTATTAAACCCAAGAATATTGTATACAACTATTACAACCACATTCTGTATAATAAAGTTAGGTATATAGGATACCGCAAATTTAATAAAACGTATGAAATCCAGTTTTGTCTTAAAATTAAATACGCTGTTTAATATATAAGCTATTCCAAGACTTATTATATAACCTATGACAAACGACAGGTTTGCATCGAAAATAAGCGAAAGAAGATATGAAATCCATACGCTGTTTAGTGTATTTATTACACCTATAATAACAAACATTATAAAATTATACGTAAAAAATGTTTCTTTAATTTTTTTAATAAATTCCATAATATTTTCCTACTTAAAATTTTTTACAACAACACCATTCAAAGAATATAACGCCTTAGATGCTATTGCTACAATTACAACATATAATGTAAACATTATATAATTTTCAAGACGTCCAAATACTATTCCATTAAAGTGATATGCAATTTCCTGAATAAGGAAATGGTGTGTAAGGAATACTGCATACGCATACTTTCCAATACACCTGCATATCCGGTAAAACATATCGCATTTAATATATTTACATATATATACGACAATAATAAATAAAGCAATTCCAACTACTGTATTTCTGTATAAAACAGGAATAAACGTTATATTAAATACACAGGTACATATTAAAACTATGACTGTCCCAAGAGCTGCCGGCCATTTTAAATCAGGCTTATAATATACAAAATACATTCCAAAAGCAAATTCAGGAATCCTGAATACAAAAAAATTCTCTGCCGGTATTGTTCCCGAATAAAAATATGGCACAACAATATATATAACTGATATAATAACGCCTGTTATTAACGGATGTTTTGTTATAGCATATTTTAATAACGGAAACAATATATAAAGAAAAATCAAACATCCCAAAAACCATTCGCCCAACAGATAAAAATTCTTTCCATACCAGTTAGCATAACCATCCATACCAAACAGTGTAAGAAGTATCTTTACTTTTGGAACATCACTTAAAAATCCCCTGTTTTTATAAAAAAGATACAAAAATGCAGCCAGCCATGCCATATAGTACATTGGATAAATACCAAGTATCCTTTTTTTTACATATTTTCGAGTTTCAAATTTTCCATCATACGTATACATAAGGGATGCACCTGATATAACGAAAAATATTGCTACACCCACTCCCCCTAGGTATATTGAAAACACTGTGTCAGGCAGTATCTTATTAACAAAACCCACTCCTGCGTATTCCAACGACCTGGTATAATGGCATACCATAACGGGTATCATTGCAAGCACCCTTAGAACATCAATATATTTTAACCTTTGCCTAGTATCCATTACCGGTAATACGCCTCCATATTCTATGAAAAAGTCCTTTATGAGTAAGCTTGTTATGAATAATCTCCATCAATTCCCCTAATTGTTTCTTTTCAATATTCATTTCACATACGACTGATTTTATATCCTCTATATTGCCTGTATTAATGGTTATCCATGGATCATCCATTAAAAATATAATTTTTCCCGAATCATATATTCCGTTATGTGAATTTTCCGAAACTGTATACTTATGCGAAATACCTTTTCCGTCTACAACAATTGCAGTAAAATCCCCTACAATTATATTTCCGTATTCGCACGGATCAATACGAAGCATTGATACTTTCTGCGGACTGTTAAAGTTAAATTCATAAATATATTTATCATTTTCCTTTACTGGCATTTTCAATAATGTTTTATTTTCAGAAAATCCTTCATCATTATATTCATAATACAGTTTCGCGCATTTGTCATCTATGTTCCCATTTATTTTTTTCATCTCGTTGGCGTAATCATATGACTTAGACAGGTTCATAAGTGTTTCATGATATGAACCTGCATCCATACCTTTAAAGAAAATTATATTATTAATTTCTTTAATCATATGATTGAGATTCGTAATCTCTATTGCAGCCCCTTCGTCACACATTACCCAGCCTGAATAATATCCTCTGCTTTGCGCCGCAAAAGGATATATCCTCTCAATTGCATGAAGAATCGTACCATCATCCAAAACAGGTTCTGCAGGGAAATCATCATACTTCCATTCTTTACTAAATACAGGCTTAATTGCATCACACCTTGCCCAATAGTATGAGCCAAGCGGCGCAACAGGTTCTTTTTTAGGACTCATCGGAACATTGATTCCAAGCTCTTTGCAAAGTTTTACCGTATTTTGATAATTAGCTCCCCACTCAAGTCCTAAAGTTATATAATAATCTGCATGATTTGGAGGAGGAGGCGCCAGTATTCCAAGCCTTTCATTTTTTTCAAAGGTATCAAGAATATTTAATACATACTCTTTGGATTTAAGGATATTTTGAAAACATTTATATGCAAACGACGTTCCTATTGTTCCGACAGAGGCTTGTCCTGCCTTTTTATCATGTGCATGGCATATATAATCATATTCTGAAATAAAGTCCCTAAATTCAACTAAAAACGGACCAATATCCCTTCCGCGGTTACTTACTGTTCTGACGTCCAGTTTTCCGCACTTAATTTCAGAAAAAACTTCCTTTATAGCTAAACATTTTTCATCTGTATCCGTCGTAATATAAATATCAGTATTATCCGGCATCGAACATGCATATATAAAACATTCTTCAATTAAATCTTCAAAATATATATGCATTACAAGCGCAATTTTTTTACCTTTTGGCGGTATATTATTCTTTGGGACGGTACTGGAAAGTATATAGTTCCAATGGAGATTTTTCTTTAAGTCTGCCATATTTTCAACTCTCAGTAAATTGTCCCACAAAAAATTCATATTGAAATCAGTATGTTTTTCCAGGTATTTATAAAGTTCTACCGCTTCCTGCCCGCAGGATTCATTAAGCACTACATTATAATCCTGCATAAACGAACGCCTTTTAAATATTGGACATTTCTTTTCACTAACCATTCTATAGGCAAGCGCAACCGCCGGCTGGTGCGATAATGTTCTATAATCAGATGCGTCCACATACACATCCCATTTGTATCCTGCATTTTCAAAATATTTCGTAAACCTTGCCTCGTGTCTGCTTATTGAATCAATATATCCGGTAATCATAGGCATCTTATCCCAGTAATCCTTAAAAATTCTTTCCTTTACCAGAGATTGCCGTACTGCTATAAAGTGCGACTGAATATGATCAGGAATATATCCGTCCGGCATTGTTCCAAATGAATCATCCTCGGTTTCAAAAAACTGTGTTATACCCCAGAAATCAACATCCCGGCCGCTCATCTCAGAAAACATATCGGAAAGAGGATATAAAGGCCCCATCATAGTAAAATTCATTAATATTATTTCATCATATTCAGAAAGAGTTTTATATCCTATATGTTCCATGGCTTCTTTATATGCCCATACATCAAATCCCTTATTATCACGCACCAGTATTTTATCGGTATAATTTTCAAATTTTTTACGTCCGCTTTCGCTGAGCTTACCATTACAAACCACAAATATATCAGCGACATTTTTTTTCAGGTCATTAAGCATATATGGAATATAATCGTCTACAATTCCATCCTTGTCATAAAAAAAATATATAGCTAACCTGTTTGCATTGCAATCTATTACCATATCAATCCTTCTTTCACGTCTTTCTAAATTTCCTCATTATTTTATCATTTAACAGACTTGACAGTTTTTCATGATTATTATTGTTATTCAGCTCTTTTTCCATATCGTTATTTCGTAATTTTTCAAAAATCTCTTTTATTTTCTTCAACATAAAATCATTAACATATTCTATATTATATTCTACATGTATACTTTTAACCCCTTCTCTGAAATCACCTATCCATATCTGTGGGTCATAGTCTTCAAAACATACAAACCTGTTATCATAGCTGTCGCCATTTGTTGAATACTGCACGTCGTAATTATCGTCTGCAACCCCAATAATTTTATTAATATTAACCAGACATGTCCTTTCTGCGGGGTCAATCCTTATAGTCTGTATCCCCTCTTTTATATCTATATCAAGTACGACTGTACCATATTCATCAATAACGGTTTCCATATAATCAGATACCCCTTCAAAACCGTTACCATAATCATACAGTACCTGCATCCTGTGTTTTATTCTCTTTTCACTGTCAAGATTTACAAGTCCCTGCGGATAATAGACCTTTTTCCCCATACTTTCATATAATTTCCATAATGGTTTATTCCCTTTCAAAATGTAATTTTGAAAATTTTCCTCCATCTTTCTGTACACGGGAATCATTTCTTTTTTTACCCCGAGAAGCTCATACAAATCATACTTATTGTCAAGCAGGGTATTTCTTACCGGAGATTCATAATAATTTACAGTGCGGAATAAAATATAATCTATCGGAACAGACATCATAAAAGTCCATTCGTAATCAAGCAATATCCATTTGCCATCCTGTATTACTATATTTTCAAACAGCATATCTATATTACTTACAGGGAATGATTTTATCCCTTCCGTTTCTTTAAAGCAATCGCCAAAGACCTCTTTAAACTGTTCTGTTATTTCAAATCCATCAACCGCAGCTTTCCTAAGTTTTCCTGTATATTCATAAATCAAATCCTTAAATTTTTCTATTTCATTATTCTGAAGGAAATTATCGAGAATATTCTGCAAGGTATAACCTTCTACGTATTCAAGTTCAAGTACATCCTGTTTCATGCTGCATTTATTGGGGAATATTCCAACGTCTTTAAATACGCTTTCCAGTTTTTCATACATAACGTTCATATGTTCCAAATGCTTTTTACTGTTTATGTTTGTCGCGCACTTCGTCACATAATAATTATTATCCTCATCCTTCAATATATCCGTGCGGATTTTATAATTAGCATTTCTGTCATTAGAGTATTTTGAAAATATAATCTTTCTCATAACGGTCTGCTCCTATCCTACAAGAACCAAAAATGAATTGGAAAAAATATCAAACATGCCATCTTTGATAAGCCCGTCATATACACGGCTCTCATCAAATACCATCATCCGGTCGGAATCAAAATTTCTCATATTTTTAAAAAGGTCGCCGGTTCTTGGAAGAAAATCATCGGAATATATAGCTACAGGCAGTTTATAATCAGGATACGGATAGAAAAATTCAACATTATTCAGCCCGCATTCTGCAAACAATCTGTTTAACCCGTTTTTTGAAAATGTCCTTACATTATTAATACCGACATAATCTTCTATTCCCGAAAAATATGTTCCAAGATGGTCTTCTTTACACCCTGCCCAGTACTTTAACCCATATTTATTTTCAATAGCAATTATAATCTTTCCATTTGGCTTGAGGTGTTTTTTAATAGTATTTAAAAAACTCACATAAGGATTTTCTGCTGCAATATAACTTGCCGCATATTCAAGCACCCCAATAAGCGTAATATAATCATACTGTTCATTTATACAGGGTTCTATATCCTGAAAATTACCGACATTTATCTTTATATTTGAATACTCTTTATTTCTTATTGCATTCACCATGCTCCGTTTCTTTGATAATTCAATACATTCAACTTTTTTTGCCTTAGATGCAAGCGCTCCCGTTATCGCCCCGCATCCTGCGCCTATTTCAAGAATAGTATCATCACCTGTAATCGGAAGCCATTCAATAATATTTCCTCTCATTTCGGATAAATGATATAATATGGGCCAGCTTTTCTTTTTGGAAATTATATCGTTATAACTGCTTTTATCGTATTTGCTCACTATCTCAAGCAGTTCATCCTCAGAACCGTCCTTATACATATCTTTTCCACTATAATATTGGTAATCAAGAATTATTTTACCAACACATTCGCTATTACCTTCCACCAGATGTCCTCCCTGCATTATCTTATAACTTTAACGATAGAGTTCATATCATAGAATCCAACAGTATTCTTATCTGAAATAACATTAATATTACATATATCATATAATCTGTGGTATACAAGAAATTCATTTTTACCATATCCCACACAGCCCAGCGAAAGCAGATAATTTTTTCCCTGCAAATTCATATTTTGCAAAAACTCTACTATTTTTATTTCACCTTTGGACACAAGTCCAAAGTCTATTTTTTCATACATGGTATTAGTTCCCGTAACATCCGTACCCTGAAGATCTTTAATGGTAAAAGCAAATATTGGCTGGTCTATATCCCTGTTAAATTTTACTTTCATACGAATGCGGAAATCAGTATTTTTTTCAATATTATTAGTAATCCTGCCTTTACTGTCAATAACTGCAAAATCAATAATTTCTGCATCCTTCTCCCCATATTCAAGAGAATTAGGATTAATCATGAGGGTGTTTCTCCACAATTCTTCAGATTCGCGGGCATCTTCTATATCATTATCAGATATAACCGGCTGTTCTTCATCAAGGCCGCGGTTTTCAGCATGGCTGACAAGTACCTGTTTATACAAGTCAATTATTTCCTTTGGTTCGCCCTCAGCCATCTTATCCCCCTTATTAAGAAGTATAACTCTGTCGCAATATTTCGCTATACTGCTAAGGTCATGGCTTACAAACAGTATTGTCTTTCCTGCTTTTTTAAATTCTTCAAATTTGTGATAACACTTTGCCTGAAAAAACACGTCTCCTACCGATAATGCTTCGTCAACAATAAGTATTTCAGGATCAATATTTATTGCAACAGCAAATGCCAGACGTACAAACATACCACTGGAATATGTTTTTACAGGTTGATTCACAAATTCACCTATATCGGCAAATTCCAGAATATTCTGCATACGTTCATCTATTTCTTCCCTTGTATAATTCATCATTGTGCCATTCAGATATATATTTTCAATCCCGGTATATTCCATATTAAAACCTGCGCCAAGTTCCAAAAGAGCCGATATTTTCCCGTCTATATAAACATCGCCGTCAGTAGGATTAAGTACGCCTGTTATAATTTTCAATATAGTTGATTTTCCCGAACCGTTAGTACCGATTATTCCTACCGTCTCTCCTTTTTTTATATTAAAGCTCACTTTAGAAAGCGCATAATGCTCAGTATATCTTTTTTTCTTTGTAAATCCTAAAGCCTCTTTAAAACGTTCCTTCGGATTATCATACAGCTTATACAGCTTGCTTACATTATTCACCCTGATAGCTATATTATCCATGAATTATCTCCTTTGCTTACAAAACATCTGCAAAATGAATCTGCAGCTTTTTAAATATACTTCTTCCGACAACATACAGTATAATTACCGTAGACCAAAAACATATAGTCCACTCAGGCCTTTCCCAAAACCATACTTTAGCCAAAAGTGCGTCCCTAAAACCATTAACAATATAATATACGGGATTAATTATTTTAAGTATCATATCAACAATGCCTGAAACACTTGCGGCATCCCACATAATAGGCGTAACCCATATTCCCATATTAAGAATTATAACTATCACCTGCCGCATATCCTGGAAAAATACAACAACAGAACTTGTAATATATGTAACTGCAAGTGTAAGAACAAACATACATACAATATAGTACAATAGCTGCAACGTATAAAGGTCAGGATAATATCTGTAAAACACATGAAAACATACAATAAATGCAACAAAGAAAAAATGTACAAATATTGCAGAAATAACCTTAACTATCGGAAGTATTTCAATTTTAAATACAACCTTTTTAACAAGATAACTATATTCAAACAACGCATTTGTTCCCGAATTGAGCGCCTCTGAAAAGAAAAACCATGGTACAAGGCCGCACATAAGCCATAATATAAACGGATATTCATGCACCCTGCCCGAACGAAGTCCTATTTCAAGCGCAAACCAGTAAACAAATACAGTAATTATAGGCTGGACAAATGCCCATACCACTCCAAAATATGAGCCTGCAAACTTAGATTTAAAATCATTTTTTGAAAGGTTAAATATAAGTTTTCTGTCATTTCTAAAATTATTTATAAGATCAGATATCGTATCAGACTTACAACAGACAGCTAACACTGTAATATCTACAAGCAGACACATTAAAACTTTCTTTAAAATACTGCCGGCAAACAAAAATATAAATATATTACTTATCAACACAAATAAAATTGATAAAAATACTGTCACGAATCTTTTATAATTCATTGCAAAATATACTCCTGTACCACAAATCTTATAATAACTGTTTTAAATCGGCTTCCATAATAGCTTTTATCTTAGAGTTATCTCCCCAGACTCCGGGAGAATCATACGTTCTGTCAGGAAACGCACCATATTCCAGTTTAATATCATAATTATTTTCTTTTATATACCACTCTACCTGTTCAGCAAGGGATACCGGCTTTCCCGTACATATATTAATAATCCCCTGTACTTTTTTCTGTACGCTTGAAGCAGCTATCATTTCCGCAAGATTGTCAATATGGATAAAATCATATTTATTTTTACCTGTTGTAAAAGGAAATGTCTTTTTCCCTTCATTAACGGCTTGTACTATCTTAGCAAAAATAGAACTTCCATGCGTATCGTCACCAAATATATAATATGCCCTAAGCCAGTTTACAACTACATCTTTACCGTCTGCATACAACAAAAGGAACTGCCTTAGCGCATTTTTAGCAACCCCGTATAAAGATAACGGATTACATGGTGTGTCTGCGTCAATTGCGCCTTCCCAATAACCAACTTCATGCATACTTCCCATTACGGAAAGCTGTTTAAGTCCTCCGTCTATCATATTTTTAAGAAATTCAACATGTCCGGATAAATCTTTCATATGCGCATCTGAATTATGGATAAATCCATCTCGCCATGCCAGATGTACCAAAATATCCGGTTTTCCAAACTGCTCATATATATCTTTATCGCCTGAAAATATAGGTATATCAGAATATTCTGCCGCTTTATCTACGCCACTAAAATCAAGGTCACTTGCAATAACCCTGTAACCTCTTTTTAGAAATTCTTTTACTACATGTCTTCCTATATACCCTGACGCGCCTGTTACCAATACGCTTCCAGCAGACATATCAATCACCTCACATAAATATATATTTTATCCTAAAGTTTCATCAATGTATTTCATACGTCCATTGATTGCAACAGCAATCTTATATTTTTTATCAGATTCTATTATATTTTTACCTGTTACACATTCAAATCCTATCATGGACATTCTGCTGTACGGTTTATCAGCAAAAACTTCAGGCCTGTACATTTTTTCCGTATCAACTTCCGTCACCGTTTCATCCTTTGATATAAATAGTATTTTCACCTTATACATATTATTAAATCTTTTGTTCTTAATGTAAGCCCAGCCTGATATTCTTACAGATGTCTTCAGCCTCATAATGTCAACATGACATACAATATCTCCGGATTCCATATAATCTGAAATACTCTTTATCTTATAATTACAGGATAGATATTCTGACATCATATAATTATAGGAAAAATCATTATTAACCTGCGTCAGATACCTGTTATAAAAAGGGTCCATGCCATATGAAGCTATAAAATCTTTATGCAGTTTGTAGAGTTTTTTACGTTCATTCTCCAGTCTTTTCAACTTAGCGGTATCTTCAACATCATATCCCCTGCTCAACGATTCATAATGATAAAGCACCACGTCATTCCTTACGACATTATAATAGCCTGATTCAATAAGTTTAAAACAAAAATCAACATCATTATAAGCTACTGCAAGTTCTTCATTGAATCCGCCTGTTTCAAAAAATTTATCTTTCGAAACCATAAGGCATGCGGCGGTTACTGCCAGATAATTAAAATCAAGTATATTTCTTGCAAAATAGTATATGTCGTTATCCGAATATCCGCAAAGCGCGTGCGACGGTCCATTTGCAATATTTATAACGCCTGTATGCTGGATAAGCTCTGTATCAGGATATAACAATTTTGCACCTACCGCGCCTGTATGGGAAAGCTGCGCCTGTCCAAGCATTCTTTCCAGCCATTCGCCATTTATAACTTCCGTATCGTCGTTTAAAAACAGCAAATACTCTCCTGCCGCCAGTTTTGCCCCATTATTGGACATCTTTGAAAAATTAAATTCTAACAGCTCATAATGATACTTACAATCATATTTATTACATATATCCTCATATTCTTTTTTACAGACATCATTACTTCCATTATCTACTACAATTATTTCATAATTTTTATAAAGCGTCTTCTCACGGATACTCTTAATACATCTGCAAATTACATCCGGATTATCTTTTGAAGGAATAATTATGGAAACCTTATCATTTCCCTTTGGAATATAATTAACACGATACTGCCATATATCTTTAATAAGTTCAATATTCGCATTAAGTCCCCTTCTTTTAACCGCATCTGACTTTGCCTTATATGCCGACTCCATTATATAAGGTTTTGCAGAAGCATCTGCAGCCGTAGATTCCTTTCTTACACGCCAGTGATATAAAATCCCGGTAATATGCTTTATATGCGAAGGCGGTATCTTTTCCGTGAACCTTAACGCCATATCATAATCCTGGGAGCCTTCATAACCGCACCTGAACCCTCCAAGCTCACATACAGTTTTTCTGCGATATACGGACAAATGACAAGTATACATATATGACATAAGCGTATCCGGCGACCAATCCGCTTTAAAATGCGGCATATGCCTGTTCTTCCCATTATTTTCAATCTTATCTTCGTCACTATACAGGTAATCCAGTTCAGGGTTATCATCAATAGCTTTTGCAACTTCATAAAGAGCGTGCGGCGCAAGCGTATCATCACAGTCCAGAAGTGCAATAAACTCACCTTTTGCAAGTGATAACGCATCATTAGTAGCATTTGATATATGTCCGTTTTCAGTTCTATATATTATATCAATCTTTGGATTATCTTCATATTTTGAAAGAACTTCCCTTACTTCATGCATTGTTGAACAATCATCGCACATGCACAACTGCCAATTATCATATGTCTGCGATATAACAGATTCTATACATTCCGTAAGATGCTTCTTACAAACATTATAAACAGGTACAAGTACAGAAATAAGGGGTTTATTGCCAAGCTCTTTTTTCTCCTTTGATTCTTCTTCTGACTCAATACCTGTAATCCATTTTTCATAATCTTTATCGCTGTGTCTGTGTATTTTTACTTTATAAATAAAAGTATAAAAACCTTCATTTCTAAGAATCTGAAGTCCTCTGATTACAAAATGAGGAAATATTTTATATACAATACGTTTGAAAACCGGAGTTTTTTCCAAACCATATTCCTCCTTATGTTGTTATATCAACCTCTTTAAGATACCGCCGGAGCGCATCTTTCCAGTCTGGAAGCCTGTTAAATCCGTTTTTTGTAAGGCTTTCTTTTGACATACGCGAATTTTTAGGCCGTACAGCCTTCGCACCGTATTCTTCAGTAGTTACCCTCTTTACCTTAACATTATTATATCCGGCCTGTCTGAATATCTCCTCGGCAAAATCAGCCCATGAACATATACCCTCATTCGTTGCATGATATACTCCATACTTATCTGTAACAATCATATCACAAAGAAGCACCGATAAATCTGCAGTATATGTAGGCGAACCTATCTGGTCGTCTACCACGCTTATTTCATCATGTTCTTTTCCGAGTTTTAACATGGTTTTAACAAAATTATTTCCATTAATTCCAAATACCCAGGATATTCTTACTATAAAATACTTTTCAAGATTTTCCTTAACCGCAAGTTCACCGCCGAGTTTCGTAATTCCATATTGTCCGAGCGGTCCTGTTTCGTCATCTGTTTCATAATAACAGTCGCCAACTCCCGGGAACACGTAATCGGTACTTATATATACCATTTTACAGTCAAGTTCCCTGCATACTTTTGCAATGTTTGCAGGTCCGTCGATATTTACCGCGCGGCATGTAACTATATTTTCTTCTGCCTTATCTACCGCTGTATATGCCGAACAGTGTACAACCACATCCGGATTACATTCTGTTATAAAATCACGGGTTTTGTCTGCATCCGTAATATCAAATTCCTCAATATCGGCTCCTACGCATTCAATATTTCTTTTCTTCAGTTCTTTCATCATATCAAAACCAAGCTGGCCCTTTACTCCGGTAACAAGAACTTTCATCTTTATACGCTCCTTTTCATATAACGAAACTAACGGTTTGAATACATCTTATCATAATAATTCTGGTATTCGCCGCTTATTATCTTTTCCCACCACTCTTTATTGTCAAGATACCACTGTATCGTCTTTTTGATTCCATCATCAAATTTGGTTTTTGGCTCCCATCCGAGTTCATCATGTATTTTAGTAGGGTCTATAGCATATCTCATATCGTGTCCCGGTCTGTCTGTAACATACTTTATAAGACTTCTGCTTTTTCCAAGCGCATCTATAATAGTTTCAACAACCTGCAGGTTCGTTCTTTCATTATGACCTCCGATATTATATACTTCTCCTACTTTTCCGTCATGTATGATAAGATCTATAGCCGCGCAATGGTCTTCTACATACAGCCAGTCGCGTACATTTTCTCCCTTACCATATACAGGAAGCGGTTTATCATTAAGGCAATTTGCAATCATAAGCGGAATAAGTTTTTCCGGGAAATGATAAGGACCGTAGTTATTTGAACATCTTGATATGGTTACAGGAAGTCCAAACGTACGATGATATGCAAGTACCAGAAGGTCTGCTGAAGCCTTTGATGCGGAATAAGGGCTTGAAGTATGAAGCGGAGTTGTTTCCGTAAAGAATAAGTCGGGTCTTGAAAGAGGCAAATCTCCATACACTTCATCCGTAGATACCTGATGATATCTCTGTATTCCGTATATTCTGCAGGCATCTAAAAGTACGCCTGTTCCAATCACATTTGTCTGAAGGAATATTCCGGGGTCAGTAATTGAACGGTCTACATGGCTTTCTGCTGCAAAGTTTACGATTATATCAGGTTTTTCCGTTTCAAACAGATTATATACAAAATCACGGTCCGCAATATCTCCTTTAACAAATTTAAAACCGGGATTATCCATTACAGGTTCAAGTGTTTCCAGATTACCCGCATATGTCAGCTTGTCCAGACATATGATTTTGTAATCAGGATATTTATTAATCATATAGTGAACAAAATTACCACCTATAAATCCTGCTCCGCCTGTTACTATTATTTTCATTATTCGTATTTCCTTTCTAAATTAGTTTTATTTAAATGTAAAATTCATATACGCTTCATCATTTTCAACATCGCGCAGTTTTGGCGCCTTTGCATCTTTATCTGAAAGAATTGGATTATCAATTCCCCAGTCAATTCCGATATCTGAATCATTCCAGATAATATTTCTGTCGGCTTTGGGTGCATACAGATTATCTTCCTTATATACAAATTCAACCTCGTTAGTAAGAGTTAAAAACCCGTGCGCACAGCCTCTTGGAATAAGAAGCTGTTTAAAATTATCCGGTGTAAGTTCAACCGCAACCCATTTTTTATAAGTCGGAGAGCCTTTTCTTATATCAACTGCAACATCTAAAACGGCACCCCTTACACATCTCACAAGCTTAGCCTGCGCATCGTCCGCATATTGAAAATGAAGTCCCCTTATTGTTCCTTTTACCGAGGAATATGACTGATTGTCCTGCATAAAATCATAAAACAGACCTGCATCCTCCATCTTCTTTTTTGACCAGCTTTCCATAAACCAGCCGCGGTTATCCCCAAATACCTGAGGTATGATAATCTTTACGCCTTCAACCGCTGTATCAATAACTTCCATAAATAATACCTCTTTTCACTGTACTAATATCTGTATTTTCCTTCGGCAACTTTTCTAAGATGTTCACCATATGCCGATTTTCCGTATGTTTTTGCTGAAGCAAGCAGCTCGTCAATATCTATCCAGCCATTTATATATGCAATTTCCTCTACCGCAGACACTTTCACACCCTGTCTGTTTTCAATAACTTTTACAAACTCTGCAGCCTCCGAAAGAGCATCTATTGTTCCTGTATCAAGCCACGCATTACCTCTGCCAAGCGTCACTACATTAAGAGAACCGTCCTCAAGATACATCTTATTCAAATCTGTAATTTCAAGTTCTCCTCTGGCTGAAGGTTTAATCTGTTTTGCAAAATCACATACCCTGTTATCATAGAAGTAAAGTCCCGTAACACAATAATTGGATTTCGGATGCTTCGGCTTTTCCTCTATGGAAACAGCTTTGCCGTTTTCATCAAATTCAACTATTCCGAACCTTTCCGGGTCATCTACATAATATCCGAATACAGTCGCACCATTTTCCCTTGCCGCAGCCTCTCTCAGATTTTTCTTTAATCCATCCCCGTAAAAAATATTGTCGCCCAAAACCATTGCGCATGATTCTTTTGCAATAAATTCTTCTCCTATTAAAAACGCCTGTGCCAGTCCGTCCGGTGATGGCTGAACCGCATAACTTAAATGAATCCCATATTTGGAACCGTCGCCCAGCAGTCTTTCAAACGAAGGCAAATCGGCAGGGGTTGATATAATAAGTATATCCCTTATTCCTGCCAGCATAAGAGTTGATAGCGGATAATAAATCATAGGTTTATCATACACCGGCAAAAGCTGCTTTGATGTAACCAGTGTAAGCGGATAAAGCCTCGTTCCTGAACCTCCGGCGAGAACAATACCTTTCATAATATATCTCCTTTTCCTATTTATGAGCCGTGACCTGGCTGATATACCGGCGGTAACGACAGTTTATCAGTTTAGCAGGATTCGGCTGATTCGCACATCTCATTGCATTCCCAAACATTATAACACATATTTTTCCATATTACAAATCAGATATGATTCGTAAAAAACAACAGCTTAAATATAATATTATCGCCAAGCCTTTGCCGGTATATTTTGCGGCTGAATATACATTTCAGCCTTTTTCCAATACTTTTTCTGTAATTCATTACAAGGTTAATTATATCGGCATTTTCCCCGCTTAGCCTGTATTTTTCTGCAAACGCCTTCATCTGCCTGTATAACTTTCCCCGGTTTCCCGTATAACGCAGCACTCTTTCTTTAAACTCGTCTATATAATTAGTCCTTGACCCCATTGTGTTATTACCGTGCTGTCTGTAATACATACATGGTCTTTCATCATAATGTATAATCCCCATTGACGAAGCTATCATATACAGCCACCAATCATGCATTATAGTATATTCCGGTTCATACTCTGAAACCAGCGAAAGCATCTTTTTGTTAAAGATGCATGTACAGCCTGTTGCAATATTTTCCACAACTGCATTACCAAATCCCGGTTTTATATCAACTTTCCTCATACTTACATGAAGCACATTATCATCGGCGTCAATAAGCTTCTGGGCAGCACAATACAGCACCGGCACATCATCGGGATATTGTTCCATTATATCCACCGCCCTGGATATTTTATCCTTAAACCATATATCATCCTGATCCGCCAGCGCATAATAATCCGCATCTTTATCTGCCATTTTAAATAATTCAAAAAAACTGTGTATTACGCCTATATTTTCACATGCCGTATGTGAAATAAATTTATATTTCTTTTCATATTTCTCTATAATATCCAACGTTGTATCCGATGAGCCGTCATCTCTTATCAAAAGAGAGAGCGGCATATCCTGATTAACTATACTGTTTAACTGTTTTGATATATACTTTTCCCCGTTATACGTTGACATAAGTACCTGAACTTTTCTATTTTTCATAATGTGCTCCCAGCGATAAATATACATTTTTCATTACATCATTAACCACCGATTTATCATAGCCGGCTATAACCTCTTTATTGTACTGTCCCATTATATCACACGCTTTTTTATTATCAAGGATTCTGTTAATTCCATGCGCAAAACCATCTTCATCATCGCAATCAAACATATATCCGCCACGTCCGTTTTTTATGAGGTCAGTATTTCCCCTTATCTTTGAACACAACACAGGAAGTCCCCCTGCCATCGCCTGCATAACGGCAACCGGAAGTCCTTCCTGTCTTGAAGTAAATATAAACACATCTGATATCTTTATAATTTCCGCTATATCATTTCTAAACCCGGCAAAAAACACCCTGTCTTCCGCATTGTTCTCATATACTATTTCTCTTAACATGTCATATTGAGGTCCCATTCCGCAAAGAAGCATAATACTGTCATCACGCCCCGCCTTTATAAACGCATTTATTGCAACCACGCTGTTTTTACGTACGCTCAATTCTCCTATTGACAATATTATTTTTTTATCATCGGGTATATTAAGCTCTCTGCATTTTTCAGCTTTACATACCTTTGTATCCATTATCTCTTTCACATCAAGGCCTGCGCCCGGTATATATCTAACCTTTGTCTTAAAATGTCTTTTTGCCCTTATGTAGTCTTCCCTGTTAAGCGTAAGTATGCAATCAGTAAATCCGGCGCATAATTTTTCTATATTATAATAAACAAGCCAGTTCATAACCGGGGCGCCTGAATAAAAGTGGAATCCATGTGCAAAATATAACACCCTGCTGCCAAGCTTTCTGAAAGGATACGCGGCAAGTCTGCATAAAACGCCGCCTATAGGCGATTGGCAGTGTATTATATCATATTGTTTCTTCCTCATGTCCTTTCTCAAAATCCTAAAAGAACGTATCATTGAAACAATATCCGATATACTTCTGGGCACAGGTACGTTAAGCACATCATATCCTTTTATCTCAAGCTCTTTCATAAATTTCCCCGCCTGTTCCGCAGAATATACGCTTCCCTCTTTAAAATTACATGCAACCGTAACATCATATCCCATATCTTCCAGTATATCTATATTATCACGGTTAAATAAATCAACCATTGACGCAACCGAAGCAAATATTAACGCTTTCATACCAACACTCCCTCTTTTCAGCTTATTACAGTATATCATTACACTAAAAACCTGTAAATATGCATTTCTGATAATTAATGCTTGCCAACAATTACAAGGATGTAGTATTATATAAAAGCTGGCAGGTGATATAATATGAAGATATTGAACAACCATATACAGACCGGCACATTTTCCGGCTATTACCTTTTATACGGTGAAGAAGAATATCTGAAACGTTATTATAAAGACCGCCTTACAGCAGGAATATTAAAAGGCAGTACCGACGGCAATATTAATTACCGGTACTATGCCGGCGATTCCGCAGATGAAGATATAATAGCTGAACAGGCTAAGCTTGCGCCGTTTTTTGCAGATTCATTTCTTATTGTCGTCGAGGACAGCGGACTTTTTAAAAGAGCCGGTTCTCTCGACAAAAAACTTGAGAAAAAAGCTGATTCTACTATCATCATATTTGTAGAATCCGAAATAGACAAACGTAATTCCCTGTTCAAATTTATCAAAGCAACCGGAACCGTATGCGAAATAAATCATAAAAGCGACGCCGACCTTATCCCATGGATTGCTTCCTATCTTAAAAAACACGACTGCATGATTACCGGTCGCGCTGCAAAACTTATAATTGCCAAAGCCGGTACAGATATGCAGATGCTTATTAATGAAATGGATAAACTTATCGCTTACGCCGGCGAAAAAAAACAGATTGATACAGAAGAAGTTGAAAATATATGCACTTCGCTTTTGTCAAACCGCATATTTACAATGATGGACTATATAGTATCAGGGAAACAAAAAGAAGCCCTTCTTCTTTACAAAGACCTTGTTGCAATGAAAGAAAGTCCTCTGTCAATATTGTTCCTGCTTACAAGACATTATAACATACTCATGAATATAAAGGAACTTGCAGGCGATTCTGACGCAGTGATTGCAAAAACTTTGTCTGTTCCTGCATTTTCAGTAAAAAAATATAAATCGCAGGCTTCAGCCTATACAAAAAAACAATTATATGATATACTGAATGAGTGCGTGAGCACAGAGGAAAGCATAAAATGCGGTACTCTGGCGCCTCAGATAGGCACGGAAATGCAGATAATAAAACTTAGCAGCCTGCTATAAATAAACACATGGAGACGTATCGAAGCGGCCATAACGAGCTCGACTCGAAATCGAGTTGCCGACTACAATCGGCACGTGGGTTCGAATCCCACCGTCTCCGTTTTTTTATTGATTTGAAAGGATATCTTCAAATACGCTTACGGAAACCGGTTTTGAAAAATAATATCCCTGGTACATAGCTATATTATATTTTTTAATTGCATTAAGGATATTTTCATTCTCTACACCTTCAGCAATTACATCAAGTCCCAGCTTATTGCCGAGCCAGGTTACCGCTTCTACTATAATACGGCTTGATTTAACGCTTTCAAGACCCATATCCTTAATAAAATTCTTATCTATTTTTATATAGTCTGCCGGCAATGCTTTAAGCAGCATAAGTGTAGAATACTCCATTCCAAAATCATCAAGCGCTATTTTAAATCCGAAATCCCTGAGTTTCTTTACACACTTACTCATAAAATCAAAGTCTTCAATTCCGCAGCTTTCTGTCAGTTCTATATTAATTCTGTGAGGGTCTATGTCGTATTTTTCAGCCATATGTATAACGTAATCTACAAAGTCAGGGTTTTTAAACTGTACCATTGATACATTAAACCCGACCTTTAAATCAGGCATCTTCTGCTGCCATTTATGCGCCATTCCAAATACGGTCTGTATTATCCAGTCGCCAACACGGTTAATTTCCCCGCTGTCTTCAAGAATTTTAATTACTTCTTCCAGTCCGATATAGAAACTGCTCGAATCATGATAACGCAAAAGAGCCTCGCACGAAACTATTTTACCTGTTTTACTGCTCACTATAGGCTGATAATACATTTCAAAACTCTTGAAATCATTTTTTACTGCATTCATGATTTCATTTCTCACAAACATTATTCTCTTATGGGCGTCAGCTATATCGTCAGAAAACAGCGTAAGTTCTCCCCTTTTGAAGTCTTTTCCGTATTCCAGCGAATGTTCCAGATTACCAAGTATATCACTTCTGTCCGTTCCGTTATCAGGATACATTATTGCGCTTCCGGTAAATTTAAGATTTACTTCTCCCGTTTCCTTATCGCCCAGTCCAAAAGACAGTTCTTTTAAATTTTCAAATAATTCTACCGTTCCCTGCACATCTTCATTCTCTGAATGTATAATGAACTCGTCGCCCTCAAGCCTGTACGCCTGTCTTTCGCTTCCGCAGTAATCAAGTATACGTCTTGCAAACTGCGCAAGTATCTTATCGCCATACGAATACCCGAAATTATTTACTACCTTTCTGAAATCATCTATACCTATAAGGAGTACGGAGCCTTTTCCCTTTTCAAAATCAAGCTTATTAAATTCATATAATGACCTCATTTTAGTAAGAGGGTCATATTTATTCCTGCTGTCAAGCCTTATCATAACGCCTGCAAAAAACCTGCAGTCGCGTTCCTTATCATACAATACCGAACATCTGCTCTCTATCCATACATATTCTCCGTCTTTATTACGCGCCCTGTATTCACTTTTATTTATCCTTTTTTCGCCGGCATAAATTTTGTCAAGATTCTCCTTATATTCCTGCCTGTCTTCAGGATGTATATGTTCAAGCCATATACTGTACGCGTCGTACATATATTCATCCGGCATACCAAAGTATTCGACAGCCGGTTTTGCCCATCTGGAAACATTGGTATTCAGGTCGCATATAAATACATATATATGCTCAGACATTGGAACCATAGCTTCAAACAGCTTATCGTTTAATATATCTGTACTGGATTTTTTCTGTTCATTAAGCTGGTGCGCTATCTGCTTATCCCTGCACATATTCTTTTCCGCTTCATATACAACCGATAATATATCCGTGCCGGCTCCCGACGCCATTCCCGAAGCTGCCGATAATTTTATATGCGCCGTATCGTTATATGTAGCCATTTTCTGGTTTACCTGCGATAATATGTCATTCATTTCATTTTCTTCCGGATTTTCGATAATCATCACAAATTCATCTCTGCCAATACGGTAAACTTTCTGATTATCCTTTAAAAGCACATATAAGCATCTTGCAAATATAGATAAAATAAAGTCGCCCTGCGTATGTCCATAACTATTGTTTATATCCGTAAAGTTGTTAATATCCCAGAAAATAACTCCGACCTTTTTAACATTGACATAATACTCTGAACACATCTGGTCATATTTTGTTTTATTATAAAAACGTGTTGCGGAATCAATTTCATTAGCCGACGCCATTTCTCTTATAAGAGCAGCATCCTTGGACGAATTATTTATAATATTTTTTACAAATATGCTAAACAAAAACAGAATAATCGCCTTTGGAAGTACAAAAAATACGGGTATGCTTATAAACGGGTCAGGGTTGACATTCAGATTTGCTATATTTCCGGAAGCAAAGTCAACGTAATGTGTTATCATGTTATTGCTCATAAAAGCCATATTCATATCGCATATTCCATAAAAATATCCGCACATCGCGCTTATAAACAAACAAACGACCGTCATTACATAAGTGATATACAGGATTTTCTTTCTTCTGTACTGCGCCGCAATAAAAATCGGCAGTATTGCGGCGTATACAGCATGATATGTAAGAAACAATTCAAGAATCATGGAAGTAACGCTTACACAGGAAATAATCATATATTTTACCCATTTTGCGCTTACCCCGGTAAATTTACACACGATAAAAGGTATGAGCAGTGTAATCGAAGACAGTATCACCGCACTATTCATAATTCCCCTGTCTACAACAAATACTCCGCACACATTCAAAATCCATATAAGTAATATTATAAACTCTGTATATATAGTACATTTTATAGCATATTTATTTGATTTTTCTTCCACTTTAAGCTGATCTGTATATTCTGAATTTAAAATAGAATCCAAAGCAACAAACCTCCCTATACTACAGGTATAAATACATTTACCTAATCCTTACAGAACCCCGGTTAATCTTATTATATATTCCCAAATACCGTTTTTCAAGCTGTTCTTTACAAATTTACAATATCCGGTCCCATACATCTCCTGTCATTCCCTCAATCACGCTTGCGCCTGCCCAGGGCATAAGCGCAAACCATGTGCTTGCAGGTGAACCGTCCGGATATTTTTCCGTAAGCAGTCCCTCGCTGTAACAATATCTTTCTGACATCCAGCCACGTTTGCCGTAATCATACTCTCCGTCATAATGGTTATAGGTCTGGCATCCCCATAAAAGCACATCCCGGATACGCTCGTTTACATATTCATCATCTGTATGTCCGGTATAATAAAGCATCTCATCAACTATTGTGCTTGACATAGGGTGTATATGAGGATTAACAACAGACGTAACCGAACCGCCACAGCTTGACCAGCCTGTTTTACTAAGCGGCGGCACCATAACCGGACTGCAGTAACAGAATTTAAATGTAAATTCATATTCTATTGCATCTTTCATATGTTTAATATAAATATCGTCGCCCGTTATCTGATGCAGGATTTTTACCGCCCTTATATACGCAAGTATACCTTCCGAATCAACGCCTTTGCTTATGTCCAAAGGTCCTCCATAGCACACACATTTTGCTACATAGTTATCATAGTAATGTTTTTCGCTTTTCTTTACACCTGAAAGATAATCGTAATTCTTTGTAATCCACATATAGTATAATACCGCGGTCATACACCATGTACTTCCAAACGAATCATATTCAAGCCCTGCGCCCGTTTTTTCCGATAAAATATATGGATACTCGCCGTCACTGTTTGTTTCGCCGTATAATTTATCCGCTATTTTTTTTGCAAACGATATCCATTCGGAGAAATCCATACCACAGTATTGTTTCATAAATTCATATGCTTTTAATATATAATATACTGCCTGTCCTGCAAGATATCCGCTGTGTCCTCCGGTTTTCATTCCATTATACCACCAGCCGCGCACCGACCATTTTCCGTCCGAATATGCGTCATATGGAAGCGAAGACTTTTCATTCATGCAGTTTTTCACAATGTTGTCAATACACAAAAGAGCCTGCTTTTTCATTTTTTCGTTACCAAGCCTGACCGAAGACATAAGCATTGGTACCGCAACCGACAAACCGTTAGTCCATGACACCGAGCCCAGTTCCCTGAAATGTTCTTCCGTATTATTGTCAAATACAAACAGTGAATATCCTTTACTTTCATCAATCCAGGCGTCTTCAGATATTGCCGTTGCAATGTCCCGCACCGTCTTTTTTATATCAGCGCTTTTTTGTTGTATTTCATGATACCTGTAATATGTATTTTCAATTATTCTGTTTATATCCGTTATATTGTCGCTGTCAAATTCATATATATACATATTAAATCTGACAGTTTCTCCCGCACTTACGCTAAAACAATTTTTTTCTTCAAACGGTTCCTGCCTTACTGTTGACGAATCAACAAACAGCCACGGCGCATTTTCATATCCGAGCGTATATCCTATTGAACAATACTCTCCTTTGCCGGTTTTTCTTTTTAAGTTACAGCTATATCCGGCATACCGGTAAAATTCGTATTCCCTGCCAATTACGTCCCGTTTTTCACTATTATTTAATGTCCAATAAGGACTTGCGCTTACGCCGGTTATTTTACCTTCATCATAAACAATTACTACGGGATGCGACAAACGGTCGCCCCTGACCATCCAGTACGGAGAACGGGGTTTGTCAAATTCTTCGGAAAGTCTTGGGTACAGCCTCATTCCCTCTGACGGAGTATCCCCCCTGTTACGCGAATACATAAACGCAGGCATAAAAAATTCCGGTTTATGCTTTTTACTTAAAATTTCCGTATGAAACACCCCGTTCCATTCGCACTCCCCATTATTGGTCAATGTCACCTCATACACATACGGATTATTATATGTTCCATTTCCTCCGATAATCTGTTCAGATACCGCAAGTCCATATCGTTCCGCCGGTACATAAGCTTTATCGCAAACTGCCTTTGCCGTATATACTATATCCATAACCTTCTCACCTTTCGATAAACCGCTTCACTCCTAAAAACTGCGGTCTTACAATGCTTTTTCGAATATTATAGCATAATTACCCGTCTGTGGCACTATATATCTTTTGTATATTATTTTTGTATGTATTCTCCCATATCGTCTTTCCATCCGTACTTATAATAATTGCGCCTGTATTCATAGTTACATCCGCATCTATATTACGCAGGTCAAGCCTGTTAAGAACATTTTTATCAGGATGTCCGTATCTGTTTTTCTCACCTGCTGAAATAACTGCCAGTTTTGCCCCGGTTTTATCCAGAAATTCATCGGAGCTTGAATATCCCGAACCATGATGCGCAACTTTAAGTACGTCGCACTTAGAAAGATTTCCTGATATTTCAGATTCCTCTTTTTCACTTATATCTCCCGTAAAAAGCATATCAAAATCACCATAATTCAGGTTAAATACCAGCGAATAATCATTTGCATTACTATAATGCTCCATGCTTTTTAACGGATGGATACACGAAATATCAACCTGACCTGTCCTGATATGATTTCCGCTGCCAATAAAATATATTTTTCCAAAACAGTTTTTGTACTTTAAAAGTTCCATAAACTCCTTTTCTTTTTCCGCTATATCAGGCAATACGAGCGTATCAATTACTATTTTGTTAATATCACTCCTGTTAAGTATATCCAAAAGCCCGTTATAATGGTCGCTGTCCATATGAGTTATAATCCACATATCTATTCTGCTATCTCCTATATAATACAAAAACGGCTCAATTGTATATTCTGCAAGCCCTGCCTTATCAGAACTTCCTCCGTCAACCATTACCGTTTTACCATCCGGAGTTTTTATATATATACCATCCCCCTGTCCTACATCCAACATCGTTACTTCAAGCCGCGCCGAATCCCGTCCATACGTAAGCGCAAAAATCATCGGTATTATGGCGATTATACAAACAATACGGTTTACCACTGTCTTTTTACACATTTTTATAACAATCAGCAGTACAATAAAAAATATATAATAAGCTATTATATTCAAACTTCCGGCATGTCCCCTGATTCTTAGCCCATACACGTTTTCCGAAAACAAAGAACACAGTTTTTCATAAAAAAGCAGTATATAATGTACTGAACCCGCGCAAAAACTTCCAAGCGGCGCACATAGGACCGATACAAACGGGCACAATACTCCCATAACAAACAGAAGTCCCATAACAGGAATTACTATAATATTAACAATTACCGAATATAAAGGCACGTCGTTATAATAATACAACACTACCGGCATCGTCATAAACGATGCGCTGAAAGCAGTGTAAAAAGATTGCAGTTTTTTTGCAGCAGCATGTTTTATAATATAGGGACTTACTAACGTTACCGAACACACTGCCCCAAAGGACAACAAAAACGCAGCAGAAAATAACTCCTTTGGATTTATCAAAAGTATTATAATTCCCGCTACCGCTATGGCTGACAAAACATCATACCTGCGACCCAGAAGCCTTGCCGCAATACTCATAATAATCATTATTACAGCCCTCATACAGGAAATGCTGAAACCTGTAAGCATACCATATAAGACAAGCACAATAAGAACTCCTGTCCTTCCTGCGACAAAATTTACAGGAAACCTGTTTACCAGCCATAAAAATATTGCCGATATCATGCTTACGTGGAGACCGGATACCGCAAATAAATGAAGGCAGCCACTTTGTCTGTACAGATATATATCTTCGTCTTTAATCCTCTCCCTTCTTCCCAAAACTATTGCAGACATAATATTCGCTTCATGCTTATTAAACATTTTGTCGTAAATGCCGCATACATTATCAGAAATTTTTCTAAGCCACTCTTTGATATAACTATACGACTTATCCGTTATAACAGCTTTATCTGCAAATACAATGTACGCATATCCTTTATTATGATAATATCCGGATGCATCAAACATCCCGGGATTTCCTGCAGTATCAAACGGTTTTGAATTTCCATGGATACTTATTTTCTGTCCGATTTTAAGATAATCAGATGATTTAAGATATATAAGAAGTTTTTCATTATCCTTTATAGCAGTCCCTTTAATAATATCAACTTTAGCGAGTGTTATTTCAACCGTCTTTTCCTTTTGCTTAACTTCTGAAACAACTCCGTACGCATCAACTGTTTTTTCCGGTTCGGTATATATCTCTGTGTCATACAGGATAAGCCTGTACATAATAATAACTGCTATCTGTATAATAAATATAACTACAAGCGGTCTTTCTACGATATCTCCCCCTTTATTCTCCTTTAATTATATCAAGGTTCCTCTCTAACGGTATATCAAATATAATTTCCGAGTCGCCAAAATATTTTACTGTTTCTCCGTCTATCGAAAACTGCACTTTGTTAATATCCGATAACTCTACAAGCGAATTTACGATAGAATATAACGTTACCTCTCTTTCAACCCCTTTTACTGCAGACAGAAAATCTTTGCTCAGGTCCACATAGCATATCTGTTCCCTTACGGTAATCTGGTTTATCTGCGTTTCCGCCGGTATTGTAGGCAAAAGACTTTTATCGGCTCCGTTTATACTCTCCGGTCCTTTGATAAGCTGCTGTATTATAAGCTGTTCAAGAGATATTGTTCCGTCAAAGGATACGCTGGTAGGCACCCTTACAAGTTTTTTGCCTGAGGAAGACGCAAAATACAGGTTGGTACTCACCGTCTGTTTGTATGTAGTTTCACCGCTGGTATTATCAACAAACAATTCCGACGTCATATATCCGTAAGGAGTCCCCGAAGCGTTTTCGTACGGCTCGCCGTCTATATAAAATTCCACGCCTTCCACGCCGTCTATCTGGCACAACGTCTTTACAATAGCCGCCCTGCACAGCGTTTCATATACGGGAGCAAGCGTATTATAACCCGAATCAAAATTAAGCGTCACATAACCGTCGGAAGTATATTCATAATCAATAATATCCGTTTCATCAAATCCCGGAGTAATGGCATTATCTGTTTCGGGTACGGTTTTAAGCATATTAATAAATTCCCCTATCAGGCCTTTAACAGATGTTTCGGAAGGTTCGTATCCCTGATATACGAGCTGTGTCATTGACTTATCTACATATATTATATTATATTCATATTCTTTATCTTCTTTTTTACATGCAACAAAAACCATTGCGCATAAAACACATATTAAAATAATTATCGTCTGCTTTTTCATATGCTGCACCTCTGTTATATATTACACCTGAAAATTAAGCGGTATCCTCACTGTAAATACGGAGCCCTGTCCTTCCCTGCTGTATACCTTTATCGCCCCTCTGTGAAGGAGTATTGCATTTCTCGTAATTGCAAGTCCCAGGCCTGTACCGCCGGTCTGCCTTGAACGCGCGGGGTCAACCCGGTAAAACCTTTCAAACACCCTGTCCTGAAGTTCTTCAGGTATTCCTACTCCCGAATCTTCCACTTTGATATAAAAATATCTGTGGTCCGAATTTAAAGATACCTTTACCCAACCGTCGTCATAATTATACTTTATTGCATTCTCAATAAGGTTGTTAATCGCCATACCAAGCTTTATTTCATCTATTTCAGCGGTAACATCCCTGAAACTCTCATATACCAGCTCAATATTTCTCTGCGCCGCAATGGGCCTTAACGTCTTTAACAGTCCTTCCAGAAATTCATTTATATTTACTGTTGATACAACTACCGTTGACTGGTTTTTTTCTGTTTTTACAATAGTTAGAAGGTCAACAATAATATTATTGGCGCGTTCTATTTCATTATTGATATCCTCCATAAACTCCCTGTAGAGTTCCGCCGGAACATCTTCCTGCGCTATGAGCGATTCCGCAAGTACCTTCATGGAAGTAAGCGGCGTTTTTAACTCATGCGACACATTAGAAACAAATTCCTGTCTTGCTTCCTCGGTAATGCTTAATTTTTCAAGCATATGGTTATAAGACGCCGCAATCTGCTCAAGTTCATTATATCCTTTATAATCAACCGCAATATCCGTATCTCCCGACGCAACTTCCTCGATAACATTTGATAATGTTTTAAGAGGCTTTACCATTGTCCGTACCGCTATAACGGAAAGAAATATGACAAGCACTCCGAATACGGCAATAAATGCAATATTTTCCTGAATCATTGATTCGTAAAGAACAAAGATATTTTCGGTAGAAAAACTCATAAAGATTACCCCGATAATCTCTCTTGTCACGGTATCGTTTATCGGTACGGTAATTTCCACATACTGTCCTTCATTGTTTATATAACGGCTGTTTTTACCGTCGAACGTATCAATAACTTCCTTTGATATAATGGTTTTTCCGTTTTCGAGGTTGTATGTATCTTTTAATATCGTAAGATTTTTATCTATGATAAGTATGCGGCCCTTATACACCTCAGCCACCTGGTTTATTTCCGTATTAAGTTCCGTAACATCATCATTTGCAAAAAAATTAGAGTTGACTACCAGATTGGATATAATGGTAGCATGGGACTGCAATTCTGAAATTCGCTGCGAAATTGCATCTGACAAATACAGCTTTGCCGAAAGAACCGAATATGCCGATAACGGAATCATTCCAAACAAAACCAGCAGTAAAAATATGACAAGCTTAAAGCTCTTTAAAACCTTCAGTTTCTCCTTAAGCCTTGAAATAATAACCAACACCCCATTTTGTATGTATATAATCAGGATCGCCAGGTGTATCCTCTATCTTTTCACGAAGCCTTCTTACATGCACGTCAACTGTTCTGGCATCGCCAATGTAATCATAACCCCATATAATATTCAAAAGGTTATCCCTGCTGTATACCTTACCGGGATTATTCATAAGCAGTTCCAGAAGGTCAAACTCTTTTGCAGTAAGGTTCACTTCCTTACCATGCACAAAAACACGTCTTCCGTCACAGTCAACCCTGAGTTCGCCAAAGACTGCTTCACTTTCAGTATTCTTTCCCGAATCACCCTTATTATTACGTCTTATTATGGCTTTTATCCTTGCTTTAACTTCAAGTATATTAAAAGGTTTTGTAATATAATCGTCAGCTCCGTACTCAAGTCCGAGTATCTTATCCATATCGTCGCCTTTTGCAGTGAGCATTATTATTGGAACATCAGAAAATTCCCTTACGGTCTGACACACTTCAAATCCTGAATATTTTGGAATCATAACATCTAAAAGAACAACGTCATAAGAATTGTTCTTAATGGCATTTATTGCTTCCTCACCGTCATACGCACAGTCAACTTCCATGCCCTCCTGCTCTAAGCTGAACCTTATTCCTTTTACTATCAGTTTTTCATCATCAACAACAAGAATTTTTTTTGCCATATAATAATCCACCTCTATTTAACAGTTATATACTGCGATATATTTGCATATATCCCTTCTTTTATTCCCGGAACTTCCATAAGTTCATCAACCTTTTTAAAACCTCCATTATTTTTGCGGTATTCTATCACCGAATCCGCCTTGGCTTCTCCTATTCCCTGCAGTGTCATAAGTTCCTCTTTTGATGCAGTATTTATATTTATAAGTCCGTCGTAATTAATACCCGAATCTGCATCATTCCCGTTATCAGATTTATTAATCCGTTTTGCCTGTTTTTTTGTAAGCACGGTAATCTTTTCGCCGTCCGTAAGAAGTCCGGCAAGATTCAGGCTTTCATCCGAAGCATTTTTACTCAGTCCGCCCGCCGCCTCTATTGCATCTCCTACACGCATACTTCCGCCTATCTCGTATACACCGGGATTAACCACTGCGCCTGACACATGTACTATAACGGACTCTTTAACCGGAACCAGGGTTTCTAAATCAGCCTGCAATTCTTCGTCTTTTACGCTGTCCCCAACCTCAATATCATAATCTGAGGAAGAACCGTTTCCGCCGCCACATGCAAAATATACTATTCCCGCAAGCAATATAAAACAGACTGCCGAAACAATATATATAAGTTTCTTTTTTTCATAAACATTTAATTTCATATGCACTCTCCTCCGTTACATCCGGAGCAGAATACAGGATACATATATTTATATTAACTAATTTTTTTTGTGTTTACAACTGTTTTTTTTGTATTTTAAATTTTTTTAAATTTTCTACCATTTAAACGTAATGATTCCTGCAATAATTACTATAAGGCCAATTAGCTTCCGCCACTCAAAATCAACACGTTCAACACCGAACATTCCAAACAGTTCTATTACATAAGCAACTACAAGCTGCATTGTGACAATAAAAATAACGGCTTTAGCAGGTCCGAGCTGTTGCATTGCCTGTATAACCGTATAAGTAATAAAAGCACCGGCGGCGCCGCCAAGGAGCATATATTTCGGCGTCACATCCGTAACTGCCATAAAGTTTCCTTCTCTGCCTGTAATAAACCATGCTGCAATACATACTACAAGCGCCGTAGCCTGTACAAAACCTGCCGACACCCATATTGACGTCTGTCTGGTAACTTCAGCATTAAATACTCCCTGTACGCTCATCAAAGTACCCGATACCAGGGCTGCAATAATTCCCCAAATCATAAAAACCTCCAGATAATAAAATATTATATATTTAAATTATTACCTGAATTTTTCATATTAACCCTCTATATTGTAATATTCTTTATGGCTTCTCATGCCCCGGTAATTAACCTCCGGCATTTCAAATCTGTCACGCAGCCATTCCACACTCATATTAAACCAACTGTTCATGCCTATATCTCTTGTTGTAAAATCATGCGTATGCATATTATCCGAATTGAGTACGCCATGATCTCCCGGTTCAAAACAATGAAGTTCAAAAGGGACATCGTTATCCGACATTGCCCTTGCAAGATTAAGCGACTGGTTACATGACACATACCTGTCACCGAAACTTGTAACAATATATGCGGGCGGAGTATCATTATCCACCAGCAATTCGCATCTTAGGACCGCTTCCTTTCCTAACTCATCCGTATAACCCGGAATATCCGCTCCAATACACGGATATATAAGTATCATTGCATCAGGTCTTGCTTCCTTTTTATCTGTATCTGCAAGTTTGAGAAGTCTTTCATCACTATATAGCGTTCCCGCGCACAAGGCTACATGAGCTCCTGCCGAAAACCCCGCCACTACTACCCTGTCCGGAATAATATTCCATGTCTCTGCATGTTTTCTTACAAGGGATACCGCTTTTATAATTGAAATCTGCGGATTAGGATATACCGCTTCTTCTTTTATAGGATATCTGCATACAAATACATTGAACCCTTTTGCAAAATACGCAAGCGCGGCAGGTTCTGATTCGTGCTCTGTAAGATACATATATCCTCCTCCCGGGCACATTATGACACACGGGCGTGCAAATTCATCATGTATGTATCCGTTGAGTACCGCATTAAATTCCTCAAACAGTTTAAGCTCTATGGTCTTCATTACAATGCCTCCTCAAGTATGGATATCATTTTATCTATATCACGTTTTGTTATTATAAGCGGAGGAAGGAATCGTATAACATTGCTTCCGGCAGATATAAGCACGGTTCCCTTATCAAGCGCCCTGCCAATAACAGCCTTTACGTCACCGTCATATACAAGTCCCTGCATAAGCCCCATTCCTCTGTGCTCTTTTATGCAGTCGTATTTTTCCATTAGTTCTTCAAGTTTAGAGTAAAGATACTCTCCTTTTTCCTTTACATTATCCAGTATTTTTTCTTCCTTAAATATGTCAAGCACCGCGTCTATTGCGGCAGTTACAAACGGATTGCCTCCATAAGTGCTTCCATGGTCGCCGGGCCTTAATACTGCATATTTTTCCTTACATGCAAAAGCGCCCGCCGGAACACCGTTTCCTATTCCTTTTGCCATTGTTACAACATCAGGTACTACGTCATAATTCTGGTAGGCAAACATCTTGCCGCTGCGTCCCATCCCGCACTGTACTTCATCGGCAATCATGACAATATCATTATCATCGCACAGTTTTCTTATGTCTGAAAAGAACCGGCTGTCAGCTACATTAATACCGCCCTCGCCCTGGATTGTTTCCAGAATAACAGCGCATGTTTTATCATTTACAAGCTCATATACGCTATGTATATTGTTGTATTCGGCAAATTTTACACCCGGAAGAAGCGGACCGAACGGTTCTCTGTACGATTCCGTTCCCGTCACGGATACAGCTCCAATGCTTCTTCCATGGAAAGAATGTTTAAAGGCAATAATATCCGTACAGTCCTTTTTACCTTTTTCATAGGCATATTTTCTTGCCAGTTTAAGCGCGCCTTCTACTGCCTCAGCGCCGCTGTTAGTAAAAAACACCCTGTCCATTCCCGACGCTTCCGCTAGTTTTTCCGCCGCATTTACTGCCGGCTCTGTATAAAAATAATTGGAAATATGCGTAAGTTTATCTATCTGTTCATGAAGCGCCTTAGTATACTTTTCATTACCATATCCCAGCGCGTTTACACCTATTCCCGAAAAAAAGTCAAGATACTCTTTTCCGCACTTATCATAAAGATTTACGCCTTTTCCTCTTTCAAATACTATCGGAAAACGTCCGTATGTATGTAAAAAATACCGTTCGCCCTTTTCTATAATATTATCCATTATAAGTCCTCCATTCCAACTGCTTTATGAACGTTTCTCATGTGCATACAGCGACGCCTGATTATCAATAATAGCCGTACCGATACCTTTTTTTGTAAAGAACTCAAGTAAAAGGCAGTGCTGTTTTTTACCGTTTAATATATGCACCCTTCCCACACCATTCTTTACCGCATCTATACAGTTTCTGAGTTTAGGCAGCATTCCGCCTCCTATATATCCGTCATCAATCATTTTATTTGCTTCATCAAGAGTAAGAATAGATATAAAGGTACTCTTATCTTCCGGATTCAGGCATACTCCTTCAATATCCGTCATAAATGCAAGTTTCTCGGCGTTAAGCGCAACTGCGACTGCACATGCCGCATCATCAGCATTGATATTGTATGTCTTATATTCATCGTCAAGTCCTATCGGAGCAATTACCGGAATAAAATCATTATCAAGAAGCGTATTAATAAGTTCGGTATCCACTTCCTTTACCTGTCCGACATAGCCTATATCCTTTCCTGAAACAAGTTTTTTATCAACCTTTATCGTTGCTCCGTCCTTACCGCTTATTCCTGCGGCTTTAACGCCAAGATGTTCAATCATTGCCACAAGATGTTTATTTACCTTTCCAAGAACCATTTCGGCAATTTCCATTGTTTCCTCATCGGTAACCCTGAGGCCTTCAACAAATTCCGATTCTTTTCCTGAGAGAGCTACCCATTTGCTTATCTCTTTTCCGCCTCCATGCACAATTACAGGATGCATACCTATCAGTTTAAGAAGCGCCACATCTTTCATCATGCTTTCCTCAAGTTCCCTGTCAAGCATTGCGCTTCCGCCGTACTTAACCACTACTATTTTATTATTAAAGTCTCGTATATAAGGAAGCGCTTCCACAAGCGTTTCTGCCTTACTTATCATTTCATCCATTGACTCCCCGACATGTTCTGCATTCATAACCATTTGTATTTCTCCTCTCGTTTTCAATTATATTCAGGAACGGTAATCGCCATTAATTTTTACATAATCATATGTTAAATCGCATCCCCATGCAGTAGCAGATGCTTCTCCCATTTTCATATCGCACACTGCCGTAATCTCGCTATCAGACAAAATCCTGCCGGCAAATTCCTCGCTGTAACCCGATGACTTCCCGTCTTTAACCAGATTAAGCCTTCCGCTTTTGCTTATGATATCTATATCTACAATATCCGGGTCAAAGACTGCACCTGAATACCCAAGCGCGCATAATATTCTTCCCCAGTTTGCATCACTTCCGTATACGGCAGTTTTTACAAGATTCGAGGTTATTACCGATTTTGCAAGCACTCTTGCGTCATTTACCGATTCAGCCCCTACTACTTTTACTTCAAGCAGTTTGGTAGCTCCTTCACCGTCGGCCGCCATTTTTTTCGCAAGGCTCTCCGCAACATATTTTAAGGCATTATAAAATTCATTATATTCAGCCGTATCTGGCAAAACAGGCATATTATCCGCCATATGGTTTGCAAGTACCAGAACGGTGTCATTAGTAGAAGTATCCCTGTCAACTGATATCATATTAAATGTTTCATTCACAACATCGGATACCGCTTTCTGAAGTACAGATTTTTCTATGACTGCATCAGTTGTAATGACGCACAGCATAGTAGCCATATCAGGATGTATCATCCCCGAACCTTTTGACATACCTCCGACAGTAACCTTTTTTCCTGCTATATCACATACTGCAGCCGCCTCCTTAGAAACGGTATCAGTAGTCATAATAGCTTCGGCTGCAAGCGTTCCGGCTTCTTTCGTATCAGCCATATTCTGCGCCAGCAGTTTAAATCCGTGCGACATAGGTTCTTTAACAAGCTGCATTCCTATAACTCCTGTAGACGCCGTACACACATCATATTTATCAATATTAAGGGCATCTCCCATGCTTTCCGCCATCCATTCGTTATAAGATATTCCCTCCATGCCCGTACAGGCATTGGCAATACCACTGTTTAACACTACTGCACGCACCGTATCTTGCTCTTTAATAAGCTTCATATTCCATTTTACCGGCGCCGCTTTTACGACATTTTTTGTAAATGTACCCGCACATACGGCCGGGCATTCCGAATAAACAAGCGCCATATCTTTCCTGTTTTTATATTTAATTCCTGCTTCTACACCTGCGGCAAAAAATCCTCTGGCAGCGGTAACGCCGCCTTCTATAATTTCCATATATATTCTCCTTGTACTTATTTTTTAATGCTAAATAATTTAAAATTTATGGGAAAAGCGGTGCAAAATTAAGTCCACAGCTTTCATTCAGTCCAAACATAATATTCATATTCTGTACAGCCTGTCCTGCGGCGCCTTTAACGAGATTATCCATGGCTCCCATCATAATAACACGGCCTGTTCTTTCATCTTTTTTAAAGCCTACGTCTACAAAATTGCTTCCTTCCACCCATCTTGTTTCAGGGCATGTTCCGTCAGGAAGAACCCTTACAAAATATTCGTCATCATAATAAGCGTGATATATATCTTTAATCTCATCACTGCTTACATCCTTTACAAGATTCGCATATGCAGTTATAAGAATCCCGCGATTCATAGGAACCAGATGCGGTGTAAAATTAATTACAACTTTTTTCCCTGACGCATATGAAAGCTGTTCTTCTATTTCAGGCGTATGCCTGTGCGAAGCCACTCCGTAAGCCTTGATATTTTCATTAACTTCACAATACAGATTATTTACCTTTGCGCCCCGTCCTGCACCTGAAGTTCCTGATTTTGCATCTATTATAAGCGTATCCATATTGATAAGTCCCTCTTTTGCAAGCGGATAAACAGATAAAAATGAACAGGTAGGATAACAGCCTGGATTGGCAATAAGCCTTGCATCCTTTATCTTATCTCGGTTTATTTCACAAAGTCCGTATACCGCCTCGTCAATAAACTGCGGTGATTTATGCTCTATCTGATACCACTTCTCATATATGGAAACATCTTTAATCCTGAAATCCGCACTTAAATCTATAACCTTAACTTTAGAAAGAATATCTTCATTTACAAGAGAAGCGCATAATCCCTGCGGAGTCGCCGTAAATATTACGTCAACCGTTTCAGCAAGTTCTGAAATATTTTCTCCCTTACAGACATCTTTTACTATCTGAAACATATTTCCATATATATCCGAAAAATTTTTATCTATATAACTTCTTGAACCATACCACACTATCTCCGCTTCCGGATGAAACGAAAGAAGCCTTACAATTTCTGCTCCTGCATATCCTGTTGCGCCTATAATTCCAACTTTCATAAAAAACCTCCTGTGTAATACCTGCTAACTTCTGCACATTATACACCCATAACATAGTTTATGCAAGCATTTATTAATTTTTATTCAATTTTATGTATATTTATTCATATTATTTAAGTTTTATGCAAAAACAATGCTTATTTTTCTATTTATTGCTTGCAATATAAGGTTTCATAGTGTATATTTAATTTTGATAATTTATAAGAAAAATTAGCATTTATGCTCAGGAGGTTTATAAGATTATGAAAGAAAAAGTAATTCTCGCATATTCGGGTGGTCTTGATACTACGGCAATCATTCCGTGGCTGAAAGAAAATTTTGATTATGAAGTAATTTGCTGCTGTATTGACTGCGGACAGGGTGAAGAACTTGACGGCCTTGAAGAAAGAGCCAAATCCTGCGGCGCAACAAAATTGTATATTGAGGACGTAACCGATGAATTTTGTGATGAATATATCGTTCCATGCGTTATGGCAAATTCCGTATATGAGAACAAATATCTTCTCGGCACGTCAATGGCAAGACCTGTAATAGCAAAGCGTCTTGTCGAAATTGCAAGAAAAGAAGGCGCAACTGCAATATGCCATGGCGCTACCGGTAAAGGAAACGACCAGATACGTTTTGAACTCGGTATAAAGGCTCTGGCGCCTGACATTAAAATAATCGCTGCATGGAGAAATGATAAGTGGACAATGAATTCCCGTGAAGAAGAAATTGAATACTGCAGGCAGCACGGAATCAACCTTCCTTTTTCTGCAGATTCAAGTTACAGCCGCGACAGAAATCTCTGGCATATAAGCCATGAAGGACTTGAGTTGGAAGATCCGGCAAACGAACCTAATTATGAACATCTTCTTGTACTTGGAACAACTCCCGAAAAAGCTCCGGATAAAGGCGAATATGTTACAATGACTTTTGAAGCCGGCGTACCTAAAAGCGTAAACGGAAAAGAAATGAAAGTTTCCGATATAATAAGAACTCTTAACAAACTTGGCGGAAAACATGGTATAGGTATTGTAGATATAGTTGAAAACCGCGTTGTTGGAATGAAATCAAGGGGCGTATATGAAACACCCGGCGGAACTATTCTCATGGAAGCGCATCAGCAGCTTGAAGAACTTATACTTGACAGAGATACATATACAATGAAGAAAGATATGGGCAACAAACTTGCCGATATCGTATACGAAGGAAAATGGTTTACTCCGCTTCGCGAGGCTGTTCAGGCTTTCATTGAGTCAACACAGAAATATGTGACCGGGGAAGTAAAATTCAAACTTTATAAAGGAAATATAATTAAAGCCGGCACAACTTCTCCTTACTCACTTTATAACGAAAGCATCGCTTCATTTACAACAGGCGATTTGTATGACCATCACGACGCCGAAGGTTTCATTAACCTGTTTGGACTTTCATGCAAAGTTCGTGCAATGAAGATGGCGGAAATAAATAAAAAAGCATAAATATTGCCTGTAAACAATAACATAAGAAACAGGATACTGCTCATTTATCGGCAGTATCCTGTTTTTGTTCCTGTTATAATATAATTTGTAATTAACTCATAATTCCTGATATTCCGTATATTCCTATTCCTGCAACCGACAAAATTATTATAAGCAATATCATAATAATAAGTATACAGAAATATGAACGCGCAAAATTACGTAAATTGATATTCTTAGTTCCTCCGAGTGCAAATACAATCAAAATAATATTAAAGTTTATCTTTTATTATATTATAAAATGCTTCAAGTCCTTCTTCAAGGTCTTCATATGTACGTTTAAAATCTCTTGTATACCAGGGATCGGATATATCTCCGCCGCGTTTGGTATAGTCAAGCACCTTTGATATCTTACCATAAGGGTCGCCGCCTGTCATATTGCGAAGGCTTTTAAGATTATATGAATCCATACAAAGTATATAATCATTGTCCTCATAATCCTTTTTTTCAAAATGCGACGCCGTTTTACCCTCACAGCTTATTCCATGGTAAGCCAGCATTTTTCTTGCAGGAGGATACACCGGATTACCTATCTCCTCATAACTGGTTGCAGTTGAACTTATAATAAAATCATCTGCATGACCCTTTTTTTCTACAAGATTTTTAAACATAAATTCTGCCATGGGCGACCTGCATATATTTCCATAGCAGACGAACTGTACTTTTATCATATATTTTAAACCTCCTGAAATAAGTCTCTTTTTCTCTGATCTCATCAGCAATCGTTTCCATAAGGCTGGATTTTCCGCAGCGTCTGACGCCTGTGATTACTTTAATAATGTCATCTGCATGATAAAATGCCCGGATCTTTTTCAGATAGTTTTCTCTGCGATAAAGTTGCATGGAGCGCACCTCCTCTCCCAAAGTGTCTCCATTATAATGGATGAATCAGTAAATATCAAAAGTTAAAGTATCAATTTTCTGTTTTTCTTCAAAAACTGACACATTGAATGTAAACTTTTTGTAGCAAAAGAGTTTGTCCCGAATTATATATGTTTTCCGTTGCATCCTGCTTATAGAAGATAGATGCCAATATGTGCTGTTGCTTTTTATGCCTTCTATACTACAGTTTATCTGAACAGTCTGCTTCATCGAGCAGTGCACTTACGACTTCTCCAATATCCGCATTGATTACAATACTCCGCTCCGCAATCTCCTTCGGACAGGACGCCTCTCCGTAATTTATACACGCATAAACTGCTTTCGGATTAGCCTCTGTCATATGCCAGAACGGATATTTGATGATTCCCGGTGTGTTGTATCCCACACCCAGTTCCAAAAACAGAACATGCTGTTCTTTTCTTGTACGCAAGAAACTCTCATATCTTTCTGCCGCCAGATTCCATCCCTCATCCTCAACAAAAGTGCTGTCACTCCTCAAATTTGTTATCATAGGTCTGCCGCAGTAAGGGCAGACAGGCAAAAGTTCTGAAGGAACCCGCATATTTTTCTGACGTTTTACCATTTGCAGTATTATTCCTTCGTTGTCAAATGTTTCTTTCCGGCAAGGCGCCGAACATTGAAACAGTCCGTAATCGCCCTGAGTATAAAACAATCGTTTTTTATCAAACCCGGCGCATTGAAACTGATGGTCCACATTCGTAGTTATCACAAAATAATCTTTATCCGCAATAAGCTCAAAAAGCATATTATATACCGGCTTCGGAGCATCTGTATAACGGTTTAAATAAATCTGCCTGCTCCACCATGCCCAATACTCCTCTAAATCTTTAAAAGCATAAAATCCTCCCGAATACATATCAGTTATATTATATGCACTAATAAAATCGGAAAAATTCTCGATAAAACGCTTCCCAGAATAGGTAAAACCCGCAGAAACTGATAATCCCGCCCCTGCGCCAATCACAACAGTATCAGATGAACAAAGAGCATCCTGCAGTTTTTTTATACTATCCGAGCAGTTCTCTGTAGATTTCGTAATCGACATCCTTGAAAACATTAAAAATCACCTCTATATCATCTTTATATCTGCGCACGGTCTGTACTGCAATCCGGGCTGCCAGAGCGTTTGGAAAATGAAACTCTCCGGTAGATATACAACAGAAAGCAATACTTCTAAGTCCATTTTCCTTTGCAAGCTCTATACAGGAACGATAGCATGAAGAAAGAAGCCTGCTATCCTCTTTTGTTACTTTTTCATAAATAATCGGACCAACAGTATGAATAACATATTTACATGGCAAATTGTAAGCCGGAGTAATTTTTGCCTGACCTGCAGGTTCATTATGTCCCTGTCTTTTTATAATATCCGCACAAAATAATCTAAGCTGTATGCCGGCATAAGTATGTATACAATTATCAATACAGGCATGGCATGGGGCATAACACCCTGTCATACCGCTGTTAGCGGCATTCACTATGGCATCGCATTTTAATGTGGTAATATCACCCTGCCAGATATATATGCCGTCTTCCACCGGCGTAAGCGATGCCATTTCGGTAATGCCCTTTGTCTTAGTTTCTTCTTTTAAATATTCATCCTGAACTTTCAGAAATTCATCTCCTATGTAATCAGGATGACGTACATTCATTAAAGCACGAAGCAGTTTTTTCCTCTCAGCATTATTATCAGGAATTGATATATTTTTATACTGAGTATTCTCGGCAATAAGTTTTTTTATAAGAAATATCAGTCGTTCATCCTGTTCCATATTATTACTCTCCAAATAAAATTTCTCTAGTTTCCTGATATACTACATAAATAATACCTCGTTTATCATCTCACAATAACTTTTACTTTACATTTTTTCTTATTGAAGGTCTGTACCGTAATAATTGCCGTACCTTTTCTTTTTGCCGTAACTTTTCCTTTTTTTGATACTGCAGCTACCGCCTTTTTATTTGATTTATAAGTAAGTTTGTAGCTTGCAGTCTTTTTCGGCAATTTCACTTTGAGATTAAATTTTCTGCCTTTTTTCAATCTTTTTACTTTTGGTTTTACTGAAATCTTTTTCGGTGCTTTCCTTACAGTCACTTTTACACTTATATTTTTTCCGTTTTCAGCCGTTGCCGTAATTACTGCCTTTCCAATACGTTTTGCCGTTATCCGTCCTGACTGTGATACTGATACGACAGATGTTTTAGAAGACTTCCATGTAACTGTCTGCGACGCATTTTCAGGATATACCGACGCTTTTAAGCGCACCTTTTCTTTTTTGCCAATTTTAATTGACGGCTTTACATTAAGCTTTACCGACTCCGCCATAACTGCATCTGTTCCTGTTTTGGAACTATCCGATACAGAATCAGACACAGGTATGTTAACGATATTGTCTTCGGATGGCGGAGGCGTCCATAATCCTACGCCGGTAAGCGTTGGAACAACCTTTTTAATAAGTCCGTCTTCACCAAATTCCAGCTCGTCCAGACACACTTCCCTGTGATAACCAAATCCCTCATCTATCTGTCCTAACGGTGTCATAAATCTGTGGTATGCAATATAATATTTATTTCTTTCAGGTACATAAAGTATGGAATGATGACCCGTACCAAGTATATTATTTAATATATCTTTTTGAAGAATAGGATATTTGTAATCTATTGGTCCGTACAGGCTGTCAGATACACCATAGTTTACCTGATAATTCTCACTGCCTGTATCATCCTGCGACCAGGTAAAATGATACTGCCCGTTATTTTTCGTAACCGTAATCGCTTCCCTGAATCCCGTGGCACCCGCATAATTTTTCACGGTTCCGGGAATAAAACTCATCATATCCGGAGCAAGTTCTGCAATGGCAGGACTTCCGTTACCAAAAAGCATGTACGAGGTTCCGTCTTCTTCTGTATATATAGACGGGTCGATAGTCTGCCCCATACTTATTCCCTCATTTTTACAATCCTCCATTGTAATAACCGGCGTATCCGCCGCTGTAAACGGTCCGATTGGGCTGTCTGCTACTGCAACCCCGATTGCCTGTGCATCCGTATCCTTATCATGTCCGCAGAAATAAAAATAATATTTACCGTCTTTTTCCTCGATTGAAGGCGCCCAGGCATTACCGTCCGCCCATTTAACGATTCCAGTATCTATTCCGTTTTCATTCTTATAACTTTCATCCGCTTTAAGGTCAAGTATAACGCCCTCATCTTTCCAGTCCACAAGATTGTCAGAAGAAAATACATGGAACTGATATCCTCCCCAGCCGGATATACCGTCTGTAGTCGGGTAAATATAATATTTTCCATCAAACATATCTATATCGGGGTCTGCAAATTCTCCCGGAAGTATCGGATTATTGCACTGTACCATTTCTATAGTCCATTCTGTAATAAGCGCACCATTAGATACTTCTACCGTAAATGGTTTTGTACTATAATGATATTCCTCCTGCCCTGAAACAATTTTCGCGCCGCCAGTTATATCCAGTAAAAATTTTGCGTTGTCCGGGTTCTGTATTTTAGAATTATTTTTTGACACGTATACGGTAATCTTCTTTGACGACCTGTCAGAGTGAGTTTTTATTATATTGAGGTCGTCACTTTTTACCAATATGTCATAGTTGATTATTGCTCCTGTCTGCGCTGCTTTTATTTCTTCATCAGTAAGCGCCTGGTTATATATTGTAACGTTATCTATACGTCCTGTAAAACCTCCGTAATTTGGATAAAACGCTTTTCCTATATATGAAACAAGATTATTCCCCATACGCGTAGGCTTAACATATGTTTTCTTTTCCCCTGCCTTAACTCCGTCTTTAAAGAGTTTCAAGGTACAAAGACCCGTATCCGACTCGTTAAGCACCACGGTATAGTTCACCCATTTATTCAAATCCGAGCCCTCTGCAGTTATTCTCTGCTCATAATTTGCGCCATTTTTTGTAATGGCAAGTACCGACTCATCGGACGCCTTAAATGAAAGATAACCTGAATCATTCTGTCCAAGGACAAACGTAGCATAATTACCTGACACGCTTTCCGCCTTTACATCCATCGAAACTGTAAATGTATTCCTGCCATTAAAAAAACCTTCAGGAAGTTCGGCATATGTATCTTTACTTCCATCCAGGCTCAATACATTGCTTTCTTTTTCTTCATCATAAATAACAGCCGCATTGCCAAAAAGTTTTCCGTCGCGCCCGTTTGGCGAAGCGTCTTTTACAATACCAGACATACCTGTATCTTCAAAATCGTAGGAAAGTATCGGACCCTGCATATCATCTTCAATAAGGCTTTCCGCTTCATCATTTGGATATGCTTTAAGTATGCGTTCATATTCATCCCTTGTAATACTAAGTATTGTTCCGTGGCGTTTTTTCAACGTATCAAATGTATAATCCGTTTCAGGCACAAGTTTCCACGAGTCATATGAATTATCAGCATCTGATAAATCCGTCGTAATAAGCGGAAGATATCCCGTACCTTCTATATACCTGTCTGTATACAGTCCGTATGTAAGCTTGCCGTCAACCCAGTCTTTTTCATTATATTTAAACAGTTCAGGACCTTCCAGCGTCCTGTTTGTCATATCACGGTCAAAACCAAGATTACCAAGGGATGTTACCGTTTCCCATTCACCAAAAATATCGTCGCTTCTGTCGAGCCTTATGCTTCCTGTCGCATCATCATTTGCACCATCCTTCGATGCGCGGTAATAATATCCGTCATCCGCTTTTATCATTGTTGTATCTATTATGTCCCTTCCCGGACTTTCAATATAACATTCTGCATCCGAAAAATTCACGAAGTCTTTTGTAGTCACGGCATAAATACACATATTTCCGGCTACCCTTCCATTATTAAGAAGGCTTTCCGCAAAATATATAACATATTCTCCTGTTTTTTCATTATATATTGCTTCGGGCGCCCACGCGCATCCGGCATCCGGCGATGCAACGCAAACCGCCCTCGGTTCCGACCAGTTTACCAAATCTTCGGATTCCCATATAATCAGATTGTGGCTTCCTGTCACCGTCGCATTGGCACGGCCCCAGCCGCCTCTGTAATAGATGCTAAGGTCCGTTGCCAAAAGATAAAATTTATCACCCTCCACGGAACGGATTATATAAGGGTCCCTCACACCTTTTTCCCCAATATCGCTTTCAAGAACAGGTTTGCCATTGTTAAGGTCCATATAATTGTAACCGTCCTCGCTTACGGCAAAGTATATCTGTTCATCCAAAGGACTTCCTTCAGTACCTGTAAAACTTACAAACAAATATGCCATATACTCATCTCCCCCGGGCGTTTTCTTTTCTGCGCCCTCCGCTCCTGTTTCAGCTAAACATACGGTTTTCGGCAATCCTGTAAGTAATAATGCAAATGAAAGCATAAATGACATTACTATTGCCATGTATCTGTTTCCCTTCATATAATTGCGACCCCCTTAAATAATAACCTTCATTATTCCATTTCACATATAATCTTTCTTATTTTAAGCGTCATCATCGGAGCTACTGACAACTCGTCAATTCCCATTCTTACAAGCCGTTTGGTCACTGAAGAATCGCCTGCCAGTTCACCGCATATTCCAACCCGTTTTCCATGCTTATGCGCATTGTTTATAACCATTTGTATCATTCTGAATACCGCTTTATGATGAGGATTATAGAAATCATCAATCTTTTCATTCTGATAACTTGCTGCAAGTATATACTGGGTCAGGTCATTAGTCCCAATATTAAAAAAGTCTGCATATTCCGCAAGTTCATCGCTTATCAGGGCTGCCGCCGGGGTTTCAATCATTATTCCCTGTTCAGGCACGCTGTATGCCGCACCGTTCTTTTTAAGCTCGCCTTTTACCTCATCAATAAGCTTCCTTATCTGAATCATCTCACTTGTCGATGTTATCATAGGATACATAATCGAAAGATTACCGTAGCAGGCTGCCCTGAAAAGCGCCCTGAGCTGCACTTTAAATATTTCAGGCTCTTTAAGGCATATTCGTATTGCCCTGTAACCCATTGCGGGGTTATCTTCATCTTTCAGGTTAAAATATCCCGTTTTTTTGTCCGCCCCAATATCAAGCGTACGTATAACAACTTTTTTATCCGCCATTCTCTCGCAGATTTTTTTATACACACGGAATTGCTCATCTTCAGTCGGAAACCTGTTTTTTTCAAGATATATAAATTCACTTCTGAACAGACCAATTCCCTCGGCATCATTTAATATTACGCTTTCAATATCAGAAATGCTTCCGATATTATTATACAGTTTTACTTTTTTCCCGCGTTTTGTTTCAGTGCCTTTTCCTATAAATTCATTAAGAAGATGCCTGTCATGTATATCACGGTCCTGTTTAAGTTTCATATGTCTGACCAAATCTTCGTCAGGACCTACAAAAAGTGTTCCTGTATATCCGTCAACTACCGCTTTTTTTCCGTCCCATTCTTCCTTGACATTTACACCCATCAATGCAGGTATTCCAAGAGTCCTTGCAAATATAGCCGTATGTGAATTAGAGGAACCATGGTGCGTTACAAATGCAGCCACCTTGCTTTTATCCATACGTATCGTTTCGCTTGGAGTAATTTCCGAAGCCACTATAATCACAGGTTCGCTTTCAAGCGTTATCTCAAATGATTTACCCATAAGGTTTGATATTATCCTGTCAGATATATCCTGCATATCAACAGACCTTGCCTGAAAATAGGCATCATCCATTCCGGCAAACATTTTGGCAAAATTGTTTCCTGTAGTAGCAACTGCAAATTCAGCATTCGTTCCCTGCCCAATAATAATATTTCGTATAGATTCGTTATAATCTTCATCCTGCAGCATCATTGCATGGACTTCAAATATAGCCGCACCTGTTTCCCCGACTTCCAAAACAGCCTTTTTATGAAGCTCTTTCAGCTGTCTTACAGACGCTTCCTTTGCCTTTTCAAATCGGTTTAATTCTCCATTTATATCATCAACGGCTGATTTTTTAATATTTCCATTATCTTTTTTATAAAAAAGTATCTTGCCAATAGCAATTCCGTTATATAATGCTTTTCCAGTATACTTATCCATATATCAGTCCTCAATTTACTAATATCTATCACTATAAATTTTAGTATACTGAAAACCAATTCATTTATACATATTTAATGATGGAAAAGCCTTATCCCATTAAATACCATGGCAATTTTATGTTTATTGCAACATTCGATAACTTCATTATCACGTATTGAACCGCCCGGCTGTACGATGTATTTTACGCCGCTTTTTCTTGCGCGTTCAATATTGTCGCTGAATGGGAAAAATGCGTCTGAACCAAGCGCGGCGCCATCCATTGTATCAAGCCACGCTCTCTTTTCTTCTTCCGTAAATATTTCCGGTTTAACCTTAAATATTTTCTGCCATTCGCCTTCTGCCAGGACATCCATATATTCATCGCCTATGTAATTATCAATTGCATTATCGCGGTTTGCGCGTTTAAGTCCGTCAACAAACTGAAGATTGAGCACCTTCGGACACTGACGAAGAAGCCAGTTATCCGCTTTTGTACCGGCAAGACGCGTACAATGTATACGCGACTGCTGTCCTGCTCCAATACCGATAGCCTGTCCGTCTTTTACATAACATACTGAATTAGACTGCGTATATTTAAGCGTTATAAGCGCAATCATCAAATCCCTTTTTGCAGAATCCGGAATATTTTTTTCTTCAGTAACAACTTCACCAAGCGTATTTTCATTAATCTCTATGTCATTTCTTCCCTGCTCAAATGTAATTCCGAATACATCTTTATGCTCAATCGGCTCCGGCTCATAATCAGGGTCAATCTCTATTATTGCATATGCGCCCTTTTTCTTTTCCTTTAATATTTCTAGCGCCTCCGGCTCATATCCCGGCGCAATAATTCCATCCGAAAACTCTCTTTTTATTATTTTTGCAGTGGATATGTCGCACACATCTGAAAGAGCAATAAAATCGCCATAAGATGACATTCTGTCAGCGCCACGCGCCCTTGCATATGCACATGCAAGCGGTGAAAGTTCTTCCATATCATCTACCCAGTATATCTTTGCAAGCGTATCACTTAACGGCAGTCCTACTGCCGCACCTGCAGGTGATACATGTTTAAAAGAAGTCGCCGAGGGAAGTGAGGTGGCTTTTTTCAAATCCCTTACAAGCTGCCATCCGTTAAACGCATCAAGGAAATTAATATATCCGGGCTTGCCGTTCAATACTTTTATTGGAAGCTCAGCTCCGCTCTTACAAAATATTTTTGCCGGTTTCTGGTTAGGATTACATCCGTACTTTAATTCAAATTCTTTCATAATCTTTCTCCTCATTTATTTATTTTTATTTACGATACGTGTTTCATACCCACCTGTTTTTATATCTATATATCTTACAAATAAAGATACCTTATTATCCTCATTTAAGCTGTTCCATACCATATCGGTAAAATCATCTATATCCTTATCAATCCGGACACGCTTAGGCTCTCCTTCAAAGCTTGGAAGCACATCTGCATCATAGCTGTATGTATGTATAAAATGTCCCTCTCCCGGCACAGGATTCTCATATGAAAAAGTATATCTGCTGCATGAATCAGGGTTGCCGCAGGCGCTCTTTAAAATTGACATACAATAATCAGCTTTTCCATCTGAAATCTCAACCATACCTGATATTCTTGGCGTATAATTGGGCGCATCCGGCTCAAATTTGCGTGTTCTCAGCGCCTGTTCAAAGGTCTGTCCTTTTTCCATAAGTTCATATATGGTATCCGTCTGGTCTCCGTTGGTAACTATCGTCTTATCATTAAGCACTCTTACGGGCGCATATATTATAAGGCTTGGGTCGCTGAGTTTTGCAGGGTCATGCGCCTGAGTATGTATACCATTTCCATCTTCCACAAACACCCTGTTACGGCTGTTTACACTTCTTCCCATAATGAAATACGCAATAACAATTTTACTTCCATCCGCAGACTTTCCAATAACTATTCCCCTTCCGGGATAAGTATTGGTTTTCAGTTCTTTTTCTAATGACAGCAGTTCCATTTCTTATCTCCTTCCTTTATTTAAAAATAAATAGGCGTTTGCGAAACGCCAAAAGCCGCATAAATACGGCATATTTTTGTTGTAAAATAAAATATCTCCTCTCGGTT
>CANPYY010000006.1 GCA_947588675.1 uncultured Lachnospiraceae bacterium | reverse complement strand
AAAATGCGAAAACTTATAAAAAGTTATGTTTTCTGCAAGCATTTCTAATTCCCAAACCAAGGGCGTTTGACAAGATATAAAAATTTCTGGGAAAATTCTAAATCCCCTCCAACCTTACAAAATTGTAAGATTTACCTAAAGAAATGTAAGCAAAATCGATGGCGGTACATTTCTTTTTTTTGTTACAATGTTATCAATATAAAATAAACGGAATTACAGGAGTAAGATAATTATGACAATTCTTAAAGTAAACGGACTAAAAAAAGTATATTCTTCCCGTTCCGGAAACAACAGGGTAGAAGCATTAAAAAACGTTAATTTCACGGTTGAGCATGGAGAATATGTAGCAATAATGGGGGAATCGGGTTCTGGCAAGACAACGCTGCTTAATATTCTTGCAACCATAGATAAACCAACGCAGGAAACGGTTATACTTGACGGAAAGGAATTATCAGGCATAAAAGAATCAGATATGGCGGCGTTCAGGAGAGATAACCTGGGATTTGTATTTCAGGAATTTAACCTGCTGGATACGTTTACGCTGGAGGATAATATATATCTTCCGCTTGTTCTTGCAGGTAAATCATATAAAGAGATGAATGAAAGACTTATGCCGGTTGCAGATGAGCTTGGAATAACACAGTTGTTAAAAAAATATCCGTACGAGCTTTCGGGAGGTCAGAAACAGAGGGGCGCAGTTGCAAGGGCAATGATTACAAATCCTAAGCTGATTTTGGCGGATGAGCCTACGGGAGCGTTGGACTCGAAATCAGCAGATGAACTTTTACGTCTGTTTGGTGCGGTGAACAGAAGCGGACAGACTATTTTAATGGTTACTCACTCTGTAAAGGCTGCAAGTATGGCAAACAGAATATTATTTATAAAAGACGGGGAAGTTTTTCATCAGATATACCGCGGCGACAATACGGATGAAAAATTATATCAGAAGATTTCAGATACGCTTACAATGCTTGCAACAGGGGGTGAAAAGAAATGAAAGCGGGATTTTATCCAAAGCTTGCATTTTTGGGAATACGGAAAAATAAAATCATGTATCTGCCATACATACTTACGTGTGCAGGGATGGTTATGATGCACTATATTATTATATTTTTACAGCATTCCGATACGGTGACGCATCTTAGCGGGGGTGTGACTTTACAGGAAATGTTAAAGTTTGGAGGAAGCGTTATATCAATATTTTCATGCGTTTTTCTGTTTTATACAAATTCTTTTCTCATGAAACGCAGACGTAAAGAATTTGGACTGTATAATATTCTCGGAATGGGAAAAACAAATATTGTAAAGATGCTGTTCTGGGAATATTTTATTATATATGTTATATCCATGGCAGCCGGTCTTATATCGGGTATTATTATTTCCAAACTTGCGGAACTTGGGTTAATAAATATTATACAGACTAAATTAAATTATAATCTTTATATATCCGTTTCGGCTGTTATTAGAAGCATAACGATATTCGGACTGATATTTGTTTTGTTATTTCTTAATTCACTAAGACAGGTTAAATTTACAAGTGCGGTCATGCTGCTTAAAAGTGAATCGGTGGGGGAGAAACCGCCTAAAGGAAACTGGTTTATCGGCATATTGGGAGTTGTATTGTTAGGGGTTGCTTATTATCTTGCCCTGACAATTAAGAACCCGATGCAGGCTCTTGAGGTATTTTTTATAGCGGTTATTCTGGTAATCATCGGAACATACCTTATTATGATTGCGGGCTCTGTGCTTGTGTGCAGGCTTTTGCAGAAGAAAAAAGGTTATTACTACAAACCGGCTCATTTTGTTTCGGTGTCGCAGATGGCATACCGAATGAAACGTAACGGCGCAGGACTTGCTTCAATTTGTATTCTTGCAACTATGGTGCTTATTATTATTTCCTCTACATTATGTATGTTTGTGGGTGAAGAGGATTCTCTTAATTTCAGATATAAAAGAGAGTTTAATATGCGTTTTGGTTTTGATAGCCGGGACAGTATTTCTGATATGCGTATAGACGGTTTAAAAAAGGACATTAAAAGTAATATTGAAAAACAGGGTATTTCTGCATTAGATGTCTTGGAATACAGGCATACTTCTGCTGCCGGAATACTTAAAGAAGATACGGTAAATACAAAATCTGAGGAAAATTTTAACTATGCTTCTTCTTATGCTGTAGAGTTGTTTTTTATGGACATTTCAGATTATAACAGAATGTCAGGAGTAAATGAAGTATTGGAAGCGGATGAAGTTTTGTTGTATACCAATATGATAGAATATAGATATAATACCATTAAATTTAATGACGGCGATACTTATAAAATAAAAAAGCAGATAGATAAATTTGCCGTAAAATCTGATATGTCAATGATTATTCCGGGCATTGTGGTTATTGTACCGGATTTAAATAATAACGTTTATGGCGTTGATAATTATATACTTTATAATTATTGTTTTAATATAGGTGACGGCGGTGCGGCAAAAGCTAAAATGAAATCAAAGTTTGCAGATATGTTTACGGATGGAGGCAGTCTGAGGGACGCATATGATATAGTATCCTTTTACTATGAAGACAGAGAGGAAGGCAGAGAAAGTTTTTACAGCCTGTATGGCGGATTGTTTTATATGGGGATAATATTAAGCATGGTATTTATATTTGCCACAGTGCTTATTATTTATTACAAACAGATTTCAGAAGGTTATGAGGACTGTCTGCGGTTTGGTATTATGAAAAAAGTCGGAATGACCGGGCGGGAGATACGAAAGAGTATTAACTCGCAGCTTCTTATGGTATTTTTTATGCCGCTTGCATTTGCTGCAGTTCATCTGATATTTGCATTTCCGATAATCCGCAAATTACTGCTTATGTTTAATCTTAATAATGTGCCGTTGTTTGTGGCAACGACAATTATAAGTTTTCTTGTATTTGGAATATTCTATATACTTACATACCGTATTACATCGAATGTTTATTATAATATTGTAAACGGCAATAATGAAAAACAGGAGATGTAATATGAAGGGACGTTGCTTTACTTAAATTTTACATAAAAAACTCATTAGGCTTTACATAAGAATGTTATTTTTGCATAAGAACATATTATTAAGTAGGGTTTTATGCAGAAAAGGGGTCAAAATGAGTTTTTTTAATATATTATCTTTAGCCGGCGGGCTTGCATTGTTTTTATTCGGAATGAACACTATGGGCGAGGGACTTTCAGGTTTTTCCGGAGGACGTATGGAAAAACTGCTTGAAAGACTTACCGCAAACAAAGTTATGTCTGTTTTACTTGGGGCAGCGGTTACGACTGTTATACAATCTTCTTCCGCTACGACAGTGATGGTAGTAGAATTTGTTGATTCGGGAATAATGAAATTGTCACAGGCGATAGGCGTAATAATGGGAGCAAATATAGGTACTACGATTACGTCGTGGATTTTAAGCCTGTCAGGGATAAAGAGCAATAATTTTCTGCTTCAGTTTCTTAAACCGGCTTCCTTCTCGTCTATATCCGCCCTGGTGGGAATAATACTTATCCTCTTTTGTAAAACCGATAAAAAGAAAATGGCGGGCAATATACTTACAGGTTTTGCGATAATTATGTTTGGAATGGAAATGATGAGCGATTCTGTAGCTTCGCTTGCTGAAATGAAAAGCTTTACAGATATACTTATAATGTTTTCAAATCCACTATTCGGTATACTTGCCGGTACGCTTCTTACTGCAATTATACAAAGCTCGTCGGCGTCTGTGGGAATACTTCAGGCGTTGTGCATTACCGGAACGATAAATTACAGTACGGCGATTCCGATAATTATGGGACAGAATATTGGGACGTGTATTACGGCCATTGTGTCGGGAGTGGGCGCGGGCAGAAATGCAAAAAGAGCGGCGGCAGTACATCTTTATTTTAATATTACGGGTACCATTATTTTTATGACGGTTTTTAATTTGCTGAATGTATTTATACATTTTGAATTTCTTAATACTCCGGCTCATCCTGCAGGAATAGCGGTTTTGCACAGTACATTTAATATATTATGTACGGCGGTCCTTCTTCCGTTTTCAAATCTTCTTGAGAAACTTGCATTTATTACTATTCCGGACAGAAAATCTGATAAGGAGGTTAGGGGAATACCTGATACATAACTTTAATACGGGATTATATGATTTTTTAAGGAAAAGAGTCTGCGGCTCTTTTTTTTGTTGTTGATATTAAAACAATATGTTAAACTATATTGAAAGGAAAGAGCCGGACTTGTGAAGATAGAGGGGATAAAGATATGGAAACAAAAATATGGAGGGAAATGCTTATGCCTTATCATGCCGCTGTCGACGAACTCTGCATGAAGTTTGAACATGTTATTGACGAATATAAAAGCATGAATGAATATTCGCCGATTCTTTCGGTAAGCGGAAGGGTAAAAAAGATTTCAAGCATTCTTGAAAAGGCGCATAAGAAAAATGTTAAGTTAGAGGATATAGAAGATATTATACAGGATATTGCAGGAATAAGGATTATATGCCAGTTTGTTGAAGATATACAGGCAGTTGTTGATATAATACGAAACCGCGGCGACATGCAGATTATAGAGGAGAGGGATTATATTAAAAACAGCAAGCCTTCCGGTTACAGAAGTTATCATATTATAATTAATTATATGCTTCAGATGGTTACGGGACCAAAACAGATAAAGGCTGAGATTCAGATAAGGACGCTTGCGATGAATTTCTGGGGTACGATAGAACATTCGCTCCAGTACAAATACCGTTCCCAGATGCCTGAGCATATAACCGACAGGCTTCATGCGGCGGCGGAAGCAATTGTTATGCTGGATAAGGAAATGTCATTGGTGCGCGGTGAGATTATGAGCGCGCAGAACTATATGCACCATACGGACAGGGTTATAAATGAAATCCTCAATAATATACAAAATCTGTATGGCGTTGCAAATAAGCGTGAAATAGATAAGATACAGGATGAATTTTACAGATTGTACGAACTTTCGGATTTGAATATGCTTGAAAGATTTTGTGACGAGCTGGATTTGATTGCGGAAGGTTATCGGGCACAGTCAATTCAGGAGGAATATTGATGTTTGACAATATAGAAGCGGTTATATTTGATCTTGACGGCACAGTAGTCGATTCAATGTGGATGTGGGAGGCTATTGATGTGGAATATTTTGCCAGGTTTGATATTCCGTTTGAGAGCAGTTATCAAAAAGACATTGAGGGCATGAGCTTTCATGAAACGGCGGTATATTTTAAGGAAAGGTTTAATTTTCCGGATTCAATTGAGCAGATGAAGGCAGACTGGAACAGCATGGCGTGGGATAAATATCATAATGAAGTTGTACCAAAACCGGGCGTTATAGATTTTCTGGAAAAGCTGAAGAAAAAAGGTATAAAATGCGGTATAGCCACGAGCAATTCAATGGAGCTTTGCATGGCTACGTTAAATACACATAACCTTACAGGATATTTTGAAGAAATACATACTGCAAATGAAGTAAGTAAAGGTAAACCGTCGCCGGACATATACCTTCTTGTCGCGGATAAACTTGGCGTCAATCCAAAAAACTGCCTTGTATTTGAAGATTTGTATCAGGGAATATGCGCAGGGAATAATGCGGGAATGAGAACATGTGCAATCGCCGATGATTATTCTGAGAAGTTCTGGGATATTAAAGTGAAAGCAGCGGATTATTATATAAAAAGTTTTCTTGATGATGTGATTATTAACTGGAGGTAAGGTTATGAGTTTTGAAATTGAAAGAGGTTCTTTTGGGTATATTAAAAGAAAAAAGATAAGACAGATTGTTATGATGCTTATTCTTATAGCGGTGGCAGTCGTCATATTTGTAACGGGACTGCTTCTTAACAAATATGACAGGGCTAACGTGTGTACGGTTTTATCGATTTTATTTGTGCTTCCAATAGTAAAAATGCTTGTAATATATATTGTGCTGTTTCCGTATAAGGGAGTATCTGAGGAATTATACCTGAAAACAAAAAACATGATATGCAAAAATGCGGTGCTTATGACAGACATGGTAATAACTTCGCCCGATAAATCAATGCATCTGGATTTTATAGTTATTACAGACAATCAGGTTATAGGCGTTATCGGAAAGAAAAAACAGGATACGGCGTATATCGAAAATTATTTGAAAAACGGTCTTAAAGAGAATAAAGTGGAAGGGTTTACGGTTAAAATATTTGATGATTATAACCGGTTTGAAAAATGTCTGTGTGACAGGGAATTTGAAAAAAATGACAGACAGGATGAATGTTTCAGATATATAAGGACGCTTGTAGTATGAAAAATATTATTATCACAGAAAACGAAGAAGGACAGAGAATTGATAAATTCCTGAAAAAGTATTTCAAACAGGCGGGAAACGGATTCCTGTATAAAATGCTCAGAAAGAAAAATATTGTACTGAATAAAAAGAAAGCGGCAGGAAGTGAAAAACTTGTCGCAGGGGATGTAATAAGCATATTTATGTCGGAGGAAACAATAAAAAAATTCAGGGGAAACATAGAAAATGATATGCCCGAACCGCCGGTTGTTCCGATAGACATAGAAAATGATGCTGATAAGAAAATACGGTATATAAAATATAAAAATTACCGTATAGACATATTATATGAGGATGAATATATTATATTCTTTAATAAGCCGGCCGGTATTCTTTCACAAAAGGCAAAAAAGGATGATATCTCAATGGTTGAAATACTTGAGGCATATCTTATTAAAAGCGGTCAGACAGAAGAAGGAAACATTGTGCAAAAACCGGGAATATGTAACAGATTGGACCGAAATACAAGCGGTATAACAGCCTGTGGGAAAAATCTTAAAGGATTACAGGCTCTTACGAAAGCCATAAGGGAAAAAAGCGTATCGAAGTATTATATTTGTATTGTAGAGGGTATTCCGGAAGAAAATTTTATAATGAAAGGTTATCTGGCTAAAGATAATGATAATAACAGGGTATATATTTCAGATATATTAAAAGATAACTGTGCACATGGGAAATATGTTCATACTGAATTTAAAGTGTTGGAAAGATATAAAGACAAGGCTCTTATGGAGGCTAAGCTTATTACCGGGAGGACTCACCAGATAAGGGCGCATCTGTCATATAAAGGATATCCTGTTTCAGGGGATGTAAAATACGGGGCAAAGAAAGACGGCAGGTTAAAGCATTACCTGCTGCATGCATATAAACTGCAGTTTAATAAAGAAAAAGGTGTGCTTGCTGGAGTTTCAGAAAAAAGCATTACAGCTCCCGTTCCGGAAGAATTTAAAAAATATATACCAGATTAAATAAGGAGATATACATATGCCGTCATGGAATTCGAGAGGTCTTAGAGGCTCGGTGCTTGAAGAACAGATTAATCTGACCAATGAAAAATACCGCGAAAGAAAACTTGCCGTTGTGCAGAAAGTACCTACTCCTATTACGCCTCTTAAAATAGATAAAGATACCAGACATATAACACTTGCTTATTTTGAACAGAAAAGTACGGTTGATTATATTGGCGTCGTACAGGGAATACCGGTATGTTTTGACGCAAAGGAGTGTCAGACCGACAGATTTCCGATGCAGAATATTCACAGGCATCAGATAGAATTTATGAAAGAATTTGAAGAACAGGACGGAATAGCATTTTTAATCATATATTTTGCAAAAAGGGATATATATTATTATCTGACTTTCAGAAAATTGTATGAAATTTTTATGCGGGCTGAGAAAGGCGGACCAAAGAGTTTTAAATATGAAGAACTTGAGCCGCAGTATCAGATATCTCCGCATAACGGCGTATTTGTACATTATCTTTTGGCCTTGCAGACAGATTTGGCTGAAAGAAATAAATAAAAGTAAATAAAAAGATATGGAGATGATTACTTATGAAAGAAGTATTTATTTTTATGGCAAACGGAACAGAGGAAATTGAAGCGCTGACTGTGGTAGACCTTTTGAGGCGCGCGGGATTAAGTATAAGAACCGTATCTGTAAACAACGCAGAGTATATTACGGGTTCACATGGAATTACAATAAAGACGGACATGGGAATAGATGCTGTAAAATGGGAGTCTGCATGTATGCTTGTACTTCCCGGAGGTATGCCGGGGACAAACAAGCTCATGGACTGCGAGACGCTTTGCGAAAAACTGAAAGAATTTGCGGAATCAGAAAAATATGTTGCCGCTATATGCGCGGCTCCGTCGATTCTCGGAGTGAATGGCCTGTTAGAAGGAAAGAAAGCTACCTGCTATCCGGGATTTGAGGAAAAGCTTCTTGGAGCAGAATATGTTGAAGCGCCCGTAGTAAAAGACGGAAATATAATTACAAGCAGGGGACTTGGTACGGCGATTGAATTTGCGGCAGCAATAATAAGCGTTGTAGCGGATGAAGAAACAGCAGATAGTATACTTGAAAAAATAATATATAAGAAATAGGTTGTAGCAGATGATTGCAAAGTCAGATTAGGAAAGGTTATTAATATGAAAAAGACTGTTAAACGTTTAGAAGCTGACCCGCATTATATGTGGAATATGAAAGACATGTATGAATCGGACAGCCTTTGGGAAGAAGATTATAAAAAAGCATACGGTGATACGGATAAATTAAAGATATACAGTGATATGGCCCATATTGGTAAGGAAGATTTGTTTAATCTTCTGGAGCTTAACGCATATCTTGACTGCATGATTGAAAGAATATATGTATATGCTTCACAGAAATCACATGAAGATATGGCTGAAGGATGTTATCAGGACATGGTGGCAAGAGCGCAGACGCTTATGGTTTCAAAAGAGGCGGAGGCTTCATTTATAGAGCCGCTTTTAATGAATATAGGAATGGAAAAAATACAGGTTTTTTGTAAGGAAATGCCGGAATTAAAAAAATACGTCAGGTATTTTGATATAGTATTCAGGCAAAAAGACCATATACTTGACCCCGATACTGAAAAGCTTCTTGCCGAAGTATCGGAAATATCGGAAGCGCCGTCCGACATATTTGCAATGTTTAACAATGCTGATATAAGATTTCCTGAAATATACGATGAAAATAATGAGAAGACAGCCCTGACGCACGGACGTTATACGATGTTTTTACAGAATCCTGTCAGAAGTGTGAGGAAAAGTGCTTTTGAGGCAATGTATTTTGTATATGAAAGATATAAAAACACGCTCGCCGCAACTTTTCGTGCCAATGTGAAGAAACACTGCTTTTTTGCGAAAGTACGTAACTATGAAAGCGGAATGCATTACAGTCTGGCAGGCGCGAACATACCGGTAACCGTATATGAAAAACTTATTGAGGCAGTACATGATAATATAGGGCTTTTGCACAGATATATAAACATAAGGAAGAAAACCCTTAATCTTCAGGAACTTCATATGTACGATCTTTATGTGCCTATGGTGAAAGGCGTGGATATGAAAATAAGTTATGAAGAAGCAAAGCAGCTTGTATACGAAGGTTTATCACCACTTGGAAAAGAGTATCAGGATATGCTTCTTAAAGGTTTTTCAAAGGGCTGGATAGATGTATATGAAAATGAAGGGAAAAGAAGCGGCGCGTATTCGTGGGGAGCTTACGGAGTGCATCCGTATGTGCTTCTTAACTATCAGGATAACCTGAACAGCGTGTTTACACTTGCACATGAAATGGGTCATGCGCTTCACTCATATTATTCAGATAAAAACCAGCCGTATATATATGCCGGTTATAAAATATTTGTGGCGGAGGTTGCATCAACGTGCAATGAAGCGCTGCTTGTAAATTATCTTATTGATAAAGTTAAAAGCAGGGATGAAAAGAAATACCTTATCAATTATTTCCTTGAACAGTTCCGTACAACGTTTTTCAGACAGGCTATGTTTGCGGAATTTGAAAAAATTGTACATGAAATGTGCATGGATGGAAAAACGCTTACGTCAGAAGTGCTGTGTAATATATACAGAGAGCTGAACGCATATTATTTTGGCAGCGGGGCGGTTATAGATGAGCAGATTGCAATGGAATGGGCAAGAATACCGCATTTTTATACGCCGTTTTATGTATATCAGTACGCAACCGGATTTGCTGCGGCAGTTTCGATATCGGCAGGTATTTTACGGGGAGATGAAAAGGTTATATGCGGCTATAAAAAGTTTTTATGCAGCGGAAATATTATTGATCCTGTAGACCTGCTTAAACTATGCGGAGTGGATATGCTTACTGCCGAACCCGTAAACTGCGCAATGGAAATGTTTAAAAGCCTTATGGATCAGTTTGAGGAGTAATTTTTTGAAAGTTTAATAAGGGCGTATACGTTTGGCAGTATGAGAAATACATTAAATAAATCGGCTATTTCCCATATTGCTTCCAGTGAAAATACCGAACCCATAAAGACCATCGCTATATAGATGGTCTTTATTTTTATAAGCGCTTTATCTTTTTTATCCTTAAACAGAAACGTTGCAGCCTGTTCGCCGGGATAAAACCATCCTATTATGGTAGACAGGGCAAAGCCGGCTATGGCAATTGATAAAAGAGGTTTTCCTATATATGGTATTTGTGAAAAGGCTGCAATGGCATATCCTCCGGCGGAATATCCTTTTATTGAATCCGGACATGCAAGATAGCCGCTTATTATTACAAGACCGGTAATGGCGCATATTACCACAGTGTCCCAAAAGGTTGCAGTCATTGATACAAGCGCCTGGTCTTTTGGATTAAGTCTGCTTCCTCCGGCAAATACTGCTGCCGAGCCTATGCCGGCTTCATTTGTAAAAAGTCCGCGTGCAATGCCGTACCTTACGGCAGACATGAACCCTCCGCAAAAAATGCCGCAGGTAACGGAATTTTTTGAAAAGGCGCTTTTTAATATTAAGCGTATTGTTTCAGGAAGAAACGCCATATTTTTAAATAAAAGGAATATACAGCCGCCAATGAAAAGAATACACATTACCGGAACGGTTTTTGCGCATACTTTTACTATCTGTGATTTGCCGCCCGCTATAACAAGTCCTGAAAGTATTGCAATAATTATGCCTGATATTATATAAGGAATATGAAATGTTGAAAAAAAAGAAACTGATACGGCATTGGACTGGGTGAGGCAGCCGGTGCCAAGACATACCAAAAGCATACAGTATGCGTATATATTTGCAAGTTTTGATTTTTTTAGTGAGTCGCGAAGCACATACATGGTTCCGCCGCCCTCGTCGGTAGCATTAAGCCTTCCCAGATAACATTCATAGTATGTTGTTGCCATTCCAAGTATTCCGGTTATCCAACACCAGAACAGGGCGCCGGGACCGCCCAGCGCTATTGCTGTAGATACGCCTATTATATTTCCGGTTCCAAGAGTAGCCGCAAGGGTGGCGGTAAGCATGTGAAGTCCGCCCGAGTCGGAAGCGGACAGTTTAATTCCTTTAATTACATGTTTCTGTATCATTCCCGTGCGGACTGTAAGGATTATATGTGTTCCAAGAAGCAGGACAAGTAAAGGACCGCTCCATAAAAAAGAATTTAATTTTACTATTAATTCATACATTGTTTTACTAATAAATAATAAAAGGTTTCTGTGTAATATATGTTTTTTTAACACCACATATTACCAGGCTTTGTATACATAATACGCGGTTTCATGGAAATAATACTTAGCAGGATAAAGAAGTCACATACTTCCTTATCTTCATATAAATAGTAACTAAATCACGGAGGTGAAAAAGATGTCAGGAAATAATAGCATGGAGGTACCTCAGGCAAAAGAGGCTATGGACCGTTTCAAGATGGAAGTAGCATCTGAGCTCGGAGTGCCTTTAAAAAATGGTTATAACGGAGATCTTACTTCTTACCAGAACGGTTCTGTCGGCGGAGAAATGGTTCGTCAGATGATTAAGAAGCAGGAAGAATCAATGTCACGTTAGTAGTATTATTATGTGAGCAGGGTCTTTACCGGCAAAGGTCAGTGAAGGTCCTGTTTTTTTGCGTTGTAATGCAGACTTTTTTCAGAATATAAAGCTAATTTATATAAATAGTGATTGAAAATGAAATCGGCGTATGATATTATAGATATGATTGAGTTTTTATGCCATGGAGTTTGTGGAGGTTATTATAATATGAAATATTTTGGTACCGATGGATTCAGAGGAGAAGCAAATGTAACTCTTAATGTGAGGCATGCATACAGGGTTGGACGTTTTTTGGGATGGTACTTTGGAAAGGGCAAAGAAAAAAAGGCGCGTATTGTAATAGGAAAAGATACAAGACGGTCAAGTTATATGTTTGAAGACGCTCTTTCAGCAGGACTTACTGCAAGCGGGGCGGACGTATATCTGCTGCATGTAATATCTACGCCAAGCGTTTCTTACGTCATAAGAACTGAAGGTTTTGACTGCGGAATAATGATATCCGCAAGCCACAATCCGTATTACGATAATGGGATTAAAATTATTAACGGACATGGACATAAGCTGGAGAACAGCGTTGAACAGCTTATAGAGGAATATATAGACAGACCTGAAGATGACTTGGAATTTGCAACGGGAGATAAAATAGGAAGGACTATAGATTATTCAATAGGACGGCACAGATACATAGGATATCTTATTTCACTTGCAAAACGGTCGTTTGATGATGTAGTGGTTGCGCTTGACTGTGCAAATGGTTCTGCATCTGCGATTGCAAAAAGCGTGTTTGATGCTCTTGGAGCCACAACCTGTGTTATAAATGCGGACCCGGACGGATTGAATATTAATAATAACTGCGGCTCTACTCATATAGAAGTACTTCAGCAATATGTAAAAGAGCATGGCGCGGATATTGGATTTGCGTTTGACGGAGATGCCGACAGGTGTCTTGCAGTAGATGACAAAGGAAATATTATTGATGGCGACGTTATATTATATTTATGCGGACGGTATATGAATGAACAGGGAAACCTTAACGATAATACCGTTGTTACTACTGTAATGTCAAACATAGGGTTGTATAAGGCGTTTGATGCGCTCGGAATTAAGTATGAGAAGACGGCGGTAGGAGATAAATATGTATATGAAAATATGATAAATAATAATTATTCTCTTGGAGGAGAACAATCGGGACATATTATTTTCAGAAAATATGCGGCTACCGGCGACGGCGTTCTTACGGCGCTTATGCTTATGGAAGTAATGCTTGAAAGCAAATCCAAAATATCGGATTTGACAAGGGATATACATATATATCCGCAGCTTCTTGTTAATGTGAGGGTGGCGGATAAAGATGCGGCTCTTAATGATAAAGACATTATCGGCATATCGGAAAAAGTTGAAAAAGAACTTGGCTCTGAAGGAAGGCTTCTTCTAAGACCAAGTGGTACGGAACCGCTTATCAGGGTAATGGTAGAAGCGCAGACACATGAAAAGTGCAGATATTATACTGATATGATTATAAAAATATTTAAGGATAACGGACATATAGTAGAATAGTATAATGATTTTGGAGAGATATTATGAAAGGTGCATATGAAACAGGGGTATACCGCAATGTGTTTTCGGAGATGGGGTATACTGATTCAGAGATTGATAAAAAAATTAGAGAGGCTTTTAATACAGTTTTTTACGGTAGTGAAGATGAACGTTTTTTTCACACCGTAGGAAATGATATGGGATATTTTGAGGATACCGGGAATAATGATGCAAGAACCGAGGGTATGTCATATGGCATGATGATGTGCGTTCAGATGGACTGGAAAAAAGAATTTGACATGTTCTGGAAATGGGTATATACATATATGTACAATACTGAGGGATATCATAAAGGATATTTCGGCTGGTCCTGTAAAACTACCGGTGAAAAAAACAGTGACGGTCCGGCTCCGGACGGAGAAGAATTTTTTGCTATGGCGCTGTTTTTTGCTTCCCACAGATGGGGCGACGGTGAAGGAATATTTAATTATTCAAAATACGCAAGAGAGATATTAAGAGTCTGTCTGCATAATGGAGAAGATAATCCGGGACTTTGCCCTCCGATGTGGGATAAAGATAATAAACTTATTAAATTTATACCGAATTGCGACTGGACAGACCCGTCATATCATCTGCCGCACTTTTATGATTTATTTGCATTGTGGGCTGATGAATGCGACAGGCCTTTCTGGGCAGAAGCCGCAAAGGCAAGCAGGGAATATCTCAAAAAAGCATGTCATCCTGTAACGGGACTGGCGGCAGAATATGCAAATTATGACGGAACGCCGTATAAAGGTGACGCACAGTTTATGAAACAGTTTGGAGGAAGGCATGACTGGTTTTACAGCGATGCTTACAGGGTTGCTGCTAATATAGGGCTTGATTATGAATGGTTTAAAGCCTGTGAATGGAATTGTGAGTGCGCGGATAAAATACAGAAGTTTTTCTGCGAAACGGTTGGAAACAGAAATTATATGACCTACGAGATAGATGGAACAGTGATTGACCAGCCGGCGCTTCATCCGGTAGCTATTATTGCAACAAATGCGATGGCTTCGCTTGCCGCAAAGGGAAAGTACAGTAAAGAATGTGTTGAACTTTTCTGGAATACGCCCCTTAGGACAGGAAAGAGAAGATATTATGATAATTGTCTGTATCTGTTTGCCCTTTTGGCGCTTAGCGGCAATTACCGTATATGGAAATAGATAATTATAATTTATGAACATTTATTTAGGAGGAATTTAAAAAATGAGTATGCAGGTGGAAAAACTTGAAAAAGGAATGGCAAAACTTACAATAGAAGTTTCTGCTGAGAGATTTAATGAGGCAATGAAAGCAGCATATAAAAAAAGCGTGGGAAAAATAAATGTACCGGGCTTCCGTAAAGGTAAGGCTCCTATGGCAATTATTGAGAAAATGTATGGTTCCGACGTGTTTTATGAGGATGCGGCTAATATTATTATACCGGATGCTTATGAAGAAGAAGTGTCGGCTTCGGATGTAGAGCCTGTGGCAAGACCGGGTATTGACGTGGTTCAGATTGAAAAAGGCAAGAGTTTTATATTTACGGCTACGGTTGCAATTAAGCCGGAGGTTGAACTGGGTAAATATACGGGAATAGAAGTTGAAAAGGCTGATTCGGAAGTTTCAGATGATGAAATAATGCAGGAGCTTAAATCCGAGCAGGAGAAAAATGCAAGCATGGAAACTGTAGAAGATCGTGCAGCGCAGCTTGACGATACGGTTACGATTGATTTTGAAGGTTTTGTTGACGGCGAGGCGTTTGAAGGAGGTAAAGGAACTGATTATCCTTTAGTGCTTGGAAGCCATTCGTTCATAGATACGTTTGAAGACCAGCTTGTAGGCAGGAATACAGGAGAGGAAACAGAGGTAAACGTTACTTTCCCTGAAGATTATCAGGCGAAAGAGCTTGCAGGAAAACCGGCAGTATTTAAAGTGACTGTAAAGAAAATAGAAAAGAAAGTGCTTCCGGAAATTGACGACGAGCTTGCGCAGGATGTATCGGAATTTGATACTCTTGATGAATATAAAGCAGATATCAAGGCAAAACTTTTAGAGAAAAAGGAAAAAGAAAACAAAGCGAAAAAAGAAGATGCGGTTATTGAACAGATTATTGAAGGGGCAAAAATGGAAATTGCAGATGATATGGTAACTGCGCAGACGGAAAATATGTTACGGGAATTTGCACAGAATATCCAAATGCAGGGAATAAGTATTGAACAGTATATGCAGTTTACGGGAAATACCGCGCAAGGCATGATGGAGCAGATGAGGCCGCAGGCATTAAAGAGAATACAGTCAAGGCTGGTGCTGGAAGCAGTTGCAGCCGCAGAAAAGCTTGAAGCATCTGACGGGGAAGTAGATGAAAAAATCGAACAGATAGCAAAAGCATATGGCATGGAGGCCGATAAGCTTAAAGAAACTATAGGCGAAAAAGAGATGGAACAGATAAAGGAAGATATAAAGGTAGAAAAAGCTGTAGAATTTGTTACGGATTCAGCAGTAGAAAAATAATTTGTCAGGGGGTTTTATTATGAGTTTAGTACCTTACGTCATAGAACAGACAAGCAGAGGAGAGCGTTCTTATGATATATATTCGAGATTGCTCAAGGAACGTATCATATTTCTTGGTGAAGAAGTAACTGATGTATCGGCAAGCGTTATAGTTGCCCAGCTTCTGTTTTTGGAATCTGAAGATCCGGATAAGGATATAAATCTGTATATTAACAGTCCCGGAGGTTCTGTAACTGCCGGAATGGCAATATATGATACGATGAATTACATTAAATGCGACGTATCAACAATATGTATCGGTATGGCTGCAAGCATGGGAGCGTTCCTTTTAGCTGGAGGGAAAAAAGGTAAAAGAATGGCGCTTCCAAATTCAGAAATAATGATACATCAGCCTTCTGGAGGCGCAAGAGGACAGGCAACCGAAATTAAAATAGTTGCGGAGAATATATTGAAAATCAAGGCAAAACTTAATAAAATTCTGTCTGAAAATACAGGAAAACCTTTAGAACAGATTGAACTTGATACGGAACGTGATAATTATATGAGTGCAGAGGAAGCGCTTGAATATGGTATTGTTGATAAAATAATAACTAATCGTATATAAATGAGGTAATGTAATGGCAGTAAAAGATGATAATGACAGGCAGATAAGATGTTCATTCTGCGGCAAACCGCAGGATAAGGTAAGAAAGATGATATCATCTGTTGAAAAAGGCATCTATATCTGTGATGAATGCGTGGAGGTATGCGCAGAAATAGTTGAGGAAGAACTGTACAGTAGCGAATATGAAAACGAACCTTCACTCAGTGATGAAATTAACTTACTCAGACCTAAGGAAATAAAAGAACTGCTGGATGAATATGTAATCGGACAGGATGATGCAAAAAAAGCGCTTTCAGTTGCGGTATATAATCATTATAAAAGGGTCATTGCAGGAAAAAACACGGATGTTGAACTGCAGAAAAGCAATATTATAATGATAGGGCCTACGGGTTCGGGAAAAACCTATCTGGCGCAGACTCTTGCAAGGATTTTAAACGTGCCGTTTGCGATTGCCGATGCAACGGCGCTTACGGAAGCAGGTTATGTAGGAGAAGATGTTGAAAACATACTTCTTAAAATTATACAGGCGGCAGAATACAACGTGGAGAAAGCGGAATTTGGTATCATATACATTGACGAGGTTGATAAGATAACAAGGAAATCGGAAAATGTATCTATAACCAGGGATGTTTCAGGTGAAGGAGTGCAGCAGGCGCTGCTTAAAATTCTTGAAGGCACGGTTGCAAACGTTCCGCCGCAGGGTGGAAGGAAGCATCCTCACCAGGAATTTCTGCAGATAGATACTACCAATATTTTATTTATATGCGGAGGAGCGTTTGACGGTCTTGAGAAAATTATTGCTTCGCGTATAGGTAAGAAATCAATTGGATTTAATGCGGAGATAGGTACGGATACCAGAAAAGATGAAAATATAGGGGAATTATTTAAACAGGTGCTTCCGCAGGATTTTGTCAAATTCGGAATGATACCTGAGTTTGTAGGACGAGTGCCTGTAACGGTGGGTCTGGACAGATTAAACGAGGAAGCCTTGAAACGTATACTTGTTGAACCTAAAAATGCTATGGTAAAACAGTATAAAAAGCTTTTTGAACTTGACAATATAAAGCTTGAGTTTGAAGATGAGGCAATTGAGGAAATTGCAAAACGTTCCATTGAAAGAAAAACAGGCGCACGAGGACTAAGGGCAATAATGGAAAGCGCAATGATGGATGTTATGTACGAATTTCCTTCTGATAATACGGTAAGCGGATGTGTTATTACAAAGGACGTAATATGCGGAACAGGGCAGCCGCTTATTGAATACAGGACGCCTGTACGTAAAAAGTCGGGTGAAAGACAAAGTAAAATAAGCTAAATATACTTTTGAAATTGTACATTTATTTGCGAATGCTGATGAGTGTACAATTTTATTAGATACCGGTTAGAAAGAGAGTTATGTAAAATGGCAAAAGATATAGCACCGATTATAACACTCCGGGAAATAATATTATTTCCCGGAGCTATAATACATTTTGAAATTGAAAAGAACAGAAAAAGCGAAAACAGACAGGCCGTGATGGATGCCCTTAAAGGTGAAAATAAAATCATCGTGATACCCGGACAGGATTCCTGCGACTTGCAGGATATAGCCGTACTTGCGGATATTAATCAGTTTATAAGACCACTGTATTCGGATATGAGGGTAGTTATAAGAGGAATAACAAGAGTCCGCATTAAGAGTGAAATGTATTCGGAAAACGGTGATTATCGCCTTGCGGAATATGAGCGGCTCGAAACCGGACAAAGGTACTCCAGACATGACAATGACGCGCTTATAAGAAATTTGCAGGAAATGCTTGTTATATATATGTCGCTTGATATGAGCATAAATCCAAATATTTTTACTGCGGTTAAAAATATGCACGTGGCAGAGGAGGCTGTGGATTACGTAGCCTCAAGACTTCGTATGCCATTTGAAACAGGCAGGAAAATTGTGAATGAATGCGATGTTGTAAAAAGATTTGAAATACTGGCAAGTTATATAGTAGATGAAATACGAACCCTTAAAATGAAAAACGAACTGCATGACAAGGTCCAGGGCATAATGGAGGAGCGGCAGAGGGAATATTATCTGAGGGAAGAACTTCAGCTTATAAAGCAGGAATTGGATGAAGAAAGCTTTGAAGACAGTGAAGATGACTTTTTAAACCGGTGTATGAATCTTAATGCGCCTGAGGAAGTAAAGAAACATATAAAAAAGGAGATAATACGGTTTAATGATATTGTCCCCGCATCACCGGAGGCAGGCGTAATCCGTACATATATTGAAACGCTTCTGTCACTGCCATGGTATAATAAGAGTACCGATAACAGCGATATAACAAATATTGAAAAAGTGCTTAATAAAAATCATTACGGACTTGATAAAGTAAAGGAAAGAATAATAGAGTCGCTTGCAGTACGCCAGATGAATGGTAATTCAGAGGCGCCTATATTATGTCTGGTGGGACCTCCGGGAACAGGTAAAACGTCTATTGCAAGGGCAATTGCAGATGCGCTGGGCAAAAAGTATGTGAGAATATGTCTTGGCGGAATGGGCGATGAGGCGGAAATAAGAGGACACAGAAGAACTTATATCGGCGCAATGCCGGGAAGGATTATAAATGCGCTTAAAAACAGCGGCGTGTCGAATCCGCTTATACTTCTTGATGAAATTGATAAAGTAGGATTTAACAGTGTACGCGGCGACGCTTATTCTGCTTTGCTGGAAGTGCTTGACCCTGAGCAGAATACGTTTTTTACCGACCATTATGTGGAAATACCGGTGGATTTATCGGACGTATTGTTTATATGTACAGCTAACAGTACGCAGGAAATACCTGAACCGCTTTTGGACAGAATGGAAATTATACGTATATCGGGATATACTGAAAATGAAAAGTTCCATATAGCAAAAAGACATCTTATATCAAAGCAGCGTAAAAAGTGCGGTTTGAAGTCATCGGAGCTTTCAATTTCCGACGCGGCTTTAAAAATGATGATTGCATTATATACGAGAGAGTCCGGAGTACGCGGACTTGAAAGAATTATAGGAAGAATATGCAGAAAAGCAGTCAAGAAAATCGTTGCAAAGGAAACGTCTTCGGTAAGTATAACCGGAAAAAACCTGCAAGAATATCTTGGAAATCCTCCTTTTACCGTAAATGAAATCGCAAAGAAAGATGAGATAGGAATAGTAAGAGGGCTGGCGTGGACTTCATTTGGCGGAGATACTCTTGAAATAGAAGTAAATATTATGCCGGGAAAGGGAAAATGTGAGCTTACGGGACAATTGGGAGATGTCATGAAGGAATCTGCTAAGACGGCAATAAGTTATGTGCGTTCGCAGGTTGGAAAATATTCTGTTCCGGATGACTTTTTTGAAAAAAATGACATACATATCCATATACCTGAAGGAGCCGTACCAAAGGATGGACCATCTGCGGGAATAACAATGGCTACTGCAATTTTTTCAGCGGTGACTGAAAAGAAAGTTGCGGCTGATGTTGCAATGACAGGTGAAATTACGTTGCGCGGCAGGATTCTTCCGATAGGAGGACTTAAAGAAAAGCTTCTTGCGGCAAAGAGAGCAGGAGTAAGTATCGTGCTGGTGCCGAAGGATAATGTGAATGATATAAATGAAATTGAACAGGAAATAACAGATGGACTTGACATAAAATATGTTGAGAATATGACGCAGGTTATAGGATATGCGATAAGATGCGGAGGTACAGATTGAAGATAAAAGAGGCAAAACTTGAAACCGTGTGCGGCATTACAAGTAAACTTCCCGATAATGATAAAATGGAATTTGCATTTATAGGACGTTCCAATGTTGGAAAATCTTCGCTTATAAATTCGCTTCTTAACAGGAAGTCGCTTGCAAGAACATCTTCAAAACCGGGGAAAACGCAGACGGTTAATTATTACAGGATAAATAATGAAGTGTATTTTGTTGACCTTCCGGGGTATGGATATGCAAAGGTTTCAAAAGAATTAAAAGAAAAATGGCGGAAAATGACATGGAAATATTTCACAACTTCAGAAATGTTAAGAGTTGTTTTCCTGCTCGTAGATATACGCCACGACCCGTCGGAATTGGATGTGGATATGTATAAAAAGCTGTATGGGATTGGGTTTTCGCCGATTATTATAGCAACTAAATCCGATAAAGTTAAAAAATCTCAGACGGCAGAGCAGATATCACGGATAAATAAAATACTTGGCGCAGAAGAAGGAACACCGGTAATCCCATTTTCAGCCGCTACAGGAGAGGGAAAAGAGGAAATACTGGAATATATTTCAGAATATACAGAAATGTTTAAAGGATGATAAAAATGAAAAGAACATGTATGATTAAAGTAATGCTGGTTTTTGCAGTCACAATGCTGGTTGGAATGATATTTTCAGGACAGAAAGCATCGGCTTCTTATCTTACCAGGCAGGATGTAACACAGCTGTTTTTTAATTTCGATTCTGATACGTATACCGTGTCTGCAAACGATGTAATTACGCTTAATGCCAATACAAACATACCTGCGGATGCTGTAAGCATGGAATATATAATTACTTCAGAATGTGCGCAGGTAGATTCGTATGCGGAGAATTTTAATCAGGTGCGTATACGCGGGGTCTCTGCCGGAAACGCAGGTATTATTGCTGAAGCGAGAGTGAAATACTACAATGAAGACGGTACGGAAGCGGTATATGTTATTGTTGCAAGGGCAGAAATCACTGTGCTGCCCGGAGCCGAGTATATATCAGAGCAGAATGTACAAAGAGCTATCGGAAGCGGGGCATACTCCCTGTCAATTGTTAATTTCCATGAAGGAAAGATAGAATGGAGTTCTTCCAATCCCAATGTAGCTTCTGTAGACGCAGACGGAACGGTTATGCCGGTATCTGCGGGACATACGGATATTACGGCAGTTCTTACAAGGCCGACAGGACAGAAGGATTCATTTACCTGCAGTTTTTCGGTTACGAATCCGGTAATAAGCATATCAAAAACGAATCTTGCCAAAAATGCAAATATGAATATAACGGTAGGGGGAACAACGGGAGAAGCGCAATGGTCTTCCTCAGATGCGGGAATTGCGACCGTATATGGAAATTCGGCGGCAATGCAGGCTCCGGGGGCGATAATAACAGCAAACAGGGTCGGAGTGGCTGTAATATCAGTGAATATAGACGGTATTACTCTTAACTGTACAGTTACGGTTACTGACCCGAAAATCGAAAAAGATTTTTATGTAGTTAAGAAAAATACAAAACACACTGTAATTATAACGGGACTTAACGCTGACAGCAGGGTTTCGTACAGCACATCCAACAGCCGTGTGGCGACAGTGACCGAAACAGGGGTTATAACAACACATGCTATCGGATATGCGGCAATAGTAGCAAAAGTTGATAATACAGACCTTACGGTATCGATAAATGTAGGAAAGAAGAAAGCTGTTAAGGCGGTTATGAATGCCCTTAAAGCGGAAGGAGCGACATACAGCCAGGCGAAAAGGATGCAAAAAGGATATTATGATTGTTCGTCTTTGGTGTGGCGTTCTTATTCGCCGGTAAAAATATATTTTGGAGATAAACATTATGCGCCTGTGGCCGCAAATGAAGCGAAATATCTTGCAAAACATAAGAAAACGGTCGCAGTAAAGAATATTAATAAATTAAATAAATTAAGACCCGGCGATTTGATATTCTTTAAGGGAAGCAAAAATAAGAGATATAAAAATATTACGCATGTTGCGATATATATGGGACAGCAGGGTGAAAGTTATGACGGCAGGATATATACATATGGCAAAATAATACATGCGAACGGCACAAAGGTAGCGCAGTCTTATATATATAACCAGAGTAATGTGGTAGTTATAGGACGTCCGGCAAAGTAAATTAAGTATGCGTTTTATAAAAGGGATTTTATTATAAATGAATATATTTCTGAATTGTTTTTTTCCCAGTTGCTGCATACGAGGCGGGCAAGTTCTTCAGAAGCTACCGTTAATGAAACAGACGCAACCAGACTGTCGCGTTCTGATATTTTACAATTGACAATATACTCATTGGTACGTATTCTTGAATAATCAGAGCTTACAGAGAGCATTTCAATGATATCATTGAAATGCTCTTTAAGATATTCCTTAATTTCATTTTTTATATCCGGTGATATCTCATAATGAAAACAGTTCAGGGTCATTTTACCGTCAGAAGTTATTTTATAATATGTACTTTTATGTGAAGCCGAAGATGTGATAAGTTTTTCTTCTTCCAATTCATTAAAAGATGTCTGTATATTAAAATAATCGGTATATCCGCGGTCCAGAAAAAAATCGGATATAATGGCATTACTGAGTGAAAAGTCCACTGAATCCAAAAAAAACAGAATCATAAGTTTAAATAACGTCTGTGGTGTAGATATCATCGAAATCCCCTCGTTTAAATATTATCCATTACGGCCTGTGCTACAACATCGGCAACATTCGGATTAAAAGGCTGCGGCATTATATATTCCTCATTAAGCTCATCGTCAGAAACAAGCCCTGCAATGGCAAGCGCTGCGGCAAGCTTCATTTTTTCAGTTATCTGAGGCGCGCGGCCAAGAAGCGCTCCTTTGAATATTCCCGGAAATGCAACTACATTGTTAATCTGATTTGGGAAGTCAGAACGTCCGGTGCCCACAATTCTTGCTCCTGCCGCCCTGGCGGTATCCGGCATTATTTCAGGAACAGGATTGGCCATTGCAAAAATAATTGCGTCTTTATTCATGGAAGCCACCATATCCGCAGTTACCACGCCGGGAGCGGATACGCCTATAAATATATCTGCGCCGGCAAGTGCGTCGCCTAAAGTACCCGTTTTACCGGTAAGATTAGTAACTTTTATAATTTCTTCTTTTGCGCTGTTAAGCTTTGCTGAAGAATTTGATAATATACCTTTTGAATCGCACATTATGATATCCTTAAAACCATAGTTTAAAAGGAGTTTTGTAATGGCAATGCCTGCGCTGCCGGCTCCGTTTACTACAATGCGGCAGTTTTCCTTTTGCTTTCCGACAATTTTTAATGCGTTTATAAGTCCGGCAAGTACAACGATAGCGGTGCCGTGCTGGTCGTCGTGAAATACAGGTATGTTAAGGCGTTTTTTTAAAGCGTCTTCAATCTCAAAACATCTTGGCGCAGAAATATCTTCAAGGTTAATTCCTCCGAAAGCCGGGGCAATCCTTACTACGGTTTCAATAATTTCTTCGGTATCCTGTGTGTCAAGACATATAGGAAAAGCGTTTACTCCGCCAAATTCTTTGAAAAGAACAGCCTTTCCCTCCATAACAGGCATGGCTGCAAGCGGACCGATATTGCCAAGACCAAGTACAGCGCTGCCGTCGGATACGACTGCAATTGTATTTGATTTAATCGTATAGCGGTATGCCAGTTCGGGATTTTTTGCTATTTCTTCACATGGAAGGGCAACGCCCGGTGTATAAGCTGTTGCAAGCTCCTCTCTTGTTTTTACGCTGCACTTTGCTTCAGTGCTTATTTTACCTTTTAATTTTTCATGAAATGTGAGTGGTTCAATCATTTTTTTATCCTTTCCGTGCCCGCATCCGTATGGGGCAATTTATTAATACCGTTTAATAATATTACGGATTATAAATAAAATCAAGTAAAATGCTGTAAATTAGCACTTTACAAGTGTATGATAAATAGTGTATAATATCTAAATCAATATTTCATTATTTGAAAATGTCATAAAATTTCATATTTCATTATATTCGCTGGAAATAATATATGTTTTTTTATCCCTATTGATAATTGCAATACAGGTACTTAAAAGTTATGGCAACGATGCTGTAAATTATTATAATATAATATTTGTTATGGAGGTAAATATGGATTATAACAAGAAATCTCTTGTTGAACTAAGAGCAATTGCAAAAGAAAAAGGAATTAAGAAAATTACTACGCTTAAAAAAGGCGAGCTGATTGAAGAACTTATGAAACTGAAGCAGGAAGACGAACCTGAAAAGAAGGAAGCCGTTACTGAAAAAAAGATTCCTTCAGCCGGTAGAAAAACATCGGTTCCTGAAAAGAAAGCTGCGGTTACTGAAAAAACATCTGAAGAAAAATCTGAAAAAAGAACTCATATTCCGGAACGTAAGACTGTAAGCAATGTAAGAACTGGAAATTCACCACAGGGTAAATATACGAATAATGCAACGGAAATAGAACAACTGGACAGCGGAGAAGTAAAAAGCGGAATACTTGAAGTTATGGCGGACGGATACGGATTTATAAGGTGCGATAATTTCCTCCCGGGGGACCAGGACGTATATGTATCTCCTGCAATAATAAGAAGGTTTGGTTTAAGGACAGGGGATATTATAGTAGGCAATACAAGGATAAAAAGCCAGAATGAAAAATTTTCAGCATTGCTGTACCTTAAATCGGTAAACGGATACAATCTGTCGGTTATAGCCCACAGACCTAAATTTGAAGACCTTACCCCGATATTTCCTAATTCAAGAATCCATCTTGAAACTTCAGGTTCGGGTACGGCTATGAGAATGGTCGATCTTATATCGCCAATAGGAAAAGGACAGCGCGGAATGATTGTTTCACAGCCTAAGACCGGTAAGACAACGCTTCTTAAACAGGTTGCAAAGGCCGTAACGGTAAATCATCCGGAAATGCATGTAATAATACTGCTGATAGATGAAAGACCGGAAGAAGTAACGGATATTAAGGAGTATATTGAGGGAGAAAATGTAGAAGTAATATATTCTACATTTGATGAACTTCCGGATAACCATAAGAGAGTATCGGAAATGGTTATCGAGCGTGCCAAAAGGCTTGTAGAGCATGGAAGGGATGTAATGATACTGTTAGACAGTATTACCAGGCTTGCCAGGGCATATAACCTTACCATACAGCCAAGCGGACGTACATTATCCGGAGGACTTGACCCGGCTGCGCTTCATATGCCGAAAAGATTCTTTGGTTCTGCAAGAAATATGAGAGAAGGGGGGAGCCTTACAATACTTGCGACAGCTCTTGTTGATACGGGAAGCAGGATGGACGATGTCGTATTTGAGGAATTTAAGGGAACAGGCAATATGGAACTTGTGCTTGACAGAAATCTGTCTGAAAAAAGGATATTTCCTGCTATTGACCTTCCCAAATCAAGTACAAGGCGCGACGACCTTTTGCTTACGCAGTCTGAGATGGAGGCAAGCTTCCTTATGAGAAAGGCAATGAACGGAATGAAATCAGACGAAGCAGTCGAGAGAATTATAAAATTGTTTGTCCGCACAAAAAATAACCGCGAGTTTATTGAGATGATTAAGAAAGTGAAAATTGTTTGATTTTTGCTTGCATTGATAATAAAACTATGCTACAATAAAAAAGCTGTTTTTTAATTAACACACTTGATTTGTATGTAGAGAGGTGAAAAAAATGAAACAAGATATACAGCCAACATATTATCAGGCTAAGGTTGTGTGCAACTGTGGTAATGAGTTTGTTACAGGTTCTACGAAGGAAGATATACACGTAGAAGTATGTTCCAAGTGCCATCCTTTTTATACCGGACAGCAGAGGTCGGTAACTGCAAGGGGCGCTATTGACAGATTTAACCGTAAGTATGGTTTATCACAGAGTAAATAGACTGATTAACTGTAGGTTGGGATAATTGTATCCTGACCTATTTTTTTCTTGTGCAGAAACTCTGTTCCCTTTTAAATAATGAATTTGGGAGTGATGTGTAATGAAACCGTCAGGAATAGGCGGACAGGCTGTTATTGAAGGCGTAATGATGAAAAATGAGTCTGAATATGCAGTCGCTGTCAGAAGACCGGATAATAAGATTGAAGTAAAAAAAGATATATATATTGGAATAAAAGACCGTATAGCCATATTCAGGCTTCCGGTATTGAGGGGAATGGCAGCTTTTGCGGATTCTCTTATTCTTGGAATGAAAACTCTTACTTATTCTGCAGATTTTTATGAGGAGGATAAGGACGAAGAAGAAGACGAAGAACTTTCCGCAATGGTTAAGAGGCGCCGGATAAGAAAGGAAAAAAGAAATAAAAAAGAAGCGGTTACCATGGGAATAACAATGGTATTATCCATTATTATTGCAGTGCTGGTATTTGTTCTGGTTCCTTTTTCGCTTGCGGAACTTTTTAAGGGGAAAATAGAATCATTTGCTTTAAGAAGTATAATTGAAGGCGTTATAAGGCTTATAATATTTATAGTGTATGTTAAAGGCATTACTCTTATGAAAGAAATTAAGCGCGTATTTATGTATCATGGCGCAGAGCATAAAGTAATTAACTGTGTTGAACGTGGTTATGAGCTTAATGTTGAAAATGCAAAAAAGCAGACTAAAGAGCATAAGAGGTGCGGAACAAGTTTCCTTCTGTATGTGGTTCTTATAAGTATTATTGTATTTGTGTTTATACAGGTTGATACGTTATGGCTCCGTATGCTTTTGAGAATAGTGCTGGTACCGTTCATAGCTGGTATTGCCTATGAATTTATAAGGCTTGCGGGAAGGACAGATAATGCTGTCATGAATATTTTAAGCAAACCGGGGCTCTGGCTTCAGGGACTTACGACAAAGGAGCCTGACAATGATATGCTGGAAGTTGCAATAGCTTCTGTTGAGGCGGTTTTTGACTGGAAGGCATATCAGGAAAAGAACAAAAGGCGAAGCAAAACGGACGAGAGTAAAGAAACCGAAGCCGACGAAGATAATACAGAGGATATACAGGAAGAAACAGCGGCATTTGAGGATGTTTCGCTTGACGAAGAAGATGATGATGAAATACTTAAAGCGCTTGACAGATATCTTATGATGGAAGACGAGAAAGACAGCGATTAGTTATGACAATAAAAGAACTGCTTGATATGGGAGCAGATACTTTGAATAAAGCCGGAATAAACGAAAGCCGGCTGGACGCCTGGTATCTGCTGTCATATTATATGAATATGACAAGAAATGAATATTATAAAAATCCGGGACGGACAGTTACAGACGATGAAATAAACGGATACGGCAGACTGATAGCGGAGCGGGAAAAAAGAAAACCGCTGCAGTATATTACCGGCGAGCAGGAATTTATGGGACTGACATTTAAGGTAAATAATAACGTGCTGATTCCAAGACAGGATACCGAGATGCTTACGGAACTTGTGATAAAACATGCCGAAGGAAAAAGGGTGCTTGATATGTGCACGGGTTCGGGGTGCATTGCAATAAGTATTGCAAAGTATGCAAAGGCGTTGTCTGTTACGGCTTCGGACGTTTCCCGCAAAGCGCTTTCCATTGCCGGAAAGAATGCAAAAGATAATGATGTAAAGGTTGAATTTATTGAGAGTAATATATGGGATAATATAGATGGACAGTATGATATACTTGTGTCCAATCCGCCATATATTGCTTCTGACGAAATGAAAAGGCTTATGCCGGAAGTGAGGCTTAATGAACCGCACCTGGCTCTGTACGGCGGAAGCGACGGGCTTGATTTTTACGCGGATATATTAAAAAATATATCGGGAAAGATTGTAAAGGGAGGCAAAGTATTTTTTGAGATTGGCTGCAGCCAGGCAGGACGGGTAAGCGATTTATTGGAAAAATACGGGTTTAAAGATATAAAGACGGAAAAGGACCTTGCAGGACTTGACAGAGTTGTGTGGGGCTCTCTTGTATAAATATGGAGGTTATTATGTTTGAGCATCTGGAAGAAGTAGTTTTAAGATATGAGGAGCTTATAAACGAGCTTAGCGACCCTGCGATTGCAGGTAACAGCGAGCAGTACAGAAAGCTTATGAAGGAGCAGACCGAACTTATGCCGCTCGTTGCAAAATATAAGGAATATAAAGAGGTAAAAGCGGGAATTGAAGACAGCCTTATGATTCTTGAGGAAGAAAAGGATGAAGATATGCGGGAACTTGCAAAAGAAGAACTTAATGATTGCAGGGGAAGGATTGATAGCATAGAGCATGAGCTTAAAATACTTCTTTTGCCAAAAGACCCTAACGACAGAAAAAATGTCATTGTTGAGATACGCGGAGGAGCAGGAGGAGATGAAGCGGCGCTGTTTGCGGCAGATTTGTTCCGCATGTACAGCAGGTATGCGGAACGAAACAATTGGAAGATTGATATGATGAATTCCAATGAAAACGGACTTGGGGGATTTAAGGAAGTCGTATTTATGATAGACGGCGAGGGAGCATATTCAAGACTCAAATACGAAAGCGGAGTACACAGGGTACAGCGTATACCGGTCACCGAATCCGGAGGAAGGATACACACGTCTACTGCAACGGTGGCAATAATGCCGGAGGCTGAGGAAGTAGATGTGAAAATTGATATGAACGACTGTAAATTTGATGTCTTCAGGGCATCCGGAAATGGCGGCCAGTGTGTAAATACTACGGATTCTGCCGTAAGGCTTACGCATATACCGACCGGAATAGTAATATCGTGCCAGGATGAAAAGTCGCAGCTTAAAAATAAGGATAAAGCGCTTAAAGTGCTTCGTTCCAGACTTTATGAGATGGAATGCGCCAAGGCTCATGATGCTGAAGCGGAGGCAAGAAAAAGCCAGGTTGGTACCGGTGACCGTTCGGAGAAGATAAGGACATATAATTATCCTCAGAGCAGGGTTACAGACCACCGTATTAAACTTACAAGCCACAGACTGGCGGAAATAATGGACGGGGACCTTAATGAAGTCATACAGAATCTTACTGCTGCTGACCAGAGCGCAAGGCTTGCCAGGATGGGTGAAAATTAGTTCTTGCAAAATGATATTGTGTGTGCAATAATGTAGTTGTTTTAAGTATTAGGTGTATAAAATAGAAAGGGGTTTTTCATATGAAAAAAGGAAAAATTATTGCATCAGCGCTTGCACTTGCACTTACCGTAACAACTGTGTGCGTTCCTGCAGGTACGGCAGATGCGGCAAAGAAACCTAAGCTTAATAAGACGAAGACTTTCGTAGAAGTTGGAAAGACTATTAAGCTGAAGGTTAAAAAAGCATCAAAGAAAGCAAAAGTTACATGGAAATCAAGTAAAAAAGCAGTAGCGTCAGTAAAGAAGAATAAGAAAGCGAAAACGCCTTCCGCTACTGTAAAGGGTGTTTCAGAAGGTAAAGCAAAGATTACAGCCGTATATAAGCTTGGAAAGACAAAGAAAACGCTTAAATGTACGGTAACTGTAACAAAAGCTTCAGCAGAAGGTACAACTCCGGCATCACCTACAGCTAAAGGTATAGTACAGGGTGGCCAGGGAACTGCGGCACCGCAGCAGACGGTTGCTCCTACACAGCCCGGCGGTGAAAATAATACTCCTGAACCTACAAAAGAAGCAGGAGATGATGGAACGGCTACGGCAAAACCATCAAAAACACCAAGACCAAGCGCAACGCCGTCACCGTCGCCAAGCCCGACGCCACATCTTGTTAATCCTTATAAAGTAGACCTCAGTACGGTAAGCACTGTTACTGACGGAGTACCGGGCGGGGTTGCAGAGGTAAAATATAATGAAGAAACCAAATCTCTCGATGCTACAATGGAAGGACAGACAGGATTTATAGTTTACAGCCCTGTAACCGACAGGAAAGATGAGTACAAATATGTTGAGATAACATACAATCTGAACAGCGTTGGAGATGTAAATATATATGCAGGCCAGTATGATGCGGGAACCGGACAGGATGCTGCCGGCTGGTCGCCTGAAATAAAGCTTAACCAGTATGATATGGATAAGGAAACGAAACTGATTTTAAGTTCATATGATTATCTGGATAGCGAGCCACTTGGCGCAATTAAGATATTTAACTTCGGTGCGGATACGAATATATCCGTAACAGATATTACATTCTATATGGACGGAGATAAGAGCGAGGAGATTGTTGACCCCGATGCAACGAAAGAACCTGAAGCGACAGAAGAACCGGAAGAGCCACAGAAGCCGAATCTGGCTGAACCATATGAAGTAGACCTCAGTAAGGTAAGCACTGTTACTGACGGAATACCGGGAGATCCCGCTAAGGTAACATACAACGAAGAAACCAAATCCCTTGACGCTGTAATGCCGGGCATGCAGGGATTTATAGTTCGCAGTCCTATAACCGAAAGTAAAGATGATTACAAATATGTTGAGATAACATACACTCAGGACGGTGAGGATGTAGGCATATTTGCAGGACAGTATGATGCGGGAACCGGACAGGGGGCTACAGGCTGGTCGCCTGATACGAATATAACAAAGCTTGATAAAGATAAGGAAACGACATTGCTTTTAAGCTCTGATGATTATTTGGAGGGCGCGCCTCTTGGCTCAATTAAGATATTTAATTATGGCGGCGCTGCGAATATATCCATAAAATCTATTACCTTTTATAAGGACGGAGCTAAGAGCGAGTAGATTACTGACCCTAATGCTTGAAATGAATACGTATATATCAGAAATCTTAAAATATTAAGTAAGATGAAATAATAATGCAAACTCCCTGAAGGATATATATCATTTAGATATAATATCTTTCAGGGAGTTTTCTTATGTAATCCGATATATTATATTGTCCAGATATTACGGATAATATATATCTCTGCTTGCAATACGGGTCGTTTAGTGATATTTTAGATAATGATATTAAAAGTACACAGATAAGGAGAACAGACATGAAAGAATTATCAAAACTGATGGGTTACCGGTCGGATGTAAAAGTTATTGATGCAACGCTGCGTGACGGCGGTCTTGTAAACAATTTTTATTTTACCGATGAATTTGTAAAGGAGTTGTATAAAACAAACATTAATGCCGGCATAGATTATATGGAATTTGGATATAAGGCTTCGAGGGAGATGTTTGATGAGAATAAATTCGGCAAATGGAAGTTCTGCCGGGATGAGGATATAAGGGAAATTGTCGGTGACAACGATACGGATTTAAAAATTGCCGTTATGGCAGACGTAGGAAGATGCGATTATAAAAAAGACATAATAGACAGTAAGGACAGTCCTATTGATATCGTACGTGTTGCAACATATCTTAATACGATACCGGCAGCCGTAGATATGATTGAGAATATTGCCTCGAAAGGATATGAGGTAAGCTGTAATATAATGGCGATTTCCAATGCTCAGGAATCGGATGTTAAAACTGCGCTCGATGTGCTTTCAGGAACGCCTGTTGATGTTTTTTACATTGTTGACAGTTTTGGCGCTCTTTATCCGGAGCAGATAGCCAGAATATCTGATTTGTATTTGGAATTTGCCGAAAAGTCAGGTAAAAAGGTGGGTATGCATGCCCATAATAACCAACAGCTTGCATTTGCCAATACTATAGAAGCCGTCGGTGACGGAGTGGACTGGCTGGATGCAACTTATGGCGGAATGGGAAGGGGAGCAGGAAATTGCCAGATGGAACTGCTGCTTGGATTTTTGCGTAATCCTAAATATAATATATATCCTGTCATTAAATTTGTAGAAAAATATATAAGAGGACTTAAAGAGGAAGGAATAGTCTGGGGATATGACATACCGTATCTTATGACAAGCCTTACTAATCAGCATCCGCGTACGGCAATACAATTTATAAAAGATAACAGGACAGATTATTCAGAGTTCTACAAAGAGGTATTTTCCCAGGAATAATACTAACAGATTTTGAAAGAGGAGAGTGCTATGTATATCATAAGAAAACGCAGGCGAAAAGAGTTTACTACAACTCAGATTATAGCCGGCGGATTTATGATTTCCATGATACTTGGTATGGTTCTTTTGATGCTGCCGGTATCTTCTGCGCAGGGTTGTTTTACCAATCCGGCAGACGCATTGTTTACCGCAACTTCTGCAGTATGCGTTACCGGTCTTACAACAGTGTCTACTGCGGGGTACTGGAGCGTATTCGGACAATGTGTAATTCTTGTACTCATACAGATAGGCGGACTTGGCGTAGTAACTTTTACGACCATAATACTTATGGCGGCGGCAAAAAGAATTACTCTTAAAGAACGTCTTCTTATAAAAGACGCGTATAATCTTAACAGTCTTAATGGTCTTGTCAAACTTACGAAAAAAATACTTAAAGGCACGTTTATTGTTGAGTTAATTGGGGCGGCGCTGTATGCGTTTGTTTTTGTAAAGGATTACGGTATAAAGGGCATATTTTATTCAGTGTTTAATTCGGTTTCGGCTTTCTGTAACGCCGGAATGGATATTATCGGCGATACAAGTCTGATGAAGTATAATACCAATACGCTTGTAAATACGGTTACAATGATACTTATTATACTTGGAGGACTTGGTTTTCCGGTATGGTGGGATATAATAAAAGGTTTTAGAAAAAAGAAAAAATTTTCCGCAAAAAAGATGTGGCATTCATATGAGCTGCATACAAAAATTGTGTTGTCGGTAACTGCCATACTTATTTTCGGCGGAGCTGCGCTGATTATGTTTATAGAGTATAATAATCCTGATACAATAGGTAATCTTACATTTTTTGGGAAGATACGTGCGTCCATGTTTCAGTCCGTTACTACGAGGACGGCAGGATTTTATACTGTTCCACAGGAAAACTTTACAGATGCCTCGGCGTTTGTATCGCTTATTCTTATGTTTATAGGCGGTTCGCCGTCAGGTACTGCGGGCGGAATCAAAACGGTAACGGTAGCAATGATAATACTTACCGTTATTGCCATTATTAATAACAGGCAGGATACGGAAGTGTTTAAGAGAAGCATATCTGACCAGAATGTAAGGAAAGGCATAGCCGTACTTATAATAGATGCAGGGGTGCTTCTGGTATCCATGGGAGCGCTGTGTATTACTCAAAACAAAGATTTTCTCGACACATTATACGAAACGGTTTCGGCGCTTGCAACCGTAGGGCTTACGAGGGGAATTACGCAGACGCTTGATACGGTAGGGAAAATTATAATAATTTTGACTATGTATATAGGAAGAATAGGACCTATTTCACTGGCGTTGTTTTTCAATACAAATAAAACAGGTAATGCTGTCAGACATTATCCCGAGGAGGATATACGGGTAGGATAGGAGGAACTTAATGAGAAGAAATAAGGAATTTGCGGTACTGGGACTTGGTAAATTTGGCATGAGCCTTGCAAAATGCCTGTCGGATGCAGGCTGTGAAGTGATGGCTGTTGATTTGGACAGTAAAATGGTAAGTGAGGTTGCAGATTATGTAACATATGCAGAGATTGGCGATGTGACCGAAAAGGAATTTACAGATACGCTCGGATTGTCGAATTATGACGGCGTGGTAATCGGAATAGGCGATAATCTGGAAGCAAGCGTTATGGCAACAATTCTTGCAAAAGAGGCGGGGGCAGGATATGTGCTTGCAAAGGCGGGAAATGACCTTCATGCGAAAATATTGAAAAAGGTCGGGGCGGATAAGGTGATTTATCCGGAATTTGACGCAGGGTTAAGAACGGCGAATCAGCTTGTACACGGAAATTATTTTGACGCAACTTCGCTTTCGGCAACATATAGTATTATGGAAATAGATGCTCCGTCGAGGTGGAACGGGTATTCTCTTAAAGCGCTTGATTTGAGGGTAAAATACGGTGTAAATGTCATAGGCATTATGAGAGAGGATGAAATGTTTGTTAATCCTGCGGCCGATATGCCTATATGTGAAGATGATGTACTTATAGTGCTTGGTGAAAATGATGTGCTTGAAAAGCTTGGCAATATGGCAAAGGAGAATACTGATGATAGAAAGCACAAATAATTCACAGATTAAGAATATAATAAGATTGAAGAAAAGCGGTAAAGAAAGGAAAAAACAAAAGCAGTACGTTGTCGAAGGCCCTAAAATGGTCTTAGAAGCCATAAAACTTGAACTTGCAGAAAAGATATATGTTTCGGAAAGTTTATTAAAGGATATTGACGGCGGGATGAAGGCATTGCAGAACAACAGATTTGCAGGTTTGAATTATGCCGCGGTATTTGATATTTTAGAGGAATGCGGTTATGAATCTGTTTCAGACAGGGTGTTTAAAGAACTTTCAGATACAGTTTCGCCTCAGGGCATAATTGCGCTGGCCGGTATTAAAGATATGGATACTAAAGATGTGCTTTATTCACAATATGGGGTAAGGCATTTTTGCGATGATGTATGCTGTATGCCCATTGCAAGAATACTTATACTTGAAGATATACAGGACCCCGGTAATCTGGGAACTGTTTTCAGAACTGCGGAAGCGGCGGGCTTTAACGGAATACTTATGAATAAGGGAACCGTGGATGTATATAATCCGAAAACAGTGCGTTCAACAATGGGGGCGGTATTCAGGCTTCCGTTTGCATACGGGGATGACATATGCGATATTATAGCAGAGTGTAAAAAGACGGGTATAACGGTATATGGAACCGGCCTTTTGGGGAAAGATATAAGAGATACCGAATATAAGCCATGCAGCGCATTTGTTATCGGTAATGAGTCGAACGGAATGTCAGAGGCGGCTCTTAATGTATGCGATGAAAACATAAAGATACCGATGAATCCTGCAAGCGAATCGTTAAATGCAGGAGTGGCGGCGGGGATTATAATGTACCATAGTTCCTTGAAATTTTTATAGAAAAGTAATATAATTCAAGGAGAAGGAGTGATATGTATGCAAAGCTGGTACTGGCTTATTATAATGGCTGTGCTTATACTTATTGAGATAGCTACATTGGGGCTTACTACAATATGGTTTGCATTCGGCGCTCTTGCAGCGTTTATTGCATCGCTTGCCGGCGCTAATCTTATAGTACAGATTATAGTGTTTCTGGCAGTTTCACTTATAACGCTTATATTTACAAGACCGGTTGCGGTGAGATTTTTTAACAGCGACCGTACAAAAACCAATGCGGAAAGCCTTATAGGAGAAAAGGCTGTGGTAGTAGAAAAGATTGATAATATCAATGCTTCAGGTCGGGTAGCGTTAAACGGGCAGGAATGGACGGCAAGGTCGTCGGACAATGATATTATCGATGTAGGTGAAACAGTAACGGTAGATAGTATTTCGGGAGTAAAATTAATTGTAAGCCTGTCTGGTAAGACGGCGGAAAAGGAGGAGAAAAATGGTTGATGTTACTTGTTTATTGTCAGAGGGCATAAAGCTGCCCCAGAATCTGGGAGGTATTGTCGGTACGATAGTTGTTGTGCTGATAATCCTTATAGTGCTTGCCTCTTGTGTAAAAATAGTCCCTCAGGCTACTGCGTATGTAGTTGAGAGGCTTGGCGGATATCAGGCAACATGGGGAGTCGGAATACATTTTAAAGTTCCGATTATTGACCGTGTGGCAAGACGGGTTCTGCTTAAAGAACAGGTGGTGGATTTCGCGCCTCAGCCTGTTATTACGAAAGATAATGTTACAATGCGTATTGATACGGTTGTATTTTATCAGATAACTGACCCCAAGCTTTATGCTTACGGAGTTGAAAACCCTATTATGGCGATAGAAAATCTTACTGCCACTACGCTTCGTAATATTATCGGAGATCTTGAACTTGACGAAACGCTGACTTCCAGGGAGATTATAAACACCAAGATGAGAGTGTCGCTGGACGTGGCTACCGACCCATGGGGAATTAAGGTAAACCGTGTTGAGCTGAAGAATATTATACCTCCTGCAGCAATACAGGATGCCATGGAAAAACAGATGAAGGCAGAGAGGGAACGAAGGGAAGCCATACTTATTGCAGAAGGTGAGAAGAAATCTACTATCCTTGTTGCAGAAGGAAAGAAAGAATCGGCAATTCTTGACGCGCAGGCAGAAAAAGAAGCTGCAATACTCAGGGCAGAGGCTAAGAAGGAAGCAACGATAAGAGAAGCGGAAGGACAGGCAGAAGCCATACTTACAGTACAGAAGGCTAACGCAGACGGTATAAGGTTCTTAAATGAGGCAATGCCAAGCGGTGAAGTTATTACGCTTAAAAGCCTCGAGGCGTTTGCAAAGGCGGCTGACGGAAAGGCAACAAAGATTATTATTCCTTCAGAGATTCAGGGAATAGCAGGGCTTGCAAAAGCTTTTACGGAAGTTATTAAAGAGGATAAGAAAGATTAATTATGGAAAAAGAGAAGAAAACAATTATACATTCAGAATGGATTATGCTGATATTTTTGATTGTTAAGCTTCTGGTTTACTACTATCTTATAGACTGGACGGTATATTCACTGTTTTATGCAGTAATCAGCATTTTTATTATTTCAGGCATATTCAGATATATATCAGGTATTTCGCGCAAACATAAGACCATTATATTTTCGGTTATTTATATCGGAATAAGTGTTCTTATGTTTGCTGATGTTATGTACTTCAATTATTATAACCAGACGGTTTCGGTTGCGCAGCTGTGGCAGATTAAAAATGTAGCGAAAGTTCCGCAGAGTTTTGTAGCAACGTTTATTCCGATGAGCATATTTATATTTGTTGATATACCTTTTGTAATTAATTATTTTAAAAGGCACAGGGAAGATATCGCGGGATATCGCGGCAGTATCAGACGCCGCGGCAATATACATAAGGTTAATAAAAAATACAAGCCGGCAAAATATTTTATTGCTGCCGCCGTATTCATATTTGTCGCCGTAAATCCCGCCGACAGCGTTATTATAGCCAATGCGACAGGCGAGGAATTTTTTGTAAACCATGTCGGAGATATATACGACAATACGTTAGGCAGGATTGCAAAGAAAGATATAGACGAAAAAGAAGTTATCTCTATTATGGATAATAATGCGCCTGATACTGAAACGTTTGAACTCCGTGGAATTGCACAGGGAAGGAACGTCATTATGATACAGCTTGAAGCCTTTCAGAATTTTCTTATCAATGCGTCATATAATGGCGTGTGCCTTACGCCAAACCTCAACTCACTTATAAAGGATAACTCCCTGTATTTTGATAATTTTTATTCAAATATAGGAAAGGGAAATACTGCCGACGCAGAATTTTCAGCTCTTAATTCCCTTTATCCTGTTATTGAGCGTGAAATATATACGTTGTATCAGGACAATAAATTTGACGGACTTCCGTGGCATCTTAAAAGAAATGGTTATTCCACTTTTGCAGTGCATGGATATGAGGGAGATTTCTGGAACAGAAAAGAGGCCTATGGAGGACAGGGCATAGATAAGTATTATGCTATGGAGGATTTGGACCAGTCGGATATAATAGGACTTGGAATATCTGATAAATCGGTATACAGCCAGGCTGTGGATATAATGAAAAAGCAGAATACGCCGTTCTTTTCATTTATTGTATCGCTTACGAACCACCATCCTTTTGAAATAGATGATGATTTAAAGAAGATACCGATTAAAGAAGAAGATAAGGAGAGTAAGTTTGCAAATTATCTGCAGACAGCGCACTATACTGATGAGGCAATAGGATATCTTATCGAAAAGCTTAAAGCAGAAGGACTGTATGATAACAGTATTATAATTTTATATGGTGACCACCATGGACTGAATAAAGATATGGATGATAATGATATATATATGAAACGTTTTCTTGGAAAAGAGTATGATTATGATGAAATGCTTAAAGTTCCTCTTATTATACATATACCGGGAAGCGGAATAACAAGGACCATATCGACAGTTGCCGGTCAGATTGATATATTCCCTACGATAGCCAATCTTATGAACATAGAGATTTCAGATAAATACATACTGGGGCAGGATGCCGTAAACGCAAAAGAGGGTTTTGTGGCTTTTACCGCATATATGCTCAGAGGTTCGTTTGTTACCGATGACATAATGTATGAGGTTTCGCGAGAGGAAATATTTGAATCGGGGCGCGCGTGGAATCCAAAGACAGGAGAAGAAATACCGGTTGATAGTGTGCGTAAATATTATGACCGGGCAATTGCATTAAAGACGGTATCAGAGCAGATACTGGAGCAGAATCTTATAGGAAGCCGGGATTGACACATATATTAATATGGTGTATATTTCAACATATCATTAGGTTTGGAGGAATAATTTGTGAATTTAAAAGGACGTGATTTTCTTACGCTTCTGGATTACGAACCGGAAGAAATAGAGTATCTTGTCGATTTGGCAAAGAAGCTTAAAGATGACAAAAAGAACGGAGTGCTGCATGATGTGCACAGGGGTAAAAATATTGCCCTGATTTTTGAAAAGACAAGTACCAGAACAAGATGTTCATTTGAAGTTGCGGCGCATGATCTTGGAATGGGAGTTACATATCTTGATCCTAAGAGTTCGCAAATAGGACAGAAAGAAAGTATAGCGGATACCGCGCGTGTGCTTTCAAGAATGTTTGACGGAATAGAATACCGTGGTTACGGACAGGATATTGTAAAAGCGCTTGCGGATTATTCGGATGTTCCGGTGTGGAACGGACTTACAAATGAATATCATCCTACGCAGCTTCTTGCAGATTTGCTTACGATTAAGGAACATTTCGGAAAGATAAAAGGACTTAATTGGGTATATATGGGAGATGCCAGATATAATATGGGCAATTCTATTATGATAGCATGCGCCAAAATGGGAATGAATTTCACCGCATGTACATCTTCAGAGTATTTTCCGGACGGAGAGCTTGTAAATAAATGCAGGCAGTATGCAGAAAAGTCGGGAGGAAGCATAACGCTTACCGAAGATGCAGACGAAGGTGTAAGAAATGCGGATATTATATATACTGACGTATGGGTTTCAATGGGCGAGCCTGAAGAAGTATGGGCGGAGAGGATTAACGCATTGAAGCCGTACAGGGTGACGATGGATGTAATGAAGAAAGCAGGGGATTCTGCCGTATTTATGCACTGTCTTCCTGCATATCATGACTTAGGGACGCAGGTGGGGCGTGATATTAAAGAGAAATTCGGAATGGAAGAACTTGAGGTTACCGATGAAGTATTTGAATCCGACAGGTCCGTTGTATTTGATGAGGCAGAAAACCGTATGCACACGATAAAGGCGGTTATGTATGCAACGTTGTAAGATAGGATGAACGGGGTAATTTATGGATATAAATGATATGATTTTATGCGCAAGCAGCGCATATAACAGTAAATATTATTTTAATGAAAGATTTTCGGGAATACCGGATTCGGTGAAAAAAGAACTTCAGATAATGTGCGTAATGTATACGGAAGATGTCGGCGGGCAGCTTGTGCTGAGATTTTCCGATGAGGGCAGTCTTATGCTTCATGTATTCTCTGATGATGGAGATATGTTTTTTGATGAAATAGGAAGTGAACTTAAAATAAAAGAGCTGCAGTCGGAAAAATCAGAGTTGTTTTTACAGCTGGAAAACTACTATAAAACATTTATGATGGATTAATGATATATATTGGAGGATATTATGCTTCTTGCATTTGATGTTGGAAATACCAATATAACGCTTGGTGTTTTTGAGGGGGAAAAGCTTAAAGGAAGTTCCAGGATGACAACAAAGATTCCGAGGACGTCTGATGAGTTTGGGCTTCTTATAACGGAACTTATAGGACAGATGGAAGTTGTGCCTGAAAATATAGATGCGGCAATAATAGCGTCCGTAGTACCGAATATAATGTATTCACTTACCAGTGGAATAATTAAATATTTCGGATGTAATCCGATTATTGTAAAGAGTGGAATTAAGACAGGACTCAAAATAGCGACGACTAATCCAAGGGAACTTGGGGCAGACAGGATAGTTGATGCGGTTGCGGCAATAACGTTATACGGAGGACCGGTTATAGTAGTTGATTACGGTACGGCTACAACGTTTGACCTTGTGTCAAAAGACGGCACGTTTCTTGCCGGAGTTACATGTCCGGGAATAAGGACTTCAGCAGACGCATTGTTTAAGGATGCGGCAAAGCTTCCTGAGGTAGAAATAAAGAAACCTGATACCATACTCGCAAAAGATACTGTGACAAGCATACAGGCGGCGCTGTTTTATGGAGGAATAGGGCAGACCGAGTATATAATAAAGAAAATTAAAGAAGAATCTGGATATCATGATGCAAAAGTAGTTGCAACAGGGGGACTTGGTAAAATATTATCTGAGGAGTCGGAAGCAATTCAGATATATAATCCGCAGCTTACGCTATATGGTCTGAGATTTGTATATGAAAGGTGTAGTAACGGTTGAATACATTGAAGATTGGCGACGTTACAATAGATGGAAATATTATACTTGCACCAATGGCAGGAGTTACCGACCTGCCTTTTCGTTTGTTGTGTAAGGAATGCGGGGCGTCGCTGGTATATACGGAGATGGTAAGCGCAAAGGGTATTTTTTATAAAAATAAAAACACTGAAACGCTTCTTACCATAGATGAAAGCGAACGGCCGGTGTCATTGCAGCTTTTTGGGAGCGACCCTGATATTATGGCGAAAGTAGCGGCGCAGATAGAACCGCGTAATTTTGATATAATTGATATAAACATGGGATGTCCTGTGCCGAAAATAGTAAATAATGGCGAAGGCAGCGCTCTTATGAAAGACCATAAACTTGCCGGGAAAATTATTGACGCCGTGGTAAAAGCCGTAAATAAGCCTGTTACGGTAAAATTCAGAAAGGGTTTCGGCGCTTCCGACGACTGTGCCGAGGAGTTTGCCAGAATGGCAGAGTATTACGGCGCAAAAGCAGTAGCGGTACATGCGAGGACAAGAGAGCAGTATTATGCGGGAAAAGCTGACTGGGATGTTATAAAAAGAGTGAAAAAAGCAATAAAAATACCTGTTATTGGAAACGGTGATATATATGATGTTACGGACATAAAAAGAATGTATGAGCAGACCGGGGCGGATGCGTTTATGATAGGAAGGGCGGCAAGAGGTAATCCATGGATATTTAAGAGGGCGAAGGAATATATGCGGACAGGAGAAATACCGGATTATCCTTCTTCTTCAGAGATAGCGCAAATGATTCTCAGACATGCGGATATGAATATAGGATTTAAGGGTGAATATACAGGCATTCGGGAGATGAGGAAACATGCGGCATGGTATACGCAGGGACTTAAAAACTCTGCAAAGTTCAGGGATATGTTAAGTCACATTAAGAATTATGACGAACTTTGTAAGATAATATATAAATATATGTAAAAGGGATGAAATATATGATAATAGATGCCGGAAGCTTTGATATTGCAAAAATTGCTGAAAGCGGACAATGTTTTAGGATGACGAGGAATGAAGACGGCACATACGGCCTTATATATAAAGGCAGGTATTTAGAAATAAGCTATGATGAATACAGCCGCTCCTATGAATTTGATTGTAGTTTGGATGAATATGAGAAAATATGGAAAGACTATTTTGATATGTCATTTGATTATGCCGGAATAGAATCTGCGGTTGACGGCAATGATAAATTTCTTGTAAACGCAGTAAAGTATGGAAGCGGCATAAGAATATTAAAGCAGGAACCGTGGGAAATGCTTGTGAGCTTTATAATATCACAGAGAAAGTCTATTCCTGCAATAAGGACTTCAATAGAAAAGCTGTGCATGTTGTGCGGCGAACCGATTGAAACGAAAAGAGGAATTAAATATGCTTTTCCCTCTGCAGAAAAAGTGGCTGAATTGTCAGACGAAGAACTTTTGTCATGCTCACTCGGTTACAGAAGTAAATATATTGCTTCTGCGGCGGATGCGGTAGCGACGGGGAAAATTGATCTTAACGCCATTTCCCTTCTTACTGATACGGAACTTAGGGATGAACTTTTGAAATTGTACGGGGTAGGGATAAAAGTTGCAAGCTGTATAATGCTGTTTGCATATCACAGACTGGATTCTTTTCCGGAAGACGTATGGATAAAAAGAGCTATTCAGAATGAATATCCTGACGGATTTCCTGAAGAAATGTACAGAGGTTATGCCGGAATCATGCAGCAGTACATATTTTTCTATATAAGAAATACTTATAAGAAGTAATCGGGATACTATAAACTGCGTGATTGAATATACCGGTAAAATATGTTATTATGAAGTTTGAGTAAATAATCAGAAAGGGTGAAATATATGAAGAATTTTAGCAACTACACTGATTACAGTAAAAAGGAAGAATTAAGCTTTGAATCTAAAGCGGTACATGGAGCACTTGGCTGTGAACCGCTTACGGGTGCAGTAAGTTTTCCAATATATCAGAGTTCCACATTCAGACACCCTGAATTTGGAAAAACGACGGGATTTGCCTATTCCAGGCTTGCCAATCCTACAAGACAGGAACTTGAAAGGACGCTTGCAATACTTGAAGAAGGTGAATACGGATTTTGCTTTTCAAGCGGACAGGCTGCCAATATGGCGCTGTTTACTATTTTGAATCCGGGCGAGCATATTATTCTTATGGATGATATTTACGGCGGAACGTACCGAATTATGGCGCAGATATTCGGAAAGTACGGAATAGAATATGATTTTGTGGATTTATCAGATATAGATGCGTTAAAAAATGCCATTAAGCCAAATACAAAGATGATATTTATTGAAACGCCGTCCAATCCTCTGATGAAAGTGGTTGATATAAAGGCGGTATCAGATATTGCGCATGAGATAGGCGCGCTGTCCGTTGTTGATAATACTTTCCTTACGCCGTATTTCCAGAAACCGCTCACCCTTGGCGCGGATATTGTCATTCACAGTGCGACAAAATACCTTGGAGGACATAATGATATCATTGCAGGGGCGGCGGTAGTAAGGGATGAAGAACTTGCGGCGCATTTTACGCTTCAGCTTAAATCGCATGGAAGCGGACTTGCCCCTATGGATTCGTGGCTTATGTTAAGAGGCCTTAAAACGCTTCATCTTAGGATGGAACGCCACAATGAAAATGCAAAGATTGTAGCACAGTGGCTTCGCAGGCATCCTAAGGTAAAGAAAGTATATTATGTGGGATTTGAAGACCACAAAGATTATGAAGTAACGCTTAAACAGACGACAGGATTTGGCGGAATGATTTCATTTGCGGTTGACAGTGAGGAAACCGTCATGAAAATACTCAGGGAAGTAGATATGGTAATGTTTGCGGAAAGCCTTGGAGGAACTGAAACATTAATAACATATCCGACGACCCAGACACATGAGGATACGCCGGAAGATGTTAAGGAAAAACTCGGAATAACACGTTCATTTTTAAGACTTTCCGTTGGTATAGAAAATGTAAATGACATTATAAACGACCTTGACCGGGCTATGTCGTAAGGAGGGACGTTATGCGTTTTACTAAAATGCAGGCATATGGCAATGATTACGTATATATAGATGCAATTAACCAGAAACTTCCAAATCTTTCCGAACTTGCTAAGTATATATCGGACAGGCATTTTGCAGTCGGTTCTGACGGAATGGTTCTTATATGTCCGTCAGATAAAGCGGATTTTAGAATGAGGATATTTAATCCTGACGGTACAGAAGGCGAAATGTGCGGAAATGCAGTGAGAAGCGTCGGAAAATACGTGTATGACCATAGATTTACCGATAAAACAAATGTTACAATTGAAACGCTTGGCGGTATAAAATACCTTGAACTTTTTTGTGAAAACGGCATTGCGGTAAATATAAAGGCTAATATAGGCGCGCCGGTATTTGATACAAAAATTATACCGGTTGTTACCGGGCTTAATGAATTTATAGAGCAGCCTGTAAAAGTGGATGATATAACCTTTAATATTACTGCCGTATCATGGGGAAATCCGCATTGTGTTGCATTTATTGACGACGTGTCTTCCTTTGATGTACACCGTTACGGCAGGCAGATAGAGTATATGACGTCGCTTTTCCCGAACAGGACGAATGTTACTTTTGCACAGGTTGTAAACGACGGATATATTAAGATACGCGAATGGGAACGCGGAACAGGTGAAACAATAGGATGCGGGACAGGATGCTGCACGGCTGTTGCGGCAGGAGTTGTTACCGGAAGATGCGGCAGGCATGTTAAAGTAGAGCAGATTGGCGGAATACTTGATATTGAATGGAAAGAAAACGATGGTAACATGTATATGACAGGAGTGTCAAATACGGTATTTGAAGCGGAAATAGATGTTTCGTCAATACCTTACGATTAATCAGTATGGGGAGAAGAATAGTTATGAAACTGAAAGATTTGCTCGGTGACCTTGACTATAAATGTATATCGGGCGATATAAATACGTGTGTAAATGACCTTGTATATGATTCCAGAAAAGTCACTTGCGGATGCGCTTTTTTTTGTATATCGGGTGCACTGACAGACGGACATATGTATGCGGAAGATGCAGTAGAAAAAGGAGCTTCGGTAATAGTGGCGCAGGAGCCGCTTGAACTGCCGAAAGAAGTTACACAAATACTTGTAAAATCAAGCAGGATTGCCCTTGCGAAAATGTCGGCGGCTTATTTTGGAGAACCCGCAAAACGTCTTAAACTTATCGGGATAACCGGTACTAAAGGGAAAACTTCAACTTCGTATATGATAAAAGATATAATAGACAAAACGGGACATGCCTGTGGAATTATTGGGACAACAGGGGCTTTCTGGAAAGATAATAAAGTAAAGACCGGACTTACAACGCCGGAATCTTACGTAATACATTCACTGCTTAAAAGTATGGCTGACGACGGATGCGAATATGTGGTAATGGAAGTGTCGTCACAGGCCGTTATGCTTGACAGAACAGCAGGTATTGAATTTGATATTGCCGTATTTATGAATTTTTCACCTGACCATATAGGCAAAGGCGAACATTCTTCACTTGAAGAATACAGGAAATGTAAAGAGAAACTTTTTACCCAGGCGAAAACCGGAATATTTAATGCGGACGATGAAGTGTGCGATTTATTTGTCAAAAATTCCACCTGTGAGAGAAATTATATGTTCGGTTCGGTATATGAAGCCGATTTGAGGATGGAAAATATAAAACGGTGGAGTAAAGAAGGGGTGCTTGGTATATCTTACAGTTTGTCCGGAATGATTGATGCCGAAGCGGTTCTTGAGATACCCGGACTGTTTAATGTATATAATTCAATGGCGGCGATACTTTCCTGCCATTTGCTTGGAATAGATACTGATACGATAATAAGTGTATTAAGAAAGGTAAGGATTCCCGGAAGGGTTGAACTTATTGCGGTTTCAGACAGATTTTCAGTTATCGTAGATTATGCGCATAACGATGTAAGTACGAGGAGCGTGCTTAAAACGTTAAGGGAGTATAATCCTGCGCATATAATATGCGTATATGGGGCGGGCGGCAACCGTTCTAAGCTCAGGCGTTATGATATGGGAGAAGCAACCGCTGAACTTGCAGATTTTTCAATACTTACATGTGATAATCCGAGAGACGAGGAAGTTAGCGCAATTAATGAAGACATTAAGGTGGGTATTGCGAGGCATAACGGAAAATATATAGAGATAGAAGACAGGGTAGAGGCAATAGCGTATGCGATTGAACATGCGCAGGAAGGGGATATAATACTCCTGTTAGGTAAGGGACATGAAGATTATATGGAGATAAAAGGTGTTAAGTACCCGTACAGTGAAAGGGAAGCAGTAATTAAAGCATATGAGCTTGCAGGTAGGAAAAGATGAACAGATTTTATTTTAACGCGGATAATATGTATGGTAATGTTATCCGCATTGAAGGAAATGATGTGAATCATATTAAAAATGTTCTCCGCATGAAAAGCGGAGAGCATATTGTATGTTGTGACGGTTTTTGCAATGACTATTATTGCGTGATAAGTGAAATTGCTTCTGATTATGTGATGGCATCGGTAGAAGAAAAAGTGAAAAGCAGGGGAGAACTCAATACGAAAATATATCTTTTTCAGGCGCTTCCGAAACTTGACAAAATGGATTTTATTATACAGAAGGCGGTAGAACTTGGCGTATATGAAATTATACCGGTTATTACGAAAAGATGCGTGGCAAAGATAACCGATAAGAATAAGCGGGATAAGAAAATTGCAAGATGGAGCATGATAGCTGAATCGGCGGCAAAACAATGCGGACGTGGAATTATTCCGGGTATCAGTCAGCCGATGGCTTTTGAGGAAGCCGTAAGATACGCCGAATCACTGGAATATAATCTTTTTCCATATGAAAATGCTCAGGGAATGCAACATTCTAAACAGTGTATAGAGGAAGCGGCAGGCAGTGCGTCCGTGGGAATATTTATAGGACCGGAAGGCGGTTACGAGGAAACCGAGGTTATAAAGGCAAAGGATGAAGGGTTTAATATAATATCTCTTGGCAGCCGTATACTCCGTACTGAAACCGCGGGTATGACAGTGTTGTCAATACTTATGTTTTTTTGTCAGAAATAATTAATTAAGTTTTAATCGGAATAAGGTGGTAAAAATAATGCAGGCATACCTGGATAATGCAGCTACAACGAAAATTATTCCCGAAGTAAGGGAAATTATGCTTAAAGTATTTGACACGGATTATGCTAATCCGTCTGCCAAGCATACGATGGGAATGGAAGCAGAACAGTATATTTCTGATGCCAGGGACATTGTTGCAAAGACCCTGAAGTGTAAACCGGGTAACATTATATTTACGTCAGGAGGCACGGAGGCCAATAACCAGGCTCTTATCGGGACAGCGCTGGCGCAGGCGAGGAAGGGTAAGCATATTATATCAACAGTATTTGAACATGCTTCTGTGCATGAACCTCTTATTTTTCTTGAAAATGCAGGGTATGAAGTTACATATCTTACGGTAGATGAAAATGGAACGGTCGATAAAGATGAACTTGTAAAAAATATTCGGGATGATACGATACTTGTATCGGTAATGCTGGTAAATAATGAGATAGGGAGTATATCCGATATAGAAGGTCTTGCAAAAGCTGCAAAAGAGGTAAACGGGAATATACTTTTCCACACAGATGCAATACAGGGATATGCGAAACTTGGAATTTATCCTAAAAAGTGGAACATAGACCTTATGTCAGTAAGCGGACATAAATTTCACGGACCTAAAGGCACCGGATTTTTATATGTGGCAGATAATGTTAAGATTAATCCGTATATTTACGGAGGCGGACAGGAAAAAGGCATGAGGTCCGGTACGGAAAATGTACCGGGAATAGCGGGACTTGGCAAAGCGGCGGAACTTATGTATAACAGACTGGCAGAAAATGTTTCGCATATGCGGAATATAAAACAGACGCTTATAGACGGCTTAAAGGATATGGAGGGCGTATATATAAATGCAAACAGTGCATATTCTGCAGATACGGGAGCACCGCATATATTAAGTGTTTCCTTTGAAAACGTAAAAAGTGAAGTGCTGTTACATGCGCTTGCTTCTGATGGAGTATACGTATCCTCGGGTTCTGCATGTTCTTCAAACCACCCGGGACTTAGCGGAACACTGCAGGCTATAGGAGTAAAAAGGCAGCTGGTGGATTCAACAATACGTCTTTCGGTGTCATCAATGACTACTAAAGAAGAAGCAGCGTATGCCGTGGAAATGATTAAAAAGCATGTTCCGATACTAAAGAAATTCAGAAGTTATTAATATTGTGGAAAGGTTTTAGTTTATTATGTATAAAGCATTCTTGATTAAATATTCGGAGATAGGAATTAAAGGAAAAAACAGATATGTATTTGAAGATGCCCTGTGCAAAAATATCAGCGATGCCCTAAAGAAAGCCTACGGGGATTTTGAAGTATCGAAAGAACAGGGCAGGATATATGTCTGGGCGCTTACAGAATATGATTATGACGAGGTTATAGCAATACTTTCAAAAGTGTTTGGTATTGCTGCAATATGCCCGGTAATGCTTGTTGATGACAAAGGATGGGATAGTGTATGCGCCGCTGCGGTCGCGCATGTAAAAGAGCGCTATCCTGACAGAAACTTTACATTTAAAGTCGAAGCAAAACGCGGAGATAAGCACTATCCTTATACGTCGCCGGAAATAGGAAGCCGCCTGGGGGCAGTTCTTATTGATAATTATCCTGAAATGAAAGTTGACGTACATTCACCGCAGGTAAGGATAACTGTTGAAATAAGAGGAAAAGCATATATTTATTCAGAAAGTATAAAAGGTCCCAACGGTATGCCTGTCGGAACAAGCGGAAAGGCCATGCTCCTGTTGTCGGGAGGAATAGACAGTCCCGTTGCAGGTTATATGATTGCAAAAAGAGGAGTAAAGCTTGCGGCGGTATATTTTCATGCGCCGCCTTATACAAGCGAAAGAGCAAAGAAAAAAGTGGTTGACCTTGCTAAAAAAGTTGCGGTATATTCAGGAAGCATACGTCTGTACGTGGTTAATTTTACTGAAATACAGATGGCAATCTATGAGAAATGCCCGCATGATGAGCTTACAATTATTATGAGAAGATATATGATGAAAATTGCTGAAAATCTTGCTTTAAAAGAGGAATGTCTGGGACTTGTTACGGGAGAAAGCATAGGACAGGTTGCAAGCCAGACAATGCACAGCCTGCTCTGTACCAATGATGTATGTACGCTTCCGGTATACAGACCTCTTATTGCATTTGACAAACAGGATATAGTTGAAATTTCCCAGAAGATAGATACTTTTGAAACGTCAATACTGCCGTATGAAGACTGCTGTACAATATTTGTTGCAAAACATCCTGTTACGAAGCCGAATTTAAACGTTATTAAAAAATCTGAAAGAAAACTTGAAGAAGTAATTGACGACATGCTTGAAAGGGCATATGAAACAATGGAAATAGAAGATATTGAAGTATAAGCAGATAAAAAGAGAGTTGATATCGAACTGTTTATGTACGCAGAAATAATCCGAAACCAACTCTCTGTACTTTGTCTGATGCGTAATAGTTAGCAGATAATTACTTGATTATATATGGCTCAAGCATCTTTAACACTTCGTTAATATTATCTTCACTGTGGATGCTCAAATCAATATTTTTTGAGAGGTCAAGACTGAATATGCCCATTATGGATTTTGCATCAATAACATATCTTCCTGATATCAGGTCAAAATCACAATCAAACTTGGCAACATCATTGACAAAAGATTTAACCTTATCGATAGAGTTTAAAGAAATTTTAACTGTAGTCATAATAATACCTCCTATATAATTTTCTATGCACTTATATAGTAGCACATGAGGTATAAAAGTCAATAAAATTTTTGAAAAGTTAGGAGTTGTTTTGTGTAAAATGAGTGTAAAAAACAACTGTATTGCATTTATGACTCTCGGATGTAAAGTAAATCAGTATGAAACCGGGAAACTTATAAAGCAGTTTGAAACAGCGGGCTTTCGTATTGTCCCGTTTAACGAGGCCGCTGATATATATGTTGTTAATACATGTACGGTAACTAATATAGCCGACCGCAAATCCAGAAAAATGCTTCACAGGGCCAGACGGCTTAATGAAAACGCCGTGGTCGTTGCATTGGGATGTTTTGCGGAAGCAGGTGAAAGCGCACTTAAAGAGGATGAAGGTATAGATATTATAATAGGTAATAAGCAGAAGGCGGAAGCATTTGATATAATTACGGATTATATCAATGACAGGGGCGTTTTGCGCGCGGAACCGGTAAATACTTCTGAAGAAAATACTTCTGAAAAAGAAAAAAAATCAGAGGACATGTGTAATGAACATACGCGGGCGTATATTAAAGTCCAGGACGGGTGTAATCAGTTCTGTACTTATTGTAAAATACCGTATGTACGCGGAAAACTTAAAAGCAGAAGCATTGCTGACGTGTATGAAGAAGCCTGCCTGCTTTCGCAAAACGGTTATCGGGAGATTGTGCTGACAGGCATACATCTTTCTTCATACGGAGTGGATTTTACGGACTGCGTAAGCTTTATTGATTTACAGGGCAAACCGCTTTATGAACTGATATTAAAGCTTTCGGAGATAGAAGGTATTGACAGGATAAGGCTTGGCTCGCTGGAACCTCGCATAATTACCGACGGTTTTGTAAAAAGCATATCAGGCGTTGCCAAACTCTGTCCTCATTTTCATTTGTCGCTTCAGAGCGGCTGTGATTCTACTCTTGAGAGAATGAAAAGGAAATATTCTGTCAGAGAATACAGAAACAGTGTGGAACTGCTTAGAAAATATTATGAACTTCCTGCAATAACTACGGATGTAATTGTCGGATTCCCGGGTGAAACGGAAAAAGAGTTTGAAGAAAGTCTGGAATATGTAAAAGAAATTGGATTTTCGGCTATACATGTATTCAAATATTCTAAAAGGGATGGAACGGTTGCCGCCGGTATGAAAAATCAGGTAAATGAGAATATTAAAAATAAAAGGGCAGGAATAATGGGCGGCGTGACGGATACGCTCATGAAGAATTACAGAAAGAATTTTATAAATCATACCGAAAGCTGCTTAGTTGAGGAAGTTACGTATATCAGAGGAAGAAGATATTATTCCGGACATAATGAAAGATACATAAAATTTGTATTTGATTGTGAGGATAAAGATGAAATTCTTATAAATACAATTGTAAATGTATGTCCAAAAGAGGTGTGGGATGACGGTATAATGTTTTGCAGCTATAAAAAGCCTTGCTAATTTCAGTGTGATATATTAATATAATAGAGGAACAGCTATGTAATAAGGAAGTGATAACAGTGCAGGAGATTCATAATACACAGTTTATTAAAGTACAGAGGAAGCAGGAATATCAGGTATCGGATGTTATTGAATCCGTATACGAATCATTAAAGGAGAAAGGATATAATCCTGTAAGCCAGATTGTAGGATATATTATGTCCGGCGACCCGACATATATAACGAGCCATAACGGCGCAAGAAGCCTTATTATGCGTGCTGAACGTGATGAGATTATTGAGATGCTTTTGGAGCATTATATTAAAAGCAAGCTTGAAAGCGAATGATGGTATGAGAATACTTGGTCTTGATTATGGGGCAAAAACAGTGGGCGTTGCCATAAGCGATGAACTTATGATGACTGCGCAGGCGCTTGAAACGATTACGCGGGACAGGGAAAACAAAATAAGGCATACGCTTGTAAGGATAAAAGATATATGCGATGAATATAAAGTGTGCAGGATAGTTCTCGGATACCCTAGAAACATGGACAATTCGATTGGATTGCAGGCGCGTAAGACAGAGGAATTTATGCATGAGCTTTCAAAGCGTACGGGACTCGAGGTTATACTATGGGATGAAAGGCTTACATCAGTGGCGGCTTCGAGGATTCTTTGCGAGGGTGAAGTAAAAGGCAGGTATGAACGTAAAAAGGTAATTGATAAGATTGCGGCGGCAATTATTCTTGAAAATTATCTGGACAGCCTGTAGCTTAATGTGTGGAGGACATTTTTATGTATGATACGATAACGGTATACAATGAAGATGGAGATGAAACGGAATTTTATGTGCTTGAACAGACACAGATTAACGGTTCGACATACCTTCTCGCCACGTCGGATGACGATGAGGAGGAAATGGATGCCTGGATATTTAAACAGGTAGGAACCGATGAAGACGACGTATATTATGAAACAATAGATGATGAAGATGAGCTTGAAGCAGTTGCAGGCGTATTTGAAGAACTGTTGGACGACTATGATATTGAATTATAATAAAATTTTTTAATAAACACATCGAAATATATCCGGTTGGCCGTAATGTACCTGAAAGTCTTTGCGGGAAGTGGATTTAGTGCGTTGTGAACATTTATGTGGAGGTGTTTTCTTGAAAATAAAAAGAGAATCAGGGAAGTCGGTGAAAATCATTCCGCTTGGAGGACTTGAACAGATAGGAATGAACATTACGGCTTTTGAAACTGAGTCCTCTATTATTGTTGTGGACTGCGGTTTATCATTTCCGGATGATGATATGTTGGGAATAGATATGGTTATACCCGACGTGACTTACCTGAAAGATAATATTGAAAAAGTGAGAGGTTTTATAATAACTCATGGTCATGAAGATCATATAGGGGCTCTGCCTTATGTAATCAAAGAAATAAACGCGCCTATATATGCAACAAAGCTTACAATGGGCATTATTGAAAATAAATTCCGCGAACACGGAATCATGAATATTGTAAGAAGAAAGGTTATCTCTTACGGACAGTCAATAAATCTGGGAGATTTCAGAATAGAATTTGTAAGGACAAACCACAGCATAGCCGACGCGGCTGCCCTTGCAATAACAACTCCTGCGGGAGTTTTATTCCATACCGGTGATTTTAAAGTTGATTATACACCGGTATTCGGCGATATGATAGATTTACAGAGAATTGCCGAGATTGGGAAAAAGGGAGTGCTGGCGCTTTTGTGTGACAGTACCAATATTATGAAACCGGGATTTACAATGTCTGAACGTACGGTTGGCAGGACTTTTGACGCCATATTTGCCGACCAGGCGGATAACCGTATTATTGTAGCGACATTTGCGTCTAATGTGGACCGTGTACAGCAGATTATCAATTCGGCAAAAAGATATAACAGAAAAGTAGTTATTGAGGGCAGGAGCATGGTTAATATTATAAGCACTGCGATAGAACTGGGATATCTTGACGTGCCGGATTCCATTATAATAGATATCGAGGAACTTAAAAATTATACGGATGACCAGATAGTAATTATTACTACGGGAAGTCAGGGAGAGGCCATGGCGGCGCTGTCAAGAATGGCGGGCTCGATACACAAAAAGCTTTATATAAAACCGGGAGATACGGTAATATTCAGTTCTACCCCAATACCCGGTAATGAAAAGTCTGTATCTAAAGTTATTAATGAACTTTCACAGCTTGGGGCGAATGTTATTGTGCAGGATACCCACGTGTCAGGACACGCCTGTCAGGAGGAAGTAAAACTTATATATGCGCTGACAAAACCCAAATATGCAATACCGGTGCATGGCGAATACAGGCATCTTAAAGCCCATGCCCAGATTGCAAGGGAAATGGGCGTTCCAAAGGAAAATGTGTTTATACTTGAATCGGGTAATGTGCTTGAGCTTAATTCCGAATGCGGAAAGATTGTAGACTGTGTGCCTGCAAACGGAGTACTGGTTGATGGACTTGGAGTCGGAGATGTCGGAAATATAGTTCTTCGTGACAGACAGCTCCTGTCAGAAAACGGACTTATTATTATAGTTGTTACACTGGAAAAAGGAAGCAATCAGGTTCTTGCCGGACCCGATATAGTTTCACGTGGGTTTGTATATGTCAGGGAATCTGAAAATCTTATGGAAGAAGCAAGAGAAGTAGTGGATATTGTTATAGACAAATGTATTAGGAATAATGTAACCGACTGGGGAAAAATAAAGGTTGAGATACGGGATACGCTTGGTGACTTCATACGCAGGAAAACTATGCGTAATCCTATGATACTGCCGATTATAATGGAATGCTAGTAGCAAAAGAGGTGTGATTAATGGCTGGTTCACAAAGAGCAGTGCTAAGCGGGGTAAAAGTTATATTCAGCATTATTTTAAGTCTGATATTTTATGGACTCATCATTTATGCGGTATCAAGGCTGTGTGTGGGAATGTATGATTTCGGATATCAGATATTCGGAAATGTAACTGCTTCCGAAGCGCCGGGAACGGATGTGGATTTTACTGTAAATGAAGGCGAAGGTACAATGTCTATAGCCTCCAGACTTGAATATAATAAACTTATAGTAAATAAATATTCGTTTTATATACGTGCGCAGATTACGGCGCAGGGAAGTGACGGAGCCGTAGTTATACCCGGGACGTATGAATTAAATACAAGTATGAATTATGAGGAGATATTAAGTATAATTACAAATAGCGGAACGGGACAGGAAGAAGGTGCACAGTGAAGTATAAGTACAATGGAGATATAATGGATGAACGTATGGAAGTGTTTTTGGAAACATTTCTTGAGGAAATGCCGGAGTATCTTACGGATATTGAGTTTAAGGCGCAAAAAGAACATGTGCCGGTAATAAGAAGGCTTACCGGCGGCGTACTTATATTTTTTCTAAGAGCTTTTAATGTAAAAAAAGTATTGGAAATAGGCACCGCTACAGGCTATTCGGCGCTGTATATGGCAGAGGGAAAAGATGATGTGCTGATTGATACTATAGAAAGAGTGCCGGGACGTATAGAACAGGCAAAGGATAATTTTAATAAATATGACAGGAAAAACAGGATTAACCTTATTGCCGGTGACGCTTTAAATATTTTAAAGGAGCTTTCCGAAAAAGAAAAAAAATATGATTTGGTTTTTATGGATGCTTCTAAGGGACAGTATAAGATATTTGCCGAATATGTATTAAAGCTGCTTAACCCCGGCGGCGTAATGATAACTGATAACGTAATGCAGGAAGGGGAAATACTTGAATCCAGGTATGCCGTTTCACGCAGAAACCGGACAATACATACACGTATGAGGGAATATCTTTATTATATAACACATTCAAAAGACTGGAATACGATGATTCTTCCTGTGGGCGACGGAATAGCAGTCAGTATAAAAAACAGAGAAAGGTGGCAATAAGATGTCCTGTAAAAAACCGGAGCTTTTAATGCCTGCCGGGAACCTTGAAATATTAAAAATTGCAGTTTTGTTCGGAGCCGATGCAGTATATATAGGGGGAGATATGTATGGACTGCGTGCAAAGGCGCATAATTTTTCCTATGAGGAGATGCGAAAAGCAGTAGATTTTGCGCATGAATATGGTAAAAAAGTATATGTTACCGCTAATATTACTGCGCATAATGAAGATATGCCGGGAATAGAAGAATATTTTAAAGAGCTGGACAGCATTAAGCCGGACGCGCTTATAATATCAGACCCCGGTGTTTTTTTGACTGCCCGAAGGATATGCCCGGATATAGATATACATATAAGTACGCAAAGTAATAACGTCAATTATGAAACATTCAGATTCTGGTATATGCAGGGTGCGGTACGCGTTGTAACTGCAAGGGAACTTTCAATAGAAGAAATAGCCGGAATAAGAAAAAATATTCCTGATGAACTGGAAATAGAAACGTTCATTCATGGGGCAATGTGTATTTCATATTCCGGAAGGTGCCTGTTAAGCAATTATTTTACCGGAAGGGATGCAAATTTAGGCGAATGTACGCATCCCTGCAGATGGAAATATTATGTTATGGAGGAAAAAAGACCGGGAGAATATATTCCGGTAGAAGAAAATGAAAGGGGGACTTATATATTTAACTCGAAAGATTTATGTATGATTGAACATATTCCGGATTTGTGCAGGGCGGGAATAAACAGTTTCAAGGTAGAAGGACGTATGAAAACCGCTTTGTATGTTGCCGGCGTATGCAGGGTATACAGAATGGCGATAGATGATTATTACACCGATGAAAAACTTTATGAAAAACGTATACCGTATTATAAGGAAGAACTTGAAAAAGGAACTTACAGACAATATACGACGGGATTTTTTTATGGGAAACCGACTCATGAAGCCCAGATATATGACAGTAATACATATATCAGAAATTATGTTTATCTGGGAATGATAAACGGAAGTAATGATGAAGGACTTTATGGATTCGAACAGAAAAATAAATTTTCTGTAGGCGATGAAATAGAAATTATGAGGAATGACGGACAGATATATAAAGTAAGCGTACTTAAAATGAAAGATGATGCCGGATGTGATATAGAAAGCTGCCCCCATCCGGGCAGACAGATTTTTATAGATGTCGGTATGAAACTTAATAAATATGATTTGATGAGAAAGAAGGAATATTGATATGTACAAAAAAATGAGAAAAATATTTTCTATAGCGGTTGCGGCAGCAATGCTTTGCACTTCTGTGGAAATGCCGGTATATGCGCAGGAAAACCATGAGGAGGAACCGCCTGTAATTACGATTAAAGGCGAACATAAAAGCGGCGTAAATACTTACTGTATGCCTAAGGGAGAGGAAGTAATACTTAAAGTTACGGATAATGAAGGACTTGATTATATTAAAATTAATGATGTAATTATAAGTACGTCGCTTACCGAGGGTGAAAAACAGTTTACATACAGCCTGCAGACCGGCATGGACCAGCATATTACGGCTGCGGACAAGGCAGGAAATATATCGGAGGAAATTGTTAATATTAAGAACAATCATTCAAATGTACAGGTGCCGGTAACTATGGATTCAGCCACCTGTACATGGTATCCGTATACAGGTGTGATATATGTGTGCCAGGATTGCGGCTTTGCGCAGCCGCTTATGCAGCGACCTGATACGGGAGTTTCCAAACTCGGACATGAATATAAGACGGAACACTGGAATATGCCCGGCGGGCAGACTGCAGATGTAGAGATATGTTCAAGGTGCGGCGACATGAAACCTAATGAAGATATTAATAAAGCAGAGCATCACTGGGATGAAGAATATACGATAGATAAAGCTCCCGACTGTTCAAATGATGGTTATAAGTCAAAACACTGTCTGGATGAAGGCTGTGATGCAAAGACAGATATTGTCAAATTAGATGCGCTGGCTCACAGATGGGGTACTCCGAGGATGATAAAACCGGGAAACTGTACCGAGGGAGCGCAGATGGAAAGGGACTGTACCAATCCGGGGTGCGGTAAAACAGACGTATACTATACCAGGCCGTATGGACATGTATATGAAAATACATATGACTGCACCAAAGAAACAAAATGCAAAGAGTGCGGCGATGTGAAAGAAAAAACCATATATCCAGAACATGAGTATCCAGAAGAGTATTCCAGTAATTCAACTTCACACTGGAAGAAATGTATACATGAAGGATGTAATGTGACTATAAGGGAAGAACATACGAAAAGCGGGATAGAGGGAGACTGCCTGGTTGGTTTTAAATGTGATAAATGCGGTTATCAAATGACGTCTGCTAAACATAATTTTGGCGGTGAATATCAGAGCGACGGTACGCATCACTGGCTGGTATGTCAGAATCCCGGATGTACGCAGACCAGCGCAAAGATAGAACATTCGGGCAAGGATGATTCTAACTGCGCAACGCCTGTGGTATGCGTATGCGGACATATAATTAAAGCGGGAGAAGAACATGACCTTAGCGGCGATTATATAAAGACATCATATGGGCACAGGAAAAAATGCCAGAACAGCGGATGTTCATATTATACAAATACAGAAGTGCATCATTCGTCTTCAATAGATAATGACTGTACAAAGGGAATGTTATGCAGCGAGTGCGGCTATGTTATGAAAAAAGGATATCAATCACACGATATTAACAGCCGCACATGGAAAACCGACGGAACCCATCATTGGCATGTATGCGGAAGACCGGGTTGTAATTATGAATCTGAAAAAGCTGAGCATAAAACGTCGGGAAATGGCGCAGTAGTGAATGTTAAACCGGCGAACTGTACCGAAGCGGGTTCGTATGATGTTGTTAAGCGCTGCGATGTATGCAGTGAAGAAGTTGAAAGAAGGACTGTGACGCCGGGAAAACCTTTGGGACACAGTTTTGGTGAGTGGACTGATATAGATGTAAAAGAAGGATGCGACGATGCGGGAGTAAGGGAACGCACATGTAATACGTGCGGATATACTGAAACTGAAAATCTGCATCCAAGCGCCCATGAATGGGAAGATAATTATACTATAGATAAAGAAGCGACCTGTACTGAAGATGGAAGCCGTTCAATTCATTGTAAACATTGTAAAGCTATTTATAAAAGCGAAGTAATTCCGGCAGCCCATAAGTATGGGGAATGGGAAGTTACGATTACGCCGTCATGTGAAACAACGGGTATGGAACGTCGTGTATGTGATGTGTGCAGAGAAGAAGAAACAAAGGTGCTTTCTGCAACAGGACACAGTTGGAATGAGAAAGCCGTCGTTGATAAAGAACCTACCTGTACGGATGAAGGAAGTAAATCTATACATTGTAAATACTGTGATATTAAAAAAGAAGATTCTATAGAAAGCATTCCGGTACTGGAGCACAGTTATGGAGAGTGGCAGGATGTGGATACGCCTGATTGCGACGATTCCGGAAGCAGACGCCGAATCTGCGATAACTGCGGACATATAGATACAGAGAATCTTAATCCACTGGGACATGACTGGGAAGATGGTTTTACGATTGATAAGGAAGCTAACTGTACGCAAAGCGGAAGTATGTCAATTCATTGTAAGAACTGTGATATGGTTGAGGAAACTATTGATATACCGGCAAGAGGTCACAGCTTTGATGAGTGGGAACATATAAATTCTTCTACATGCGATACGGAAGGAAGCGAATGTCATACATGTAAGGTATGCGGTTTCAAAGAGAACCAGAACCTTGTGGAAGAAGTCCATGAATGGATGCCGGGTTATACAATTGATGTTGCTGCAACCTGTGTAAATAATGGAAGCGAATCTATTCACTGTAAAAATTGCGATGCTACAAAGGAAAGTAAGGTCATACATGCGCTGGACCATGAATTTGGAGATTGGGAAAATTTAGAATCTTTGGTATGTGATGTTTCGGGAAGCCAGAGAAGGGTATGCGACAGATGTAACTATGTGGAAACAAAAAATGTCGTAGGTAAGAAACATGAATGGGAAGAAGAATATACAATTGATAAACCGGCAAGCTGTATAGAAGACGGAAGCAGGTCAATTCACTGCGCAAACTGCGATACAGTAAAATTAAGCGAAACAATTGCTGCAACCGGTCATAGTTTTGATGGCTGGGAACATGTAGGGTCGGCTACATGCGATACGGAAGGAAGCGAGCAGAAAGTATGTAAATCCTGCGGATATACGTATACGAGAAATATTACGGCAACCGGTCACAGTTGGGCCGCTGAGTTTAGTATTGACCTTCCTGCTACATGTACGGAAGACGGAAGTATGTCCATTCACTGTACGAAATGCAATGCGGTCAGGGAAAGTAAAGTTATTCCCGAGCTGGGACATGAATTTAGTGACTGGGAAAAGACTGAAGGAAATGAATGTGACGAAATGGGAAGCGAGCATCGTACATGTAACAGATGTAAATATACCGAAACTAAGAATGTAACGGGTAAAGGACATATGTGGACTGAAGATTATGTTGTCGATAAAGAGGCAACGTGTACCGAGGATGGAAGCAGGTCGATACACTGTACCGTATGCAAGACGGTGAAATCAAGTGAAGTAATACCTGCGACCGGCCATAGTTTTACTGTTTATGTATCAAATAACGATGGCACCGAAACGGCAAAATGCGACAGGTGTGGCGAGCTTAACACAAGGCTTCATTCATTCCTCGTAACGGATAATACGGGAAATAAATTAAGCATAGCAAAAGACGGAATTGATTTGGATGGAATAGTTAAAAAAGCAGGTGTTGACCGTAAGTCGCATAATGTAGATATTGTATTATCTGAAGAATCACCTAAGGGCAGTGACTCGGATAAACTTAAAAAGGCTGTTTGGGATAAAGATGGCGGAAATTATATGTTTGTAGATGCCTATAATATTTTAATGACATTATATGTAGACGGAAAAGCACAAAGTGAAATAACTGAAGATTTTGGAGAGCTTCATTTATCGCTTTTTGCGGGAATGGAATATGTGGGAAAAGATGCGGTTGTGTATCAGTTGCACAATACTGAAATTATGCCGCCATATGATAATCTTATTGTAGATGAGAGAGGTTATGTTACGGTTTCTGTAAATAAACTGTCTGCATTTGCCGTAGCGGTAAAAGAGGAGAAAACCGAAACGACGCCTTCTCCGACAGTAACGCCGCCTGCGGCTACCGGAGAGCCGGAAACTACGGAAATTCCGGAAACTACAGAAGCTCCGCAGGCTACGAAAGTTCCGGAAGCCGGACAGGAGGTAAATCCTCCTGCGGAAGATAATAAGCAGGGTGTAACGCCGCCTGTACAGACACAAGATTCAAATACGGCAATAATACCTTCGGATAATATTGTAAAATCGCCCGGCGAGGAAAGCGTCACTGTAGACGGCATGGTTTATGTGATTACTGCCGAAGGTGAAGCTGCATTAAAAAAACCTGTAAATAAAAAGACGGTTTCTGTAAATATACCGCAGACGGTTACGATTAACGGTAAACTCTGTAAAGTGACGTCAATTGCCAAAAATGCTTTTAAGAATAACAGGAAATTAAAGAAAGTTACAATTCCTGCAAGTATTAAAGCTATAGGTTCAAATGCATTTAAAAACTGTGTTTCCCTAAAGAAAATGGTAATTAAATCCAAACAGCTTGTATCGAAGAATATAGGAAAAAGGGCGTTTAAAAATGCAGGAAAGAAAAAATATGTAAAGTTTAAGGTAAAGGCGCCGAAAAATAAAGTTAAGGCATATAAAAAGATTTTAAGGAAAAAAGGCCTTTCCAAGAAAGTAAAGATAAAAAAATAACAGAGATAAAAACATAAATACAGTTGCTGCATAATTGGATTTTTAGTTATGCGGCAACTGTATTTTATATGATATTTATTTATATCGTTATGATTTTATAATAGTTCCGGCTTTTTCACGTATTCCTTCAAGCACCTTGTCTACATGTGTAATAATTGCCGTACGTGAGGCACCGGCCGAAACAAAAGCGATAGATGCTTCCATTTTAGGCTGTGTGGTTATAGCTTCAAAATGATCCGCTTTTGTAAGGTCAAGGGCTTCTGTTACGCTTATTTTTCCAAGTTTTTGTTCTTTATCAGTTCCGATATTAATTGTCAGGCAGTCTGTTTCAGTAAGAAACAGAAGCTTTGAGGCATCAAGCATATCCGCAAGTTTGGCGGCGGTATAATCTTTTTCTATAATTGCGCTGGCGCCTTTTAAATATACGCCCTGTTCAAGTACGGGAATGCCGCCTCCTCCGGCAGCAATAACTATCTGACCGGCATCTGAAAGAACCTTAATAGCGTCTATTTCATATATATCTATTGGCTTTGGTGAAGCAACTATACGTCTGTAACCGTCCGCGCCGTCTTCTATTACATGGTTTCCTTTTTCTTCTTCAATATCAGCATCTTCTTTGGACATATGACGGCCTATGATTTTAGTAGGATTATTAAATGCCTTGTCAAACGGGTCGACTCTTACCTGTGTGATAACTGTAGATACGGTTTTATATATCCCTCTTTTCAGAAGTTCGCTTCTTATGGCATTTTGCAAATCATATCCTATATATCCCTGGCTCATTGCGCCGCAGAGGGATACCGGGGCGGCAGTATAATGTTTATCCAGTCGGCTAAATTCAGTCATGGCGGTCTGAATCATCCCAATCTGCGCTCCGTTGCTGTGGGTCACTACTAAATTGTATTTTTCTTCTGTCAAATCGGCAATAGCTTTTGCTGCCTTGGTAATATTTTTTTTCTGTTCGGGGAATGTATCTCCAAAACAGTTACGTCCCAGAGCAACTACAATTTTATTATTCTGCATAGGATTTCCTTCTTTCCAAAAATTAAAGTATATAAAAGCATTATATAATATTACGCTGAAAAATAAAATGTATTTTTTTAAAAATATATATGTTATACTGTCAGTAGACATAAGAAGGGATTTTTTTCCATTATAAGCGTAAGTGCGTCAAAGGAGTTGTTATAGTGAGCTATCTGTATGAAACACATCTGCATACCAGAGAGGGAAGCGCCTGTGCGAGCGCAACGGGAAAGGAACATGCAAGAAGCTATTATGAGGCGGGATATACAGGAATCATAGTGACGGACCATTTTTTTAATGGAAATACTGCGGTGCCGCGAAATCTTCCCTGGAAAGAACGTGTTGAACTTTTTTGCAGAGGTTATGAAAATGCAAAGGAGGAAGGAGAAAAAATAGGGCTTGACGTATATTTCGGATGGGAAGCAGGATATCGCGGAACGGAATTTCTTGTATACGGGCTTGATAAAACATGGCTGTTAGAGCATGACGATATGTTAAGCTGGTCTGTGGAAAAACAGTATGAAATGGTTACGGACGCAAAAGGAATGGTAATACATGCGCATCCGTTCAGGGAGGCGTCCTATATAGCCGAGATACGGCTTTATCCGGAATATGTTTCAGGTGTTGAAGTAATTAATACATCGAATGATAACCTTGATATCAGATTTAACAAAAGAGCGTATGAGTATGCAAAAAAATACGGTCTGCCTATGACGGGAGGTTCCGACGTGCATCACTTGCCGGCTATGAACGGCGGAATGGCATTTGACAGGAAACTTACGGGCATTGATGATTTTATATGTAAAGTAAAAAATAAAGAAGGAAAAGTATTAGGATTGGAGGAACAGTAATATGGATTTTAACGAGGCGCAAAAATTACTTGAAAAAGAAGGACAGGCTCATCTTTTAACATACTATGACGAGCTTTCGGATGAGGAAAAAGAAAAGCTTATTGAACAGATAAGCCGGATTGATTTTTCTGTTGTTTTGGAGATTCCAAAAGACGGCTGCGAAAATGAAAGAGGCGTGATAGAACCGCTTGGCGCGCTTACAATTGAAGAAATTGATAAGGGCAGGGAGGAATATGAACGTATAGGAATTGAGGCAATAAAAGCGGGCAGGGTAGGAGCGCTTCTGCTGGCAGGCGGACAGGGAACAAGACTTGGGTATGATAAGCCAAAAGGAATGTTTAATATCGGAGAAAAGAAGGAACTGTATATATTTGAATGTATAATAAATAATATTATGCAGATTACAGAAAGGGCAGGCGCATGGATTCCGCTTGCGATAATGACAAGCGATATAAATTATGACGATACGGTAAGTTTTTTTAAGGAGCATAATTATTTCGGCTACAACAGTGATTATGTATATTTCTTTGTTCAGGATATGTCTGTAACTACTGACTTTAACGGTAAGATATACCTTGCCCGAAAGGATAAAGTATCATTTTCGCCAAATGGAAACGGAGGATGGTATACGTCGTTTGTAAATGCGGGTATACGGGACGCTTTTGTAAAACATGGGGTAGAATGGATAAATGTCTTTGCGGTGGATAATGTGCTTCAGAAAATTGCCGATCCGTGTTTTGTGGGAGCCACTATAGCGTCAGGATGCGTAAGCGGCGCAAAGGTGGTAAGCAAAGCGTTTCCGGAAGAAAAGATAGGTCTTTTGTGTACGGAAGATGGAAGACCGTCTATTGTAGAATATTATGAGATGACGGATGATATGATGTATCAAAAGGATGAATCGGGAAAGCCTTTATTCAATTATGGAGTTATATTAAATTATCTGTTCAGGATTGACGAACTTGACCGTATAATAGATGAGCCGCTTCCGGTGCATGTGGTTGAGAAAAAAATACCGTATGTCGGAGAAGGTGGAATAACCATAAAACCTGATAAGCCTAACGGTTATAAATATGAAAAGCTTGTGCTGGATTTGATTCATCTTATGAGAGACTGCCTGTCATATGAGGTAGTACGTAATAAGGAATTTGCTCCTGTAAAAAATCTTACGGGAGTCGATTCTGTTGAGAGCGCAAGGAAACTGCTTGCAGAGAACGGTATAGAATATTAGAGGTTATTTCAGAGAGGTCATGATATGAGAAAACTGTTTAATGATAATTGGGAATTTAAAAAGGTAACGGCTCAAAGTGAGGATAAAACCTGGAGCAGGATAGATATACCGCATGACTGGCATATATATGATGTATTTAACCTGTACGAGGACGGTGAAGGGTGGTACCGTAAGACGTTTGACTGTGAAATGTCAGGCGACAGGATATTTATACGCTTTGACGGTGTGTATATGGATACGACCGTATTGATTAATGATAAAGTTGCCGGTGAATGGAAATACGGATATTCTACCTTTGAAATTGAGATAACCGCGCTGGTTCATAACGGCAGCAATGAAATAAAAGTAAGAAGCATATTTAAAAATCCCAATTCGAGATGGTATTCAGGAGCCGGAATATACAGAAACGTATGGTTTATAACAAAACCATGTTCTCATATTGTATCGGACGGTATATATATATCTTCGGAAAATACAGACGGAAAAATGTGGAATGTACATATTTCCATAGAAACTGATATTGCAGATTCCGATGTGAAAAAAGATATTTATACGGCATACGGCATATATGATGCGGAAGGTAACCGTGTATGTGAGGGCAGGGATGGCTGCATTCAGGTTGCAGACCCCATACTTTGGGATATAAAAAATCCGTATCTTTATACGTTGTGTGCAGGGCTGTATATTGACGGAAAGCTTATTGATAACGAAAAGGTAAGGTTTGGATTCCGTAAAATAGATTTTACTTCTGACAGTGGTTTTTATCTTAACGGAAGGCATGTAAAGCTTAAAGGGGTATGTATGCACCATGACCTTGGATGTCTTGGAGCCGCAATAAATAAGGCGGCTATAAGAAGGCAGGTAAAGATACTTAAATCAATGGGAGTAAATGCAATACGTACCGCCCATAACATGCCGGCGCCGGAATTTATGGATATAGCGGATGAAGAAGGAATTTTAGTTGATTCAGAGGCCTTTGATATGTGGGAAAGGTCTAAGACTGAGTATGATTACGCCAGATTTTTTAAGGACTGGTATAAAAAGGATGTGGCAAGCTGGATAAGGCGTGACAGAAATCATCCTTCAGTAATAATGTGGTCGATAGGAAACGAAATATATGATACACATGCTGATAAAAGAGGACTTGAAGTTACGCGTATGCTTATGGAAGAAGTGTACAGGCATGATTCGATGCATAACGCATATGTAACCATGGGTTCCAATTATATGCCGTGGGAAAATGCGGCAAAATGTGCCGACGTATTAAAACTTGCCGGTTATAATTATGCGGAAGCTTATTATGACGAGCACCACAGGCTTCATCCGGACTGGAAAATATATGGTAGTGAAACATCCTCCGTGGTACAGAGCAGAGGAATATATCATTTTCCCGCATCCGTCGGAATATTAAGTGAAGATGATCTTCAGTGTTCCTCGCTTATGAACAGTACGACAAGCTGGGGAACGCAGAATCTTGAAAAATGTATAAGAGATGACATGGATAATACTTATTCGGCGGGAATGTTTGTATGGAGCGGATTTGATTATATAGGGGAGCCTACGCCGTATCATACGAAAAATTCATATTTTGGACAGATTGATACCGCGGGATTTCCAAAGGATTCATACTATATATATCAGTCGTGCTGGACAGATTACAGGGAAAATCCAATGATACATATATTTCCGTACTGGGATTTTAACGAAGGTCAGCTTATCGACGTAATGGTATGTACCAATGCGCCGGAGATGGAGTTGTTTTTTAATGGGGTTTCAAAAGGAATAACTTATATTGATACGAAGCATAAAAAAGAATTGGTAAAAAAATATGTTATACCTTATGAAAAAGGCGAGTTAAGGGCCGTTGCATATGATGACTGCGGAAATATTATAGCAGAAGATATAAAGCGTTCTTTTGGAGATGCAGAAAGTATAGTGCTAAAACCTGATAAAACATCGTTAAAAGCGGACGGTGAAGATTTGCTTTTTGTTGAAATATCCGTATGTGATAAAGATGGTAATCCGGTGGAAAATGCAAACAACAGGATAAATATTTCGGTGACGGGGGCCGGAAGACTTGTAGGGCTTGATAATGGCGACAGCACTGATATGGATTCTTATAAGGGTACAAGTAAAAGGCTGTTTTCAGGGAAGCTGCTTGCCGTAATTGCCTCAAAGACAATGGGCGGCAAAATACATGTAAGGGCTGATTCGCCGGGCTTAAAGGGTGCTTTTGCGATGTGTTTTGCAGAAGACGCATGCGTAGCGGAAGGAATATCTGCAATTGAATATAATATGACGGATAAAACCGTTGCGGAAAATGAAATACCGGTAAGAAAGCTTGAAATATGTTCACATGTGCAGAAATTTGATAAAAATGTTACAGAAGCCGATATTGAGGTTAATATAAGACCTGAAAATGCCGTGTATAAAGATGTAATGTTTTCAGTCACTGATGATAATGGAGTTGAATCAAATATAGCTGCGGTTACCGCCTGTGGAACAAAGGCGCATATAAAAGCGCTTGGCGACGGAAGGTTCAGATTAAGATGCGCTTCATTTAACGGAACGGGACATTATGATATTATTTCACAGAAAGAATATGAAGTGTCGGGACTTGGCGAAGTATTTCTTAATCCATATGGTTTTATTTCGGGAAGCCTGTACAGCAAAAGCAAGGGAACGATTACAAACGGCAACGAAAAGGGCGTGGCGACGCCAAGGGACCATGTAAGTTATATATATTATGATAATCTGGATTTTGGAAATATAGGTTCAGATGAGATAGAAATACCGATATTTGAACTGGAAAATACAAAGCTGGAATTTGAAATATGGGAAGGTATGCCGTATGAGGATAAAAGTGAAAAACTGCTTGATGCGGTATACGATAAACCTTCTGTATGGAATACGTATCAGTCTGAAAAATTTACTTTGAATAAAATATTAAAAGGAATAACAGGCATAGGATTTGTATTTAAAAGAAAGGCCCATATAAAAGGATTTTCTTTTACAGAGCCTGATGTGACCGGGAAAAAAATATATACTAAGGACTGCGGAAATATATATGGGGATACGTTTAAGATATCTGATTATGCGGTTGAAAATATAGGTAACAATGTTTCGTTTGTATATAATAATTTTAATTTTGGAGAAAACGGAGCGGAAAGAATTGTTATATGCGGAAGGACGCCTCTCAAAAATAATACGATACATATAAGGTTTAAAAAAGGGGAAAATATTGTAAATAAAATAATAGAATTTGAAAATGCAGAGGAATATACGGAGAGGGAATACAGTCTTTCTGATATATCGGGCAGATATGATGAAGTATTGTTTATTTTTCTTCCGGGCAGTAATTTTGATTTCAAATGGTTTGAATTTTTATAAAAAAATACTTGCAATGGTGTAATACATATGATATCATATGTATTACACCAAATTTTTATAGAAAGGAAGGTATTTATTTGCAAGGGTTTACAATTGAAAATGAAGGATTCCGGACATATCTGGTGTACAGACTCCAGGATGGGGAAAAGACAGATGTGTTTGGACGAGGAATGCTTATGGCAAACCATATTGACGGTATTATACCTGTTATGTCTGATTCCGGCAGCGCAGAGGAAATACGGTATGATATTACGGATATGACGGAGCTTGAGGCATTTCTGTGCGAAGGCGTGGGAAAGGAGCGGCAGCTTGGTATATTTAATGATGTGCTGCATTTTATTCTTGGCGCTGAGCAGTATTTGCTTGATTCATCAATGTTTGTGATGAATATCAAGAGGCTCTATATAGACCGCAGCACAAAAGAAGTACGGCTTATATATCTGCCGGTCATAAGGCCGAAACCAAAGCCGAAGATTAACGAACGTATTATGGTTTTATTCAGGGACATTTTATTTGCTACGAAGTATTTACCCGGTGAAGATAACGGATATCTGGCAGAACTGATTAACAGCATGGCGGGTGCCGCGGAATTTTCACCATCGGAATTTTTCCGTACTTTAAAGAGATTAAAGAAACCCGGACGCCCGGTAAAATCTGATATGGATTTAAAAGAGCCGGACAGTGATAATAAAGTCTTGGATGAATATACAGGTGAAGATGAATCGGAACTTCCGTATGTATATTCAGAATCATCTGAAGGTAACAGTCTTTATTCTGACAATACAGACAGTAAAAAAGATTCTGTTTTTGGTCATTTGAAAAAAATATTCTTTTCAAAATCAGAAGAAAAGAACAGCGATGAAAATAATTATGAGGATTATTATAATAATTATAAGGTACCGGAAATGAGTGTAGCCGAGGATATGAAAAACAATTATTATTGTGAGGAAGCTTCGATTAGGGATGAGCAGGTCGGTGAACTTTCATATATTATACGCCGGTCAAGCGGTGAAAAGATTATAATTGACAGAGAGGTTTTTGCGATAGGAAAAGCAGCCTCCGGTAATAATTACAAAATTACGGATAACGTAGCGGTAAGTGCAAATCATGCAAAAATTTCCATAAAAAACGGGAAATTTTATGTTACGGATGAAAACTCTCTCAATTATACATATGTTAATGGAAAGAAGCTTGCGGCAAATAAGCCTGAAGAAATTATATCCGGAGATACGCTCTGTTTTGCTGATGAAGAATTTACATTTTACAGTGCGTAATATAATTGTACTGCCTGATTTTTTGTTGGAAATGCACTAAATATGTATTCTGAACATAAGCTAATATTAACTGCTTATGGCGGGGAGAGCTTTGCTTGTGAAAACATTTCCAAAACCTCTGACAGCGAATGAAGAAAAGGAGTGTCTGAAAAAGTGCCGGGAGGGAGATATAGAAGCAAGAAATGAACTTATAGAGCGTAATCTGAGACTGGTGGCGTATATTGTAAAGAGATACAGTACCGGTGAAACCAGTAATGAAGACCTTATATCAATAGGAACGATAGGACTTATTAAGGCGGTGGACAGTTTTGATGCCGGTAAAGGAATAAGACTTGCAACGTATGCGTCGCGCTGTATAGATAATGAGCTTCTTATGTTATTCAGAAGTGAAAAAAAGCATTCAAAAGAAGTATATTTAAGTGATTCAATAGGCTCGGATAAGGAAGGAAATGAAATAAGCCTTATAGATGTGATAGAAACAGAGGAAGAAGATATTACGGATAAAATTCTTATGCAGGAAAATCTTAAAAAACTTAAATACTATGCAGATTCCGTATTGAGTGACAGGGAGCGTAAAATTATATATATGCGTTATGGTATACCGGATGGTACGAAAGAATATACGCAAAGAGAAATTGCGCAGCTTATGGACATCAGCAGGAGTTATGTAAGCCGTATAGAGAAAAAAGCCCTCAGGAAACTTAGAAATGCGTATGATGAATGTGATGATTAAAGGTATGGATATTTTAATATGGAATTATTGAAACATGTCTGATTGTGTGTTAATATATTTCTGTTAAAATATTTTGAGAGGGGCGTATTTATGTTCAGTAGATTAAAGAAACAATGTGCAGTTTTTCATAAACCGGGGTTTATGCTTAAAGCTGTATTTATTGTAGCAATGTGTTGTGTGTTTTCGGTTATACAATCAGATGGTACGGGTGAGGCGGCTATGAAAAAAGAGGTGCTTTCAAGTAAGACTACGCTTCCCGGCGCAAATGAGTTTAATGTAATTGCAGAACCGTTTGACTGGGGTAAAGATGTTACAAGAATCATGCTTAATCCGGGACGGACTGTAAGCAGTTCTGAAGTAACTGCTTCTGATTTTAATGTTACGGCGGTCCATTACAGTGAACAGGCATATAAAAATGATTTCAGCGGCGACAGAAAAGTTATGGACGCTTATGTCGTATCCGAAGATGGAACCAGGGTTGACGAAGGCGATTATATAATTATTGAACTTGAATACGGAAGCGGCGTACAGGGAGCGCATACGGGTTCATATAGTTATGCCAATTATTATACTCCGCTTAAACTTACTTATAGTGTAAGCTGGGGGACGGATTCTTCATATGCTCAGCATGAAGTTGTAAATCTTGTATGTGATGAGTTTGAACTTGAAAGATACACGGATTCTTCAATACAGGATGCAAACAGGAACTTTGTGGATTATGCGTTGTATACGCCTGAGGAAGACGCAAAAAAACATCCTCTTATAATATTTTTCCATGGAATGGGAGAAGGCGGCGCGGCAACTCTTAATAACCATGGAGTACAGATGTATGCCTATCCGGAATGTAATTTTGCCGATACGGAGATTCAGAATATAATGGGCGGAAGCGCATATGTGCTTTTACCACAGTCGCCTGACAGATGGCCTACGGACGGATTTGAAGCAGAATCAGGATATCTTGATGTTGTAAACAGCCTTATTGATTCCACAATTGAAAAAAATCCGGGAATAGATGTAAATCGTATATATGTAGGCGGACTGTCAATGGGCGGATATATGGCGTCCAGGGTAATACTTAACAGACCTGATAAATATGCGGCGGCATTTTTGTGCAGCCAGGCATATGCAATTAAGGAAGAAGATGCAGAAAAACTTGTGGACCTTCCGATATGGATAAGCTGTTGTGAAACAGATACGACATGTACGTTGGAACCGTGGACATACGCTTCTTATGAGAAGCTTGCGGCAGCAGGTTCAACAGAGGCAAAATGTGTGGTAATGTCGGGTAATAACAGCGATTCTGAAAGCAGGTTTACGTATTATGACTATAAAAATCCGGATGGCTTGATGTATTATGCAGAGCAGGAGCATAAAAATGAAATTAAAGGCGCTTTTGTGTGGGATAATGTTGCATATGACGGACATAACGGAGGCTGGGTTCCGGTATTTGCAAACGGCGAATACTATATGGATGGTGAAAGAAAAGTTACTATTATGGAATGGCTTTCGGAGCAGTCGCGTATAAAAAGTATTTCTGTAGACAGCAGTAAGGTAAAGACTACATTTAATGCGGGCGACGCATTTACATCGGAAGGACTTGTCGTAGAAGGAGTTACAGGAAAAGGAGAATATGTACCGATAACAGGATATAATGTAGTTGCGCCTGATATGAGTAAACCGGGAGCCGCAGAAGTTATAATAAAATATGCAGGCTTTACCGCATCATATACCATAAACATACAACAGGCGTCACAAATGCCGGGAAATGTAAATGACGGAAACAATGTGAGCAATGTAAACAATGTAAACAATGCTCCTTCGGTAAATGCTGAACCGGCAGTACAGAATCCTGCGCCTGCAGTGGAAAAGAAAGTATTTAAGATAACAAAAACCAAGCTTACAATTAAAAAAGGTAAGAAGGCAACTATAAAAGTAACCGTATCGCCTAAGACTAAGGTCAGATTTAAATCGTCTAAACCAAAGATTGCAAAAGTAAGTAAAAAAGGTGTTGTAAAAGCTCTTAAACGCGGAAACGCAAAGATTACGGTAACAGCTTTTGGAAAGAAAAAAGTTGTAAAGGTTAAGGTAAAATAAAGTATTGTATAGCAATTATTGTACTTCAGTATGCGGAGCTGCGCGGTATTGGAGTACAATATTGCGTATAATAAGTAATTTATGAAATTCTGTGTTATAAGAAGGTTTATATTATGAGTATAAAATGCAGTAAAGAATATTTGTCTTTTATTGAAGACGATATGGAGCAAAGTACAAAGGATGCGATAAAACAACAGAATTATATATTTAATTCTACAGCCAGATATCATGGCAATTATGTCAGGACATGTTATATGCCGAAGATTTTTTCTGAAGACGAATACAGTTACTTTTCGGAAATTATACATACTCTTTATGGCATATTTGATAAGATAATAAACAAATATTTTGATGATTCCGAATACAGGAAAAAGTTTGGATTTGATGATAATATAGAAAAGCTTATATTAAGATGCGACAGAAAATATCTTACAATACCAATTGCAAGAATAGATATATTTTATAATGAAGAAACAAAAGAGTTTAAGTTTTGTGAATTTAATACAGACGGTTCCAGTGCGATGAATGAGGACAGGGAACTTAATAATTCGATAAAAGATACGGCTGCATATAAAAAATATGCGGGAGAAAATGAAATAAGGACGTGCGAACTTTTTTATTCCTGGATTGATGAGCTTGCCGGTATGTATGAAAAAAAGAGCGGCGGCAGGAAACTTAAAAATGTTGCTATAGCAGATTTTACTTCAAATGCTTCGATGGAAGAATTTGAAGTGTTTGAGAAATGTTTTAAAAACCGGGGATTTAATGTCGAAATATGTGAGATAAAAGACATGGTCTATGATAAACATTCCCTGAAAACGAAAAACGGAATGGAAGTGCAGGCAGTATACAGACGGGCGGTTACAAGCGATATACTTAAACATTATGATGAAGTATCAGATTTTATTGCGGCGGCAGTTGATAACAATGTATTGCTTTTTGGAGACTTCTTTACCCAGATAGTGCATAATAAAATCTTATATAAGATTTTATGGGATGCTGATACGACGGAGATGCTTTCTGAAAAACAGAAAGAGTTTGTAATAAAACATGTACCTAAGACGTTTACCGGGGACATGGTATCGAAGAAGCAGATAATTGAAAACAAAGATAAATGGATTCTTAAACCCGAGGATTCCTATGGCTCCAAAGGAATATATCCGGGAATTTCCTTTACGGCTGAAGAATGGAAAGATATTATAGAAAATAAGGTGGATTTTGATTCTTATATAATACAGGAATTTTATACCCCTTATGCGTGCTGTAATTATATTCTGGAAAATAATAAACTGCGTAAAGGCATGTTTTACAATCTTACAGGGTTGTATGTTTACAACGGTAAATTTACGGGGATATATTCGCGTATATCAAAAGAACCGATAATATCTACGCAGTATAATGAAATGGCGCTGCCTACCATAATAGTAAAATGATAAATAAATATTTATGAAAATATATTGAAAGGACTTTTATTTTTTTTTGTATTGTTGTACAATAAAGCGAAAATTAAGATTGAAAAAGATATATTATAAAATTGGAGGTTAAGAAAATGGGCGACAAGCTGAAAGTAGGTATACTTGGCGGAACAGGTATGGTTGGACAGAGATTCATATCACTTCTGGAGAATCATCCGTGGTTTGAGGTTGTATGTATAGCAGCAAGTCCGAGAAGCGCAGGAAAGACATACGAGGAAGCGGTAGGCGGACGATGGAAGATGACAACGCCAATGCCTGAAGCGGTTAAAAAGATTGTTGTAAATGATGTTAATGATGTGGAAAAAGTCAGCAGTCAGGTGGATTTTGTATTTAGCGCGGTAGATATGACAAAAGATGAAATCAGGGCTATTGAAGAAAGGTATGCAAAGACTGAAACACCGGTTGTGTCTAACAACAGTGCGCACAGGTGGACACCGGATGTACCTATGGTCGTGCCGGAGCTGAATCCGGAGCATCTTTCGGTAATTGACGACCAGAAAAAGCGTCTTAACACAAAAAGAGGTTTTATAGTAGTAAAACCTAATTGTTCTATACAGAGTTATACTCCGGCGCTCCATGCGCTTCGTGAATATAAACCGCTTAAAGTTGTAGCGTCTACTTACCAGGCTATTTCAGGCGCGGGAAAGACATTTAAGGACTGGCCGGAAATGGAGGGAAATATAATTCCATATATTGGCGGCGAGGAAGAAAAAAGCGAGCAGGAACCGTTAAGGATATGGGGTAAAATTGAAAATGGAGTTATTGTAAAAGCAGAGCTTCCTGTAATAACAAGCCAGTGCATAAGGGTGCCTGTGCTCAATGGGCATACTGCCACGGTATTTGTAACGTTTGAGAAGAAGCCTGAAAAAGAAGCAATGATTGAAGCATGGAATAATTTTAAGGGACTGCCTCAGACGCTTAATCTTCCAAGTGCGCCAAAGCAGTTTATAAAATATCTTGAGGAAGATAACAGACCTCAGGTAGCGCTTGATGTAGATTATGAAAACGGTATGGGCGTTACTCTTGGAAGACTTCGTGAGGATATAATATTTGATTACAAGTTTGTTGGATTATCTCATAATACTGTAAGAGGCGCTGCGGGAGGAGCTGTTCTTATAGCAGAACTTCTTAAAGCTCAGGGAAGAATACAGGCGAAATAATGTTGTCGAAAGGCGGTATGGATATGCTTCTTGTAAAAAACGGATTTGTTGTCGACCCGGCAACAGGACGTGACGGAAGATATGATATTCTGATTGATGAAGGCCGTATATTAAATGTAGACACAAATATAGACGCAGACTCTGACTGTGAGATTATTGATGCCGGTGGCATGTATATTATGCCGGGATTTGTGGATTTGCATGAGCATTTCCGTGAACCCGGCTATACTTATAAAGAAACGGTAAAGACCGGCTCAATGGCGGCTGCAAGAGGAGGCTATACATCTGTATTTGTCATGCCGAATACGTGTCCTGTAACAGATGATGCGGACTCTTATAATATGCTTACGGATATTATAGACAGGGATGCCGTGGTCAATGTGTTTCCTGTAGGAGCCATAACTAAGGGACAGAAAGGAAAAGAACTTTCTGATATTGAAGCTATGGTTAAACTTGGGATGAAGGCAATAAGTGAAGACGGAAAATCGGTGATGGATTCTTCATTGTGCAGAAAGGCAATGAGGATTGCAAAAGATATGCAGATTGCGGTATTTGCGCATTGTGAGGATATAAACCTTGTGTGCGGCGGAGTAATGAATGAAGGGAAAAGAGCGGCGGAGCTTGGAATGCCCGGAATATCAAATGCAGTCGAGGATATAATTGCCGCAAGGGATATACTCCTTGCTAAGGAAACGGGCGCAAGACTTCATCTGTGCCATGTGTCTACAAAGGACAGTGTAAAAATGATAGAGCTTGCTAAAAAAGAGGGGCTTAATGTTACCGGCGAGGTGTGCCCGCATCATTTTACGCTTACAGATATGGATATACCGGGAGACGACGCTAATTATAAAATGAATCCTCCGCTTCGCTCGGAGGAAGATGTAAAAGCGCTTATAGAAGGTATAAAAAACGGGATAATTGAGGCTATATCCACAGATCATGCGCCGCATGGAGAAGAAGAAAAAAGCGGTTCGATGAAAGATGCTCCTTTTGGCATTGTAGGTTCTGAAACAGCTTTTTCTCTTGCATATACTGAACTTGTAGATAAAGGAGTTATAACTCTTTATGAGCTTGTTCGGTGTATGAGTACCAATCCGGCGCGTATTGCGGGAATTGACCGGGGAAGCTTAGAGGAAGGAAAGACGGCGGATTTTGTAATAGCGGATATAGATTCTTCGTATGTAATAGATAAAAAAACATTTTTTTCCAAAGGGAAAAATACGCCGTTTAATGGTAAAAAGGTAAAGGGTATTATAAAACAGACATATGTAGCGGGGAAAAAAGTATATGATTCTTCAATCAAAATGTAGCAGTCAATATATAAATATGGAGGTTTCGTATGATTAATAAACTTATTGAAAACATTAAAAAAACACAGGCGCCGATAGTGGTGGGGCTGGATCCGATGCTGTCTTATATACCGGAGTATATTAAAAAAAAGGCGTATAGTGAATTTGGTGAAACGCTTTTTGGAGCCGCTGAGGCAATATGGCAGTTTAATAAAGGTATAGTTGATGCAGTATGTGAACTTGTTCCGGCGGTAAAACCGCAGATAGCAATGTACGAACAATTTGGAATACCGGGACTTACGGCGTTTAAAAAGACGGTGGATTATTGTAAAGAGAAGGGGTTAGTTGTTATCGGTGATGTAAAACGCGGCGATATCGGCTCAACTTCATCTGCTTATGCGGCAGGGCATATTGGAAGCGTAGAAGTAGGAGAAAATATATACCATCCGTTTAATGAAGACTTTATTACAGTAAATCCTTACCTTGGTTCTGACGGTATTAATCCTTTTGTTTCGATATGTGAAAAGGAGAAAAAGGGAATATTTATACTTGTAAAGACATCGAATCCGTCAAGCGGTGAATTTCAGGACAGGCTTATAAATGGAAGACCTTTATATGAGCTTGTTGCAGAAAAGGTCAATGAATGGGGAAGTTCTGTTATCGGAGATGAATACAGTTATGTCGGAGCAGTGGTTGGAGCCACATATCCTGAAATGGGTAAACGCTTGAGAAAGCTTATGCCAAAAACATATATACTTGTGCCGGGATATGGCGCACAGGGTGGTAAAGGCTCTGACCTTGCCGGATTTTTTAATGAGGACGGGCTTGGAGCTATTATCAATTCTTCGCGCGGGATTATAGCGGCATATAAAAAGGATGAATACAGTCGCTTTGGAGAAAAGGGATATGCTGATGCTTCAAGGCAGGCCGTACTCGATATGAAAGAGGATATTAACAGCAATATAGGAAGGTAAAATATAATGGCGTTAATGGGTAAAAAACCATACACAATTAATTCAAAGGAATATATTACGAAAGATATAGTAAGTATGTGGATTGAGGCAGAAGATATTGCAGATAAAGCAATACCCGGACAATTTGTTTCGGTATACTGCGACAGCAAAAGCGAGCTGCTTCCGAGACCGATAAGTATATGCGATACGGATATTGAAAATAAAATGATAAGGCTTGTTTTCAGGATTGTCGGAAAAGGAACATCAGAATTTGCAAAAAAGGAACCGGGTGACAGGCTTTATATTACAGGACCCCTTGGAAACGGATATGGAAATCCTGATACGGAAGGTAAAAATATTGTTATTATCGGCGGAGGGATTGGAATACCGCCCATGCTAAAGCTGTCCAAGACATTGAAGGGCAGTAAGAACATAGTGCTTGGTTATCGGGATGTGCTTTTTATGAATGAAGATTTTGAAGAATATGGGAATGTATATATAGCAACCGACGATGGAAGCGCAGGCACAAAAGGTACGGTAATAGATGCAATAAGCAAAAACGGTATTAAAGCGGATATTATGTTTGCATGCGGTCCCATGCCAATGCTTAAAGCGGTAAAAGAATATGCGTGCAGAGAAAACATTGATGCGTGGGTATCGCTTGAAGAAAGAATGGCATGTGGAATAGGAGCGTGTCTGGCATGTGTATGTAAAAGCAGCGATACAGACAGCCACAGCATGGTAAAGAATAAACGTATATGTAAAGACGGTCCGGTGTTTAACGTGAGGGAGGTTGATTTTTCATGAATATGAGTGTAAATTTTGCGGGTATAGAAATGAAAAATCCGGTTACTACTGCTTCGGGAACATTTGGCTCAGGAATGGAATACGCGGACTTTGTAGATTTATCAAAACTTGGCGCCGTGACTACGAAGGGAGTTGCAAATGTAGCGTGGCCGGGAAATCCTACGCCGAGAATTGCGGAAACATATGGGGGAATGATTAATGCCATCGGACTTCAGAATCCCGGAATTGATACGTTTATAAAAAGAGACTTGGAGTTTCTTAATAAGTTTGATACAAGAATAATAGTAAATGTGTGTGGGAAAAGCACCGGTGATTACTGCGAGGTAGCAGAAAAACTTTCTGATACGTGCGCCGACCTTCTTGAAATAAATATATCCTGTCCGAACGTAAAGGAAGGCGGAATAGCATTCGGGCAGAATGCGGGAGCTGTAGAAAAGATAACTGCGGAGATAAAAAAACACGCAGCGCAGCCTGTAGTCATGAAATTGAGTCCAAATGTTACGGATATAACTGAAATGGCAAAGGCTGCTGAAAGCGGCGGAGCCGATGGAATATCGCTTATAAATACTATTACGGGTATGAAAATAGATGTTGAAAAAAGGTGTTTTGCGCTCGCAAATAAAACGGGAGGCCTTTCGGGACCTGCAATAAGACCGGTAGCAGTAAGAATGGTATATCAGGCTTCACATGCGGTAAATATACCGGTCATAGGAATGGGAGGAATAACCTGCGCCGAAGACGCGCTTGAATTTATTATGGCCGGGGCGTCTATGGTTGCCGTTGGAACGGCAAATTTTAACAATCCGTCAGTTACTGAAGATATAATAAACGGTATTGAAAAATATATGAGGAAACATAAAATCAGCGATATAAATGATTTGATAGGATGCGTGTAATAAAACTTTACAATCTGTGATTAAAAGTAGTATAATAAAAGTAACTAAAATATTATGACTCAATTACTATACTATGAGCCACAGAAAGGAAGGTCATTATTATGAAAATCATTAAAAAAGTTATGGCAGTTGCTCTGGCGTTTATGGCAGTATCAGTGATAAACGGAGCTGATAATGTTTCTGCAAAGTCAATTAACAGCTTTAGCGCAGCGAAAAAAGCGGCGTTAAAAGAAGTAAAAGGAGCGCAGGTCATTGAAACGGATACCGATATGGAAAACGGTGTTTTTGTTTATGACATTGAGCTTTTGAAAAAGAATAAGATTTATACGCTTCAGTATAATTCAAAAACAGGCGCGCTTATCGAATATGGATGGGAAATTAATACAAAGCCATATCAAAACGGCAAACAGATGTCGAAAAGCGCCATACAGAAAAAGGCTCTTAAAAAGGTTAAAAATGCCAGCGTAATCAATATTCATATGGATTATGACGACGGCGTATCAGAATATGACGTAAAACTGCAGAAGGGCAGCAAAAGATATGAACTTGTATATAATGCTTCGTCCGGAAAGCTGCTTGAGTATAAGTGGGAAACAGTAAATACGAGTACATCTAAGGCGAGCAAATATATAGGTGTAACGAAGGCAAAAAACATAGCGCTTAAAAAGGCGCCTAATGCAACCATTGTAAAATGTGAATTTGACAATGATGACGGTATGCAGGTATACGATATATCGATGGTTGAAGGCATTTATGAATATGATGTTACTATCAATGCAAAAACAGGTACCATAATGGAATTTGAAAAGGACTTTAATGACTAGCGATATGTCCTGCTTATGGAATATATAAAATACATTTTTGGTTATGTTACTGCCGAAATTAAGAATGGGGCTGTTTCAAAACAGTCCCATTATGTTTATATTTAAGGTTAAAGGAGTATATTATATGAAAAAGAAATTGCTGTTTGTGATGTTAGTAGTAATTATGTCATTTATGTTTACCGGATGTTTTGAATGCAGAATAACGCAAAAGGTAACAGGAGATGGAATTATTACTGAAACGGCTAAAGTTTGTCTGAATAAACAGGAGTATATTGATTATATGAATAACCTGATGAACGCAAAGGAAACTCCTGTGTATACAGAGGAAGCTATTGATAAAGACATGAAAAAGGAAGGCTTTGAAATAGAGGTTATTGATGGTACGGAATATTATGTGAACAACGAAACGTCTGATGGGTCTTCTTCAACAGGGACTTTATCAATTGAAAAGTGGTATAAGGCTAATCAGGAAAGTACGGTAAAAGGAAGCGGCCAGATATGGGAAAGAGGATTTATATTGAGCGGCGATAAGATTTCTGATGACGATATTTCTGACGATGTTGAAAAAGACATGTCGTCAAAGGAATTTAAAGAAGCAGGAATAAATAAATCTGCAATGCTGCAAAACTATTATATGATTTATTCGGTGGAGTTTGATTCAGACATTATAGCTGTAGATGAAAATGGAGTTATTGATTCTGCCAATCCAAAAAAGGCAACCTGGAAATTGAGTTTTGATAAAATAAATAAAGACCTTAAACTGTATGCGCTGTGTAATTCTGATATACAGGTAAGCGGGGTGCTTCAGGGAAACAGTTACAAAAAAGCTGTAAAACTTCATTATGACGGTGCGGTTTCAGCAGTCTGTAAAGGACGGGAAATCGGAAATGATACGACATTTAATAAGCATGGACAGCATACGGTAATACTTAAAGCTGCAAGCGGAGAGCAGCGTACCGTTACGTTTTTTATAGACAGGAAAAAACCTGTAATAAGTAAGATTAAAAATAATAAAACATATAAAAAACCTGTAATATTTAAAGTTTCGGATAAAGACAGCGGCGTAGCCTCGGTTAAAATTGATGGAAAGAAGAAGAATCCGGAGGATGCCGTATATAGTATAAGAAAAAAAGGTAAACACACCATAATAGTAAAAGATAATGTCGGGAATGTTAAAAAAATTAAAATAAAAATAAGATATTAAAAGAGCGTACGGAGGAATTTATGAAAAAGCTTTTGTATTATACGAGGAAACCAATTGATTCAAATTATTATGATGCGAGAATTGCATTCAGTATGCATCTTGCGCTGGAAAATGACGGAAAATATGTTCCGCTTAACCATAATTCGGGAGTGCTTTTTGCGCTTGCAACGGAAAATGAAGACGGTTCGCTTAATCCCAAATGCCTGAAAAATCCATGTGTGTTTAAGATGAGGGATGGAAGATTTGGAATTTCCGCCATAAGGACTGACGGCGAGGGAAATGCTGATTACGAAAGTGAAGGAAGCATTGTTATATTTGTAAGTAATGATCTTATAAAGTATAAAGAGCTGGGGCTTATACGTCTTTCAAAAAGCCTGATAGAAAAAGCGGTATGTGAGTATGATAAAGAAAATGACTATTATATAATTAAATGGTGCGGCGGAGATTATAAATGGTTTGTTTCAAAAATATCTGAATTTTTACCGTGTGATGTATCCGGTGAGGTTTATGAAACAAAAACGCCTGCATTTGACGCTGTTCAGACAGATATTGAAGGGGTGGCGGATTATGGTATTACTGATATATCCGATGAAATTGCTGACAGGCTTATTAAAAAGCTTACAGTAGCAACCCATGTAGATACAATTATTGATAAAGAAATAAAGGTAAATAATATAGACGATTTAAATAAGGTACGGGCATGCGCAGTATATAGCGATAAAACTACGGCATTAAAGAGAATAGACTGGGATGTGACGGAAGTAGATTTTAATACTCCGGGAGAATATAATGTAAAAGGAAAAATTCATCAGGATCATTTTGAATTTCCGATAGCATATAACAGAGCCGATCCCTGTATCACATATTGGAATGGAAAATATTATTTTATTGCAACTAATGATGCAGACGGAAACCATTCGCTTTATGTAAGGGAAGCTGATTCTATACCAAAGCTGGTTTCTGCCGAAGAAAAGCTTATACTGGATTCTGAAACGTATGATTATGCGAAAGGACTTTTATGGGCGCCGGAGTTTCATGAGATAGAGGGAAAATTATATATATTCCTTGCGCTTACCCCGGGAGAATTTTTCTGTGAGGAGTCGCATGTAATGGCGCTTCGCAAAGGAGGAAATCCTTCTGTAAAAGATGATTGGTCGGCTCCCAAAAGAGTTGTAAGAAAAGACGGTACTGATATATGTGAAGCGGGTAAGGAAATAACGCTTGATATGACCTGTTATATGTGGCAGGGCGATTATTACGTTGTGTGGTCACAGAGGCAGTTTGTCCCCAAAGATCTTGGCGCATGGCTTTATATTGCAAAATTAAACCCGGATGAACCATGGAAACTTCTTTCAGACCCGGTAGTTTTGTCAAAACCTGATTATGGCTGGGCAAATAACCATACATTTGTTGACGAGGGACCCTTTGCCCTTCTTTTTGAAGACAGAATTGTACTTACGTTTTCAAGCGCGGCGGTTGATACTTCATATGTCGTAAGTATGCTTACAATAGATAAAGGTAAAGATCTTCTTGTCAGGGAAAACTGGGAAAAATGTAATTATCCTATATTGACGTCCAGGAGCGTGCCGGGGGAATTTGGTACAGGGCATAATGCGTATGTTATTGATGAGTATGGGGATATATGGAATACATATCACGCAAGACCCGGAATAGACGGAGTAAGAAGCAGCGGAATAAGAAGGGTGCACTTTGATATTGACGGGCTTCCTGTACTTGATATGGTTGAAGAAAATGATGTGTCTGAAGAACACAGTACGGTAGAGTGTAAAATAATTGTAACGTAATGTTAATCATAAAGTCAGTTGTATATATAATGAAAGCATGGCATTTAACAATACCATGCTTTTTATAATAAGTTACAATATTTGCAAATAAAAAAGCGCGAGACGGGGATCGAACCCGCGACCCCCTCCTTGGCAAGGAGGTGCTCCACCACTGAGCCACTCGCGCATAAATTATCAATATTATTTTGCAACAATACTGATAATACACTAAGTATTTATATTTGTCAATACCTAAAATATTTAAAATTACTTTTTGATATTTACATCTAAGCAGACTTTATGTAAAATAATAAAATAAATAAAACATAGGATGATGAATATTATGAAATGTGAAATGATTAATTTAGAGGCAACTTTTGGCCTTGAACTGGAAAGTCTGCGTGTGACGGAAGATGGGTTCCTGTCAACAGACAGCCTGTTGTTTAATGACTCTCATATATCTAAGGATTTTGCTGAGAGCCAGATGGAATTTGTGACGGACATATATGACAGTATACCTCTGTTGTACAATGCTCTGGCACAGATATATCATAAGGCGGATTCCGTGCTTAAAAATACGGGAAATAAAAACCGGGAGTTTATATGGCCGTTTTCCGTTCCGCCCTGTATAAAGCCGGGGTATGATATTAAAATTGCGGAATTTGGCGGTGCGGACAAATCAAGGGAAGAATACAGACAAATACTTGCGGAAAAGTATGATAAAAAGAAAATGCTTTATTGCGGCATACATTTTAATTTTTCGTTTTCGGATGAATGTCTTAGAAAAGGATTTGAAGAAAGTAATTTTGCTGATTTCAAAGAATATAAAAATGGAAGGTATGTAAAACTTGCAGCAAAAACTGCGGAATATACATGGCTTCCCGTGCTTCTTATGGGAGCAAGCCCGGTATTTGACATATCCTTTATAAGCGATACCGAATACGGCGCTACAATGTTTGATAATGAATCTTCAAGAAGATGTGGAAGAAATGGTTACTGGAACAAGTTTGAACCGGTTCTGAACTATTCAAATTTTAACGCATATATAAAGTCCATAAGGAGCATGGTTGAAAGAGGATTGCTTTGTTCAGAATCAGAACTTTATTATCCTGTAAGGTTGAAATGCCATGACATATATACGCTTGATAAACTTTATGAAAACGGTACGGATTATATTGAATTTCGGATGTTGGATATTAATCCCCTGTTTCCGTATGGCATTTCTAAGGACGACCTTATGTTCTTGCATATGTTTTTTGTATATCTGGATACGCATTCGGAAACTACAAGAGGTTTTAACAAGAACAAACAGTATGCGGCATATGATAAAATACTGCTTGCCGCCAGATATAAAAACCAAAAACTTATATCTTCTGCAAAAGAGATGCTTTATGACATGAAACTGTTTTTTGAAGGCGTGGTTTCAGACGAATACATGCAGGCTCTTTGTTATCAGATTGAAAAGCTTGAAGATGAGAATAAAATGTATTCAAGGATTATAAAAGAACAGTATGGGGACAATCTTATAGAAAAAGGTATGGATACTGCAAAAAAATATTCGGACATTATTGAACAAAACGGTTTTATATGATATTATTTACGGCGAATCACAGATTATTTTACCGGATGGAGGAATTTGAATATGAAAAGTCTTAAAAAGGTACTTAACCATATTTTTGTGGATGGTCTTTCGGGGATGGCTCTTGGGTTATTTGCAACGCTTATTATAGGAACAATTATATGCCAGATAGGAGCCTTTGTAACAGGAAAAGCCGGAATATATATCATTGCAATAGGAACAATAGCCAAGGCGCTTACTGGTGCGGGAATAGGAGTTGGAGTCGCTTCAAAATTCAAATCCCCGGCCCTTGTTACGGTGTCGGCAGGAGTAGCGGGAATGGTTGGCGCATGGGCAGGAAAGATTTTTGAAAACAGCGTGGTTTTAAGTTTTGCCATCGATGAAGCCGGAGTAAATACTATTACAGGGCTTCCGGGAGAACCGCTTGGAGCATTCGTAGCTGCGCTTGTTGGAATTGAGCTGGGACGGCTTATATCAGGAAGAACGCATCTTGATATACTTCTTACGCCGCTTATTACGATTGCGTCCGGAAGTATAGTGGGAATAATACTCGGACCGCCTATTTCATCTTTTATGACTATGATTGGTAATCTGGTAAACATGGGGGCTGAGAGTTATCCGTTTGTTATGGGAATAGTAGTTTCAGCGCTGATGGGAATGATACTTACACTTCCGATAAGTTCTGCGGCGATTGGAGTGTCGCTAGGACTTTCAGGTATAGCAGCCGGGGCGGCTACGATAGGATGCAGTGCGCAGATGGTAGGTTTTGCGGTTGCAAGTTACCGGGAAAATAAAGTTGGAGGTCTTTTGGCTCAGGGCGTAGGTACAAGTATGCTCCAGGTGCCTAACATTGTAAGAAAACCTCTTATATGGATACCGCCTATTCTTACAAGCGTTATACTTGGTCCGATATCAACGTGTGTTTTACATATGACGAATAACGCCACCGGTTCAGGTATGGGAACTTCAGGACTGGTAGGGCAGCTTATGACATATCAGACAATGGTTACGGAAGGCGGCGCTTCGCCGTTGCCTGTTATTGTGGAAATTGTGGTAATGCACTTTATTGCCCCGGCGCTTCTTACATTGTGCTTTTCTGAATTTATGAGGTATATTAAACTTATCAAACCGGGAGATATGAAACTTCCGGAAGCATAGTATATAATACATGCGTATAATTATACAAAAATCAGGTGGATGGTGTTTACAATTTGATTAACAGGCATAAAAAGAAATTTACATTTATTATATGGCTTTCTTTTTGGTTATATATTATTCTGTTAGTATATTTTTTGTTTTTCAGCGAGCGTTATGGAAGGGCGGATATACACGGTTACAGGTATAATCTCATTCCGTTTTCAGAGATAAGAAGATATGTAAGGTTAAGAGGCGTATTTGGCATAGAATTGTTTTCCCTGAATATAATCGGTAATATTGCAGCATTTATTCCATTTGGATTTTGTATGCCATTACTGTCAAAGGCATACAGAAATTTTATGGTAATAGTTCTTAATGGATTTTGTATCACGTCATGTATAGAAACTATGCAGTTAGTATTTAAAGTTGGAAGTTTTGATATAGATGATATAATTTTAAATGTGGCCGGGGTTATTATAGGTTATGGATTATATAAAATGATAATGTTTATAAGAAAAAAGTCGGTAATATAAAAAGGGTGATATGATTGGATAATTATAAAGCTGCAAAATGGAGAAAAAGGCGTATACTTAAAATAGCTACAAAGAAACTGCCTGTTTCTGTTATTGCGGCTTTTATTTTGGGAGTTTTGTCTTTAATAATGTTTATTGCCATGTGTATAATATCTGTTATAAATCTTGGAAATGCGGGACAGATTGTAGGTATTGTTCCGATTATTTCTCTTATAGTAAATGCGTGGGCATTTTTTGTGTCATACCGTAATTTGAAACGGGAAGATGTAAAGAAAGGTCCTGTATCAGTATCTGCATTTCTTAACGGCGGGATGGTAATAGTGTATCTCGTTTTGTATCTGCTGGGATTCTATATTATGTTCAGATAATCGAACGGTTTATCCGTAAAATGGAGGAAAGGCCATCCGATTGTGTCGGACAGCCCTTGATAATATGAAAAACGTAAAAAAGCATTTTACCATAGCCACTACTATATTTCTGATTCTAAGTATATTGTTCACAAATGAAGGCGTAATGTGCAAAGGGTAAACAAATTATGAACAATTATTTAATGCGTATACAATTGGAATAAAATTACAAAAATGTTACATAATTGTTAAAGAGGGTATGTATAATAGTAATGAAAGGAAGATTGTATATGAAAAAATTGTTTGCAGTTCTGTGCCTGATGCTTATATTATGTCCTGCCATAAAATACACATTTGCATTTGCAGCCGGGTCATCGGGCGAGCTGTGCGTATATGTAAAAACTCTTGGCGAGGTTGTTTCATGTTCATCTGTATTGTATACGGGCAGCGAAGATAAAGAAAATGTTACGGATAATCTTATCATGAGCCAGCAAAACCATGAGAAAACCGTTGAGTCATCCGCAGTTGTACACAAAGCTGAAGAAAAAGTAAATGGTCTTGTAACAAAATACAGGCAAAAACTTAACCTTACGAAGTCAGAGTATGAAATACTGTACAGAATAGTGGAGGCAGAAGCGGGAGGCGAGAATATATCGGGAAGGATGCTTGTAGCAAACGTTATTATTAACCGTATGAAAAGCAGGCATTTTCCAAACAGTATAAAAGGAGTGGTCTTTGCGCATTCAGGAAGGACTTACCAGTTTTCGCCGATATCGGATGGACGTTATTATTCGGTAAAAATTTCTGATATAACAAAAAAAGCCGTAAAAAGAGCAGTAAACGGAGAGGACAATTCGCGTGGGGCAGAGTATTTTGTATGCAGGAGCCTTGCTGATTCAGATAATGTAAGATGGTTTGATAACTGCCTTGAATATCTGTTCAGTTACGGCTGTCATGAATTTTTCAAAAAATAATAAAGGCAATTGTATTGAAATGCCATATTTCAAATGCTATAATCGTATATTATAAAATTTAAGGAGATATATACAATGGATATACTGTACAAGAGTACAAGAGGCAGCGATAAAAAAGTTACGGCGTCACAGGCGATTTTGAAAGGACTTGCAGATGACGGAGGATTATATGTTCCGGTATCGGTTCCAAAACTTCCTGTGGGGCTTGAAGCGCTTTCCGATATGGACTACAAACAGACTGCTTATATGGTTATGAAAGAATTTTTAACGGATTTTTCAGAGGAAGAACTTAAAAACTGTATTGAAAAGGCATATGATTCAAAATTTGATATAGAGGAAATAACAAGGATTAAAGAAGTAATGGGGGCAGAATATCTGGAGTTGTACCATGGTGCGACGATTGCATTTAAGGATATGGCATTGTCAATACTTCCGCATCTGCTCACATGCGCGGCTAAGAAAAATGATGTACACGATAAGATTATTATTCTTACGGCTACCAGCGGAGATACAGGTAAGGCTGCTCTTTCGGGGTTTGCCGATGTGGAAGGAACCGGAATCATAGTGTTTTATCCAAAACATGGAGTAAGTCCGGTGCAGGAAAAACAGATGGTTACCCAGCGTGGAAACAATACATATGTTATTGGAATCGAGGGTAATTTTGACGATGCGCAGACAGGCGTTAAAAATATGTTTGGAAATAAGGAACTGGCTGAAAGAATGGCTGAAAAAGGATATCGTTTTTCGTCGGCTAATTCGATTAATATAGGAAGGCTTGTACCTCAGATAGTATATTATGTATACGCTTATGGAAGGCTTGTTAAAAACGGCAGGATAAGGCCGAAGGATAAGGTGAATTATGTTGTGCCCACAGGTAATTTTGGAAATATACTTGCTGCTTTTTATGCAAAAAGCATGGGAATACCTGTAGGCAGGCTTATATGTGCGTCAAATGAAAATAAAGTTTTATATGATTTCTTTAAATCAGGTACTTACGATAAGAATCGGGAGTTTATACTGACAAGTTCGCCATCGATGGATATACTTATTTCAAGTAATCTTGAAAGACTGATTTACATCATATCAGGTGAAGATGGCGTTAAGACGCAAAATTTTATGAAGGAATTATCGTTGAAAGGTTCATATTCCATAACAGATGCTATGAAAGAAAAGCTGTCGGTATTTTATGGCGGTTATGCAACGGAAAAAGAAACTGCGGCATGTATTAAAGAAATATATGATGCGGCCGGTTATGTTATAGATACTCATACGGCAGTAGCAGCGTGTGTCTATGAAAAATACAGGGATGAAACAAATGACAGTACGCCATGTGTAATTGCTTCTACTGCCAGCCCATATAAGTTTGCAAGGAGCGTAATGTGCGCAATTGATAATTCTTATGAAGTAATGGATGATTACAGCCTTATTAATGAACTTTCACGTATATCCGGTGTAAGCGTTCCGGCTGCAATAGAAGATATAAGCTCGGCGCCCGTGCTTCATGACAGGGTATGCGACACCGCGGATATGCAGAAAGAGGTTGAGAGTATACTTGGGTTATAATTAATTATTACTGTATTGTAAGATTGGATGGTTGCCATATGAGGTTCAGACCATGTATAGATATACATGATGGTAAAGTCAAACAGATAGTAGGCGGCAGTTTAAGTGATACCGGTGGATTAAAAAATGTTACGGAAAACTATGTTTCCTGTTCCGGTGCAGAATATTATGCGTCGTTATATGAATCATTGGGATTAAAGGGAGGACATATTATACTCCTTAACAGGTACGGAACGGATGAATATGCTGCTGATATAAGGCAGGCGGAGAGGGTGCTGTCATTATATCCGGGGAGGTTTCAGATAGGCGGCGGAATTACATGTGATAATGCGGAAAGTATGATTGATATGGGAGCTTCGCATGTAATCGTTACTTCTTATGTTTTCAGGGACGGCAGAATATATTATGAAAATCTCAGAAAACTTACATATATACTTGGAAAAGAGCATATTGTCATAGATTTAAGCTGCAGGAAACAAGATGATGATTATTATGTTGTGACTGACAGGTGGCAGAAATTTACTGATGTCAGATTGTCAAAAGATACGATAAACATATTTACGGAGTACTGCTCAGAGTTTTTAGTACATGCCGTGGATGTGGAGGGCAAGGCATCGGGAATAGAAGAAAATGTAGTGTCGCTGTTAGGTAATATGAAAGATGTATCTGCGACATATGCCGGAGGAATTGCTTCGTATGACGATATAGAAAAGATTTGCGATATTGGTAATGAAAGAGTTGATTTTACGGTAGGAAGCGCTCTCGATATATTTGGCGGAACATTAAGTTTGAATGATATTGCTAAAAAATATTGCTAAATTTATAATGTGTATGAAGTGAAATAGTTTTGTAACATTTACAGACTGAGAAATTGTGTTAATAAATAACGAAAAAATATTAAAACACTGTAAAGAATGCTAAAAAATGGCATATTTACAGTGTTTTTTTTGAATAATGGGATGCAAATGGAAAAAAGAGGGTGTTGAAAAAGTATTTCAGTTCTGTTATAATTGTTACAAAGTTGTTAAATGATTTCGTAATAGTTGCGTAAAAATAAATCATTTAACATTGTAGTTTGGAGGATATTATGAATTTAAAAAAGATTGCATTAGTTTTTATTAGTACGCTTGTTATAATGCTGTTTATGAATACTAATTCAGCTTATGCAGAAGAAACTGTTGACAATGGAACTGTTCAAAGTATAACGGAAGACAATACAATAAGTACTGCGGAGCCGGTACAGGATAATACAGCATATGCAGAACAGGATGCCGTAGTTAATAATACACAGGACACAGTAGCGGATACTGTTTCGGATGAGCAGGAAGATACTGAGGAGCAATCGGTAACCGACGATGATAAAAAAAGTAAAAAACAAAATAAGAAACAAACAGAATACAGTAAAGCGGACCTCAGGATTATGTCGGCTATTATATATTGTGAAGCAAATTTAGAGCCTTATGCAGGTAAACTGGCAGTTGGTATAGTAGTTATGAACAGAGTAGAGTCAAAATTATTCCCATCGGATATAAGGTCAGTTATATATCAGCGTTCACAGTTTTCACCTGTACGTAATGGTTCGCTCAAAAGGGCGCTTGCAAGATATGATGCGGGAAAATTTAAGTCAGCAAATGAAAAGCAGTGTATAAAAGCAGCTAAAGCCGCGCTTTCCGGTGAGAAGACAGTTGTTTACAGAGGAAAGACCAAAAACATGAAAAATTATAAATTTTTTAGCGGATATCTTAGCGGTGCAAAATACAGAATAGGCGGACATTTATTTAAATAAATATAGGCAATATTGAATATAATAAATAAGTGAAAAAGGCATATTATAGTGTTTTATACAGAAAATACTATAATATGCCTGAATTTTACTTTCCAATATATGCAAAATATGATATTATAAGAAATTATGGTACAATGATAATACTGAAGGAGGATATCTATATGGATGAAAAAGTTACTGAATCCCGTAATTTTATAGAACAGGAAATAGATAAGGATATAAAAAATGGCGTGTATGACCATATTATGACGAGATTTCCGCCTGAGCCAAATGGTTATCTGCATATTGGACATGCAAAATCAATTCTTTTGAACTATGGAGTCGCTAAAAAATATAATGGAGTATTTAATTTAAGATTTGACGATACTAATCCCACAAAAGAAGATGCGGAATATGTAGAGGCAATAAAGAGTGATGTGGAGTGGCTTTGTGGTGATATAAATATAGATAACGTGTACTTTGCTTCAGATTATTTTGAAAAAATGTATGAGGCCGCCGTAAAACTTATAAAAAAAGGTAAGGCATATGTGGATGATTTGTCTGCGGAAGAAATAAGAAATTTGCGCGGTACGCTGACCGAGCCGGGAAGCAATAGCCCATACAGGGACAGAAGCATTGATGAAAATATGGATTTATTTATACGTATGAAAAACGGTGAGTTTGAAGATGGCTCGCGAGTTCTGCGTGCAAAAATAGATATGGCGTCACCTAATATAAATATGAGGGACCCTGTAATTTACCGTGTTGCCCATGTGCCGCATCATAATACCGGCGATAAGTGGTGCATATATCCAATGTATGATTTTGCGCACCCGATTGAAGATGCAATAGAAGGAATATCGCATTCGTTATGTACGCTTGAATTTGAAGATCACCGGCCCCTTTATGACTGGGTTGTACGTGAACTTGAATTTGATATGCCTCCCAGGCAGATTGAATTTGCCAAAATGTTTGTTACGAACGTAATAACAGGAAAACGTTATATTAAAAAGCTTGTTGAGGATGGAACTGTTGACGGCTGGGATGACCCGCGGCTTGTTACTCTTGCTGCGCTGCGAAGACGGGGATTTACATCTGAATCAATAAGGATGCTTATGAATATGGTTGGAGTATCAAAAGCACAGAGTTCTATAGATTATGCAATGCTTGAATACTGTATAAGGGAAGACCTTAAAATGTCAAGACCAAGAATGATGGCTGTGCTCAATCCAGTTAAGCTTGTCATAACAAATTATCCTGAAAAGCAGATAGAATATCTTGATGTTCCTAACAATCAGGAAAATCCTGATATGGGAACAAGAAAGGTGCCTTTTGGGAGGGAGCTTTATATAGAGAGAGAAGACTTTATGATAGAGCCTCCTAAAAAATATTACAGGCTGTTTCCGGGCAATGAAGTAAGGCTTATGAGCGCCTACTTTGTTAAATGTGAAGATTATATACTTGATGATAACGGTAATGTAGTGGAAATACACTGTACTTACGACCCCGAAACAAAGAGTGGTTCGGGATTTACCGGACGAAAAGTAAAAGGAACAATACACTGGGTATGTGCCGATACTGCGATTAAATCGAAAGTCTATCTTTACGAGAATCTTATTGATGAAGAAAAGGGAGTATATAATGAGGATGGAAGCATCAACCTGAATCCGGACTCGCTTAAAATACTTAAAAACTGTTATCTTGAGCCGGCGCTTAAAGAAGCAAAGCCGGGAGATAAATATCAGTTTTTAAGACAGGGATATTTCTGTGTAGACAGTAAGAATACTACTGATAATGAGCTTGTATTTAACAGAATTGTTTCGCAGAAAAGTTCTTACAGACCGGATATTGCAAAATAAATAAGATATAAAGAAGAAGCCGGTTCTCTGTTATAATTATGCAGAATAGCATGTTTTGATATTATATGCGGTTTTATTTCCAAAAACAGGTGAGAGCGCATTATATGGCAGAGACCGGAACCGGCTGAAAATTTGTCGTTTTACAAATGTAAAACATATATATTTCTACGCTAGCGGTTTAAGCTGAAGTTCTGCTGATATTTCTTTGGAGTATATCCCGTTATTTTTTTAAAAGTTGTTATAAAATTGGAATAATCGTAAAATCCGCAGTTATAACATGTTTCGGTAACATTCAGACCTTCCTGTAGTAATTGTTTGGCTTTGGAGATGCGTGACAGGATAAGATAGTGAAGTATCGAGGTGTCGGTTTCCTTTTTGAATTTGTGGCTTAAATAGTACTTGTCGCGGGATAGTTTTTTTGACAGAATATCAAGCGATATGTTTTCTGTAATATGAGAATCTATATAATCTATAATAAACTGTACGTCATGGGAATATTCTTTAGGTGCAGCGAAAGATTGTCCCTTATATAATTTATTGATATATATAAGAAGTTGAATTATATATGTGTCAAAAAGCAGTTTGTTGCCAAAATTATTATTATCCGAATTTTTAACTTGTAATAAATTGTTGTATATATCTATAATATATTTTTCTTCGTGTTTAGTCAGGCTTAGTATGTTATTATTTCCCACACAGCGGTTTGTAAAACAGTGTGACAAATCAGTATTGGCCAGAGAGTATTTTTCCATAAATGAAGGCGGTATATGAAAATATATACGTGAAAATACGGCGTTTTTGTTGTTTGAGGCTTTGTGAGGTTCCAGGCTGTTAATAATGGCAAGGGAACATGATGTTACATGATAACATGACTGCTGTACATAAAAATTAATGTCTCCTTCAAGCAGCAGATATATTTCGTAAAAATTATGTATATGGTAGTTAGGATAGTTATCATAGGCATGATAGGAACTTAGTTTCTGAAAAATGACATCATATGCAGTATCGTCCATATTAATCGCCCTCCATGACAAGAATGACAATATTTTTCGCAATTATCGCAAAGAATATAAAAAAATTGTATTATAAAATGATTGTACTATAATATATGGAGGTATTGCAATATGAATAAAAAAATAATTTCATGGATTATGATTGGTGTATTTGCGCTAAGCATTGTATGTGCGCCGGCAACTGATGCATATGCGAAAAAGAGGGTGCCGGTAAAAAAAATAAAAATAACAAGTCCTAAAAAGAAAACTATTAATATGAAAACAGGAAGCAAATACAGGTTAAAGGTTAAAGTGCTTCCGGGCAATGCAACTAATAAAAAACTCAGGTACAAATCGGGAAAACCGAAAGTTGCGTCAGTTACGGCAAAAGGTGTGATAAAAGCAAAGAAAAAAGGAAGTACTAAAATTACTGTAAAGACAACGGATGGAAGTAAAAAGAAGAAGGTGATAAAGGTGAAAGTAATTAAAAATTCCGGTGATACGGCAAAAACAAATGATTTTTCAGGAAATATTAATAGTAGTATTAATGATAATAATAGCGTGGCGGAGCCGGAAACAGGCAGTCCGTCCCCTACAGAATTACCTGATGGAATATTTACAATTGCTTCAGGTAAGAATGCGGTAAAACTTTATATTGATTATGATTCTGATGATTACGAAGGTCTTGAACTTGTATCAAAAAGTTTTGCCGATGATGTGAGGAGGGTTTCAGATACAGATATTGATATTGTTACGGATGAAAAGGAGTTGAGCGGTTCTGTAATTATCGCAGGAAGTATTGGAAAGAACAAACTTATAGATAAGCTTATAGATGCGGGAAAATTAAAAATAGACGATATAAAAGGCAAATGGGAAGTGTATAAGACAGATGTTATAGAAAACCCGTTTGAAGGAGTTGAAAAAGCGCTTGTTATTGCAGGAAGCGATAAGCGGGGAACGATATACGGATTATATAGAATATCCGAAATGATGGGCGTATCGCCATGGGTATACTGGGCGGATGTTAATCCTGCGCATAAGGATACTGTATCATTCAAATATTCTGAATTGAGAACGACTTCAAAAGAGCCTTCAGTAAAATACAGGGGGATATTTTTAAACGACGAGGAGCCGTCGCTTGGTACTTGGGTCAATAATAAGTTTAAAACTTCAAGCGGAGGGAAATTTAATGAAAAGTTTTATGAACATGTATTTCAGTTGCTTTTAAGGCTCAAGGCTAATTATATGTGGCCTGCAATGTGGAATTCTTCATTTGGAGCTGATGGAGCTGATTTTCCGGAAGCGAGCGCCGAACTTGCGAATAAATACGGAATAGTTATGGGAACGTCGCATCATGAACCTATGATGCTTGCACATCAGGACTGGGTGAGAAATAAATCAAAATATGGTAATAGGGAATGGGACTGGATTACTAATTCTGAAGGACTTACTGAATTTTTTACATATGGCGCAAAAAATTTCGGTAAATATGATAATATAGCTACGATAGGAATGAGAGGAGACGGTGATGCAACAATGCTTCCGGAGGGAAGTACTGTCGAAGAAAATGTATCAGAAGATAATTATGGTAATTTAAGAACGCTTCCTAATGAAGCAGACCGTAACCGTCCGGGCGGATGGGGAATGTATTATCATTTTGATTATAATGGCGCGCCTGCTTCATATCAGTGGACACAGACGTTTCAGCTTCAGAAAGTATGGGAACAGATGTCGATGGCATATGATTACGGGGTTAAGGATATATGGATTGTAAACGTAGGCGACCTTAAACCTATGGAAATGCCGATATCGTTTTTCCTTGATATGGCGTATGATTTTGATACATGGGGAACGGTGAATACAGACAGCGCTTCTGAATACGAGGATATTTGGTTAAAAGAACAGTTTGGAAGTTATCTGAATGATGATGAAATAGATGAGATTTCTGAAATCATAGATGATTACACCCGTGTAACTACGTTGAGAAAACCGGAAATTGTTACGGGGACTACTTTTAGTCTGGAAAATTACAATGAAGCCGTGGATGTTCTTGATACTATAGAAAGTATATATACCCGTGCAGAAAAATACAGGAATATACTGCCGGATGAAGCTCAGGCTGCTTATTACCAGCTTGTATATTATCCTGCAGTAGCGACGACAAATGTTATAAAGATGCAGATATATTCGGGACTTAACAAAGCGTTTGCAAAGGCTGGCGTAGCAAGTGCGAATATATATGCAAAACTGCTGGATGATGCGATTGCATTTGACAAAGAACTGGAATATACATATGATAAAGATATGCCGGGCAGGGTAGGAGATAAATGGGACGGAATGATGGCGCAGGCTACAAACGCAAGGCATGTGGGATATGAATCCTGGCGTCCTGAAGGAGCTTATCCGGTTCCTGAATATATAAATCTTTCGGAACAGTCGTCCATGTATGTTAATGTAAAGGGAGAAACTAAAGTATATCAAAATGGAAATATTAAACTTTCAGAATTTACAAATATAAACGATGAGAGCATAGATATTAATATTATAAATGGCGGAACCAAGGCATTTGATTATACGGCAGCTACAGATTCAGACTGGATAAAACTGACTAAAGAAAGCGGTACCGTTACGGAACAGGATACCATAGGAATATCAGTAGATTTTGACAAAGTGAAATCAGATAAGACAGGTACCGTGACTATTAACGGTAATTCACAGACAGTGACGCTTTCTGTATCGGCAGTTGTTATAGATACTTCAGGTTTTGAAAAAATGACATATGTTGAAGCACATGACTATATTTCAATAGAAGCGGCTCATTATTCTGATGCTGTTTGCGGAGAGAATGGGGCAGAATGGAAGGAAATAAAAGATTATGGAAGAACCTTGTCGTCAATGAAAGTATATCCGACAACACAGACATTTGAGGATGAATATACAGCTCCTTATCTTGAATATAAGATATATGTTGATAATAGCGAACAATATACTTTGCAGACCCATATAGCGCCATCTAATAATGTTGACTGGGATAATGTGACGATGAAGTTTGGTATATCTGTTGACGATGGAGATATTATGCTTACAGATACAATTACTTCGTCATATGTTGCAGGTACATGGAGAGATTCAACATGGTCTAATGCGGTAAGAAATAATATAAGGACAGTAAATAAATCTTTGGGTAATCTGTCAGAAGGAGTTCATACCATAAGGATATATGCAATAGATCCGGCGGTAGTAATTGAAAAACTGATTGTATACCCTGATTCAAAAGGACTTAAAAATTCATATCTTGGTCCAAAGGAGAGTTATTATGCACACTAGATTTGAGATTGATTTATCACAGATTCCATTTTCAAGGGCCTTCTCTTATATGGCGCTTTCAAAGCTTCCTGAAAACTGGCGGGGATATGGAAATAACGAAGGGATTTTTTTAAAAAATATAAGCGGGTCTGCGCCGGACCCGCTTATAGCGGAGATTACTTTTGGCTCTGAAGATGTTCAAAAAGATGAAATTGAACATGTCTGCATGGAGAATACCGTGTTGTCATTAGAATCTGTGAAAATTAAGTATGAGTGTGTATTTGCAGATAAAGAAACGCTTTTGATACGTACAGATGGGAAATCATCGGGAATGACCCTTGATTTTATTACAGAAAGCGGTCCATACGATTATATTTATGAACTGAAAAATAATGGAATAAATTGTTTTGTGGCAAACTGCTATAAGAATAACTGCAGTTATGTTATGTGGGCGCAAAAGGGCAGAATATGTCTTGATCAGAAATGGGAAGAACAGTCGTCTTTATATTCAAAGCTCCATGTGAGCGGAGAGGATGGTTTCTTTCTTGTGATAAAAGAAGTTGTGTCCGAATGGGACAGGGTATGTCAGGTATATGACTTTGATATGTGTGCCTTAAAAATCGACCGGGAATTTTTTGATTTTGCAGATAAATATCCAAAACTTCCTGATGAATACAGGGAAACAGCGTTATTGGCGGCATATGTTAACTGGTCTGCGTATGTAAGCAGACGGGGGTTTTTAACCCGGAATGCAATGCTTATGTCCAAAAATCATATGTGCAGCATATGGAGCTGGGATAATTGCTTTAATGCGTTGGCATTGTCTTATTTTAATCCGGAGGCGGCATGGGAACAGTACATGATAATATTTGACGTACAGGATGCTTCAGGAAGGATTCCTGATAGTATAAATGATTCTAATATTATATGGAATTACTGTAAGCCTCCAATTCACGGCTGGACGCTTAAAAAACTGATGTTAAATATGGATATAAGCAGGGAACGGCTTGAAGAAGTTTTTGAAAAGCTTGAAAAACATACTTTATGGTGGATGAATTATCGTGATTTTGATAAAAACGGTTTATATGAATATTGTCACGGAAATGATTCCGGTTGGGATAATTCTACGGTATTTGCTGCTGAACCACCTATAGAAGCTCCTGATTTACAGGCATTTTTGGTAATCCAGATGGAAACGCTTGCAGATATATGCGATAAACTTGGCATTATAGAAAAAAGTGTAAAATGGCGCACGGAATCAAAGGAACTTCTTAAAAGATTTGTAGAAAATAATTTTTATGATAATATGCCTGCAGCCTATCAAAGTTCTACACGAAATATGGTTAAAAATGAAAGTTTATTGCCTTATATGTGTCTTATACTTGGTGAAAGGCTTCCGCAGGATTGTCGTATTAAAATGATAGAACAGTTAAAAGTAAAAGGATTTTTAACCGAATATGGTTTTGCTACTGAAAATCCTGCCAGTGCATATTACCGTTCAGACGGATACTGGCGCGGACCTATATGGGCGCCGAGTACAGTGCTTCTGTTAGACGGTCTTGCAGAGTGCGGAGAATATGAACTTGCGAAAACTGCGGCAGAAAGATTCATAAAAATGGCAAAGAAAAGCGGATTTGCCGAAAATTATGACGCCCTTACCGGGGAAGGACTGCGTGACAGGGCATATTCATGGACGGCAAGCAGTTTTTTTATTCTTGCCAGAGAATATTTATAGAGCATGTACCGCTGATGCTGTTTGATTGTATATTAATACTTTTATCAGGGACGCTTTCGCTTGTTGCAATAACGTAACAGTACATAGTGCAGCACAACACGCTGCACAAGTACTGACGATTGCAAACACCCTTACAGAAGTATTAATATACAATTTGTATTTGT